>JAFROT010000008.1 GCA_017429525.1 Bacteroidaceae bacterium | reverse complement strand
GGGAACGGGTAAGACGGCCATCGTCGAGGGCCTCGCCCACCGCCTCCTGCGTGGCGACGTCCCCGAGAACCTGCGCGAGAAACAGCTCTTCTCGCTCGATATGGGTGCGCTCATCGCGGGTGCCAAGTACAAGGGTGAGTTTGAGGAGCGACTCAAAAGTGTCATCAACGAAGTGACGAAGTCCGACGGACGGATCATCCTCCTCATCGATGAGATCCACACCCTCGTCGGCGCCGGCAAGAGCGAAGGGGCAATGGACGCAGCCAACATCCTGAAGCCTGCCCTCGCACGAGGCGAACTGCGTGCGATTGGCGCTACGACTCTCGACGAGTATCAGAAGTACTTCGAGAAGGATAAGGCCCTTGAGCGACGCTTCCAGAGCGTGATGGTCGACGAGCCTGGCACGCTCGAGAGCATCAGCATCCTCCGCGGCCTGAAGGAGCGCTACGAGAACCACCACCGTGTACGTATCCAAGACGACGCCATCATCGCGGCCGTCGAGCTATCACATCGTTATATCACCGACCGCTTTCTCCCGGATAAAGCCATCGACCTGATGGACGAGGCTGCCGCCAAGCTCCGCATGGAGCGCGACAGCGTACCTGAGGAGTTGGACGAGATCACCCGCCGACTCAAGCAGCTCGAGATTGAGCGCGAAGCCATCAAGCGCGAGGCCGAAAGTTCGGCGGGCAGCGACTCTGTTGCAGCTACCAAGCTCCAGGACCTCAACAAGCAGATTGCCGACCTCCGCGAGCAAGAGCAGCAGATGCGCGCCAAGTGGGAGGGCGAGAAAGGGCTCCTCGCCAAGATACAGGCCGACAAGCAGCAGATGGAACAGCTCAAGTTCGAGGCCGACCGCGCTGAGCGCGAAGGCGACTTCGCCCGTGTGGCCGAGATTCGCTATGGACGTCTCCAGAGCCTCGAGGCGGATATCCAGAGAATCCAGGAGCAGCTGCGTTCGGCTCAGGGCACGGAGGCCATGGTCAAGGAGGAAGTGACAGCCGATGATATTGCCGAGGTCGTCAGCCGTTGGACGGGCATTCCCGTCTCCAAGATGCTACAGTCCGAGCGCGAGAAACTCCTTCACCTCGAGGAGGAGCTCCACCGACGTGTTATCGGTCAGGACGAGGCCATACGCGCCGTGGCCGATGCCGTGCGCCGCAGCCGCGCTGGCCTGCAGGACCCAAAGCGGCCTATCGGCTCATTCATCTTCCTCGGCACCACGGGCGTCGGCAAAACCGAACTGGCCAAGGCGCTCGCTGAATTCCTCTTCGACGACGAGAGCATGATGACCCGTATCGACATGTCGGAGTATCAGGAGAAGCACAGCGTCAGCCGCCTCATCGGTGCCCCTCCAGGATACGTAGGTTACGACGAGGGCGGACAGCTCACCGAGGCCGTGCGACGCAAGCCTTACTCCGTCGTCCTCTTCGATGAGATCGAGAAGGCGCACCCCGATGTCTTCAACACGCTCCTGCAGGTGCTCGACGATGGCCGACTGACCGACAACAAAGGTCGTACCGTCAATTTCAAGAATACGATCATCATCCTGACCTCCAACCTCGGTTCGGATTATATTCGCGAGCAGTTCGCCAAGCTCGATGCTCCCGACACGAGCAGCGCCCTCAATGGTTCTGCTGCCGAGAATCCTGCACCCTCACGCCGTCGTGAGGCTGTCATAGAGGAGACAAAGCGCACGGTCCTCGAGTTGCTCAAGCGCACCATCCGGCCTGAGTTCCTCAACCGTATCGATGAGACCATCATGTTCGAGCCCCTCACGCAGACCGAGATCCGTCAGGTCGTGCAGCTGCAGGTAGCAGCCGTGCAGAAGATGCTTGCTGAGAACGGCATCACCCTCACCCTCACGGATGCGGCCCTCGACCTCCTCACTCGCGAGGGCTACGATCCCGAGTTCGGCGCACGCCCCGTCAAGCGCGCCATCCAGCGCCTGCTCCTGAACGACCTCTCGCGTGCCATCCTCTCAGGCTCCGTCAGCCGCGACCAGGCCATCCTCGTCGATGCCGACCCCGATGGCTCGCACCTCGTCTTCGGGCATTGACGCTAATCGATGTGCTGGAGTCGGATGGACTGAATTCATCACAGCAACCGAGATGGTTCTCACTTACACACTTCAAAGGCGTCGTAGCTAAGCTGCGGCGCCTTTTTTCGTTCTTTTTAAAGAGCGATTTTTTACGAAAACGAGAACGGCTTTCTTGACGAGTCAAAGAAGCGTCAAGGCTTCAGATTGTCAGAGCGCTCAGTTCTGGCCGAGGATGAGGTTGACGAGGGCGGTGACGTCGGCGATGGTGATGGCACCGTCGCCGTTGACATCGGCTGCAGGACGATCGTAGTGGCCGTCGGCATCCTGGCCGAGGATGAGGTTGACGAGGGCGGTGACGTCGGCGATGGTGACGGCATCGTCGCGATTGACGTCGCCGATGAGGGCGCCACTCTTGAGGAGCTTAAAGGTGACGACGACGGGGCGGTGGTCGCCCAGGGCGGCGGTATTGCCGTCGTGGTCGACGCTATCGTAGGTGTAATCCTGCTCAATACGGAAGCTCTGCGGCACGAGCTGGGGGGTGTCGCCCACCCAGGGGTTGACGTAGATGATCTTGTCGACAATCTCGTAGGCGGCGTAGTTGAGGGGGTCGCTCTGGTCGGTGAGGTCATTCATGTCGGTGGTGGGTTGCTGTCCGTTGCGGCAGAGCTCGACCCATACGTCGGTGGCGGTGAGGCTCTTGCTGAGCCGCGCGGTGAAGTTGGCTGCAATGTCCTCACGTGTCCAGCGGCTGTTGGTGTCGCCCAGGATGAGTTTGGGCCGAGAGGAGTCGGTGGCATTAACAGCCTCGGCGAGCTGTCGCCATTGCGACTCGCGTGAAGCTGTGGCTTTGGTGTCGCCCGCGTCCATGTGGAGGATGAAGACGTCGATGGCAGAGCCGTCGGCCAGCTTGAGATCGTAGTGGCGGTAGCCCTTGCGGACGTACTGGTTGCCGTCGGTGGCTTCCATGCTTTCCCACTGCGTCCAGCTCTCGTTGGAAGCAGCGCAGGTGCTGTTCTTCCACAAGAGATTAAGGCCATCGGTGTCGAAACGGAAACCGTTTATCAGCATGTCGATGCTCAAACCGTCAGCACTCAGAGTGGCACGTTCCTTCCCCCAGCTATAGTTGTCCTGCAGAGAGGAAATGAGTGAGCCATGGTAGTTGAAGTCCTCGCTGCAGCCGATGAGGTCGTAGCCCTTGGCGGCCAAGTACTGGCTTATCTTCTTCGTGCCGTCGCTGCCTGGGCCGTCCTCGTTGAGGGTAAACGTTAAGACCTTGTTGGGCAGTCCGTCGACGTTCAAGGCGGCGGCTGTGAACTCAAACGCCTTCATCGTGCGTGCCTTGGTGATGACGAGGGTGGTGCCGCCCTGCGAGGCTTTGAAATAATGGCGTCCGCGCGCCAGCGTCATCTCGCGCTCAGCGGGGGCAGTGACGATGTCGGCGAGGGGTTTGTCGCCCTCGGTCGCATAGACGAGACCATTGAGCGTGCCCGCGAGGCGGTAGGTGGTGCGGTAGTCGGCGTCGAAGTAGTACCACTGGTCGGGCTGCAGGGCTGTAGCGTTGTCGTTAGGCAGGGGCAGGGCTGCGCCATTGAGGAACAAAGTCTTACAGGTCAGGCGCAGGTCGTCGACCTTGAAGAAGGTCTGTGTCTCGCCCTCGTGTCCTTCTGTCCACCACTGGCCTGTGCTGCCCGCCGTGATGGTGAGTTTATCGCCTGCGCCAACACTGAAATCTATTGCGACGGGGATGCCCGTGGCGTCGTTCTGGCCGACAATGGTGGCAGAGGTGCCGTTGGCCGTGAGGAAGGCTGTACGCCCCTCCCACGTGCAGAGCTGTCCCGAGAGGCAGTAAACGCCGCTGGGAAGGTCAAGTGTCTGCGTAACGGCGAGTTGTGGAGCCCACCACTGGTAGGCGTTCATCAGGTAGCCGCCTTCCTTGCCCGTCATCCCATAGTCGCGGGCCGTGAACTCGTCGTTGCCGTTGGGGTCTTTGCCGACGAGCGTCCACCCCGTCTCGCCGGCCTCGAACGAGGGGTTAGTGATGAGCCAAGTGGCATCGACGGGACTGGAAGCAGAGGCCTGAAGGAGCTGCTGACGGTGTGCAGCCTCGTGCAAGGCCATGAGGTCGGTACGGGCGATGCGCCACAGGCGGAAGTGGCCTGCAGCATCGTCGTCGGTGTTCTGGCGGTTGAGGGCCAGGGGTTCGCCTGCAGCCACGCTTTTGTTCCATGGTCCGAGGAATCCGCTTGCCCAGTTGCCGCTCGAAATGGGGTACTTGCCGCTCTCAAAAAGCCAATAGCCGTCGGCGAAGGTGGGCGTGAGCCAACTCCATTCGTCGAGCTGCTTGTCCGTGAACGTGTTGACGTACATGAAGCCTGCGTTATCGTGCGTCTGGAAGAGGTCGGCGCAGTAGGCCAGGTTGCGCAGACCGACGTAGGTGTCGCTCTTCTCGATGGTGAAAAAGTTGGAAAGGTCGAGCACGGGGTCGACGTCGGCCGCCTTGTAGCGCAGGGCTTTGGTCTGGTCGCTTGCCCAGTCGGGCTTGGCTTCGAAGGCTCCGATGCCTACGATGAGCCCTGCTTCCTCAGCCGAAGTGAGGATGTAGCAATCAGTGGGAGTGCCCGTCAGGCCGCTCATATCGGTCACCTCGGTGAAACCGCGAGCGGGAGTCAAGTAGGCGGAAAAGTCCTGCGCTAAGGCGCTAACGGCGCACAGCAGGAAGGAGGCAAGGAGAGAATGGCGCAACAACATGACTTTAGGATTTAAAGATTTGAGGATTGAAGGATTATAGGATTTAATGTTCAGGGGCTTCTAAAAAAACGAGAGGATGAAGCGTGAAGTTCATCCTCTCGACTATATCTGCTACAAAAACTATTGCGGATTATTCTTCGCGGCGGGGACGATGTTCGCCTCCGTGCTCACCACGCTCAGGACGCTCGCGGCGCTGGCGGGGCGGACGCTCTACGTAGCCTTCGGGCTTCGGCAGCAGGGCGCGACGTGAGAGCTTGAACTTGCCGGTCTTCGGGTCGATGTCGAGGAGCTTGACGGTCATCTTGTCGCCCTCCTTGATGCCAGCCTCCTCGACGGTCTCGAGGCGCTTCCAATCGATCTCGGAGATGTGCAGCAGGCCGTCCTTGCCCGGCATGAACTCTACAAAGCAGCCGTAAGGCATGATGCTGCGGACGGTTCCTTCGTAGACCTCGCCCACCTCGGGCACGGCGACGATGGCACGAATCTTGGCCAGGGCAGCGCTGATGCTCTCGGCATTGGGACCGCTGACCTGCACCTTGCCGACGCCATCCTCTTCGTCGATGGTGATGGTGGCACCAGTGTCCTCCTGCATACCCTGGATGATCTTGCCGCCAGGGCCGATGACAGCACCGATGAACTCCTTCGGGATGATAATCTGCTCGATGCGGGGTACGTGGGGCTTCAGCTCGGGACGAGGCTCGGGCATACACTCGAGGATCTTGCCGAGGATGTGCTCGCGGGCCTGCTTAGCCTGCATGAGGGCCTTCTCGAGAATCTCGTAGCTCAGGCCGTCGCACTTGATATCCATCTGAGTGGCGGTGAGACCATCCTTCGTACCAGTGGTCTTGAAGTCCATATCGCCGAGGTGGTCCTCGTCGCCGAGGATGTCGCTCAGAACAGCATATTTCTCCTCACCGGGGTTCTTGATCAGCCCCATGGCGATACCGCTGACGGGCTTCTTGATGGGCACACCAGCGTCCATGAGGGCAAGCGTACCTGCGCAAACGGTAGCCATAGAGCTGGAACCGTTGCTCTCTAGGATGTCGCTGACGACGCGGACGGTGTAGGGATAGTCGGCAGGAATCTGACCCTTCAGTGCGCGCCATGCGAGGTGGCCGTGACCAATCTCGCGGCGGCCTACGCCACGCTGAGCCTTGGCCTCGCCAGTGGAGAAGGGCGGGAAGTTGTAGTGGAGGAGGAAGCGCATGTAGGAACGGTCGAGGACGTCGTCCACGAGCTTCTCATCGAGCTTCGTGCCGAGGGTGACGGTCGAGAGCGACTGAGTCTCGCCGCGCGTGAAGATGGCGCTTCCGTGAGGACCGGGCAGGGGGCTGACTTCGCACCAGATGGGGCGGATGTCGGTGGTGCCGCGGCCGTCGAGGCGGATGCCTTCGTCGAGGATACAGCGGCGCATGGCGTCGCGCTCCACGTCGTGGTAGTAGCGGTCCACAAGGGCGTTCTTCTCTTCGAGTTCGGCAGCGTCCATGTCGGCGTGAGCCTCGGCGTAGCGAACCTTGAAGTCCTCGCGAATCTTCTCGAAGGCCTCGGCACGGGCCTGCTTCTCGAGGGCCTGCTTGGTGATGTCGTAGGCAGGCTGGTAGCACTCCTTATTGACCTGCTCGCGCAGCTCTTCGTCGTTGACCTCGTGGCAGTATTCGCGCTTGACGTCCTTGCCGAGCTCCTTGCTGAGCTCCTTCTGCAGGCGGCACATAGGTTTGATAGCTTCGTGGGCGACCTTCAGGGCCTGGAGCAGATCCTGCTCGCTGACTTCCTTCATCTCGCCTTCCACCATCATGATGTTCTCCTCGGTGGCACCGACCATGATATCCATATCGGCATCCTTCATCTGCTCGAAGGTGGGATCCACGATGTACTCGCCGTTCAGACGGATGACGCGGACCTCGGAGATAGGACCTTCGAAGGGTATGTCAGAACAGCTGAGGGCTGCGCTGGCAGCGAAGCCAGCAAGAGCGTCGGGCATGTCGACGCCGTCGGCGCTGTAGAGGTTGACATTCACATAGACCTCAGCGTGATAGTTGCTGGGGAAAAGGGGACGGAGCGCACGGTCGACGAGGCGACAAGTGAGAATCTCGTCATCATTGGCCTTACCTTCGCGCTTCGTGAAGCCACCGGGGAAACGTCCGGCAGCCGAATATTTCTCGCGATATTCTACTTGAAGGGGCATGAAATCAGTTCCGGGTACGGCATCCTTGGCGGCACATACAGTGGCCAGGAGCATCGTATTACCCATGCGGAGCATGACGGCTCCGTCGGCTTGCTTGGCAAGCTTGCCAGTCTCGATGGAGATCTCGCGACCATCGGGTAGCTGGACTGTCTTTGTGATTACGTTCATCTTAGAAATTTACGATTTAACGATTTACAATTTACGATTTTCTGCGATCTTGCGTCAAAAATGTTATTGCATCAATAATGGAAATAAATACTTTTGCAGCCTAAGCTACAATGGTTTCAAGCGTATCAACTCAAAAAACCGCGCAAAGATAAGCATTTTCGCTTAAAGTTGAGCGATTTATGTCTGAAGATTTCAAGCGAAGAGATGAAAAAAGCCGTATTTTATGCTTTTTTAAGTATGTTCGCCCGCACGTGAGCGTGCCATCGAGGCCCCGGAGAGCATCACCCAGGCCCAAGCGAAGCAGGAGATGCGCACGCGGGGCATCTGCTCCACCACCTCGAGGGCGCCCAAGAGGGTAGTACCCGTGGTCATCACGTCGTCCACGAGCATGACGTGGCGACCTTCAAGCCCATCGGCTTCCTGGAGTTCGAATACATGACGGGCGTTCAGGAGACGCTGGTCGTGGGTGAAGTGCGTCTGCGACTCGCGCTCGACCACACGCCGCAGCGTGCGCGTCAGCACTGGCACTCCGAGCACCTCTGCCATCCCACGGGCGATATACTCGGCCTGATTGAACCCTCGGAAACGAAACCGCGCACGTGTCAAGGGCAAAGGCAGCAGCACGTCGACGCCCGCGAAGAGACCGCTATCGGCAAGATGCTCCACAGCCATCCGTCCCATCCAACGGCCGAGCTCGAAGCGACGGTTGTACTTGAGGGAACGGATGATGCCCGCTGCTACATTATCATGCTCGTAGCGCATCAGCGCACCTATGCGTTCGAGGCACATGTGGTCGGCCCACTGATGCATGCGCCGATTGCTGGTCCAGTCGTGCCCGGTTTCAAACGGCAGCTGAACGGAGCACTCACCACAGATGTAACGCTCGTCGAGCGCCAAACGCTGCCCGCAACCGCTACACAGACGCGGGAACAGCAAATCATGGAGAGAGGAATAGACGTTGAGCGTGGAGAGTGGAGAGTTGAGAGTTGAAAGTTGGAGAGTTGAGAGTTGAGGGTTGGAGAGTTGAGAGTTGAGGGTTGAAAGTTTTTCGCAGAGCGCGCTCGGCATCCCGAAGGGTGACGCTTGACACTTCAAGAAGCAAGCAGAGTTCGAGCGGAAGGTCGGAAGCTGAGAGTCGGAAGCTGAGAGTCGGAAGGTTCTTCGCTTTGCCGCACGGATAGGTAGAAACGGATAGGTAGAAAAAGAAAAAAGAGAGCGTAGAGATAAGAGAGAGCTTAGCACAGCTCATCTCTACTCCCTACCCTCTCGCTTCTTATCTCACAGCGGCTGTTTACGCCAGGGCGAGTTCAATGAACTTATCGACGGCAGCACTGAGGCCATCAACATTCTTACCGCCAGCCGTAGCGAAGTGGGGCTGACCGCCACCTCCGCCCTGCATCAGCTTGGCTGCCTCGCGAATGACCTTGCCGACGTTGACGCCATGCTCCTGGACAAGACTGTCGGAAGCGGCACAGGTGAGCATAGGCTTGCCATCGTTGACGCTACCAATGCAGACAAGGGCGTTCTCGACCTCAGCACGAAGCTGGAAGGCTATATCCTTGACGGCATCGGGCGGCAGAATGGTCTTGCCCGAAATGACGCGGATGCCTTCACGCTCAACGGCCTGACGCAGCAGTTCCTGTTTGTAAGCTTGTGCCTTCTCGTGGAGGAACTCCTCGGCTTGCTTCTTCATGCCTGCGTTCTCGCTGATAAGACGCTCGATAGCTCCCTTGAGGTCAGGAGCTCCGTTGAACATCTGGCGCATGGCCTCCATCGTGTCCTGCAGTTGGTACAAAGCCTCCTCGACTTTAGCACCTGTGATGGCCTCGATACGACGAATGCCGGCAGCGACGCTGCTCTCGGCAACAATCTTGAACATGCTGATCTGCCCGGTAGCCTTGACGTGGCAGCCGCCACAGAACTCTACCGACTGGCCGAACTGCACGACGCGCACACGGTCGCCATATTTCTCGCCGAAGAGGGCAATAGCGCCGAGTTCTTTGGCCTGCTCGATGGGTACATCGCGGTGGTCCTGCAAGGGTATATTCTCGCGGATGCGCTGGTTGACGATGCGTTCCACCTGACGCAGTTCCTCGGCCGAGACCTTCTGGAAATGGCTGAAATCGAAGCGAAGTCCTTCGGGCGAGACGAGCGAGCCTTTCTGCTCGACATGCGTTCCCAACACCTCGCGCAAAGCCTGATCGAGCAGGTGAGTGGCGCTGTGGTTGGCCTCGCTGGCATGACGCTTTTCGGTATCAACGCAAGCCATGAAGTTGGCTTCGGGATGCTCAGGCAGACGCTTGACGATATGGACGGTGAGACCGTTCTCGCTCTTCGTGTCAATGATGTCGATGGTCTCGAACTCGCTGACGAGCACGCCCTGATCGCCGACTTGACCGCCCATCTCAGCGTAGAAAGGCGTCTTGTCGAGGACAATCTGGTAGTAGGTCTGCTTCTTCTGCACCACCTTACGATAGCGTAGGATGCGGCACTCTTGCTCGGTGTAATCCCAGCCGACGAACTTGCTCTCAACGGCGGCACCGTCAATTGCAGAGACGTCTACCCAGTCGTCGGTCTCGACCTTGGCTGCACCACGCGCACGCTCCTTCTGCTTCTGCATCTCTACGTTGAAGCCGGCCTCATCGACGGTCAAGCCGTTCTCGCGGCAGATGAGTTCGGTGAGGTCGAGCGGGAATCCGTAGGTGTCGAAGAGCGTGAACGCTTGTACGCCGTCAATCTCGGTGCGACCGCCTGCCTTCGTCTCGCTCATGACGCGATCGAGGAGCTTAATGCCGGTCTCGAGCGTGCGGAGAAAGCTCTCTTCTTCCTCTTTCATCACCTTGTCAATCAGTTCCTTCTGAGCGACAAGCTCAGGATAGGCCTCGCCCATCTCAGCGGTGAGCGTCGGAAGCAGCAGATGCATGAAGGGACGCTTCTGCCCGAGGAATGTATAAGCATAGCGCACAGCACGGCGCAGGATGCGGCGGATGACGTAACCGGCCTTGGCGTTGGAGGGCAGCTGGCCGTCGGCAATGGAGAAGGCCACGGCACGGATGTGGTCGGCGATGACACGCATGGCGACATCCACGTCCTCTGCCTCGCCATACTTCTTGCCCGACAGCTGTTCGATGGCGCGGATGACGGGCTGGAAGACGTCGGTATCGTAGTTGGAGTGCTTACCCTGCAGGGCGCGGACGAGACGCTCGAAGCCCATCCCGGTGTCGATGACATTCATGCCCAGGGGCACGAGTGAACCGTCGGCCTTGCGCTCGAACTGCATGAACACAATGTTCCAGATCTCGATGACCTGCGGGTCGTCCTTGTTGACGAGTTCACGGCCAGGAACCGCAGCCTTCTCCTCGGGTGTGCGACTGTCGAGGTGAATCTCGGAGCAGGGCCCGCAGGGACCCGTGTCGCCCATCTCCCAGAAGTTGTCGTGCTTGTTGCCATTGATGATATGATCGGCTGGCACGTGCTTGGCCCAGTAGGATGCAGCCTCATCGTCACGCGGGATATTCTCTTCAGGAGAGCCCTCGAAGACGGTAACATACAAGTCCTTGGGGTCGAGACCGATGACATCGACCAGGTACTCCCAAGCCATATCAATGGCACCTTCCTTGAAGTAGTCGCCGAAGGACCAGTTGCCAAGCATCTCGAACATCGTGTGATGGTAGGTGTCGTGGCCCACTTCCTCGAGATCGTTGTGCTTGCCACTGACGCGCAGGCACTTCTGAGAGTCAGCACGACGACGTGGCTCAGGATCCTTGGTGCCGAGGATGATATCTTTCCACTGGTTCATACCAGCGTTGGTGAACATGAGTGTAGGATCGTCTTTGACGACCATGGGAGCGGAGGGTACGATGGTATGTCCCTTCTCGGCGAAGAACTGCTTGAAGCTCTCGCGGATTTCGTTGGCTGTGCGCATCTTTTATATTTACAATTTGACGATTTGACGATTAAGAATTGAGACTTGCGATGTGAGACTTGCAATTTGAGATTGCGATTACAGACTGCATTTCTCAATTTCAAATTCCCAATCTATTGAAAACGGGCGCAAAGGTACAAAAAAAAGTTCACGCACGCGCGCAAACCTTAATAAAATATTCACAGCGAACGCGAAAAAGGCTTTCGAAACCCTTTTTTGCTCACGATTACGTAGCGTTTCTCCGCCAAGAATGCATCTCGACATTCCATCGCACCCCCTTTTTGCTCGCCGACACAGATGTTGGCAGCCAAAGCTCAGACCTCTCGAACCACGCGACAGGGATTGCCCACGGCTACAACGCCCGAGGGGATGTCGTGAACGACAACAGAACCCGCTCCGATGGTAACGTTGTCGCCGATGGCGACGCCAGGCAGGATCGTCACCGACCCGCCAATCCAGACGTTATCACCAATCGTGACCGGACGTGCCCACTCACGACGTGAGTTGCGCTCTACGGGGTCGGTGCTGTGACAGGCGGTGTAGATGCTCACGTTTGGACCGATGAAGCAATCGTCGCCTATCGTGACATAAGCTTCGTCGAGAACTGTAAAGTTGAAGTTGGCAAAGAACCGCCGACCGACGCGGATGTGACGGCCATAGTCGCAGAAGAATGGCTGGTTGATGAAGGCTGCACCATCGGCCACGTAGCCCAGCAGTTCGTTCAGCATCGCACGGCGTGCATCGAGATCCGATGGGCGCAAGGCGTTATAGGCTTGCAGCCGATCCTTGACAGCATTGAGTTCACAAATCAGTTCGGGGTCAACGGCCGAATAGACGGCACCAGAGAGCATTTTCTCTTTCTCAGTCATCACGAAGGGGATATTTAAGAGGATGAAATCAAAGGATGTCCATGAGCTGGCGAAGATCCGTAACCTCATAGTCAACAGGCTCGGAGGCCGGATATTCGGGGAACCGATTGAAGAAAGCAGTGGCCAGCCCCGCGCGCTTGGCACCGAGGATGTCGGTCTGGAAATTATCGCCAATCATGAGCGTCGACGTCCGCTGGGCATGTGACTGGGCAAAGGCATAGTCGAAGTAGGCCGTCGAAGGCTTGTTGGCTCCGGCATCCTCGCTGAGGATGACGGTGTCGAACGACTTGTCGAGTCCGCAGGCACGGAGCTTGCGGTACTGCACTTCGTGGAAACCGTTGCTGCACATGTGCATCCGATAACCCCGACCGCGAAGGTAGTCCATCAACTCGCGTGCGCCGCTGACCAGCCCCGGCTTGTCGGCACACAGCTCGAGGAAGCGGTCGCCCGCCTCGCGGCAGAGCGCCTCAGTAGGTTCCAGGCCTTGCCCGAAGCTGAGCGGATAGCGGAAGCGCTCGAGGATGAGGTAGTCACGCGTGATCTCGCCACGCGAATAACGCGACCAGAGGTCGATATTAGCACGCCAGTACTCGAAATAGAAGACTTCAGGGTCGGCAAACCATCGGCCCAACTGCATCTCCTCGAACAACTCATGCAACGCGATATTCGCGTTGCCATGAGTGTCATAGAGCGTATCGTCAAAGTCGATGAAGAGGTCGGTGTAAGGAAGCATCATTTGGTGAAATTGCGAGAAGCAAAAGGCAAAGAGGTGCGCAGAGCTGCACGCCAGTACTCCCATGTGTGGCCGCCATTGCGGACGCGGAACTCCGCCTTGATACGTGCGAAGCGCAGGCGCTTGTAGTACTCGAAGGTGTCGCCCAACAGGCCATCGTCGTCGCCGCAGTCGAGGAACCAAGCTACCGTGCGCAACTGCTCCTTGACGGCATCGTCAGCATTGTCCATAAAGGTGAGAGCTGAGTGCTCGTGGACGGCCTCCATCGTATAGAACATCTTGGTTTTCTCACCGTTAGGGCCTTCGCGTCCGCTGCCGCTGTTGAGCCAGGGGCTCATGGCATAGCACGACGAGAACTTGTCGGGATGACGCTGGCTATAGCCGATGCTGCCGCCACCGCCCATCGACAGGCCCATGACAGCGCGATGCCCCTTGTCGCTGATGCAGCGGTACTTGCTCTCGGCTGTCAGCATCAGTTCGTTGAAAAAGAAATCCTCGTAGGACCAGCCCGGCATGTTGAAATAGCCATTCCAGACGTTGTTGACGTCAGGGTCGCCGGCATTAGGCATGATGATGACTGCGGGCACAGCCTCGCCGCTCTCAATGACTTCGTCGGCGATGGCACCGACGCCGCCCTTCTGATCCCAGGCCGTATAGGTGTCTGTGAGCCCGTGCAGGAGATAGATGACAGGATACTGAGCCTGCGAACGCTCGTAGCCTGAGGGCAAGTAGACATTGTACTTCACCGTAGCACTGAGGATGGTGCTATGGATGCTGTCGACTACGATACGACCGGCTGAAGCCATAGTGGCACAGAGGGTCAGGACGATGGTCAGGAAACTCTTTTTCATAATCGTTATCGTATTGGTAAGTGAGTTCTCGGGGACAAAGATACGACTTTTTTTGGAATTGGATGAAAATATTTAAGAATAGATTGTTCTTTTACGACAGAAATTGCTTAACTTTGCGACCAGAAACCAAAAAGAATGCTATGGCTTTGAATACTGACAAGGACTTGAAAAAATTCTTCTCCATCGCCGAAGTGTCTGAAATGTTCGGGCTTCCGGCCTCGGTGCTGCGCTACTGGGAAAAGGAATTCCCGACGCTCCGCCCCAAGAAGGGCGGCAACGGCGCGCGCATGTACACGAAAGAGGATATTGAGGAGGTCCGACTGGTGAACGACCTTGTGAGGGTGCGTAATATGAAGCTGGCAGCCGCGCGAGAACTGATTCAGCGCAACCGCGAAGGCGCCCGAAACACCAACGACTTGCTGACGCGCCTCACCAACGTGCGCGAACAGCTCGTAGCCATCAAGCGCGAGTTGGAGGAGATTGTATAAGGCAGGCAAAGGGCTGGCACGCCTTCAGCTGATGCGTGTCACCTCTTCGATTCCGTCGATCTTGCGCAGATTCTTGATGATGACCTCCAAGTCCTCGGTGTCATGGACGCCAAGTTCGATGTCGCCCTGGAAAATACCGTTGTCGGCAGCTATGGTCAGACGATGGACGTTGACGTTTAACTGCTCGGTGATGACGTCGGTAAGGCTCTTGATGATGCCCACGCGGTCAATGCCTTCCATGTGGAGCGTCGCCGCAAAACTCATCTGCTTGTGCGTATCCCAAAAGACGGCCAAGATGTGGTTGCCGTCGACGTTCTTCAGCTTGTCAGCAATAGAGCATTGGCGCTTGTGGACGATGACGCGGTTCTGATCGTCGAAATAGCCCAAGACCTCGTCGCCGGGTATAGGATGGCAATGCGGGCACATGCTGACGCGACCGATGTTCTCCTCGCTCAGATACAGCGGTTTCTTGCGGTCGATGACGAGTGCTTCCTCGGGCATCGTGGCCGCTGCTGGCACCTCGGCTTTTTTCCGGCGTTTATAGAAGGGGATGAGTCGCGTCCAACCTTTTGAGGATGAACGGCCTTCGGCAGCGCGCTGAACGGCAGCAAGGTCATCTTCATCGAGGACAATCGTCCCTGAGCCGATGGCAGCAAACAGGTCCTCACGCGTTTCCATCTTATGGTGCGCACACAGGCGGTCGAAGACGAGGCTGTTCTCCTCAATCTCATGACGGATACACCAGTCCTCGAGCAATTCCTCGCCATGTTTTTGCTGCTCGCGCTTCTGACGGCGGAGGATCGCTTCGACTTTGTTCTTGGCCTTGGCCGTCGTGACGAAATTCACCCAGGACGGTTCTACGCGGAGGGCATTGGAGGTGAGGATCTCGACCTGATCGCCACTGTTCAGGCGATGGTTGATGGGCACGAGCTGATGATTGACTTTAGCACCGATGCAGTGGGTTCCAAGCACCGTATGAATGGAAAAGGCGAAATCGAGCGCCGTGCAACCGGCAGGCATCGTCTTGAACTCGCCTTTCGGCGTAATCACGAATATCTCAGACGAATAGAGGTTCAGTTTGATGGTCGACAGGAAGTCCATGGCCGACGGCTGTGGGTCGTCGAGGATTTCCTTGATGGTCGAGAGCCACTTGTCGAGTTCGGTCTCGCTGGCCGTAGAGTCCTTCTCGCCCTCCTTGTATTTCCAGTGAGCGGCGAAACCGCGCTCTGCCATATCATCCATTCGGCGCGAACGGATCTGCAGCTCAATCCAGCGGCCCTGCTTGCTCATGAGCGTCGTATGAAGGGCCTGGTAGCCATTGGACTTGGGGTTGGAAAGCCAGTCGCGGAAGCGGTCGGGATGGGCCTTATAAATACTGGTGCAGGCGGCATAAATCTGGAAGCAGTCGTTGATTTCGCTTTCAGGCGTATGCGGATCGAAGATGACGCGCACGGCCAGTATGTCGTAGATTTCCTCAAACTTGACATGCTTGTTCTGCATCTTCGTCCAGATGCTGTACGGCCGTTTGATGCGTGCCTTGATATCGTAGTGGAGGCCTAACTTGTCGAGCTTCTCACGGATAGGAAGGATGAACGTGCGGAAAGCTTCGTCAAGATGCGGACGGATCTGCTCCAGGCGCTGGCAGATCTGCTCGTGAGCCTCGGGATGTTCATAGCGGAAGCTGAAATCCTCCAGTTCCTCCTTGATCAAGTTGAGGCCGAGACGATGAGCCAAAGGGGCATAGATATACAGCGTCTCGCCCGCGATCTTATACTGTTTGTGAGGAGGCTGCGACCCAAGGGTTCGCATGTTGTGCAGGCGGTCGGAAATCTTGATGAGGATGACGCGGATGTCGTCGCTCATCGTGAGCAGCAGTTTCTTGAACGACTCGGCCTGAGCTGAAGCCTTGTCGCCGAAGATGCCGCCCGAGATCTTGGTCAGTCCGTCGACAATCTGCGCAATCTTCTCGCCGAAGATATTCGAGAGGTCGTCGACCGTGTAGTCGGTGTCCTCGACGACGTCATGCAGGAGGGCTGCACAGATACTGGTAGAGCCCAACCCTATCTCGCCGCAGACAATCTGTGCGACAGCCAGAGGATGCATGATATAAGGTTCGCCCGAGAGACGGCGCACCCCTTTATGCGCCTGCTTGGCGAAATTAAAGGCCTTGGATATCAGGTCTACTTTCTTTCGATGGGGCGAAGCGAGATAAGTCTCGATGAGACGGTCGTAGGCCGCCTGCACCATCTCTTCGTCCTGCTGTGCTTGCCGGAGGGCATCTTCGTCCATAGTCTCAAAACCTTTATTGACTGATTCTACTTCATCACAAGCGCCACTGCTATTTCACTTTCAGCTTCTGTCCGGCACGGATTTTATTGCCGCGGATGCCATTGAGCCGGCGCAGCTTGGCCACCGTCGTTCCGTTGCGCCGAGCGATAGCGCCGAGCGTATCGCCACGCCGCACGGTTGCCGAGCGACCGCCGCGAGCCGATGCGCGCCTGCCACGGCGTCCCTTGCTCTTGCTTTTGACAACGGGCTGATGCTGTGCCTGAGCCACCTCAATCTCGCGGCGGCTGGTCAGGAGTTCAGTGGCATGGTAGCGGTAGATGCTATCGCCAGCCTCGATGAAGGCTGTCATCGCCGCCGTAGGCAAGCGAAGCGTGCAAGCGTGGCTGTCGCCGGGGATGAGGGCTGTGCGGTACTGAGGATTCAATGCACGTACGGCCTCAGCCGGGACGTTGCACATAGCCACGATCTGATCCATGTGCAGATTGCGCGAGATGGTGACGGTGTCGGTCGAGGCCGGCAGCTGAGTCATTGCGGGGCAGATATTGTGGTCGCAGTAATAGTTCATGACGTAGTTGGCCGCGATGAAAGCCGGAACGTAACCGCGCGTCTCCTGAGGCAGATAGGGGTAGATCTGCCAGTAGTCCTTCACGCCGCCCGCACGGCTAATGGCCTTGCGGACGTTGTTGGGACCGCAGTTGTAGGAAGCGATGGCAAGCGACCAGTCGCCGAAAATGTCGTAGAGATCCTTCAGGTAGTGGGCTGCCGCATAGCTGGCTTTGATCGGGTCACGACGTTCGTCGATAAGGCTGGTGACCTCCAGGCCATACTGCTTGCCCGTAGTGATCATGAACTGCCAAAGGCCCACGGCACCCGCGCGGCTGACGGCTGTCGGGTTCAGCGCAGACTCGATGACAGGCAGGTACTTCAGTTCGAGCGGCAGCTGATAGGCCTCGAGCGCCTCCTCGAAGATGGGCGTGTAGAAATTGGACGCGCCGAGGATGATGCTCACTGAGCGGCGCAACCGACCCGTGTAAGTGTCGATCATCCTGCGGACGACATCGTTGTAAGGCATCTCGATGACATTCGGCAGACGTGACAGCCGATGGATATACGTCTCCTTGTCGAATTCGGGGTTGAAACCGTTCTCGTTGCAGTCGCCTTCGGGGATGAGGTAACTCTTGTTGTTCCACTCGCGCAGCAGGCTGTCGAGCTCGGCGGTCATCCCCTCGGGGAGCGTGATTTCTTCCTCCTCGCCTAACGCTTCGTCAAAGACTTCAATCTCGTCCTCGTCGTCGTCATCATCATCATATTCTTCTTGCGCGGAGACGGCATTGAAGGGCGCGCAGGCAAGCAGCGCGGAGAGGGTAAAAATAGATAGGCAATGTTTCATGCTTGAATGGGGTTTACTGTTCAGAAATTAATGCTCAGGGACATCCCCACGGCCTGCCCGCCGCCCCGGAGCGACGGCCGGTGGTGGGCGTGGTCCACCTGAGTGTTGATGAGGGTTGGCTGCATGTGCAGCGAGAGGTCTTCGGAGATGTCGAAGCTGGAGAGCTCGGCGTCGACATAAGCGTCGATAACCGAGAGCGCATAGACGGCTACGAAGGCCAGGATGCTCATGTCGCGGTACTTGCGATAGTAGTTCTTGCGGTTCTTGAAGATCTCCTTGAACTGCTCCTCGCGTCCGCTGATGTCGTAGCCCAGCGGGAGCATCTTCTCGTAGGACTTCGTGTTGGGGTCGCTGTCCATGATGTCGAGGTAGGCTTGCGAATAGTCGCTCAGCATCTGGTTGTTCCACGAGAGCGCATACACGCATCCGAGGAATCCGCCGTAAATGATGGGCAGTTTCCAATACTTGTGATTGTAGATCTGTCCGCCACCCGGCAGAATCAGTCCGAGCCACAGCGCACGCGTTGGATCGGGCTTGAACGGAGACTCGAGAAAGTTCATCGCCTTTGAGGCCAGGCTGTCAGCCAGCTGGACGGCAGCGCTGTCGCGAGCGCTCAGTTTCCGGGTTGCAGCGGGCTCTGCCTCTCGCTTCAGGAGTACGCTGTCAGGCGTAATCGCGAACTCATCGAGGGTATCGGACTCGAGCTCCACAACTGCTTGCCCGACATCGACTAAGTCGAATACATCGGCACGTATTCCTATCGAGGCCATCGACGCTGGCACGAAAGCCAGAATCGTGACCACGAACGCGATCATCCGTCTGTACTGCTTAGCCCTGATCATCCCGCGCGTTCAATGTTTGAGTTTGTCGAGCAGCGCCACGATGCGCTCCAGCTCCTCTTCGCCCGAGAAGGGGATGGTGATCTTTCCCTTTCCCTTATCGGAGCAGGTGAACTGCACCTTCGTCTGGAAGCACTTCGACAGGCTGTCACGCAGAAGGGCGTACTCATGGCTGAGCTGAGCCTTGCGCGGGCGCAGTTTCTGCCCGGCTACATTGACGGTCTCGCCTTCCGTGAGGCGCTTCACCAGCTCTTCAACCTTTCGCACGCTCAGGTGCTCGTGTTGAATCTGGTTGAAGACTTTCAGCTGCAGCGCGGGATTGTCCAATGAGAGTAGCGCACGCGCATGCCCCATATCAATCTCACGGTTCTGCAGGGCGACCTGAATGGTAGCAGGCAACTTCAGCAGACGCAGGTAGTTGGTGATCGTAGCACGCTTCTTGCCCACGCGTTCCGAGAGTCTGTCCTGCGTCAGGTCGTACTGCTCGAGCAGGTGCTGGTAGGCCAACGCAATCTCCAGCGCGTTGAGGTCCTGGCGCTGGATGTTCTCGATGAGCGCCATCTCCATGACGTTCTCGTCGTCGGCCGTGCGGATATAGGCGGGAATAGTCGTGAGGCCAGCCATCTGCGTAGCCCGCCAACGACGCTCGCCGGCAATGATCTCATACGTACCGTCGGCCAGCTGACGAAGCGTGATGGGCTGGATGATACCAATCTCGCGGATGCTGTCGGCCAGTTCCTGGAGGGCATCGGCATCAAACTCACGTCGAGGCTGGTTGGGGTTAGGATGGATGAGCGACAGCTCAATCTCGCTGATGCTCGACGAGCCTTCAGTCTTCACCTCTTCGGTCTGGATGAGCGCATCGAGGCCGCGGCCTAATGCGGGATATTTCTTGTGAGGAGCCATTGTCTTGTGTTAAGCGTTTTCGTTCTTATCGATAATCTCCTTGGCCAACTCCAGGTGATTGCGGGCACCGGCGCTGTCAGCGTCATAGAGGATGGCAGGCAAGCCGTGCGACGGAGCCTCCGAGAGGCGGACATTTCGGTTGATGACCGTACGGAACACGAGTTCCTGGAAGTGGCGTTGCACCTCGTCCTTGATCTGATTGGCCAGGCGGAGGCGCGAGTCGTACATCGTCAGCAGGAAACCTTCAATCTCGAGTTTCGGATTCAGCTTCTGCTTGATAATCTTGATGGTATTCAGCAGCTTGGAGATACCCTCGAGTGCGAAGTACTCGCATTGCACGGGGATGATGACCGAGTTGGCAGCGGTGAGCGCATTTACCGTGATGAGCCCCAGCGAAGGCGAGCAGTCGATGAGAATATAGTCGTAATCGCCCTGCAAGGGCTTCAGCAGACGAGCCATTACGGTCTCGCGGTTGGGAAGTTCCAACATCTCGATTTCAGCGCCTACGAGGTCGATGTGGCTGGGAATGATGTCCAGTCCGGGCACATCGGTCTCGAAGATGGCCTCGCGCGCATCCACGTTATTGATGAGGCAGTCGTAGATACTGGTTTCTACGGTCTTGACGTCAACGCCGAGGCCGCTGGAAGCATTCGCCTGCGGGTCGGCATCAATGAGCAGGACGCGCTTCTCCAGCGTGGCAAGCGATGCCGCCAGGTTCATCGAAGTCGTCGTCTTGCCTACCCCACCTTTTTGATTCGCTAATGCAATGATTTTACCCATATATTGAATCTCTTTTTACTTACGATAATTCAGTTCTTTGAACTGTGAGCGGCAAAGGTAAGCATTTTCATCCAAAAAACGAGGCCTTTTAAACCTTTTTATGGATTATTAGGCCGTTTTCTTGCTACAAACGCTACTGTTTGCTAACTTTGCAGCGCAAAAAACACGAAAAGGAGATGGAAGAAGATTTACGTTGGATGCGGGTGGCACTCACCGAAGCCGAAGCCGCTGCAGCCGAGGACGAGATCCCCGTCGGCGCCGTCGTCGTCAGCGACGGACGCCTCATCGCACGTGCCCACAATCTCACGGAACGCCTCACCGATGTCACCGCTCACGCCGAGATGCAAGCCATTACGGCAGCAGCCACAGCCCTCGGCGGCAAGTACCTTAACGACTGTACGTTATACGTCACCGTAGAGCCATGCGTCATGTGTGCCGGAGCCATCGGATGGAGTCAGCTCGGCCGCCTCGTCTACGGTACGGCAGACCCCAAGCGAGGCTTCCGCCGCTTTGCCCCAGAGGCATTGCATCCCCGCACGCAGGTCACCACAGGCGTGCTCGAAGAGGAATGTGCCGCGCTCATGCGCAACTTCTTCCAGCAGAAGAGGTGAAAGCCCTACCCTATCATTATTTCCCGAAAAAACAATCACTCAATCACTCACTACTGAGTGCCAATCAATTAAAAGTGACTTATCGCCGACAAATGAGTCACTTTAGTGATTGATTTCACCTATTATCAAGGGCGGAACAGTCGTTGGTCCCAGAAGGGAAAGGCAATAGGACGAACCTCCTTCTCCCAATGTTCGAAGGGTTTTAGATTACCATGACCCTCTACGCATCAAAACAGACCTTATCGGTTTTCTAAAGGGCAGCAAAGCCGGATTCATACAGACCTTATCGGTTTTCCAACCGGTAGCAAAGCCGAATTCATACAGACCTTATCGGTTTTCCAACCGGTAGCAAAGCCGGATACATACGGACCTTATCGGTTTTCCAACCGGTTGGAAAACTCATCGCACATAGAACCTATCAGTTTTCCAACTGGTTGGAAAACCGAATGTATGCAGTAGCGTAAAGGGGGATGCCTTATTGTGAAGGGGTTGCTTAATAGTGCACGATCTCGATCATCACCATTGAATTTTGCGTCCGCCCCCATTTCTGGCGCAAAATCAATCACTAAATCATGCTTCTTACGCCCTATCAGTCACTCATAATCCACTGGTGCTCAGCGCCGAGTGATTGAGTGACTGATTTATTTGCGATTTTTCTTAGAGAGAGAGGGGAATGAACGAAAATCGAGTAGGAGGAAAATGAAATAGTTTTCCTCCTATTTCATTTTCCGACCTCTCACACCACCGTACGTGCGGTTCCGCATACGGCGGTTCTTCGTTTACGATACCATTACGTAATAATCCATCAAGAATCGATAGCCTG
>JAFROT010000003.1 GCA_017429525.1 Bacteroidaceae bacterium | reverse complement strand
GCGGCCGTCGTTACGCAGCGACTCGGACATCAGGGTCAGCTTGGACTGCTTGTCGCCATGCACGGGGATGCAGGTGGGGTGAATCTGTACGTAGGAGGGGTTGGCCATGTAAGCGCCCTTGCGGTAGCACTGAACGGCAGCCGTGCAGTTGCAGCCCATGGCGTTAGTGGAGAGGAAGTAAGCGTTGCCATAACCGCCGGTAGCGATGACGACGGCGTTGGCCGAGAAGCGCTCGAGCTTACCTGTGACGAGGTTCTTGGCGATGATGCCGCGGGCACGGCCGTCGACGATGACCACGTCCTCCATCTCATAGCGGGTGAAGAGCTTCACCTTGCCGGCCTGCACCTGTGCGCTGAGGGAGCTGTAGGCACCGAGCAGCAGCTGCTGTCCAGTCTGACCCTTGGCATAGAAGGTACGGCTGACCTGAGCACCACCGAAGGAGCGGTTGGCCAGCATGCCACCATATTCGCGAGCGAAGGGAACACCCTGTGCTACGCATTGGTCGATGATATTGTTGCTGACTTCAGCCAGACGATAGACGTTGGCCTCACGGGCACGATAGTCGCCACCCTTCACGGTGTCGTAGAACAGACGATAGACGGAGTCGCCGTCGTTCTGATAGTTCTTGGCTGCGTTTATGCCGCCCTGAGCAGCGATGGAGTGTGCGCGACGGGGCGAGTCCTGGATGCAGAAGTTGAGGACGTTGAAGCCCATCTCGCCGAGCGAGGCGGCGGCGCTGGCACCTGCCAGACCCGTGCCTACGACGATGACGTCGAGCTTCAGTTTGTTCTTCGGGTTGACCAGACGCTGGTGCGCCTTGTAGTTGGTCCACTTCTCAGCAACGGGGCCCTCGGGAATCTTGCTATTTATCTTTTTCACTTGTTCTGACATAGTTGTAAGAGGTTTTAAGGTTTAGGGGTTCAAAGGTTAGCCGCAAATGGGTGCGTCGCCCCAGATCGCGAATTTGAGGACTACGACGGCAAACATCAGGATGACGATGGTCGACCAGATGAAGCCGATGCACTGCCAGCGGTTGTGCCAAATCTTGCCGCTCCAACCCAGCGTCTGGATAGCGCTCCAGAAGCCGTGGTTCATGTGGAACCAGATGGCGCAGAACCAGATGAGGTAGAGGCACACGAAGACGGGTGCCCCGGGGCGATCGTGGAAGTTGTAGACAATCCAGGCGAAGCCATCGGTGGGCGAGGGAATCGACGTCACGGCTGCCATGGGATCCTTGAGCTCGGCAAACATCATGTTGTACCAGAAGTCCCAGAGGTGCAGGCACAGACCCAGGAAGATGATGCAGCCCAGGAGGAACATGTTCTGGCTGTACCACTCGACCTTCTCGGGCTTGTTGGTGACGGCGTAAGCGTCGGTGCCACGGGCTTTCTTGTTTTGAATGGTCAGGATGATGGCGAAAACGAAGTGCAGGGCCATCAGTGCTGCCAAGCCAGCTGTTGCGACCACGGCATACCAGTTGGCGCCGAGGAATTCGCAGATCATGTTGTAGCCTTCTGCACTGAACAGGGCTACGACGTTCATGCACGCATGGAACGTCAGGAAGAGAATCAGCGCCAAGCCCGTCACGGACATGACTACTTTTCTTCCGATAGATGAATCACATAACCACATAAATGATAATAATTAATTGTTTTGAAATGAATATAAATATTTGTCTGAAAAAGCGACCTGAGCGGGCATAATTCACGTAAGATGCCGCAAAATTAGTTTATTTTGCCGACTGGGCAAAAGAAAATGCCCCTTTTTTACAATAAAATGAATGTTTCCTTTCGACAATCAGCGAAAACTTGTACCTTTGCGACCATTAATCCATTCAAACTCTTAACAAATATGATGCTAAAACTATTGACAAGAACACTACGAGGGAAGATTGCATTACTGATTCTGCTGCTGCTGCCGATGACGGGCATGCAGGCCGACGAAGGCATGTGGCTGCTGGGCCGCACGGACAAGAAAGCCATGGACGTGGCCCGCAGCCTGGGTCTGCAACTGACGGACGCTCAACTCTACGGCGAGGACGGGACCAGCCTGAAGGACTGCGTCGTGGACTTCGGCGACTACTGCTCGGGGGTCATCGTCTCGAGCGACGGCCTGCTCTTCACGAATCACCACTGCGGGTTCCGCGCCATCCAGCAACTATCGACCACCAACGACGACATCCTGGGCAATGGCTTCGTGGCTCGCACACGTGAGGATGAGCGCCCCGTAGACGGCTTATACATTAAAATATGGCAGCGCAGCGAGGACGTCACCGAGCAGGTGAACGCACTCATGGAGAAGAATTATGCCGACAAGACGCTGGCCACGAAAGCGGGCAAGGACCGCAAGGCTACCATCTACAACCAGACAATCGGTCAGATCCTTGGCAAGATAGCCAGCGAGGCTGAGAAGAAAGCCGAGGGCGAGGGGCAGAAAGGCATCGTCTGCGAGGCAAAAGCCTTCGAGGGCGGACGCCTCTATCTGCTGAACTACTACCGCCAGTTCGACGACGTGCGACTGGTGTTCACCGTACCGCAGTCGCTCGGCAAGTTCGGCGGCGACACCGACAATTGGATGTGGCCGCGCCAGACGGCAGACTTCAGCGTCTTCCGCGTCTATGCCGACAAGGACGGACAGCCCGCCAGCTACAGCCCCGACAACACGCCCCTGCACCCCAAGCGCTGGGCTAAAGTCAGCCTCGACGGCTTCGACCAAGGGTCGTACTGCATGACTATCGGCTACCCGGGTAGCACCAGCCGCTACCTCAGCAGCTATGGTATAGACGAGCGCGTCAACGTGACCAACATCCCGATGATCCAGGTGCGCGGCAAGAAGCAGGAAGTATGGAACCGATGGATGCGGCAGGACCGTGCCGTAGGCATCAAATATGCTTCGAAATATGCCAGCAGCAGCAACTACTGGAAGAACTCGCAGGGCATGAACGAGGCCGTGGAACGACTGGGCATCATCGGCCAAAAGGAGCAAAAGGAACAAGACATTCGTCGCTGGTTCTCAGCCGACAAGAGCCTCAAGCAGCGCTTCTCACAAATGTTCCCGACGCTCAAGAAGAACTATAAGGCGCGTCACGACGCACGCTATGCCAACGGCTTCATGAACGAGACCTTCTACCGCGGCATCGAGATCACCAACTTCGGCCGGCTGGCCCGTATGTACGCCAATGCCCACCACAACTACCGTCGGTCGCTGAACGAATACATGCAGTCGGCCTACAAAGACTACGACGCTCGCGTCGACGAGGAGACGATGGCCGTACTGCTCGAGAACTACGCCGCGCAGGTCAGCTCGAAGTATCTGCCCCGCTTCTACGGCGAGATCCGCAAGAAATACCACAACGACTACAAGGCTTTCGCTCACGACATCTTCAAGATCAGCAAGCTGACGACCTACGAGAGCTGGTACGGACTCGTGAACGCCAACGTGCGTTCAAGTGCGCATTTCGCCGACTCGCTCGAACAAGCTGTGGCCGACGAGAAGGCTTATCATCAGTACGTCGAGAGCGACCCCGCCGTAGCGCTGGCCAAGCAGGTCGAAGAGATGGTGGAGCGCGTCATCGCAGGACCGCTCAAGAAGACGTCCCCCACCATCGCCTACAACGAGAACCTACTGACGCAGGCCGTGCTCGAGATGGAGATGGACCAGCCCCACTACTCCGACGCCAACTTCACACAGCGCATGAGCTTCGGCATCGTCAGCGACTACACGAACGCCGGCACGCACCATGATTTCCTGACCACCATGCCCAGCCTCATCGAAAAAATCGAGAAGGGTAAGGACAACCCCGACTATCAGATGCAAGCCGACATCCTGGCCCTGCTCAAGAGCGGCGACTATGGGCGCTATGTCGACAAGAAGACGCGCCAACTGCCCCTCTGCTTCCTCACGACCAACGACATCACAGGCGGCAACAGCGGTAGCCCGATGTTCAACGGCAAGGGCGAACTCATCGGCCTGGCCTTCGACGGCAACTGGGATGCACTCTCGTCTGACATCTCGTTCGACAGCGCCCTTACTCGCTGCATCGGCGTCGACATCCGCTTCGTGCTCTGGCTCATGGACAAATGGGGGCATGCCGACCACCTCGTCAATGAAGTCCTTCAGTAAGTCATGCACCCCTTACACCTATTCCGTTTCTGCCCCAGATGCGGCTCGCAACACTTTGTAGAGAACAACGTGAAATCGAAGCGCTGTCTCGACTGCGGGTTCGTCTATTATTTCAACCCGTCGGCCGCTACCGTGGCGCTCATCCAGAACGAGCGCGGCGAATGGTTATGCGTGCGGCGGGCCAAGGAACCGGCACGTGGAACGCTTGACCTCCCTGGCGGCTTCTCCGACATGTTCGAGACGAGCGAACAAGGAGTATGCCGCGAGGTGAAGGAGGAGACAGGCCTCGACGTCGACCGCGTCGAATTTCTGTTCTCGCTGCCTAATCAGTACCTCTACTCGGGGTTCAACGTCCATACGATCGACATGTTCTATCGGTGCCACGTCAGCGATACTTCATTGGCTCGCGCGGCCGACGACGCTGGCGAACTACTCTGGCTGCGACCGCAGGACATACATCCCGAAGATTTCGGTCTGACCAGCATCCGCGAGGGCATCCGCAAGATTCTCGAGACCACTTGACAACAGCCCTTTCTACCGCCCATGCTCAACTGCCGCTTAGTCCTACTCCACTTGCTCTTGGCACTGGCGCTGACCACGCAAGGTCAGTCGGTAGTATCTGTAGCTGACTTTGGGGCTGCTCCCGACGATGGTATCAACGACGCCCCGGCGTTACGTGCTGCGGCAGCCTACTGCAGGGCACACGCCGGGACGACACTCGTCTTTCCGCCCGGTACCTACGAGTTGGAGGACTCAACGGCCGTCGATATCGAAAGGCATGCCATCAGCGGTGCCTACGGACGCGGCATTGAAGTGCAATGGAAACTCTTCCGGCCTCAACGGCCGTTCGTCACGGGACTCGACTTCACGGGATGCCACCGACTTACAATCGAGGCCCACGGAGCCGTACTGCGGGTAGCGGGCTGGATGCAGGTCCTCTCGTTCATCGGCTGTCAGGATATCGTGCTGAAGGGACTGAGCATCACTTATCGCCGACCTGCGGCAACTGAGGCGCGAGTAGTCGCCGTGAGCGAAGACCACTACGATCTGGAGTTCGACCCACAACTCTACGCACACATCGACAGCATCGTGCAAGGGAGGTACTACTTCTACAGCAGGCAACGACACCATTTCTACTACTTCCCGATGGGAAGGACGGAACTGCTGCAACCAGGGCGCTTCCGCGTTCACAGCAGCCAGCAGCCTCCCCTCGACGACGTCTGCATCATCCGCTACGGCGGTCACTACCGCCCTTGCATCATGATTAAGGAAAGTGCCCGAGTGCGCGTGGAAGGTGTCACGCTAAGCAGTTTCCCTGGCATGGGCATAGTAGGGCATCTCAGCGAGGACATCATGATTGACCATCTCAACGTAGAGCCCGAACCTGGACGCTACAGCTCCACCAGCACCGACGCCACGCATTTCACCTCGTGCAGCGGAACGCTGACTATTCAGAACTCACATTTCTGCGGGAACGGCGACGATTGCACTAATATCCACAACTACTATTACCAGGCGCTTCCACAGGCTGACGCCTCAGCTATTGAGCTCCGCATCGAAGGTGCCGACCTCCACGCACAGTCGCTGGACTATCCGTTCGCAGGCGACACTTTGGTTCTCATCGATGAGCAGAATATGCGGGAACGTGGTCGCTACGTGGTGCGTAGCACGGAGGTTTCTGCTGAAGATTGGCGCGTCATCGCACACCTCGACAGGCCGATCCAAGAGCATGAGGTTGCAGGGGCGCTGATGTACAACCAGACGCGCTTCCCTAAAGTGCGAATCCTGAACAATCGAGTCGACTACCACAACGGGCGTGCCTTCTTGCTGAAAGCTCGCGACGTAGAGGTGCGCGGCAACCACATCAGCGGTTGCACGCTCTCTGCCATCAAATTGGGCGCAGAGCTCAGTTGGCGCGAAGCTGGGCCCGTAGAACGTGTCGTCATCGAGGACAATGAGATCTGCCACACAGGCACGGAACCCTCCTACGTGGCGTCATGCGTCATGGTGTCGACTGAAGCACCCGAGACACCCCCCTGCCTGAACACGAACATCCTCATCCGCAACAACCGCCTGCAGAGCGACCGACCCGTCAGCATACGTCTTGCCGATGCCGCCCATGTGCGCATCGAAGGGAACACATTCATCGGCCACGCACAAGTCATCCGGCAGAACTGCGAGGACGTTGAAATCAGCAAATAATAGTCAGAAATTCAGAAAAAACGCCATTTGCTTTGCCCAACGGCAGAAAAAATGTATCTTCGCGGCTGATATGAGTAAAATGAACGCTTTAATGAAGGACACGGCCATCTACGGGCTCAGCAGCATCATAGGCCGATTCCTCAACTATTGGCTCGTACCTCTGTACACCCACTACATGCCTAAGGAGAGTGGCGACTACGGCGTGAGCACTAACATTTATGCCTATGTGGCACTCATCCTTGTCCTGCTGACCTTCGGCATGGAGACAACGCTATTTCGCTTTGCCAACGATGGCCCCGATGCGCAGTCAGCCACCTCTGGACGACGATGGCCCGACACGGTGTTCACGACAGCGTTTGCCACCGTAGGCACGCTCACTGCCATCTTCTTGGCACTAATCTTCGGCTTTATCACGCCGATTGCCGACTACCTCGGTTATGCCGAACACCACGACTACTTGCTGATGATGGCGGCTGTCGTGGCGATGGACGCCTTGCAGGCAATTCCATTCAGTTTCCTACGCTTCCAGAAACGCCCCATCCGCTTCGCCACGCTCAAGTTGCTGTTCATATTCGCAAATATAGGCCTCAATGTGCTGTATTTTGTCGTATTGGGCAAGACATCGGTGTTCTACGTCTTCCTTATCAACCTGCTGTGCACGGGCTTTATCTCGCTGCTCTTCATCCCCGACCTGCTACGCATTCAATGGCACTTCGACTGCAGTCTGCTGCGACGCATGCTTTCCTACTCGTGGCCTCTGCTCTTCCTTGGCGTGGCAGGTATTCTCAATCAGGTGGCCGATAAGATTGTCTTTCCGAAGGTCTATCCTGACCAAGCAGAAGCCAACGTGCAGCTGGGCATCTACGGCGCTAGTGTGAAGATTGCGATGATCATGGCCATGATCACACAGGCTTTCCGTTATGCCTACGAGCCTATCGTCTTTGCCAAGGCTAAGGATGCCGACAAAAACGAATACTACGCCACGGCGATGAAATATTTCCTGATATTCACGCTGTTGTCATTTCTCTGCGTTGTCGGTTATATGCCGATACTGAAGTATATCCTCGGCGCAGGCTATCGCGAGGGACTGGGCGTAGTGCCTATCGTCATGGCCGCAGAGATCATGATGGGCGTGTACTTTAACCTCTCCTTCTGGTACAAACTGATTGATAAGAACATATACGGTGCTATATTCTCCACCATCGGTTGCGTGATGCTGCTGGCCGTGAACATCTTATTCATCCCCAAATATGGCTACTGGGCTTGTGCCTGGGGAGGGGTGGCTGGATACGGAACGGCCATGGTTCTGAGCTATATTGTAGGGCAGTTCAAGAATCCCATCAACTACCCAATGAAAGAGATTGCTTGCTACGTTCTACTCACAGCCGTGCTCTTTGTTGCGATGGAGTACATTCCAGACACAACTCCATCATGGGCACAGATTGCCATCAACACTGCGCTCATCCTCATTTTCGTAGCCTATATCATCAAAAAAGACCTACCGCTGAGGAGTTTACCAGTGGTCGGGAAATACTTTAGATAATAGATAAAGAAGAATTTGGAAAAGTATTATGACGTCATCGTGATAGGAGCCGGCCATGCAGGATGCGAGGCGGCTCACGCTGCTGCGCGCATCGGTGCAAGTACGCTTCTCATTACGATGGACATGAACAAAATAGCACAGATGTCATGCAATCCCGCTGTAGGTGGAATTGCTAAAGGACAGATAGTCAGAGAGATAGATGCACTCGGAGGCGCTATGGGACAGGTTACGGATGCCACTACCATACAATTCCGAATGCTCAATCGTTCCAAAGGGCCAGCCATGTGGAGCCCCCGCGCTCAATGCGACCGCGGAAAGTTCATCTGGGCATGGCGCGAAGTGCTGGAGAACACCCCCAACCTGCATATCTGGCAGGACCAGGTGCGCCGCCTCATCGTAGAAGATACTCTTGCGGCTCAGAGGCCCAGTACTAAAGCCTGCCCTGATGCACAAAGCCCTATTGCGGAAGCCGGTTCTGTATGTAGCGACGGTGTCACCAAAACCGCTGTCGGCGTAGAGACCTACCTCGGCATGACCTTCCGCGCCAAAAGCATCATCCTAACTGCCGGCACATTCCTCAACGGCCTTATGCACATAGGCCGCGTACAGCTCCCTGGTGGCCGCTGTGCAGACCCCCCTTCACTAGAACTGGCCGAGAGCATAGCCCAACACGGAATCCGCGTCGCACGCATGAAGACGGGCACACCCGTCCGTATCGATGCCCGCTCTGTTGATTTCTCTCTCATGACCGAACAGCCAGGTGATACCGAAGGAAGAAGGTTTTCATACATAGACCCATCCTACGTAGCAAATCCGTCTGCCCCAGATAGTGGATCTTCACTCCCCTGCTGGATTACCTACACCAACGAGGCCGTGCATGAACGCCTTCGCGAAGGGCTGCCAGACTCTCCACTCTATAATGGTCAGATTCAGAGCATTGGCCCACGTTACTGCCCCAGCATTGAGACGAAACTCATCACCTTCCCCGACAAAGATCAGCATCAACTCTTTCTCGAACCCGAAGGCACAAACACAAATGAATATTACCTCAACGGGTTCTCCTCGTCACTCCCTATCGACGTGCAAATTGAAGCCCTGAAGCTCATCCCTGCATTCCGCAACCTCGAGATTTTCCGTCCAGGCTACGCCATCGAATACGATTTCTTCGACCCGACACAGCTCCATCACTCTCTGGAGTCGCGCGTCATCAAAGGTCTCTATCTGGCAGGGCAAGTCAATGGCACTACAGGCTACGAGGAAGCTGCAGGACAAGGTCTCATCGCAGGCATTAACGCCGCAAGGGGCTGTACGGGACAGGAGCCACTCGTACTACAACGCGACCAGGCATATATCGGCGTACTCATCGACGATTTGGTCTGCAAAGGAGTCGATGAGCCTTACCGTATGTTCACTTCGCGCGCAGAGTACCGCATCCTTCTCCGTCAGGACAATGCAGACGAACGGCTGACTGAGATAGGCCATCGCATGGGTGTAGCCACGACAGAGCGCCTCAACCATTACCTCAAAAAGAAAGAGGAAATCGAAAGAATTACTCGATTTGCCGAGAATTATTCGGTCAAGATGAGCGACGTCAACGGCTTGCTGGAGCGACTTGCCACAGCACCACTCACCCGCGGTTGCAAACTCATGGAACTATTAGGGCGTCCTCAAATCAGCTTTGAGAACCTTTCTTCCACCCTACCCCAACTCCGCGAAGCGCTCCACTCCATCACAGATCGTCACAACGAGATTGTCGAAGAAGCGGAGATTCAAATCAAGTACAAGGGTTATATCATGCGTGAGGTAGAACAAGCCGAGAAGATGCACCGACTGGAGAACATCCGCATACGAGGCCGTTTCGATTATTCTACGCTCCAATCCATCTCAACCGAAGGGCGTCAAAAGTTGGTCGCTCACGACCCCGATACGCTTGCCCAGGCCTCGCGCATCCCAGGCGTCTCGCCGTCCGACATCAACGTTCTTCTCGTGCTTCTCGGGCGCTAACGTCCCGTCTCTACCATCGTCATTCTATGGCGACATAAATACGTTCCACGTGAAACACTTCTACCTTTAAATATAAAATCCACAAAACATTACACAAGAAAATGAACAACGAATATCTCCTCAAGCACCTGCGGAACGTTCCCGACTTTCCCATCCCAGGCATCCAATTCAAGGACGTCAGCACGCTCTACAAACATCCAAAATGCCTTCGCATTATGGTCAACGAACTTTATGAGATGTACAAGAACAAAGGCATCACAAAAGTCGTCGGTATCGAAAGCCGCGGTTTCGTTGTCGGCGCCGCCCTCGCATACAAACTGGGCGCTGGATTCGTCATGGCGCGCAAACCTGGAAAGCTCCCTGCAGAGACACGTAAAGAGAGCTACATGAAAGAGTATGGCAAGGACACTATTGAGATCCACACGGACGCCATAACAGATAAAGACGTAGTCCTTCTTCACGACGACCTTCTTGCTACTGGCGGGTCGATGCTTGCAGCATACAACCTCGTCCAACAATTCAACCCGAAGCTGACGTTCATCAACTTTATTATCGAGCTGACCATCGAAGGCCTACACGGACGAGCCGTATTCCCCGAAGACGTAGACATAACAACTCTGCTGAAAATCTAAAATGAGTACGCGCGAGGAACATATTAGGAGCATACTGCAACGCCTCCCGGAGTCGCCTGGAAGTTACCAATACTTCGACGAACATGGGACAGTAATTTATGTAGGTAAAGCAAAGAACCTGAAACGACGCGTGAGCAGCTACTTTAACCGTGAGCATGACTCACGCAAGACAGCCATCCTCGTGTCCAAGATCCACGACATCCACTACACCGTTGTCAAGACAGAAGCTGAAGCGCTCCTCCTCGAAAATCAACTCATCAAACAGTTCCAGCCACGCTATAACGTCCTCCTCAAAGATGGCAAAAGCTATCCCAGCATAGCCGTAACAAAAGAATACCTGCCACGCATCTTCAAGACGCGCCATATCGACCGCAAAGGGGCCATCTATTTCGGCCCATACAGCCATATACCCACCATCAACGGACTACTGGAGTTGTTCAAGAACCTCTACCCCATCCGCCGCTGCCATCAGCCAATGTCAAAGGAAGGGGTAGAAACAGGCAAGTACAAACTCTGCCTGGAATACCACATGAAGAACTGCCTTGGTCCATGCGTGGGTTATCAGAGTCATGAGGAATACATGGACTACATCAATGCATCCATTCGCATCCTCAAGGGCGATACGGCAGCCCTTCGCAAAGAGATGCTCGCCCAGATGCAGGAGTTAGCAGCCGAGATGAAATTCGAGGAAGCACAGGTCATCAAACGCCGTTACGAACTCATCACAGCACACCAAGAGAAGAGCCAGATTATCACCTCGACAGGACACAATATCGACGTATTCTCCATCGACAACGATGAGCGTATTGCCTACATCAACTACTTACACGTCGTGGAAGGCGCAATCAACCAGGCCTTCACTTTCGAATACAAAAAGAAGCTCGACGAGTCGAAGGAAGAATTGCTTGTCCGAGGTATCATGGACATGCGCGACCGATGGGGGTCGGAAGCTAAGGAAATCGTACTACCGTTCCCCGTGGAACTTCCACTTAACGATGTGGAAATCACCATACCTATGCGAGGAGACAAAAGACAATTATTAGCATTATCTGAGCTCAACGTAAAGCAGTACAAAATAGACCGCCTGAAGCAGCAAGACAAGCTAAATCCCGAGCAGAAGGCTGTCCGCCTCATGAAGGAAATACAGGACCACTTGAAGCTCCCGTCATTACCCATACAAATAGAGTGTTTCGATAATTCCAATATCAGCGGAACGGATGCAGTAGCAGGCTGCGTTGTCTTCAAGAAATGCAAACCAAGCAAAGCCGACTATCGGAAATATAACATCAAAACGGTCGAAGGGCCCGACGATTATGCATCAATGCAAGAGGTCGTTCGGCGCCGTTATAGTCGCATGATGGAAGAGGGCACTCCCCTACCCGACCTCATCATTACGGACGGTGGCGCCGGGCAGATGAGCGTCGTGAGAGCTGTTGTGGAGGGTGAATTAGGACTACAGATTCCCATTGCAGGACTGGCTAAAGACGACCACCACCGCACCCACGAGCTACTCTACGGCAACCCACCGATGACGGTAGCCCTAAAGCCGGACAGCGCCCTTTTCCGCCTACTTACGCAGATACAGGATGAGGTGCACCGCTACGCAATAACCTTCCACCGCGACAAGCGCAGCAAGAGCCAGTTGCGCTCTGAACTGGACACAATCCCAGGCGTAGGCCCTAAAACCAAGCAGGCTCTCCTGAAAGCTTTCAAGAGCGTAAAACGCATCAAAGAAGCAAGCGAAGAAGAGCTATCAAAGGTGGCAGGCGAGGCTAAAGCAAAAGCGATAAGGAACTACTTCGCACAAAGAAACAGTTCTTCAGCGAACAACGAATTAAACAAATAGAGAAATAGAGCAATGCGCATAATCATCCAACGGGCCAAAGGAGCCAGTGTAACCATCAACGGAAACATAAATGCCGAGTTTAAAGGTCTGGGCTATGTAATCCTATTAGGAATAGAATCAACTGATACACAAGAAGATATAGATTGGTTAGTACGCAAGACCGCCGCTCTACGAGTCTTCGACGATGAAAACGGCGTTATGAACCGTAGTATCACAGACATTGCAGGAGAACATGAAGGAGCCGATGGCAACATCATCGTAGTCAGTCAGTTCACACTATTTGCCAGCTATAAAAAGGGCAACCGCCCGTCATGGCTAAGGGCTGCCTCCCATGAAATCAGCATTCCGCTCTATGAAGCCTTTATACAGAAGCTATCTGAGGCCATTGGAAGGCCCGTAGGCCATGGCGAATTCGGTGCCGAAATGAAGGTTGCGCTCTGTAACGATGGACCTGTCACCATCATCATGGACACCAAAAACAAAGAGTAAACCATAAGAATGAAAAGATGAAGAATAAGAATGAAAAGATGAAGAAAAGGAATATACGCGAGATATGCTTTACGCTGCATTTAATTGGCGTACTCATTGCCGCTTTTAGCTTAATTGCCAAAATGCTATTTGCTCAACAGGAGACCAGCGTCATATTATGGATTCTCAGTATCATTCTCATCATACCGTATTTATTCTATAAGCAACTCAAACAGGAGAATTGGACAAGTAATGACCTTTGGCCTTACGCTTTTCTCGCAGTCGTATGCATCATCTATTTACTAATCACCAATAACAGATAAAACAATGGAACAAAGTAAGTACGAACAGGCACTGTCACAGTACAACCTGAACATCAGCGAGGCTGAAGTAGCCGCTGCCGTAAAGAGAATCATCGACGAGAAAGTGCCCGAGAACGACACCGTCGAGGTGAAGAAATTCCTCCTTGGAAGCGTGGAACTGACTACACTGAAGACCACCGATTCCGAAGAGAGCGTGCTGGCGTTCACGGAGAAAGTAAACAAGTTCGAGGACGCTTACCCCGACCTGCCACACGTGGCAACCATCTGTGTATACCCCTGTTTCGCTCAGATTGTCTCTCAGAGCCTCGAAGTCGAAGGCGTTGAGGTAGCGTGCGTCAGCGGTAGTTTTCCGAGCTCACAGGCCGTTTTAGAGGTTAAAGTAGCAGAAACAGCTTTAGCCCTTAAAGATGGTGCCACTGAGATCGATATCGTCATGAGCGTGGGCAAGTACTTGAGCGGCGATTACGAGAGCGTCTGCGACGAGATCCAGGAACTGAAATGCGTCTGTGGCGACAAGAAGATGAAGGTCATCCTCGAGACAGGCCTCCTCCCCTCCCCTACCGACATCAAGCGAGCCAGCATCCTGGCCATGTATGCCGGGGCCGACTACATCAAAACCTCAACCGGCAAAGAAAAGCCCGCCGCCACGCCCGAAGCTGCTTACGTGATGTGTCAGGCCATCAAAGAGTACTATGAGAAGACAGGCATCCAGATCGGCTTCAAACCGGCCGGCGGTCTGAACACCGTCCACGACGCCCTCGTCTACTACACCATCGTCAAGGAAGTGCTCGGCGAGCAGTGGCTCACGAACCAATGGCTGCGCCTCGGCACCTCCCGACTGGCCAACCTCCTCCTCTCCGAAGTCGTCGGCGAAGAGACAAAGTTCTTCTGAAGTAATGAAACTCTTCAAAAGTGAAAAGTAAAAACTGCTCTTGAATGTATGCCTGCATGATGAAGCATCCCTCACATCCATCAGGGCAAACTATTTTAAGTTTTCATTTTCTACTTTCCACACCAATTCTTAGCTTTTGAGACGCCAAAATTCCCGCCCGTTGTCAAGCTTCAACGCATTTGTGCGATTCTCAGAGACCAAAAAAAAAGCCCAAGCCGCTTGATTTGAGCGCCTTGGGCTTCAAAAATTTTGTAGGGCAGTCTTCAGGATCTGGAGAAGAAATGTTAACGAACGTAAAATAACATGCCTGCGGTCGACGATAACGAGATTTCCACTCGTTCATGCCTGCCTACCCTACTTACGACGCTTGTCCACACACCAAGACAAGGGACACGTTGACAGAAGACGTAAACAGATTTCCTCAGTGCGCCGCCCAACCCTACCTCCACCGGAGTCCATAGGCCTACCAACGAAAAAAAACGAAACTTACATTACCGGGGCCATTTTGAAAAGAGGACTCAGGAATATTAAATTCATTTTTGTTTTATAGTTGAAAGAGATTGTCTGATGTGCAAATCACGCATACAAGTATCTTTTCCTAAAAAACGTCACTTCGTCATTCCATTTTGGGATTTCAAAAAATAAGCATGACAAATTCGGTGACGGATGCGTGCTTTAATGAAGCTTTTTGTCTCAAAATGGAAATTGACACCAAATTTAACTCTTTTTGCAAAGGGACGCTCTATCCATCATACTGCAGCCTGACGCAAGCATGACGAGCTGCCCTGACCGTCGCCAGCGAACAACTGAACAGTTGCTAACTGACAACTGACGGGTTGTCAACTACCAGTTCACCGCACGAATTCGGTTTTCCAACTGGTTGGAAAACTGCAAACATATAAGTGCTATCGGTTTTCCAACCGATTGGAAAACTGCTAAGCTATAGACGTAAAAGGTCAGGCCCACGCTGAAGCATGCGCCATGAAACCGCCAAGGACAAGCTATGGATAAGCCATGAACCCGTCGATGAAGTTCATCGGACGGGTTATGCTGCGGTTTTTATCCTGTTGAAAAATGGATGAACGCGTTAAAAAAAGTAAAATCCATCACTCAATCACCCATCTATCACCATATCTGTCACCCGTAATCGCCTGGTTATCAAATCGAGTGACGGAGTGACGGATATTTCAAGGAAAAAATGTGAGAAGTGGTCGCAGTTGCCACCAAGCGCAGCCCGTTGACAGGTCGTGAACAAGGCCGCTCATTGTGGTTATGATTTAAACGTAAATGCGGAATAAATTATGGTGATAAAATCATATTATCAGCAAAACTGATAAGAAAATAGAGAAATAGGTGATATCTTTGCAGCAGATTACAAAACGAACTCAAAAGACTGAAGCCAATGAAGACTATTTATGAATGTACGCAAAGTAAGGGCATAAAGTGGTTTACGGCAATCTTTATGCTCATTTGCATTCTTGCCATCTTGCTTGAGATATACTACGTCTCACAAGGGCAGAATGTTACGAAAGCCATCCTTGTAACTGCCATCCTGATTGTGGTTCCACTCTCATGCTTCTTCGTCTTTCCGATATATATTATTGCGGACGACGAGGGCATCGGTATTCGCACATTCCTGCGGACAATCCGAATCCCATACGAGAACATAGACCATATCGAACGCATTGACAACCAACACCAGTTGTTCGATACCCCTCATAAGTTCGGTAAGATGGGCGCGGGCTTCTCGTTCCAAATGGGAATATTTGGCGTCAACAACTGCATTCGCCTGTGTGGAATCGGCGGTGTGTTCGGATATATCGGTTTATTCCGCTCGAAGGGCATCGGCACTTTCCGCGCGTATGTCACCGATGCACAGAAGGTTTTCCTCATCTACCGCACCAAAGGAATGCCTATTGCAATCAGCGTGAGCGAACCCGACGAATTCATGCCTTATTACATGAAAGGAGGTCAGAAATGAATATTCTCTATGATTTCTCCTCGGCTCTGCTGCAAGCCCGGCAACGAAAGGGCGTAACGCAGGAGCAGATAGCCTTTGCTTTGGACATCTCGCAAGCGACATACAATGCCTGGGAATGTGGCCATCGCATCTGCCCTTACAAGCACATCGTGGCCCTCATAGGCTATTTCGACGACGAGCAATTCACTCGTAAGATGCTCCGCATATTACTTTCCCTGCAACACAATATGGCTGGATTGAACAGGAAAACAACCGCCGAACTGACGACCTACTACATGAAACTCATAGCCTTGCTGGCCGATGAATGTGCTGAGTGGCTAAGAACATTAGGCAAATAGAGCCAGGAATCACCAAAAGATATGTGGCAACCCCTTGGTGAAACTTTGCAGCATAAAGATTCACCTTTCATCCGCCTCATCCATAACAACTTATGACTGGCGAGTGAAAGGTGAAACTGTATTTGATGAAACGATCTTTTTGCCCGATATCACTTCTTTAGGACGTACTGCAGGAACTCGCCGATGCGGTCGAGCCAGGTGTAGCTGCCCGTGCCGGGTGAGGCGGTGCGCTGGAAGCAATGGTTGCGCAGGGCCAGCGTGTGGAGCTCGCTCTGGATGCCCATAGCGCGCATTTTCTCCCAGGTCTTCACGGAGTTCATGGCTGCCCAACCGTCGGCATCGCCGTGCACGAAGAGCATAGGCACAGTCTTCAGGTCGAAGCTGAACTCAGGCACGAGCACAGCCGAGTCGTCGTTACCGCCCGTCGTGTTATGCTCATTGCTGCCATCCGTCAGGGCATAGGCGGGATAGATGCCGATGCCCCATTGCACGTTGCAAGGCAGTTTGTCGAGGTCGTCGATAGGCAGGTAGGCACGATGCAGCGACGAAGTGACGCCCATCAGCGTCAGATGACCGCCTGCCGAGCTGCCCATGATGCCTATCTGATTGGGGTCCAAGCCGTAGCCTGCCGCCTTGCTGCGCACGATGCGAATGGCTCGCTGCAGGTCCTGCCAGGCAGTAGTGTGCTTAGCGAGTCCCTTTGGTCGTGGAGTGCGATAGCGCATAGTGACAACCGTCATGCCCCGCTCATTCAAGTAACGCCGTGCCGGAGCCACCTCGAAGCCGTCGGGGTCATTGCCCTCATAGCTGCCGCCCGAGTAGATAATCTGAATGGCTGTGGTCTTCAATTCTTTAGGGAAATGCCATTCGAGATAGGGCTTGCACTGGTGGTCCTGCGCATCAGGCATCTTGCCTTCGGGCCATACGTCCTCCGTCACTTTCTCTCGGCGTGCATCGTCGCTGGCATAGCGTTGCATGAGGTCCACTTCGGGCTCCAGTTTGCCGAGGAATCCCATCTGGCGCATGAACTCTACTGTCCGCTCCAGCCCGTAGGCACCATGCCCCTTGCCTGGATAAAGATGCAGTTCGGCTGGTATCTTACGCTTGCGCAACTCACGATAGATCAACGTGGAACCATTGGGCGTGTACTCGTCGTTGCCTCCGTGCTGGAGGCTGATGGGGCACGTCTTCGCGTCGAATTTGAAGATGTCCGAGAGTCGGACGTCCGTGCCATAGCCCTGGCGCTTGGCAGGCGTGCCCGTCTCGCCGTCCGTGGTGACGTAGGCTGGTGCATTGACAAGTGCCCAGTTGATATGGCAGGGTAGGGTGTCGAGTTTGTCAATTGGGGTATAGGCTGGCGTCTGCGAACTCGTGGCCAGGAGCAGTGCCAGATGCGAGCCGGCCGACATGCTGATGACACCTATCTTCTCGGGGTCGAAGCCACGTTTCTTCGCCTCGCTGCGCACCATGCGGACGGCTCGCTGTCCGTCTTCCCAAGCAGTTTGATAGACAGGCAGCCCCACAGGGCGAGGCGTACGATAGACGAAGTTCACGCACTGAAAGCCCAGTTCCGTGAAACGCTCACGCCAGAGCTTGATGAGCCCTACATCACAGCAGCACATGTAGCTGCCACCCGAAATCAGAATCATGCACCCTCCATTCTTCACGTCGGCCGCAGGGGCGTCGAACCACTCGAGGTAAGCCACTCGGTGTTTGTCGGCCCTGAACTTCGCGCTGCCGACCTCATCGGTCATCGCAGCTATCTGATGCGCTTGGGCATCAGGCATCTTGCCCTTGGGCCAAATCATCTCGCGTTCAAAGGCTTGCGCAGTCAGCGCATAACCCACGAACAGCACCATTAGGAATATCCTGAGTGCACACTTCTTCATGTCTGAATGGAAGATGAAACTGTTCATATACTTGATTTGAATAGGTTTGCAGCGCAAAGTTCGTCATTTATTTCCGAACGAAAGGATAATAACCAAGAAAAATGCACTTTCATCGCTCCTTTTCTCATCATTTTCAAGAAAAGAGCGCTCCATTACAACATTTTCACTACCTTTGCGCCAAAGAAAAGCCACACAGCATGGATCGAATCATCACATTCTGCAAAGAAAACTTCGACCTCATCACCCTCCTCGTGGGCGTGATTGGCGTCGTCATCAGCGTCATATCAGTCTTGTACGAACTCCGGCAACGGAAGAAGAGGCAAGGAGGCAAGCTCGTATGAAACAGCAGACACCTGAAGCCATTCGCACCAACAGCCTGCGGGCGTGGTGGTTGGCAGCGCGTCCGAAGACCCTTACGGGCGCCGCCGCGCCTGTGATGGTGGCGCTGAGTGCGGCATGGAGAGACCTGAACTTCGCAGACCCAGGTCTGACCGAAGGATGCCGTCCTCCGCAAGGTGAATTCAGCTGGACGCCAGCGCTGTTATGCCTCTTCTTCGCCCTACTGATGCAGGTGGATGCCAATTTCGTCAACGACTACTTCGACTTCCGCAAGGGGCGTGATGACCGCGAGACGCGCCTGGGACCGCCACGCGCTTGCAGCGAAGGTTGGATTACGCCGCGAGCGATGGGGTGGGGGATAGGTATCACCACGGCGCTGGCCTGCCTCACAGGGCTGCCACTGGTGTTGTGGGGCGGTTGGTGGCTGGTGGCTATCGGCGTGGCGTGCGTAATCTTTTGTTTCCTCTATACCACGTTGTTAGCAGGCATCGGGCTGGGCGACGTGCTGGTACTCGTGTTCTTCGGTCTCGTGCCCGTCTGCGCCACGTATTTCATCCAGACGGGCGAAGTCACGCTGTCCGTGCTGCTGCTTTCCATCGGCATGGGCCTCGCCACGGACTGCCTTCTCGTCGTCAACAACTACCGCGACCGCGAGCAGGACCGCACCGCGGGCAAGCGCACCATCGTCGTCCTCCTCGGCGAGCGTTTTGCCGAATGGCTGTATCTCGCCCTCGGCGTCCTCGCCATTCTGCTACCTTTGATCCCCGCTGTTTATTCTTCCATGAATAGTAACTCCTATTCTTCACATTCCACTCTTCATATTTCACTTTTCACTCTTCTCCCTCTTTTCTACCTCATCCAGCATACGCGCACATGGCTGCGTATGAAGCGCTTACACCACGGACGTCCCTTGAATGCAGTCCTTGGCCAAACCGCCGCCAACATCTTCCTCTACGCCTTACTGGAATCCTTGGCGCTACTGCTGGCTTAGTCCAATCTCCTCCAAAGATGTTGTCATTAAAAACTCCCCGTCGCTTGCAAGCAAACGGGGAGGAACCAATCATAGGAACTGGCGTACAATCCTCTGATTATTCAACCATCTATAGACCGCCGTCAGCAATCCATATATGTTTTTCGTTGTCGTTCCTGACTGCTATATGTTTCTGCTCTTGTTTCCCGTCAGGATATGTCAGAGTATAGAATATATACACCCCAACATAATCACCTTCACGGCGTTCTTGGAAGCCTGAAACTTTACAACCTTTCATCTTTTCAGTCAACGTAGGGAGTATGTTCTTGTAATAGACTAGTGCTTCGCTGGCTTGATTGTTATTGCCACTGATGATAGCTTGAAGGATACGCTCTGCAGCTTGTGTGGCAGTCTCCTGCTGTAGCCTATTGAGTCGTTCGTTAGCTGTATCTGATGTAGTCTTTGTTACATCTGTCCATTGAGCTTCAGGAATTTGTGTAATATGGGCACGGTTCAATATGACATTGTACTGAATATTCTCAATATGAAGTAAGAGGGTTTTTTGGCCTTCATCAACAACCCAAAGTTTGACAAAGCGTAGCAGTCCGTCATTCTTTGTGAATACATTCTCCACTTCCACCTCGCAATTCCCCATTTCTCCAGTCTCGAGCAGTTGCAGAAGGTCACGATTCTTATCTGTTCCCTTGAAGGTGAGGATGATGGTGGTGTCTGTCTCCGTACGCGTCACATCATTTTTCTTGGAAAAGGCGATAGCGGATCTCTGAATGTCCAATAAACGTTCGGGATAAAGCAGACTGACAAAGTTTTCAAGGAAGTTGGCTGTGCGAGGCCCTTTCACGTAGAGGGCATTGGGTACCCACATATATTGAGTATGGCCGTCAAATACGATGGTTCGCCCATTCTGCTTCTCAACGCGATAGAACACGCTATCGTTCTGTCGCAGGAGTCCAATATCTATTCTCACAAAGTCTGCTCTGGGGTCGAGATGGGCAAAGTTTTCATTAGGCGTAGTGCGGGCATAAATTGCCATTTGGAAACTGCCAACGTTTTGTACGCTTTGAATGCCGTGGTCAAAGAACTGGCCGCGTGAGGTCTCAGCCACAGCAGATGTAGAGAAGAGGTGGCTCCAGCCGATGATGAATCCAAGCAGGAATATAGCTACAACAGCGATAGGGTGCCAGAGATGATGATGATTCGCAACGGGTTCGCTTGCAGATTGCTTGCTATGAGGCTCCTGTGGCTGCAATACTTTGAAGGCTTCTGCCAGTTCTTCATAGTAAGCTTTGCATTCAATACATTCGGCCATATGTGCTTTGCATTCGGCTTGCAACTGCATGTCAATGGTGGTATCGAAAAGGTCGACCACTTTATCTTTAAATTCCTTGCAATTCATAACTAATGTTCATTTTAATGTGATTAATGAGTTGTTTGTTTCATAGCCCGACGGATTTTCTCCAATCCATATAGGAAACGGGATTTTACCGTGGGCAAGGGAAGAGAAAGAATCTCGGCTACATCAGCAAAGCTGTTGTTGCCATAGATTCTGAGACGTATGACTTCGGACTGTTCCTCTGGGATTTCCATAAGTAGCTGGGCAATTCGTTGGTAGTCCGCTTCGTTGTTTTCTGACGGTATGTCTGCCAAGTCCAAGCGAGCGTCCAAGGCTATTGTCCTGAGCTTTCCTGATGCAGCAAGCCGTGAGGAACACAAGTTAGAGAGCGCACGAAAGATATAGTTGCGCCAGTCTCTCACTTCAACACTCTTCTCATCAGAGAGTTTTGCGCTGATTTTAAGGAAGACATCTTGCAGCGCATCTTTCGCATCGTCTGCATTACCAAGGCGATAGCAGGCATACCTTATCAAGTGCGGTTGTTCCTGTCGAAAGTGCTCAGCGAGTTCTTTCATAGTGATGTTGTTTTCTTTATTCATTGTCTTTATGTTTTTGAGATGCATCTGTCATAAAGACTCGAAAAATCCGAAATAGATTTAAATGGAAGGGGCTTTTTCCAAAAAAATAGGCGAGGATGTACTATTTGCATCCTCGTCCGTCTCTAGTTCGTTGCCTTATTATTGCCCATTCTCCCAACCGCTGAGGAATCACATAGCCGATGAATCAATATCAGAAAAGTCGGTAAGCAGAGCATCCATCTTTTCCTTCATATCGTTGTTTGACTAAATGATGTTGAGGGAATAGTTGATGGGCTCAGCCACATGCAGTTTTTGTTGAAAGAAATATAACCTTTATGAGTTATGTATTCGTTCCCAACGCAGGAAGAGGGAGGAGAGAATAGTGCCGCTGATGCTGTGCCAAGCGCAGGAGATGGCGCAGGGGAGCACGGAGAGGGGCTGGGCGGCGAAGAAGGTGCTGGCGAGGACGGTGGCCAAGCCTGCGTTCTGCATACCCACTTCGATGCTAATGGTACGCTTCTTGGCGGTAGTGAACTTGGCGAGGATGCCGACTCCGTAGCCCAACAGGTAGCCGAAGGTGTTGTGGCAGAAGACGACGGCGAAGGTCCACAGGAAGAGCGTGAGACCACGGGCTACAAGATCATCGTGAACCGTAGAGATGACTCCGCCCACGATGCAGGCCAGGCTGATGACGCTCAGTCCGGGCATCAGGGCCTGAATGGTCGGGAAGCTCTTGCGTTGGGAGAAGGTATAGTTGAGGAAACAGCCGATGCCAACGGGGATAATCGTCACGATGAGGATGTTCAGGAACATGCCGATGGCGTCGATCTCGATGATCTCGCCGGCCAGATACTGCATCAGCAGCGGCGTCATCACAGGAGCAAGTAGGGTAGAGGCGCAGGTCATCCCTACGGAATAGGCTACGTCGCCATGACAGAGGTAGCTCATGATGTTGCTGGACACGCCACCCGGACAGCAACCTACGAGAAGGATGCCGAGGGCCAGGGCGGGCTCCAGATGGAAGACACGCACCAGCAGCCACGCCACGCAGGGCATGATGATGAACTGAGCGCAGGCGCCGATGAGGATGTCCAGCGGACGGCGCGCCAGCACGCGGAAATCCTCCGTGGTCAGCGTCAAGCCCATCGTCAGCATGATGATGCCGAGGATGGCGGTTTGGGTGTTGCCCCGCACCCAGTTGAAGAGGGTGGGGAAGAAGAAGGTGAGAACGGCAACGGCCGTGACAAACAACGAAGCATGCGAAGCCAACGTGCGGCTGAGGCGAGTGAACATGAGAAAGTGAAAAATGATAAGGTGAAAAGTGAAAAATGATATTTACCCTGCTGCATCCACTCTCTCCCCCCTCAGGAGAGTCGGAGGGGGGCGTGAAAGGTGAGAAGTGAGAGGTAAGCGTTACCTGATATGAACGATGAATGACAAATAATTCGTCCTTTTTTATTTTATTCCAAGTTGAGGGCTCGGAGGAACTGCTGTTGCTCGGCGGTAGGATTGTCCACGCGAAGGATGCTCCAGGTGGTGGTGTCCACGCGGAGGCCGGCGTCGGTGAGGTAGTCGGCGTAAGGGATATCGTCGGTAGTGTCCACGAGGCGACGGACATCCGTGAGCGGCTGGCCAGCCACTTCGGCACAGGCATCCCAGAACTCTTCTTCGGTAAAGCCGCGTTGCAGCTCGTGGTAGTAGCGCTGATAGAGCAGGCGCATCACGTCGTCGAGCGACTTCTGCTGCTGGGTCTTGCGACGGATGTCGATGTCGAGGAGCAGACCGATGACGGGACCTTTGAAGTAGTAGTTGATGCGTACCTCGCGCGCGTTATCGTCGGGGTTCATGAAGTTAAGCCATATATCATAGCTGCTCTGCCGCAGGCTCTGATGACGCTGCCCTTCATGGGGCGCATAGAGCGAGAAATAGGTAGAGAGCAGTTCCAGCGCCTCGTCGGGCGTTGCGATGTCGGCATTGCGCAGAAGTCGGAACTCATAGTAGCAAGTCAGGCCCTCGCTGACCCAGAGCATCGGCGTGATGGCCTCGTGGTCGTAGTCGAGCGGCCACAGTTCGGCCGGCCGGATGCACTTGACGTTATAGAGATGGAAGTACTCATGGGCGACGAAGGCCAGGAACTTGACCTCCTCGCGACGCGTGGCGAAGCGGTAGGTGCCGTCGGTGTAGCAGGCCTGCGAGTTCAGATGCTCGAGCCCACCGCCACCTTGGCCCATATGGATGAGGCAGTAGTTGTCGTAGGGCACGTCGCCCATCATCTGCGTGGCGGCCGTGACAATGCGCTTGAAGTTGTCTTCGAGTTGCATCTCCTCAGCTCCGTCGGGCGTCTCGAGGGCAAACTCGTAGTCGTGGCCCTCGTGGGCGAACCTCTTCACGTAGAAATTGCCCAGCAGCAGGGGTGAATCATAGAGGATGTCGAAGTCCGCGACGGTGAAGGCGCAGCTGTCGTCGGGATGCGGTTTCATACCGGTGGCGATATGCTGCCAGTTGTCGGGCAACTGGAAGCGGACGGTCACGGGGTGCGCCTGCTGCCCGTCCACGTACATGAAGACGCCGTTTGGCGCAACGAAGGCGATATCACGCTCCACGCGGCTCGAGGCCACATCGCGTTGGTTGGCATAAACGCGATAGGTGACCTCCATGCGTCCGTTCTCGGGCAGCGAGACGCGCCAACGATTCAGCCCCTCCTTGCGCCATGTGAGCTTTTGCCCTTGCGTGTCCTGCGCACTGAAGTCCGTCAGGTGTTTGGCGAAGTCGAGCATCTCGTAGTACCCTGGCGCCCAACGAGGCATAGTCAGCACGACGTCGGTAGGGTGGGGGAGGGTGCTGTCGGAGGTGTAAGTAAGGCTTACGTTCAGGTAGTGGCCAACGGTGTCGGGGCTGACGGTGTACAGCAGTTGGTAGTCAGCCTGTCGATGGTTGCAGGCCGCCGCGAGCAAGAGGACGAGCACGGCCAAGAGAGAAGAAAATCTGAAGCGAGAAGTCATGATGAATCTTGTTTTTCCGGCAAAAGTAGTGGTTTATTTTCTGTTGACCAAGAAAAAAGCCTGATAATTCGGCCGAAGACGCTCAAAAAGCTGTATCTTTGCGCCGAATTAAATCTGTATTCTGCTTCAAACATTCATTCACAAGCCTATGAAAATCATTCGCTACGTGCTTGCTTTCGTCATCAGTTGTGCCGTCGGCCTGCTCATTGGCGGCGGGGCAGCTGTGCTGTTCACGGACATCAGCTGGAGCCAGTTGATGGACAAGTTTGCACAAATAGGCGCCGTGAGCCTACTCATCCTTATCGTCGAAGCCTTTCTGGCGGTCTTTGTTGCAAGCGTGTTGGGCATCATCGTTCACGAGGGCGGCCACCTCATCTTCGGTCTGCTCACGGGCTACAGGTTCGTCTCGTTCCGCGTGTTCAGCTACACCCTCGTCCTGACCGACGGCCACTTCCGCCTGAAGCGCTTCGCCCTGAGCGGCACTGGCGGACAATGCCTGATGCGGCCACCTCTGCGTGCGATAGACGACATCGACACGCGCTGGTACAATGCCGGCGGCGTGGTGATGAACCTGCTCACGGCTGCCATCGCCTTGACCCTGTACTGCTATGCACCTACGGACGGAGGCCTACTCGCAGAGGCGTCAGAACTGTTCTGCCTGATGACCTTCATCGTCAACTTCACCTATGCCCTGACGAACGGCATCCCGATGCGCATGGGCGGCATCGGCAACGACGGCTACAACCTCTTGCACCTCGAGACGCGCCCAGCCGACAAACAGTTGCTCTACCACCTGCTCGAGGCCAATGCCCTCGTCCAATCGGGCACGCAGCCCAAGGACCTGCCCTCGGAGTGGTTTCCTCAACCCGGCACTGCCGCTCAAATCGACTGGGCGGACGGCCTGCAAGCCAACTGGCAGATGATGGCAGTGGCCTATTTCGAAGGCCAACGTGACTGGGATGCGGCCAACCGGTTGCTCTCCGATGCCATGGCCCATCGACATCAGCTGCTCGGCCTCTTCGAGAAAGAACTGACGGCTGAGATGGTCTTCGTCTGCCTGGCCACAGGGCGCATTGACGAAGCACGGACGTATTGGAGCAAGGACATCGCGACCTACGTGCGCCAATACGCCAAGACCCAGAGCAGCAAACAGCGCATTCTCGTGGCCACCACGCTACGCTTAGAGAACGACCACGCAAGAGCACGTCAGCTACTCGACACTCTGCGCCAGCATCAGACCGACTATCTTCTGCAGGGCGAGGTGGCCATGGACCTCGAGCTCACGGAGGAACTGGTTACTGCTGAATGACTAAGATGAAACCGCCGCGAGGCTGACACTCGAAGGAGGCTGGCAGCCGCTTCAGCCGCTTGATGAGCCACGGCGAACTGGCATCGCCGCTATCGGCAAACAGCGTGGCGCGTCGGCGACGACCGATAAAACCGAGGTCGCAGTCGAGCGATGCGTTCTCGTCTGTGCCATTGATGCCAGCCACGAACCACGTGGAGCCTTTGCGACGCGCCACGACGGCACTCTTGCCAGGGTAGCCGCTCACGTAGCGCGTTTCGTCCCAGGCAGCAGGCAGCCGTCCGAGCAAATCCTGCACGGCTTGCGGCTGCGCCAGGAAACTCTCGGGACGGTCAGCCAAGTGCTGCAGGCCGCTCTCGAAGAGCACTGTCAGCGCCAGCTCATGAGCATGCGTCGTGATGTGAGGGTGCTGCGAGTCGCTGAAGGCGCAGGGCGTATAGTCCATTGGCCCGATGACATTGCGCGTGAAGGGCAGCGTGGCGTTGTGACAGGCAGCCTTAGCCGTGAAGGTTCCTACATTGTTGTACCACTCGGCCCCATAGACGGCCTCGGTGGAGAGCAGATGGGGCCACGTGCGCTGCCAACCACGGGGAATCGTGGCTCCATGGAAGTTCACCAAAAGGCGGTGACGGGCCGCACACTCAAGCAAGTCGAGGCAATAGTCCATATTCCGTTGCGTGTCGCCCGAGAAGAAGTCAATCTTCACGCCAGCGACACCCAACCGCTGGCACCAGGCAAACTCGCGCTCGCGGTCCTCCGGACTGTTCAGCCGATACTTAGGTCCTGGAGCACCATTCACCCATCCGACGCTGGAGTTGTACCAGATCATCGGCCTGATGCCGTGCCCGAGGGCATAGGCGATGGCATCTTCAATGGTCTTGCCGTCGCGCATCTCGTCCCACTCGGCATCGATGAGCACGTAGGGCAGATGCAGTCGGACAGCCATGTCTACATACCGCTTGATTATATTGTAATCGTTGGAGCCATGGTTGTAGGCCCAATAGACCCACGACACGACGCCCGGCTCGATCCAACTGACGTCAGCCAACTGACAAGGGGCGGCGACGTCGGTGACGAGTGTCGACTGCACAACGTCGGCCAACGTGCCCACGATGACCACCCGCCACGGCGTATGGGCCACGGCCTCGCCTCCTGCCCCTTGGGGTTCACGCTTATCTTCAACCACACGGAAGCGCTCTCCGTCATTGTACAGGCTCGATGCGCTCTGTCCGCGTTCGATGCCCGCTTCAGTGATGAGGGCAAACACGCCGTCGGCAGGCTCCAGCAGCGCGGGGTAAGCCCAGCGGTTGCAATAGCCGTCAGCCGATGTGAACGTGCCGCTGAAGCTGGGCACGGGCTTCACCTTGGCCGTGGTGCTGAAGGGATAGAAACCTTCGTACGCCTCGCACCACTGTTGCATCCACCGTCGCGTACCCTCGGCAATACGATAGCTCGTCTGCGCCTCATCGCCGACGCCTTGTCCCTCAAATCGGAAGGCGACGCCGTCGTTGTAGACGCGCACCACCAACGGCCCACATCGGTACTCATTGGCCTCGTTCGTACAATGGCGCCGCTTGCCGGCCACCATCTCGTAGTCAACCACTACCCGTTCGGGCTCGCACCGGCTGAGCGCCGACATCTCTACGGCAGTCTCCACTTCGATCACTGTCTGCTGGCGGTAACTCACCACCATCGACCGCCCCCTCGGCTCTACCCTCAGCAGGCCATTGGGCGACTGCTGTGCCATCGCCCCGAGGACACAGCAGGAAAGAAGGAATAGAACAGTTCGTCGCATACTCTTTTTCGTTTAGCGTTTTTACGGCTGCAAAATTATGCTAAAGCCGCGAAAAACGCTTATCATCCTGTACCAAATTATTTCAACTACGTTTCAATGCGGCCATTCTCTGCAAAAAAAAGTAATGTCGCAACCAACTTATCGATTTTATTCCTACTTTTGTCCCCACAATCAAGACGATTGCAGCCCACACAATCATCCTACTAACACAACTGTCATCATGAGAAGACTCTGGATTATCGCCATGGCCATCTGGATGTGCACCACGATAAGCGCCCACCCCGACAGCACTGCCGTCCATCGCCGGCGAGTGGCCGTCGTGCTGAGCGGCGGTGGAGCTAAAGGCATGGCCCACATCGGCGTGCTCAAGGTACTGGAGCGCGCTGGCATCCCCATCGATATCGTCACCGGTACATCAATGGGTAGCATCGTCGGCGGCCTTTATGCTATAGGTTACAATGCCAACTCCCTCGACTCTATCGTCCGCACTCAGGACTGGAGCTTCGTCATCACCGACCGCGAGGACCTGCACCGCCAAAGCCTCAGCGACCAACGCAAGCAGAACACCTACCTCCTCTCGACAGGCCTTAGCATAGGCAAGAAGAGCTCACAGGCAGGCGGCATCATCAAGGGCAAAAACCTCGCCGAACTGTTCCAGAAGCTCTGCATCGGCTACACCGACTCCCTCTCCTTCACGCGCGACCTGCGCATCCCCTTCGCCTGCGTGGCCACCAACATCATCGACAACACCGAGGTCGACTTCCACAGCGGACGCCTGCCGCAGGCTATGCGTGCCTCCATGGCCATACCTGCGGCTTTCGCTCCTGTCAGGATGGACGACATGGTTCTCGTGGACGGCGGACTGAAGAACAACTATCCCGCCGACATCGCACGCCAGATGGGCGCCGACATCATCATCGGCGTCACCGTGCAGGGACCGCCCAAGGAGTCCGACGACCTGGGCGGCACCATGAGCATCATCAGTCAGATCATCGACATCAACTGCAAGAACAAGCTCGAAGAGAACCTGGCCATCACCGACCTCCACCTGACCGTCGACACCAAGGGCTACTCTACCGCCAGCTTCTCGAAAGAAGCCATCGACACGCTCATACGGCGAGGCGAGGAAGAGGCCATGCGCCACTGGGACGACATCCTGGCGCTGAAGCGACGCATCGGCATCGACGACTCGTTCCGCCCAGCCCTCCTCCACCCGCTGCGCCCAAGGGTGATGACCGACAAGATGCGCGTCGCCGCCTTCGTCTTCGAGAATATGACCCCGCAGGCTGAGCGCTTCCTCCGCAACAAGTTCCACCTCAACACGACCGACAGCATCGACGCCCGGCTGGAGCAGGAACTCACCACCTCCATGCGCGTCGACCTGTTCTACCAGACAGCTGAGTGCCGCCTCGTGCCTGAGAAGGTACAGCCCGCCGAGGGCACGCCAGCTGCCACTAGCGACGCCGTGCGCGTCGTCATCACTGCAGGCAACCGCAAGACCGCACAGGCCCACATCGGCGCACGCTTCGACACCGAAGAGTATGCCGCCGTGCAGCTGGGCCTCGACATCCCGCTCAAGACAGCCGTGCCCGTCGGCGCCGACATTACCCTGCGACTCGGCAAGCGCCTGATGGCACGCGGCGAACTCACCATCCACCCGCGCAGCGTCACACGACCCACCCTCAGCTACACTTTCCGCCGCAACGACGTCGACATCTACATGAAAGGCAAACGCGCCTACAACATCCGCTACAACCAATTCCAGGGTGAGTTCATCCCCATCAATTTCGACCTACGCCACTTCAACCTGCAGCTCGGCCTCCGATGGGACTTCATGCACTACCGCAACAAACTCGGCGCCGAGACATCCAGGCAGGTCACGCTCGAGAACGAGCACTTCGTCAGCTACCGCGCACGCCTCAGCTACAACAGCGAGGACAACTGGTACTTCCCCACGCACGGCGCACGCTTCAGCGCTGAGTACGCCTACGTGACCAACGACCTGGCACGCCTCAACCTCCGCTCCGAGGACGGCACGAAGACAGGCAAGGAAGCCGGTATGAGCGACGTGAGTGCCAACTGGCGCATGTCGTTCACCTTCGGCAGTCGCTTCACCCTTCAGCCCATGCTCTACGGGCGCCTGCTCTTCGGCAGCGTCATCCCGCCCGTCTTCAGCAATGCCATAGGCGGCGACTGGTTTGGTCACTACGTCGAGCAGCAGATGCCCTTCGCCGGCATCGGCAACATCGAGTACGTTAGCCGTCAGTTCGTGGCAGCCCAGCTCCAGGCACAGCAGCGCATCGCCAAGAACAACTACGTCCTCGTGCGCGTAGCCGCTGCCCAGCAGGCCGACACCACCAAAGACCTCTTTAACAGCAAGACGATCTTCGGAGGGCAGATAGCCTATTGCTACAACACCATGTTTGGCCCCCTCGGCGCCACCATCGGCTACAGCAGCCGCACCAAGAAACCCTACATCTACCTCAACCTCGGCTACGAGTTCTGAGCCTCCTCAACAAAAAAAGAGGGCTGAGCGATAGCCATCTGACATATTTTTTATACCTTTGCGCCCGCTTTGAAGCACATTGACAAGAAAACAAAATCATATTTTAATCCTAAAAGCACATTCCTGAGTAGACTATTTCAGTAAGACATAAGGCAATAACAACAAGAGTCCGCCCCATAAGTGGAGAAGCAAGCCCCGCCCAGGGGAGCGCCGGCCAGCTCCTATGTTCATGCCAAATATAAAATGATCATTCCCGGCTGAACTTTACTCCACATCTGCCTTCCCCTGTCAGAAAAAAACGAAGTTATCGATCATAAAAATAATTACGTCAAGACAAATGCTAAACGAAATCCTATTTCTCGGCCTCAACCTCCACGCCTGGATCACCATCGCCACCGTCGCGACCATGTTCGCCACCCTGCTGTTCACCAAACTGCGTACAGACATCGTATTCCTTGCCGCCATCGGCGTGCTCTTCATCTCAGGAGTGCTCAGTGCCAAAGATGCCCTCTCGGGCTTCAGCTCACCGTCGGTAGTAGTCATCGGCGTGCTCTTCGTCGTCGTGGCAGGCCTCACCCACACTGGCGTGCTGCAATGGATCGTGAAGCGCCTGCTCGGGCAGCCCAGCAGCTATGCCAAGGCCGTCGTGCGGCTGATGGTTCCCGTGGCCGCCCTGAGCTCGTTCCTGAGCAATACCACCGTGGTGGCCATGTTCGTCGGCATCGTCAAGATGTGGTCCAAAAAGCTCGGCATCTCGCCGTCCAAACTGCTCATCCCCCTGAGCTATGCCGCAGGCATGGGAGGCGTGTGCACCCTCATCGGCACGCCGCCCAACCTGATCATCTCCGGGCTCTACGAGCAGCAGACGGCCGACGCCATGAACGTGCTCTCCACGACGCTGCCGGGCCTGTTCTGCCTCATGGTGGGCGTGTGTACCATCATTGCCCTGCAACGCCTGCTGCCCGACCGCAAGGCACCCGAATCGGCCTTCGAGTCGACGTCGGAGTACACCGTGGAACTGCTGGTGCCTGCCGACAACGCCCACATCGGGCAGACCGTGGCCGAGGCAGGGCTGACCTCCGTGCGCGGCGGCAGCCTCATCGAAATCTCCCACTTTGACGACGTGACCCTCCCCGCGCGCGACGACGAACCCATCATGGGCGGCGACCGCCTCATCTTTTCCGGACAGATCGACGAGCTGCTCGAGCTGCGGAGCTCCCACGGACTCGTCAGCGCCGACCATCCCGTCTTCACGACGAGCGAGGTCGACAGGCACCGCCCGCTGCGCACAGCCTACGTCACCTTCGGCAGCAACCTCATTGGCCGCGCCTTAGGCGAGACCACCTTCGAGCACGACAACAACATGATCCTCGTGGCCGTGGCCCGCAGAGGCCAGCGCATAGCACAGTCGCCACGTCAGGTGGTGCTGCAGGCTGGCGACACGCTGCTGCTCGAAAGCCCCCGCCGCGCCACGCCCGACGTCAGCCGCCTCGCCGACCAGCTTCAGTTCTTCGACTCCCCGCAAGTGCCCAACATAGGCCCCCGCACCCTCGTCTCCGCAGCCATTATGGTCGCCATGGTGGCCCTCTCAGCCCTGGGAGTCATGACGCTGCTGCAGAGCGCCGTCCTCGCCGCCATGGCCATGCTCATCTGCCGCTGCTGCAATGCCGACCAAGCCATGAAGGCCATCAACTGGGACATACTCATGATCTTCGCCTCCTCCGTCGTCCTCGGCACCGCCATCCAGACTACAGGCCTCGCCGAGCATCTCGCCGGCGGCATCCTCGACGCCTGCGGCACCAATCCCATCGTCGTGATGGCCGCCATCTGCCTCGCCGCCAACATCACCACCGAGTTCATCTCCAACACCGCCGCAGGCGCTATGTTCTTCCCCATCATGTACGAGGCTGCCACACGCCTCGGCTATGAGCCCATGCCCTTCCTCATCGCACTGATGATCAGCGTCAGCAGTAGCTTCGCCACCCCCATCGGCTCGCCCACCCACATGCTCGTCTATGGACCCGGCGGCTACCGCTTCAGCGACTTCGTGCGCATCGGACTTCCCATGGACATCATCATCCTCACCGCCAACATCCTCATCGTCAACCTCATCTACCCCCTCACCCCCCTACACTAAGCCGTGAGGGGAAAGACTCTCGAGCACGCGATAAGCTAGAAACCGAAAATACCAGCGCCCCTGTCACCGCAGCGGCGCTGGTATTTTTTGCTATTGTCAGGCATCACACGGGCCCTTGTCAGGCAAATGTCAGACAAATGTCAGCGTGGAGATTTGGAGCCATTGGCGAATAGTGCGTACCTTTGCCGCAAAAAAAACAAAAGACGCACAATGAAAAGACTGATTCTATCGACATTCGTAGCCTTCTGCTCAGCGGCAGCGATGGCTCAGGAGCCCAGCACAACGATGAGCGAAGTGACCGTCAAGGCTGCACGCACGGTGCAGAAAGCTGATGGGATGTGGGTCTATCCCACAAGGCAACAACTGGAAAACTCTACTGATGGCTATTCGCTGCTGTCGAAGCTGGCGCTGCCGCGCATCCGCGTGGACGAGGCGCTGAGCAGCATCACGGCACTGACCAACCTCGGCAGCGTGCAAGTGCGCATCAACGATGTCGTGGCCACACGCGAAGATCTGCTGGCGCTGGATATGCGTGGTGTGCAGCGCGTGGAGTATATCGACAACCCTGGACTGCGCTACGGCGAGGGCATCGCTTACGTCATTAATATCAAGGTGCGCAAGCCCGACAGCGGCTATGTCGTCGGCACGGCACTGACGAACGCGCTGACCACAGCTATCGGCGATGAGACGGTGTACGCTCGCGTGAACCGTGGTCGCAGCGAGTTAGCTTTGACTTACGGCCTTGACTACCACCGCTTCACGGGCGAGGAGTACGACGAACGCGCCACCTACCAGCTGGAGTCGGGCGCTACCGAACAGATCCACCGCCGCCTGACGGACGGGCGCAGCAGCAGCCTCGGCAACACGGGACAGCTCACCTACAGTCTCTGCGACAGCAACTTCGTCGTGCAGGCGCGCCTCGCTCTCAACAGCCATCTTCGTCCCTCGCACTCCAAACGAACGATGGCAGCAGACGACGAGGTGTTCACCAATCACACGTCCTCCAGCTCTTCCTCACCCTCGATGGACCTCTACTACCATCAGGACTTCAGCCGCCATCAGTCGTTGACAGCCAACCTCGTTGGCACATACATCAAATCGTCGGGAGACATAGAGAACAACGAAGGCGCACGCTATGCCTACAGCACCCATGGGCAGACACGCTCACTATGGAGCGAAGCCATCTACGAAAACCGCCTGCGACCCTTCACGCTCTCAGCGGGCATTCAGTTCAACGCTAGCCACAACCATAATGCCTACACTGGTGACGCCCAAGCTACCAACGACCTCCACACCGCGGGCAGCTACCTCTTCGGCCAACTACAAGGACAGCTGCGCAAGCTGACCTATATGGCAGGCCTCGGCGTCAGCCAGCGGCACTACAGCCAAGGCAGCACGCGTCATGACTTCTGGCTCTTTCGTCCTAAGTTCAACGTCGGCTATGCGCTCACCGACCGTCTGCGCCTGCGCTACGGTTTCGAGGTCGCTCAGCACGTCTCGCAGATAGCCCTCGTCAGCGATGTCAGCATCAAGACGAACCGCATGGAGACACTCGTGGGTAACCCCGACCTACATCCTAACCGCGTCACCAGTCACGACCTGCACCTCACCTACACCACGCCTCGCCTGACCGCCGACCTGCAAGGCTATGCCCGCCTCCACGCCAACTGCAACCTGGAAAAATACACGCGTGTGGGCAATCATTTCTTTCAGTCGCAGTCGAACGCTGACAACCGCTGCAACCTCTTCTACGTACAGAGCTACAACCAGTGGCAGGTCATCCCCGAGCGCCTCTCCATAGCGGTCTACGGCGGCCTCTACCGCTTCTACAACCGTGGCGAGGACTACGCACACACCTACTCCGCCTTCAATGGCGGTGCCAGCGTGCAGGCTTATTTAGGCCGATGGACATTGAGCGGCTATGTCGACAACGGATGGCATTTCATGGAGGGCGAGCACCGCGGCTACGGAGCACCAGCCTGGTACCTGACAGCGTCCTACCGCATCAGCCGCGTCGTCACCTGCTCAGTCTTCGCCCAACACCTCTTTGCCCGCCGCCCCGTCACCAACAAGACCGAGATTCTCAGCCGCTACATCCATAAGGAAATCACACAACGACAGCGCGACTATGGTAATATGATCAACTTGAAAATCGCCATCCGTCTGGACCACGGTCGCCGCTACCGCGACATCGAACGTACAATGAACCACACCGACACAGAAACGGGGATACTGAAGTGATATTAGTGAAAAGTGAAAAATGAAAAGTGAAAAATAAGAATTACTCTCTGGATATGAAAGGTAATTTGTATTTTTCACTTTTCACTTTTCACTCTATTGCCTTCACTTTTCATTTTTCACTTTTCATTTTTCAATCTAAATCTTCCCATATTTCTGCCTTCGAAATAAGAAAAAGCTGCTCATAATGAAAATATTTGCAAAATAATTTGGTTTATATTATAAACTTAATTACCTTTGCACCGTCGTTCGAACACAAACCGTCCTCATCACCCTTTCTGCAGGAGGGCGATGAGGACAAAAGCAACAAGAGTATTAACCCCCATCCCCCAACAAAAAACAACAAAGACATGGAAACAATCGAGAACAACGAACTCACTGCAGAACGCAGCTTGGAAATCATCACTGAGCAGATAGAACAGAGCCGCAAGACGGCGTCGAAGACGACAGGACAGGCGCTCTACGTAGCGGGCCTCAGCATGATGGCAATGTCCATCATCATCGCCATCACCAATTACCTTACAAAATCTTCACTCGGCCACCTGCTATGGTTTGTGCTTCCGCTCGTCATCATCTGGGCGCAGAAGAAGAACAAGGAACGCGAGCACGTGCCCGTGAGCCTCATCGGCTCATTAGTGGGCAAGACGTGGTGGACCTTTGCCGCCTTCACCCTCGTCTTCTTCCTCGTCAGCCTCATCTGGAACGCAGTGGCTACAAGACTTTACGAACCTGAGGTCTATCTACATTTGTATATCAAAGTAACACCCATCATCGTGCTGCTCATGGGCATGACAGTGACCATCACCGGACACATCCTTCGCAGCCGCTGGTTGGTGGTCTTCGGCATCATAGCAGGAATAGGGACGTTCCTTTGGGAGTGGCTGGGCATAGGCAGCATCTTACTCTTCCGTCTGGCAGGCACAACGCCTTCAGAGGCAGGCCTATTCCATCCGATTCTGCCGTGCTTTACATTCCTGCTGTTTGCCTTCTTTGGCCTTGCCCTCCCCGGCTATTTGCTTAAACGTCAGAGCCTATGAACTTCAAACCATTAGACCCGCTGCTTCACTCCGAGCTGCGATTGGCAGTGATGTCGCTGCTCATCGCCTCGGAGGAGGCCGAGTTCTCCTATATCAAGGAGCAGACAGGCGCCACAGCAGGCAACCTGAGCGTGCAGATCGACAAGCTCTCTACAGCAGGCTATATCCAGGTGGAGAAGACCTTCAAGGGCAAGAAACCCTGCACCATCTGCCGCATCACTGCTGACGGTCACACCGCCTTCGAGAACTACGTGAAGGCGCTGCGCACCTACCTGCGAGTGAAATAAATGTGTTCCGACCTTGTGATCAATCATTCGTCGTGAGGATTTGCCCCTGAAGAGGGCGAGTTCTCGCGGCGAAATTCCGAGGGCGTCATGCCAAACAACGAGCGAAAACATTGACTGAAATAGCGCGTCGTCTGGAAACCGATCTGAAGGGATATTTGATTGACTGGCTCGTTGGTCTCGAGCAACAACTTTGCCGCATGCTTCAGACGCACATTGCGTAGGAAGTCATTGGGCGTGATTCCTAAAAGAACTTGCATCTTCTTGTAGAGGCTGGCACGACTCATTCCCACGTCCAAGGCCAGGCAGTCCACGGTGTAGTCGCAGTTGTCCATATTCTGTCCTATAGCCTTCAGCATTTTCTCTACCAGCACTTCCTCTTCATGGCTGGCAGCTATCTTCCGCGGATTGACGTTTACAGCTTGCGCAAACTGGTGGCGTGCCTCCTCACGCAGTTCAAAGAGTTGGCCGACACGCTTCTCGTTCTCGCGCTCCATCTCTCGCCGACGATACTTTAGAAATCTGTGGGCAAAGGTAGACGATTCTGTCAGAAAACAAGCCTTAGAAGTGCAAAAATCGTCTGAAAATGGTGCTAAAAACGTCTGTTTCTGCGTCAAGACTATCCTTTTGGGCGGTTTTAGACGATTGAAGAATACGGATTTGAACAAAAGCCCGTAATTTTGCACCGGCATTTCGATTACTAACTAACATGAACAATGAGAAGAAAGATTTCACTCGTAACGCTGGCGCTGCTGACGGTGGTCTGCAGCATGCAGGCAGCAGATGAACATCTGAGAATGTATTTTGACTTCAACCGCGTTGACGGCACCACCGTGACCGACGCCGCCAGTGGCATCGCAGCCAAACTGATTGGTGCGGCGAAGGTGGAAACAGTGGGTAAATATCAGGTGGTGAACCTGGGCAACAACACGGGCTACCTCAACCTCACCTCGGCCGCCGGAGCGCTGCTGAAATCGATGGACTGCTTCACCTTCTCGGCCTGCTACCGCATCGACGATGAAGCCTCGCTGGAAGGCAATGGCTATTTCCTATGGGCTTTCTCCACTACGACGGCCAACACGCAGACCGCAGGCCGCTACCTGGCCTACCGCCTCAACGCACAGCGCATGGCTGCATCTGAGGCCGGATGGGGCGCCGAGAGCGGCATGGAGATGGGACAGGCCGCCGACAAGGGCCGTTGGACACACGTGCTCTACCGCCAAAGCGGCCTGGGCGGCGAGCTCTGGGTGGACGGCCGCCGCGTGGCTCAGAACAGCCAGATGCCCACGCCACGCGAGGTCTTCACGGCGGCTCCGGCCTACTGCTGGATAGGGCGTGCTCCATTTTCGGGCGACAACTACCTCCGTCAGACCCTGGTGACAGACGTGCGCCTGTACGATGTGGCCCTGAACAATCAGCAGGTGGCTGAACTGGCTGCCGTGGCTACCGATCTGGAGCGCGAGTTCAACTACGGCACACCGGGCGACTTCACCACTCTGCAGACAAAGCTCCAGGAATGTCGCACTCTCGCGGAAGGCGACCTCACAGGCTATGCCCCGAATGCAGTAGCGGAATTGCGGGATGTGATGGGGCAGGCAGAGCAAGAGCTGCAGGCTGCACGCGCATCGCAACCGCTCATTGACCAGTACGTGAAGCGGCTCACTTCACTGCTCGCCAACGCCCGAGCCACCAGCGGGTACGCCGCCAAGCGCGTCTTCCCCGTGACCGAGGACCACGGCTTCGTGCACCCCGGAGGCATCGTCTCCCAGCAGGACATCGATCGCGCTAAGCAACTTCTGGCTGAAGGCAACACGCGCATCAAGCGCGCATGGGAGATCCTTTGTGCCAACGAATACTCCAACGCCAACATCGCCACCTGGCCGACACCCACGGTGATCCGCGGCGGAGGCAGCGGACAGAATTATATGAACTGCGCGCGCGGAGCTGCCATGGCCTATCAGAACGCCCTCCGATGGAAGATTGGCGGCACACGGGAGAACGCCGATGCCGCCGTGCGCATCATGATGCAGTGGGCACGCGAGTGCAACGGCCTGGGCGGCGACACCAACATCTCACTTGCCGCAGGTATCTACGGCTACGAATGGGCCAACGCCGCCGAGCTCATGCGCGATTATGAGGGCTGGAGCCGCGAGGACTTCGATACCTTCCGGCAGTGGATCATCCGCGTGTTCTATAATCCCGCCATCGACTTCCTGCGCCGCCGCCACGACACATGGATGAACTGGCGCTACCCCAACATGGGCGAGCGCCCGGGCCACTACTGGAGCAACTGGGGACTGTGCAACGCACTCTGCGTCATGAGCATCGGCATCCTCTGCGACGACGTCCACATGTACAACCAAGGCATCAGTTTCTATAAATACGACCACCAAGGCACTTTCCAAGCCGACCGCAGCAAGCTCACGCAGATTGTCGACGACGGTTGCAACGAGTTCATTGGCAATCTGGTACCCATCGTGATTCCCGATGAGCGCGGCCCCTTCGGCTACCTCGGACAGATGCAGGAGAGCGGTCGCGACCAGGGCCACGCCCTCATGGCGCTGGGCCTCGCCCTGGACATCTGCCAGGTGGGACTCACACAGGGCGACGACCTCTACGCCTACATGGACGACCGCATCGCAGCCGGCCTGGAGCACGTGGCAGCCCTGAACTTTGGCGGCGTGGCAGGCTCAGCTCTGCCATGGAAGAACTACAACTACTCCGACTGCCGTGGCTACTTAGGTGCTGGATGGCTCCACACCGCCCCTAACGAGGGCGGCAAGGGCGAGTTCCGACCCTATTGGGATCGCGCCATAGGCTACTACGAGGGCCTGCGCGGCGTCAAACTGCAATATGCAGAGAAAGCAAGCGCGGCTGTTTGCCCCGACGGGGGTGGCGGCAACTACAGTCAGAACTCCGGCGGCTTTGACCACATAGGTTTCTCCACACTCACCAGCTGGCGACCCGCTATCGAGGCCGAACAAGCCATCACGCCCCTCCACGGCGACATCATCTATAAGGGCGAGACACTCGTGAACCAGACGAACCTCGGAGGACTGAAGTACAAGTATGAGGCAGGCCCCACCAAGGCCATCCCCGCCGACGGAGCCGACATCACCCTCATCCCGCAGCTGCCCGAAGGCACCGAGGACAGCGGCAACTGGCAGTGGAGCACCGGCGAGCAGACGCGCCAGATTACCGTCAAGGCCGACCGCAGCTACATCTACCGCGTCACCTACACCGCAAAGAACGGCACCCAGAGCCAGCAGGCCTTCGCCATCGCTGTCAGCGGCGACGCCGCTCCCGATGTGATGACCAACGAGATTACCATCGACGGCACCATCCTACGCGAGACAGAAGCCACCGTGCTCAGCGGCAAGAGCGTCATCCTCTATGCCGGAGCCACAACGGGATGGACCAACGACTACCTCTGGGACAACGGCCAGAAGACCAGCGTCATCACCGTGCCCAACATCACGACCAGCCGCACTTATACCTGCCAGTATGCCAACCAGAGCGGAGCCGTCAGCGAGAGCCGCTTCCACATCAACGTAGTTCCTGCTCAGCAGTTTATCACGGTCGGCAGCGGTGAGAGCGAGGGCAGCGAAGTGCAGGTGCTCAGCGGAACGGAGGTGACACTGCGCATGGTCATCCCAGCTACTGCAGACCCCGACAACGTCATCTGGAGCGATGGTTCTCACGGACTCAGCTGCACCCTTTCCAGCGTGACTAAGGACACCGAAGTGACAGCCACCTTCGAAGGCAACACTTACACTTTTAATATATATGTCAAGGCGACAGACTATGCCTACTACGACCTGCTGACGGCTGCACGTGGCTACAAACTCGTCTCTTCAACCGAAGAACTCACAACACTGGCAGCCAACCACTACTTCGTCCTCGCCAGCGATGAGGCCGACCTGCTCATCGGCCTCAAGAACGCCCCCAAGAATGGCAACAAGGCGCTCTTCTTCCAGACGCCTGCCGACCCCACGACGGACCTCACCAAGGTCTTCACCATCGAACCCTACGGCGATGCCTTCTGCCTACGCAACATCGACTACGACGGACTACTGCTGCAGACCGAATGGGACCGCCCCGACCAGCTCCGCACCCACGACCAGCCCCTGGCCTGCGAGTGGACGCGCTTCCTCCTCGCCTACGCCGACGGCGCTTGGGCCGTCGAGAACGGCCGCTATCCCGGCAACTGGCTCGGCCTCTGGACGCCCGCCAACGGCTACCGCGACGGCGAGGAGATAGCCTGCAACAAAACCGGCGCAGACATCTCCCACCTGCAACTCTTCGCCATCGAGAAGAACCGCTTCCACGCCGACCTCGTCGGTGGCAGCTCTCCCACCGAGAAAGCCGTTGACCTCACGCCGCTGATTGTCAACCCCCAGTTCGTGGGCAACGGCTACGGATGGACCATGACCGGCACATGGGGCAACCAGCGCTACAACGGAGCCGTTGAGGTGTGGCACAGCACCAATTTCCACTACACACAGACCATCAGCGGACTGCCTGCTGGTCGCTACACCGTCACCTGCCAGATGGCTAACGGCGAAGGCGCCAACACGGGCTACCTCTACGCCACTGCCGGTTCAACTACCGTACAGGATGTTGTCAAGCAAAGCTGCGCCAACAGCAACTTCGATGCCGAACGCGACAAGATGGGAAACAACCTGAAGTACGGACTGCTCTCCGTGGACATCGAGATCCTCGACGGCACGCTCACCATCGGCATCCGCGAACCGTCGGCAGACAATACCTGGCTCGTTTGGGACAACTTCACCCTCACCTACAAAGGCTCCATCGACACCGCCATCACCACTGTCGGCAGCACGCAGCATGACGCAGCGCCGGCCATCTACGACCTCAGCGGACGCAGGCTCACATCCAACAAGACCATGCCCCGTGGCGTCTACATCATCAACGGCAAAAAATACCTCAGATGAACAAACTGCTATTCACCCTCACACTCTGTCTCGCTGCGTCCTATCAGGGCGCAGCGCAGACTTTTGTCCATTTCACGACCACCGAGGCCAGCGCTTGGAGCAAGACGAAGGCCAAGCTCTCCACGAATGTGGCCAGCGATATTTCCGCCGAAGCTTCACGTACTGATGCGTCCTCCAGCCCCCTGCTCCAACTCACTGAGCTGCAGCCTGGCCACGAGTTCCGGGCCTGGGGCACCTGCTTCAACGAGCTGGACCTCGATGCCTTGGAACTTCTCACGCCTGCCGACCAGCAGCAGATCCTGCACGACCTCTTTGCCCCCGACGGCGACCTGCGCTTCACCCGCGGACGACTCACCATGAACGCTAACGACTACAGTCGCGCCTGGTACTCTTGCGACACCGTCAGCGGCGACTTCGCCCTCAACCACTTCAATATCGAGCACGACCGTAAAAACGTCATCCGCCTCATCCATATGGCACAGCGCCACCAGCCCAACCTCACCTTCTGGATGTCACCTTGGAGCCCGCCCACGTGGATGAAGATCAATCAGGACTACCCCGTCCTCAGCAGCCGCTTCAACCATCAGCCAAAAGAGAAGGACGCCCTACTCTACGCCGGCGCTGTAGTGGGCAGTGGGGCCGCCGACATCGATCCAGACGAAATGAAACTGCTGGGCGACCGCAACGGCGTCTTCCCACGCCGACTGGCCACCCAGGACTACATGATTCAGGACCCACGCTATCTGCAGGCCTACGCCAACATGTTCTGCCGCTTCATCGACCTCTACCGCGAAGAGGGCATACCCATCGACATGGTGATGTACCAGAACGAGGCCTACAGCTACACGCCCTACCCAGGCTGCGCCTGGACAGCCGAGGGCACCATCCGCTTCAACCGCGACTACTTGCGGCCCACCCTCCAGCAGCGCCATCCCGAGGTAAAGCTCTACCTCGGCACCTTCAATACAAACCGCCTCGACTACGTCCAAAAAATAGTCGACGGGCTGAAGGACGACGTCCTCGGACTGGGCATACAGTGGGAGTGCCGCGAGCATCTCGATGCCCTGCGGCAGCGCTATCCCGACCTGCACCTCATCAGTAGCGAGAGCGAATGTGGCAACGGCAGCATGGACTGGCGTGCCGGAGAGCATACCTTCCACCTCCTCTGCGACTACATCGGGCGAGGATGCGACGAGTACTTCATCTGGAACTTCATCCTCTGCGGAAACGGACAGAGCCCCTGGGGATGGCGGCAAAACGCACTCATACAGGTGGACCCCGAAACCCACAAACACCGCTATACCGCCGAGTACTACGCCGTGAAGCACTTCTCGCACTACGTCACACCCGGCAGCCGCCTGCTCGCCTACAAGAGCAAGGACGAGACACAGGGCATGCCACTCATCGCATTCGTCCGCCCAGACGGTAAGCGCATCATCATCACTGCCAACTTCAACGACAACCTACGCACCGCATCTCTCAAACTGGGGCGTCGCTACCTCAACCTCACCCTGCAACCCCACTCTTTCAACACTTACATGGAACAATAGACAATCTCTTAACGCGCGTACGCGTACGTAAAAAAATTCTGCGAGTACCTACACTTTAGCACTCTTTTACACCCATTCACTTGACTAACAATGAAATAACCACTTCAAAAACGGTGTAGTTTGGGTGTAATTTACAGTGCTAAAGTGTAGTTTGTGCCTCAAAAACGTCAAAAAGATCGTCAGAAGAAGGCAAATGTCATCAACAGTAGAGGCAAAAGTCGTTCAAAAGTTGATCAGAAACGCACAAATGAAGACAAGAAGAGCGTCTTTCGTCTGAGTCCTGAATGAGAAATGGGTCGGCCTAGGCTACCGCTGGATCTTGCGTATGAAGGTCTCTACGGCTTCCCATTCATTGGCCTTGTAACCATTCTGGCGAATGAGACGGATGTACTCGTCGGTAGTGCCGTCAGCCTTGGCCGCCTCGGGCGAACGCATCAGATGGAGGTACATGGGCTGCAGACGCACGCGGTCGAGACGGCTGACGAGCACGGAATCGCTGGCCACGAGCTGACGCGCATCGTCGAGGAGGCGGCGCGATGAGGAAATGAACTCGTCGGTGTAGAGCGCGTTATCATGACGGATGTAGATACCCATGACGGTCTCGGGCTTGATGAGCTGGCGGCAGAGTTCGATATAGCGCAACACGGCGTCGGCAGCAGCACCATAATAGGCACGGACGAACGCATCAATGAGCGGCTGGGTGTCCTGTTCGGGGTTCCACAGCAGGTGAGCCAACAGCCACGCTTTCAGTTCGGCAAACTCACCGCCTGGCGTCTGGTACTGCGCCTCCTCCTGAATGCCGATGACGTGATGGTCGCGGAAGACGCGGATGTTACGCGCCAACACCTGCAGGTTGGGGAAGGGCGCGTGGTACTGGGCGAAGTTGACCACGTAATCCCAGATGTAGAGGTGGGGCGTCAGCTGCTGCCAGTCGCGCAGGTCGGCCATGAACGAGCGGTTGTGCTCACATTCATCGAGGGCATGAGCAAAGCAACACTCGATGCTGCAGAGGCGGATGACGACGTTGTCGGCGGGACGTATGCCCACGGGCGCCTTGCGCGTATACTGATAGGCGAAGGTGCCGACATACTTATCCGGATGAACGCGCGCAGCGGCAGCAGCCACCTGATTGACGAACCAGAGCATAAGCCCCGACTGCGCCTGATAGCGATTGGCGATGGCCGTACAGTTCTCACACTCACAATAGCGTCGGTTATCGCTCTGCGACATGCTGTAGACCCAACAGTCGGGGTAGACGTCCATAGCCTTCAGAATCTCGTCGGTACAGATACGGAGTACGTCGGGATTGGTCAGGCAGAGCTGGCCGTTGGAGATGCGCTTGCCATCGCGCAGAGCAAAGTATTCGGGATGAGTCTCGAAGTAGGTCTCGGCTGGCACGAACTGTTCGCAGGTGTGACAGTTCCAGTAGGCGCCGATGCCTCCGTAGTCATTCTTTCGAGGAGCCCAGAGCGTATTGTTCTTGTTGTGCGCGCACCAGGCATCGTCCAACACATGCTTGTACTGAGCGTAGCGATAATGGATGGCAGGGGCCTCGTGGACATGGAGCTCGGGCAGGCGATACTCTGTGCGCTGTGTCACATAGGTGCAGTCGGGCATGAGCCACATCACGCCCAGCTGCTGCTCAAGGAAGGTGAAGACGCCGTAAGCCGTGCCGCGCTCGCGACCGCCGTAGACGTAGAGGTTGCCGTTGATGGTCTCGTAGGTGAAAGCCTCATCGCCGGCAGCAGGGACAGGTGCTCCGGTGACCGCCTTCACGCGTGTGTCGTAACCGACGTAGATGAAGTGGCGGCCACAGTCGCCATTGGCATCGACGATGGGCAACTCAGCGCCACTGATCTGCTTGAGGTAGCTCTGGAGTTCGCGCGCAGCCGTCTGCTCAGACGTTGACGCGCCCGAGGCCAGCACGATTCGGTAGTCGCTCTTGCCCTTGTTGAAGAGTTTCGTGGCCGCCCATGCTCCTCCGAACGAAGTCGAGGAAAGGGTGAACTGAAGCAGTAAGGCTGCGATGAACAGCAGGTGTCTCTTGTGGTGCATGGTTAAGCGTTTTATGGAGGTTCAACATACGTTCACGGCCACAAAGTTACACGATTTTCACGGAGCACAAGCACAACAAGCCATTTTTTTTGCCCACAACCTCATTTTTATTAGCGCCAACAGGCATTTGAAGCCGAACTTTTGCCTATCTTTGCACCCGAGAGTCTAACCTTTTACATCTTTCTCATTATGCAAATCGGAGACCATGCGCCCGAGCTGTTGGGCATCGACGAGGAGGGACAGGAAGTCCGCCTCAGCCAGTTCAAAGGACAGAAATTAGTGTTGTACTTCTATCCGAAGGACAACACGAGCGGCTGCACTGCTGAAGCCTGCAGCCTGCGCGACAACTATTCGGAATTAAGGAAACGTGGCTACGCCGTCGTAGGTGTCAGCGTGGACAGCGCTGCCAGCCACCAGAAGTTCAAGGCGAAGCACGAACTGCCCTTCACCCTCATCGCCGACACCAATCACACGCTGGTGGAGCAGATGGGCGTATGGGCTGAAAAGTCGATGTACGGCCGCAAGTATTTCGGGACTGTCCGCACCACTTTCATCATCAACGAAGAAGGCGTCATCGAAGACATCATCACAGGCAAACAGATTAAGACGAAGACCCACGGCGAACAGCTGCTGGCACGCTAAACTCAGAGCTTTCGGAGCTCCGAAATTCGGAGTATTCGGAGTAATCCGAGTATTCCGAGTATTCCGATTATCCCGATCCCTTACAACTTAATCCTGCGCCACAGCCATCGAGGCACCAGGCGCCAGAAGAAGGTGAGCATGCGGTAGCGCCAGTCGATCGTGCGGACGTGGCGACGTCGTTTGATGCTGCTTACGATGTCGCGTGCGACGGCCTCCGGGCGCATAAGCATCGGGTAGGGGAAGTCATCGTTCAAGAGGGCGGTGTCTACAAAGCCCGGACGGATGTCGAGGATATGGATGGGCAGATGGCGCTGGCGTGCTTGCTGCTCAAGGGCTTCGAGGTAATTGGCCTGGAGCGCCTTGGTGGCTGAATAGGCAGGAGCAGGACCGAGCCCTTTCGTGCCGGCGATGGAGGTGATGGCAGCCAAGATTCCCTCGCGACTTTCCCTTTGATGACGAGCATTAGGCTGCGAGAAATAGCGGAAGGCGGCCCCTATCATCCGCATGAAGCCGAGAGCATTCGTCTGGGCCGTACGCAGTTCAATATCAGCTTCGAGCGTGCGATTTTGCCGTCCGATGCCCGAGGCATGGAAGTAGAGGTCGATGCCGCCAAGACGGTCGATGAGGCTGAGCAGGCGTTCCTCAGCATCGGGCTGCGTGACGTCGATGGTCATGACCTCCACACGGTCGGGGGCCAGCGCCTGCAATTCCAAGAGTTTATCTTCGCGTCGGGCTGCAACGCCGAGCGTCCAACCCTCAGCCAGCAGCAGTTTGGCCACTTCTTGTCCGATGCCCGAACTGGCACCTACGATGATTGCTTTCTTCATGGAAGGGAGGGGAATAAGAGGTTATTGAGTGGGCCCAGCGACGAAATCGCAGGGCACTTACAGGGGGCTTATTGTTGTGCTGTTGTCACACGGAAGGCGGTGAGACGGGTGTGGCTCCAAGTCGTGCGGAACGCAAACCAGCCACGAGTGAGAGGAGCGGGATCAAGATAGTCGACGAGCAGTTCGCCGTCGATATAGTAGCGAGTGCGCCCGTCTGTACGGACCTCTATGCGGACGTCGTACCAATGGTTGGGGCGCAGCAGATGGGCGCTGTCGGTGTACTCCACGAGGATAGGTGGGCGGTGGGCCGGATTGCTGACGGCGAGGGTGTCGGCCGTATAACGGCGGAAGCGGGTTGTCGTGTTATGGTTGCCGCCGTAGCCGAGGTAGTAACATTCGAGGCGGTAGCTCTCGGCGAAGCGACCGCCGCGCTTGGACAGTCCCGCGAAGGGCTCGCTGGCCATCCAGAAACAGTTGAGGTCGGAGAGGCGGTCGCAGGGCCCTCCATCGACGACGACACAGGCGCGATACTCGATGGTGCAAGGCGCGGTCAAGGGTTGATCCCACCAGAGCGAGAGGCCCTTGGGGGAGGTGATGTCGAGGGTATCGGCTCGCTGCAGGATGCGCGTCTCCGGCGACTCGGCTTCTATGCGCCAATGGGTGCTGGCGGGGAGAGGAGTGAAAAGTGAAAAGTGAAAAATGAAAAATAAAAGCAATAGCTGCCAAGAGGAGCATCGACGCTTCGACATGTTCACGTCAAGGCGGTTCGACATGCGCACGTCAAGGCGGCCATTCGGGAAAAGGAGGGCGCGCTGATTCATCATTTCACGTGTTCGTGAGAAGCTTGTCGCGCGAAGGCGAACAGCTCGAGGGGCAGGTGGCAGTAGCCGTCGGGGTTCTTGTCGAGGTAGTCCTGATGGTAGTCCTCAGCAGCATAAAAGTTACGGAGGGGTTCGACCTCTACGACAATCGGTTCAGCGAGCAACGCCTGCTGCTCTGCAAAGACTTTTCTTATCGTAGGCAGGTCATCGACAGACGTATAGTAGACGCCCGTGCGATAGCGCGTGCCTTCGTCATGCCCTTGGCGGTTGAGGCTCGTCGGGTCGATGGCCTTGAAGAACATGCGGAGCAGGAACTCCAGGTCGGCCACTTGCTCATCGTAGCGGATGCGGACGGTCTCGGCATAACCTGTCGTGTCGGTATATACCTCTTTATATGTAGGGCTGTCGGTGTTGCCGTTGGCAAAGCCTACTTCGGTCTCTACGACGCCTTCGATTTGCTTGAAGAAGTGCTCGGTGCCCCAGAAGCAGCCACCGGCAAGAAAGATCTCTTTCATATAGTAGTTAAGAGTTAAGAGTTAAAAGTTAAGAGTTAAAAGTTCTTTGCAGAGCAAAGCGAGCAAGCTCGAGCGAAGAGTTTTTCGCAGAGCGCGCTCGGCATCCCGAAGGGTGACGCTTGACACTTCAAGAAGCGAGGGGAGCTCGAGCGGACGAGTTCATGTATAACGAATTACGGCTGCAAAGATAAGCGTTTGCAGCCGTAATCTGTTATATTTAATGGAATTTAACTTGCGGGCGGTCGTTACTTGCGATAGATGCGTTCGCCATTCATCCAGCTCTTGAGCTTGGGATAGTCGCGAGGCATCCAGATTTCGCCTTCGGTAGTGACAAAGAGGAAGTAGAAACCGTCGTCGTCCATGTATGTGCTCAACAGATAATCCGTGTCCACGGGCTGCTTATCGGGCCAGCCACTACCTGAAACGATGACGACATCATTATGGTAGGAGAAGCGGGGATTGAACGTGTAAGAGTAAGCCTGGTCGTAGTGCCTCTCAATATAGTCATGAGTGAGTGAATCCAAGGTCGTGAGCAACTCTTGGGCTTCGCTCTCGTAGGCCTTTGGGATGAAATACAGGTCGCCCGTCGTGAGGCCTGTATGCTTGTTGTCGGCATAATCTTTCTGCACAGTCACCTTGTAAATCAACTCTCCTACCTCCTCATTATAGCCCTCGTCGTGCCGCCAATAGACGGGATATTTCTTTGCGCCCTTCAGCTTTAACGCACGTTTCAGGCAGGGCGAGATATGAGTCTGAAAGGCTTTGCCGTCGAAGGACTTGATGTCGCCCATCGGCTCGGGGTAAGGGGCGGTGTACACGTGCGTGTACATCCCTGATGACCAATCCTGCCCTGGAGGGCGATGGAAGCTGAAGCTGACGGCCTCGCGGGCATTGCTGTAGTGGATGCCGCCATCGCCGCGCCAAGAGCTGAGGGCCAGGTCGCCGTCGCGCCAAGCCATGGAGAGGCGGATGGTGTCACATTCCTTGTTGTGGACTTCGTACATATAACTCTCTGATGCTTCTGCGGCGAGGGCGCTGAAGGTGCTGCGGATGAGGTCGATGGCCTCAGCGGTGCGCTGCTTTTTGACCGTTTCCGTGCTGTCTATCTTCTGCTTGAAGGCTCTCAGCTCGGCTGCTGACATTTTCTCAATCATTCCCTTCGAGATATTAGGAGCCAAGGATGAAATGTAGAGGTTCGAGGTCCACCGCTGCTCGATGCCGCGTGCGCTGCGCTGAATATGAGAGAGGTTGAAACCTTGCTCCTTCAACGCCTGTTCGAGCTCTTGCAGGCGTGCATTGGGCTGGGCGCAGATGGAGAGGGACAGGGGGAGTAGGAATAGGAGAATCAATGACTTTTTCATAATGGATAGAGGTATGTAGTGGATAGAATTATTCGATAGGGCCAGTCAGTTTGGCTATCATCGCCTCAACGCGCTCGCCACGGCTGCGGATGTCGCGCATCTCAGCTTCCAAGGCTGCGTAAGGATCGTCGGTGTACGTAAGTGACTGGTACTGGACGTTCTCAGGCTGTTGTCCAGCCTCAGCAGTTGCCAGCAAGGGCTCCTCAGCCCGCTCCTCCTGTGGGGACGAAGGCATTTCCGTAGGTGGAAGCATCGTCTCTGGCCGGACAGTTCTTCTTTTACGTCTGTTCGCTCTGGCTGATGCGACCATTCGTGTTTGCTCATGCGACGGGTCGACATCGCTGATGCGAATGGTCGCGGAGTCCTGTCTCACCGGTGAGACTCGCTTGTCCCACTGGTGAGACTCACTTGTCTCACCGGTGAGACTCACGCTCGCGACCATAGGCTGAGGCGTCCTCGACTGATGGAGCGCAACGCCAAGACCGGTCGCAAAGACCAGCGCGACGGCAGCCGCCCAGCGCCAAAGCCGGAGGCTACGGCTCTTCTGGCTCTCGGTGGCCAGGCGAACGCTTTGGGCAGAAAGACTTTGGGCCAAGGGCGCCGGATTGCGACGAGCGAGGGTGTCATCGTAGAGCGCTTCGCCCAGCGTCAACTCGCCCAGCATGAGGAGGGCGGCCTGCCAGTCGGCGGGCAGGTCATCGCCAGTAGCTGCGGCAGCCTCGTGCAGGGCGAGGGCCAGTCGGCGCTCCTCTTCGGGAGTGCTCTCGGCGGCTAAGAAGCGGTCGATGAGTGATTGTATCTCTTGGGTGTTCATAGTCTGAGACGATGTTTGAGTTCGGTGAGGAGTTTCTTTCGTGCGGTTGAGATCATGGATTTGACCGATGATTTCTGAATGCCTGTCTGTGCGGCAATCTCGTCGAGCGTGAGGCCCTGGAGCTGTCGCATCTCGAAGAGCTGTCGTTCTCGCGGTTCCAGACGGGCGAGGGCTTCGGCCAAGAGGGTTTGTGCGTCCTTGGCTTCGAGCAATTCGTGAGGGGAGGGGGAGAGGGCGGAAGCGGTGACCGACGGTGAGCTGTCGGTGACGGTGGGCAAGGAATGATGACGGCGATGCCAGCTGATGCAGCAGTTCTTGGTGACACGCACGGCCAGACCTTCGACATTCCGCTCGGAGTCGATGCGTTCGCAATAGCGCCACAGGGCGAGCTGCGCCTCTTGCGTGACGTCCTCGGCCTCGTCGGTAGCACCGAAGAAATCGAGGGCGACGCGGAGCATGAGCGGTCGCAACTGAGCGGCAATATGTTCGAAATCGGAGCGTGTCATACACCTTTATTACGCTTTCGGCGGTACAAAGTTAAGTAGGAAACTGCATTTTTTTTCAAAAAAACTGAAGATACCTGCAACTTTTTTGCTTCCTTTGTCGTCTATTCGATGTAAAGTCAGACACGAACGACTGAATTCAACAATAAAAAGTATAAAACGATGAAGACAAAATCATTCTTCCTGATGGCGATGGCCACGCTGATGATGGCCATGCCCTGCACCTCGCTCCGAGCCGAGGAAACCGCAGATTCCACCCAGAACGCTACCGCCACAATCCAGATGAAGGGCATGACCGTCAACGGCAAGCCCGCCACTCCGCAGCAGAAAGCTGTTGCCAAGCAGATGACCAAGCAGGGGGCAAAGATGGCGAAAAAGGGCGTTCAGATAGCCATGACGGCCGTCACGAATCCTGGCAAAGCCGAGAAGCTGGGCGAGGAACTGGAGCAGATGGGCAACGAGATGGAGCGCCTGGGCGACTCACTGGAGACGCTGGCCGAGGACACGACGTTCTTCTACGAAGGCGAGGACTCGGACGACGTCGTGCTCTCGCAAGACGACTGGGACGACTTGAACGAGGACCTGAACGACCTCAAAGAGGAACTCGGTCTGAACACCTGGTGGGGAAAGCTCATCGGTGGAGGCCTGGGCCTGTTCGGGGGCTTCCTCGGCATCCTGTTTGCCATCGTCATCTGTGTCCTACTCTTCGGCCTATTCACGGCTCCCATCTGGATACTAGCGCTCATCATCTGGCTGATCGCTCGCAGCGGACGCAAGGATCGTAACTATCAGTATCAAGCCTATCAAACGGCTCAGGCTCAGCAGGCAGCACAGGCTCAGCAGACAGCTCAGGCAAGAAGCCAGCAGGGCACGAGCAACCAGCAAACTGCCAACGAGCAGGGAACAGGCAACTATCAACAGGGAACCGGTAACCAACAAGGCACGCAGACCTACGCCACCAGCAGCTCAGCGATGCCTGGAACGGGATACGTACAACCCTATCCCGACGAGAACGCAGAGATGTGGAAGAGCGGCATCATGTACTGCTGCGTGGGCGTAGGCCTCATCATCCTCTTCTTCTCGATTGGACCCAGTAGCTTCTGGGGCATCGGAGCCCTCGTGGCTTGCATCGGTGTGGCCAAGTTGGTGATCGCTACGACAAGCAAAGGACACTCGTCGAACGGCGGTGCACCACAGCAGGAGAGCTTCGTGACCGGACTCGGCGACGGAGAGAAGAGCGCAGAGCAAGGAACGACAGCCCAAACGCCTTCGACCGACGACTACAACAAGAGCGAGAACGCCTGAAGAGTGAAAAGTGAAAGAGTGAAAAATGAAAAATAAGAGCAACCTATTTAAATGAAAAGTGAATAAGTGAAAGAGCGAAAAATACAAGTTACCTTCAAGTACTGAGAGTAATCCTAATTATTCACTTTTCGCTCTTTCACTTTTCACTCCTCAAGCAATACGTCCTACAACGATGCCACGCCTGTCAGACTTCGTACTCATCACCCAAGTGGTGACATTCGGCAACGAGCGCGCCTTCGGCCAGTTGGTCAGCGCTCACCAGGAAGCGGTGCGCCGCTTCCTGCGCCGTCTCACCGCAGGCGATGCGATGCTGGCAGACGACCTGGCACAGGAAACTTTCATCCGCGCATGGCAGCACCTGAAGGACTTCCGTCAGCTCTCGGGCTTCGAGACGTGGTTATTCAGAATCGCCTATAGAGTGTTCCTGGATGAGAAAAGGAAAAAAGACGCTCTCCCCACTCTCTCTATAGGGGAGGAAGCAGTTACCTTTGATCGCAGTAATTCCTCTTCATCTCGGGCTCAATCCGCTCCCTCCCTTGCAGCTGGAGCAGGGAGAGAGACAGAGACAACTGGGGGCGAATCAGATCGCTTCTCGCTTCGCCACGACTTGGACCTGGCGCTGAGCACCCTCTCAGAGACCGAACGCACATGCGTTGTCCTGCAATGCGTAGAAGGACAGAGTATCAAGGAGATTGCCCAAATCACGGACATGAACGAGAATACCGTCAAGAGCCACCTGCTGCGTGGCAAGAAGAACTTAGCTAACTATCTCAGAAGAAATGGCTACAATGAATAAAAGAACAGAGCTTAGAGAAGAAGAGAGCACGACCAACGCGCTGAACGACGACGCGCTGCTCGCCAGCTTCTTCAGCGAGCACGAGGAGACTATCGCCGACGACGGCTTCAGCGAGCGCGTAGTTAGCGCCCTTCCCCGGTTCGAACGGGCCTGGACGACGGAGCACTTACGCCTGCGCCGCTGGCGTATCGGGCTGAACATGTTCGGCGCGATTGCAGGTGTGGCGCTGATGATCTATCTGGGCTTCTTCACGTATCTATGGAACCTGATGCAAGGAGCAGCCATGCGCATCATCGCAGGTGCGCTGCACTTCGACGGCGACAGCCTGCTGGTGAATCTGTTGCTCTTGCTGCATCGTCTGCCAGAACTGCTGCCCTCGCTTACGCAGACTGTGGCTATCGCTACGGCTACCATTGTGCTGATGGTCCTGGGCATCAAGCAAATCACACAGACCTACCGATACTAAAAGCGGGAAAAGGAAATCAACCTCATCATCTCATCCCTATAAATGAAAAAGAATAATCCCATCGAAGTGCCCGAAGGGCTGAAACAAGTTGTGCTGCATGCGTGCTGTGCGCCCTGCTCGAGCGCTATCGTGGAGTGGTTGTTGAACCACGACATACACCCGACCATCTATTACTACAACCCCAATATCTTCCCCCGCGAGGAGTATGAGATTCGCAAGGCTGAGAGCAAACGGCATGCTGAGAGCCTTGGCATCACGTGGATCGACGATGACTGGCAGCACGACGATTGGCTCGGTTGCGTGCATGGGCTGGAGGGCGAACCCGAGCGCGGAAACCGCTGCGAACGATGCTTCGAGATGCGTCTTACGGCTGCAGCACGCAAGGCGGTGGAGCTGCGCATCGAGTGGTTCGCTACGACGCTGGCCTCATCACGATGGAAGCGCCTCGATCAGATAGAACGTGCCGGACGAGCGGCCGAGGCTGCTGTTCCCGGCGCTCACTTCTGGGCACAGAACTGGCGTAAGGGAGGGCTACAAGAACGCCGCAACCAGTTGCTAAAGGAATATGGGTTCTACAACCAACTGTACTGCGGCTGCGAGTTCAGTATGCCAAGGAAGGATGATGAATAGTTAGTGAAAAGTGAAAAATGAAAAGTGAAAAATAAAAGTTACCTTCAAGGAATGAAGTTTAAGCCCTGCTGGTATTCTTTATTTTTCACTTTTCATTTTTCACTTTTCACTCTTTTGCTTTTCACTCTTTTGCTTTTCACTCTTTAGTCGAAGACGCGGAAGTCGTAGCCTTCAGCGATAAGCCATTCAAGGGCTTCGGGGAGTATGAGCTTCAGCTTGTCGATGCTACGAAGGCTGTCATGAAACGTGATGATGCTGCCGTTGCGAGCATAACGCTTCACGTTGGCCAGCACTTGCTCGGCATTCAGGCGACGGCTATAGTCGCGCGTGACAAGGTCCCACATAATAATCTGATACCCCTGCCGACGGATAGTTCGATACTGGTCGGTACGCATCCATCCGTGAGGAGGGCGGAAGAGATGGACAGCGTTGCGCTCAGCAGCCTCTGCCGAATGGAGATTCCTCTCGATAATCTCCTGCGCCTTTTCGGTGTTCTTCAAGTAATTCTTGCTTAGCCAACGTAAGCCTCCAATATGATTGAAAGTGTGGTTACCTATGCGATGTCCGGCCTCAACGACCTGACGGAAGACATCAGGGTGCTTGCGCACATTATCGCCCACCATGAAGAAGGTAGCCTTGATGCCATAGCGCGCTAAAACGTCGAGAACAAAAGGTGTAGCCTCGGGGATTGGTCCGTCGTCGAAGGTCAGGTAGACGGCCTTTACCGACGAATCCATTCGCCAGACGGCATGCGGATAAATCCACCGCAGGAAACGGGCTGGTTGCTCTATGAACATAAGTTTGAATGAATATAATGTCAGTGAAAAGCGAAAGGGTGAAGAGTGAAAGATAAAGATTACCTGCAGGTTTTAAACTTCACTCCTTGCAGGATTCTCTTATTTTTCACTCTTCACCCTTTCACTTTTCACCCTTCACTTAATAGTTCGTCCGATTCTGGAACTGGTCGAAATAGGTACGGAGAGCGAGATCGTAGCTCTCTGCGGCCTTCGCGTCGGCACTATCCAGGATCTTCAGCGAGTTGGAGAGCTGAAGGAGGTAGTAGTAACACTCCTCGGCACTCATCTGCAGACGATGGTCGGAAAGGCTGGTGTACCAAGCACAGTACTCCGAAGCGTTCTGCGCAACGGCCTTGGCGATATGCGCTGCCTTGTCCTTCTTGCCGAGGTCAAGATAGACCTGTGCCAATTCGAGCGAACCACCCTGATGATTGTGTGGAACGGTCGTCTCAGGTATCTCCTTCTCAATCTTATCAACTACCTTCAGCGCCTTGTCCTTCTTGCCTTCCTTCATCAACTCGATAGCAAGTTGAGCAAAGATGCGGCGATGCGTGTAGCACATACGGGTGACGGTCTCGTCGAGGTAGATGTTGGGATTGTCAACGCCTCCGAACTTGAAGCGGTTCATCAGGTTGTCGTACATCTTCTCGGTATCGACGCGGCGGCCAGAGGACTTCGTGTCGAAAGGAGTGATGCGATTGGCGAGGCCCTCCTGCACGAAGTTGTCGCCGAGGTTGCCATAGTTGTCAGAGCCTACCGTCATTGCAACATAAAGAGGACGTTCCCAGTTGCAACGAGCCAGCATCTCGTACATCATCATCTCGCTCTTGTAGACCGCACGCTTGCCCTTGAGACTGATGTGCATGACATCGGGAATGCTGTCTGCGGCAATCATCATGCCCGAACGGCGGACGGCCTCCTTGTCGATAGTGATGACGACAGAATCGGTGGGGAAGATCTGCATGTCCTTGTTGTCGTTGAGAATCCATTTGTCAATGATGGTCGACAATTCGTAGGGATTCTCGCCAAGGAGCTGCTTAGCAGTGATAGAATCATCCTTGTAGTACTCGATGGCTTGCTCGAGCGTGCCCGGACTGACACGGATACCTTCGCGCGTACCAGCTACGTACTGAATGCGCTCCCATGAAATGGGCACACTGGGGGAGTCGTAGGCAGGACGTTTCATCTGGTCGATGTACCAGTCGGTCTGCAGGTACGAGAGGTTGCAGACGCGGGCATCGGTGCGTACGCCCTCTGTCTCCTGGTTGTACCAGAGGGGGAAGGTGTCGTTGTCGCCATTAGTGAAGATGATGGGGAAGCCCGTCTGCGGCAGCGTCTGAAGGTAGTTCTCGCCAAAGTCGCGGCAAGTGAAGCGTCCGCTGCGGTCGTGGTCGTCCCACGTCTGTCCGACCATCTGTAGGGGCACGAGCAGGCAGAACAGCGAAGCGAGAGATGCCGCCATCGCCTTGCCCGTCTTGCGCTCAAGCCAGTCGGCCACAGCAGCTGCACCCAGACCAATCCAGATGGCAAAGGCATAGAACGAACCCGCGTAGGCATAATCGCGCTCGCGCGGTTGCTGCGGCGTCTGATTCAAGTAGACGACGATGGCCAGACCTGTCATGAAGAAGAGGAAGAAAACCACCCAGAACTGCTTGACACCGATGGGGTCGCCATCGCGCTCTTTCCAAGCCTGCCAGCAGAGGCCGAGCAGACCCAGAAGAAGAGGCAGGCAGAAGAAGACGTTGCGGCCCTTGTTCTCACGCAACTCCGTCGGCAACTTGCTTTGATCGCCGAGACGTCCGTTGTCGATAAAAGGAATACCAGAGAGCCAGTTGCCATGCTCGAGTTCGCCATTGCCTTGGATGTCATTCTGCCGGCCAGCGAAGTTCCACATAAAATAGCGCCAGTACATGAAGTTGACCTGATAGGAGAGGAAGAAGCGGATGTTCTCCAACTGCGTAGGCATCTTCACCATAATGGCTTCGCCACAGCGATCGAAAGGCACTTGATAACCTTCGACACCACCGAGCCAGTCCTCGTAGGCTTGGGCATGGCGGTCGCTGTACATACGGGGGAAGAACATATTCTGGGCATAAACGTATTCGACGTCGTGGCGCTGAATCTCGTAGCGATCAGGCTCGTCGGGCGAAGCCTTCTCCTTGCGCTGATAGACGGCGGCGCCTTCCTTGGATTCGGGGACGCAATAGCCCCCTTCGGTACGCAGTTTCACCTGCGAGTTGTAGGCCTGTCCGTAGAACAGCGGGCGTGTGCCGTACTGCTCACGGTTGAGGTAGCTACCGAGCGTGAAGATATCCTCAGGCGAGTTCTGGTCCATGGGCGTATTGGCCGTCGAACGGATGACGATCAGCGCATAGGATGAATAGCCTATCATGATCATCAGCATGCAGAGCAGCGAGGTATTCATCACTCGCGCCGTGACGAAATGGCCACCCTCGCGCTTCCACTGCAAGAGTCCGTACAGGGCCGCTAAGACGATAGCACCAATGATGATGCTGGTGAGTCCGTAGCCATAGAAGGGAATGCCGAGCATGGCGATACTGACCAGATAGGAGATGTTCATGCGCAGACGCGAACGCTCAGCCATCGTCTCCCAAATCGCCCACAGCACGACAGCCGTGAGAAGGATTATATAGACGATGAGACCGCTGTTGAAGGGCAGCGAGAACGTGTTGACGAACAGGAGTTCAAACCAGCCGCCGACTTTCACGATGCCCGGCACGATGCCATAGAGCACAGCCGCCACGAGCACAAACGAACCGATGAGCGCATAGATTGAGCCCTTGAGCGTAGCGTTGTCTGAACGTTTGTAGTAGTAGATCAACACGAGCGCAGGCAGGCAAAGCAGGTTCAGCAGGTGGACGCCAATGGAGAGGCCCGTGAGATAGGCTATCAGGATGAGCCAGCGGTCGGAATGCGGTTTGTCGGCATTATCCTCCCACTTCAGCATCAGCCAGAAGACCACAGCCGTGAAGAGCGAACTGTAGGCATAAACTTCGCCTTCGACAGCAGAGTACCAGAAGGTGTCGCTCCAACAATAGGCCAAAGCACCCGTCATGGCAGCGCCTTCGACAGCAATGAGTTGGGGTAGGGTAGAGACCCACCCGTCCTTGCAGATGAGTTTGCGCGCCAGATGCGAGACGGTCCAATAGAGAAACATGATACAGAGCGCACTCAGGAGCGCATTCATGATGTTCACCATCAGCGCAACCTTAGAGGGGTCACTGGTCAGCTGAGTGAACAAATTGCCCGTGAGCATGAAGAAAGGTGCCCCTGGCGGATGGCCTACCTCAAGTTTGTAGGCCGTGGTGATGAACTCAGGGCAATCCCAGAAGGAAGCCGTGGGCTCGACGGTGGAGCAATAGGTGAAGGCAGCGATAGCAAAAGCCAGCCATCCCAGCAGATTGTCCACTAAACGAAAATGTTTCATAAAAGGAAATAAAATGTTTGATGTTAACTGTCGAAAACGGGCTAAAGTGCTTCGAGATAGCACATAAAGCGCTGCAAAATTAGATAAAGTCGGCGTAAAAGACGAAAAAAAAGCAAAGATTCTTCTTCTGAAGGCTCTTTTCTAAGGAAGTTTCACACTTGAAGTCGGTTTTTCGTCTGCTTTTCGCCGCTCACTGGGTACAAAGAGGATGGCGGGAACCATCAGTACGAACCCTATGAAACAGGGGATGGGTGCAACACGAATGCGGACGGGGTCAAAGGCTCCCGGTCCAGGCGTAGGAGCATAGCGCCCACCAGGAGCAGCGCGGACGTCGACCTCAGGCAGCATGAGCGTGAAGCCTACGACAATCAAGACTACCGCCACGGCGATGATGAGATAGTTCTGCCAGGCAAATGCTGTGCGCCAAGAGCGCGACTGGCAGTTCATGTTCTTGGACAGAGCTGTTGTACTTTTCTTTTTCATAACTTGTCAGTTGTTGATGAAACTGGCGGCAAAGGTATGAAAAGAATACGAACGAGGACAAATCATTTCACTGACATTTGTCTGACATTTATCTGACAAACGCCTATAAGATTGAAAACCAAGATAATGAGGAAACGAAGGAGGAACAAGGTAAGAAGGCTCGAAACACCTAAATGAACGAGACGGCAAAAATGAGCAAGGCATAACGTGCGGCCTTGCCTATGCTGATGGTCAGCAACGAGAGCCACGGATTGGCACGGGTGAAACCGAGTGTCACGGCAATGACACTACCGATGATGGGCAAGAAACAGAGAACGCCTATCCATGCGCCGTAACGCTCCATCCAGCGTGCAGTACGTTCTACGCGCTCACGCTCGACGTGAAGGTAGCGCTCTATCCATTCCATCTTTCCGAGGGTGCCGACACCGTAATTGAACATCGACCCGCCGACGTTGCCTATCGTGGCTGCTACGAACAGACGTATGGGCTCCAGACCTGCCAATTGCAACGCTGTCAGCATCGCCTCGCTACTGAAAGGGAAGACGCTGCCTGCGATGAAAGCAGCCACGAACATACCCCAATAGCCCCAAGATTCGAGAAGTGCAAGGAAAGCGCTCATGACGGCAGTGACCTTAGAGTTTGAACGGAAGATGAAGGAATTCCAACCATTTAGGTAAATCGACAACAGCAGCAAAACGCTGAGGGAAGTCCATATCGGTCGAAGGCAGCGGCCACCCTTGATGCTGAGGCAGCGCCAGACAACAGACAGCTACCGCCACGAGGGCCAAACCCAACACGATGACCCACACATTCGTCAGCCAAGTCCGAGTGAGCGCAATAAAATGAGCGGCCATCGGGACTGTGGAGAGCACAAGGAGCGGAAAGAGAAAAGCGAAGTAGTGGGGCTGACAGAACAACCATACTACGATGACTACCTGCATGACCATAAACGAGTAATAGCACATTCGCACACGTATCTTGTCATCATAACTCTGACGGACGTAATGGACGAAACCTGTAACGGCAAACAACAAGGTTAGTGCGAGGGCTGAACACTGCGGCCAGCGGCTTTCGAGCCAACAAAAGATGTTTTGCACGAAACCCTGCCAATCAGTATGGTGAGCTGCGACGATGGTGGCCTCCCAAGAATTCTGCGCCACGGGAATATTACCAGCATCGTAACCTAACCACCGCAGATAGGTGTCGGACAAGAGCGCTTCGCCGTGGATAGCGCTGAGGACAGGCAGCCGAACGGGAGCGATAATCGCCGTAGCATGCTCTACAAAAGGCGTGATATTCCCCACCGCAAAGGCACCTGTGGCCCAGAAACCATAGGGAAGCACGATGCCAATAAGTGCAGCTCCCAGACTGCGCATACTCAGCGACCGCAGGTAGACAGCCTGACTCCAGAGAAACACCAACACCAGCATCAGTAGCGGTGGCCATAACAGACTACCAAGTGAGAGGAACAGGTAGGCATGGAGCGTATCAACCTCAGGCCGTGACTTTTCGTAAGTGCGTAAGAAACAATAGATAGCAAAGGCCATGAGCAGTAACGTCACCGCCCCCGACTGCAAGGGATGCAGGAAGCCATAGGCTGCCATCATGAAGAGGAAGAGGCTCGAGAGCATCCTGGAACGGATGCGTAGCATGGCATTCAAAGCTGCCGTCTCCATAACGAGGTAGGTCGTCAGCGCGCAAGCCAGCCATCCCAACAAATACTCGGCTGAATAACCGCCTTGAGGCAACCACCACAATAAGGTTGCCACCACACAAGCGGCGGGCAGCGTCACCGAACTCTCGGCTATCTTATTTTGCAACCTACGTCTCAAAGGATATTCCTGTTTTCGTTCCCGTTAACGTTCCCGTTCTTATAAGTCCGCTCCGATATCGCGACGCAGATATTTGCCTTCGAACTGAATCTTCTGTGCTTCGGCAAAACTCTTGGCCAGGGCTTCAGCTTTGTCGATACCGTAAGAGGAGACGGCAATCACTCGTCCACCAGCTGTAATCACACGTCCTTCAGCATCGCAAGCCGTGCCAGCATGGAAGACAACGCTACCCTCTACTTGGTCGATGCCTGTGATGACTTTACCTTTCTCATACTTACCTGGATAGCCGCCACTTACCAGCATCACGCAGACGGCCGACCTCGGGTCAATCTCCAACGTTCGGCTGGCCAGATTGCCTTCTGCTACGCCGCAGAGCAAGTCGACGAGGTCGCTCTTCGTGCGGAGCATGACGGTCTCGGTCTCAGGATCGCCCATACGACAGTTATACTCTATCACCTTCGGGTCGCCGTCGCAGTTGATGAGGCCGAAGAAGATGAAACCTTTGTAGTCGAGCCCTTCAGCGGCAAGGCCCTGCACGGTAGGACGTATGATCCGATCCTCCACTTTCTTCATCCACACCTCATCGGCAAACGGAACGGGCGAGACCGACCCCATGCCACCCGTGTTCAGACCGGTATCGCCTTCGCCAATACGTTTATAGTCCTTCGCCTCAGGCAGAATCTTATAGTCCTTGCCATCGGTGAGCACGAAGACCGAGCACTCGATACCGCTGAGGAATTCTTCGATGACGACGCGCGCCGAGGCTTGCCCGAACATGCCACCGAGCATCTTGCGCAACTCACGTTTGGCCTCGTCCAAGGTGGGCAGAATCAGAACACCCTTGCCAGCGCAGAGGCCGTCGGCCTTCAACACATAAGGCGGCTTCAGGGTCTCGAGGAACGCCAACCCTTCCTCCAACGTGTTGCCGTCGAAGGTCTGATAAGCTGCGGTCGGGATGCCGTGACGCTGCATGAATCCTTTGGCAAAATCCTTCGAGCCCTCCAACTGGGCACCTGCCCGCGAAGGACCGATGACGGGCACATGGGACAATTGTTCGTCGTCGCGGAAGTAATCATAGATGCCTTTGACCAACGGATCCTCAGGTCCTACGACAACCATGTCAATGCCCTCGTCAATAACGAAACGGCGAATACCCTCGAAGTCGTCTGCTTTCAAGGCAACGTTCTTGCCCACGGTGCTTGTGCCAGCATTGCCCGGAGCGATAAACAGTTGATCCACGCGGGAAGATTGAGCGATTTTCCACGCCAGCGCATGCTCACGGCCGCCACTGCCTAAAAGAAGGATTTTCATAAGTCTGAACGTATTGAATTGATAATTTTGGCGCAAAAGTAACGCTTTTCAACGACTTGGCAAAAGAAAAAGGAAAGAATTGAAAAGTTATTTGGTCAAACGTGAATCGTCTGTCCGAAAAATCATTATCTTTGCCGCCGGAAACCACGCAAAACAAACTACCTATGAACAGAAGAGATTTCCTCAAGAAGTCGGCTTTGATGACCATGGCCGTCGGTGCCAGCGAGCTGGCACAAGCCTCATCACTTGTCAGTCCTGTCACGGCCGATTGCCCTGCCGAAAGCCCTGCAGAGAGTGGCGACGAGCGTCTGATCGCCTCCGCTCCGATGCTGCAGAACTATGCCGAGACTTCCATCGGTATCACCTTCGCCGTCAGTGCCTTGGCCAATGGTTACGTCGTCATTGGCGAGCGTCCTGACCTGAGCGATGGGCGCAAAGTGAAGGCAGGTGGCTACCGCACCACCGAGATCAGCGACCGCGTCATCCAAGTACGCCTCACGGGCCTGAAGCCCGCCACTACCTATTACTATCGTATAGGCGCCGACCGCATCCAGTACAAAGGCGGCTATTCCATGAAAGTCTTGGGAACCGAGGACGACCCGACGGTCTACCACTTCACGACGGCAGGTTCGGCGGCTCGCGCTCATTTCTGCGTCATCAACGACACGCATGTCGCTTGGCGTCCGTTCGGCCTCGCCATCGAGAAGATTGCCCAGCTGTCGCCCAGCTGTGTCGTTTGGAACGGCGATGCCAGTAATGTAGAGGAGACCATAGAGGCGCAGACGCGCATCTACCTCACACCCGAGATCGACCGCAAAGACTATGCCGCCCAACTGCCCTATCTGTTCTGCCCTGGCAACCACGACTTCCGCGGCATGGCCAACCGGCATCTGGAACGGGTGTGGATGTACCGCCAGCCCGAGGAGCGCGCCACGCGCGACTGGGACCTGGGTCGCAACTTTGCCGTTCGCATGGGCGAGGTGGCAATGATCGGCCTCGACACGGGCGAGGACAAGCTCGACACGAACGCCAAGTTTGCGGGACTCTTCAATATGAAAGCCTACCGCGAAGCTCAGACCGACTGGCTCCGCGACGCGCTACAACGCCCGGAGATTGCCACCGCCCCCTATTTGGTTGCTTTCTGCCATATCCCGCTCTACGACCCCAATCCACGCCGCAACCCCGGCGACGTTGCACCCAACGACACCGCCCCGCAGTACAGCAGCGACTTCGCCATGTGGCAGCGCACCTGCGCCAAGATGTGGTGCCCGCTGCTGGAGCAACATGGCTGCCAGCTCATCATCACAGCCCATCAGCACCACTATCGCTACGACGAACCCACGAGCGAACGCCCGTGGGCACAAATCGTCGGCGGCGGCCCCGAGATGGGTGTTGTCGATGGGAAGGAGCGCCCCGAGAAATTCCCGACTGTCATCGAGGGCGAGGTGCGCCAAGGCCAGCTGCACGTCACCATCCACAACCTGCTGACAGGCAAGGTCCAGCAGGTCTTCGATTTCAAAGCCCGCAAACGGAGACGCAGACGGAAAGCATAAGGCGGGACGTCATCACTTCAATAACTGATTGTCGATTCACTTTGAGACATAAGCGTACTGATTAATACGCTGAACCTCCCCCGCCATCGCCAAGAGCTGTTCAAAGCGCTCTCGGCGATGATGGGGGAGGCTGTCGTTTGCATAGCATCGTTTGTTGAACTTCAACCAGTTCAACATCTGATGTTCCTCGACACGATGCTTCGATGGACGGCGATGGTTAGTCTCCATGAATTACATCAATTGCACGAAATTCTGCACCCAGCGCTCATCGGAAGTCATACGGTAAGGAGACTTTTTATTTCAGATAATCCTCAAAGTAACGGGTAATACGTTCGTGCAGATGAATCTGATCGGTTCCGAACATGTTGTGCCCGTCGCCCGGATAGGTGAAGAGGTCGGGCTGCGTGCCGGCATCGATGCTGGCACGGATGAACGAGAGGGTGTGCTGCGGCACGCACGTCGGGTCGTTGTAGCCGAGGATGATCTGCAAGCGCCCTTTCAGGTTCTTGGCCTTGGGCAACAAGCTCGAAGAGGCATAGCCGTCGGGATTCTGCTCGGGACGGTCCATATAGCGCTCGCCGTACATCACCTCATAGTATTTCCAGTCGATGACAGGGCCGCCCGCCACGCCTACCTTGAAGACGTCGGGGTAGGAGCACATCAGATTCGTGGTCATGAAACCGCCGAAGCTCCAGCCATGAACGCCCAGGCGGTCAGCATCGACGTAAGGCAGCGTCTTCAGGAATTCAACTCCACAGAGTTGGTCCTTCATCTCCTCGTCGCCAAGGTGGCGGAAGGTGGCTTGCTCAAACTTCAGCCCACGATACTGCGAGCCACGGTTGTCAAGCACGAAGATGACGTAACCCAGCTGTGCCATATAGATCTCCCAACCACGGAAATAATAGCCGCGTGAGGCCTGCACGTTATGAGCATGAGGTCCACCGTAGACATAAACAACGGTAGGATATTTCTTCGAGGGATCGAAGCCCGTAGGCTTGATGAGGCGGTAGTAGAGGTCGGTCTGTCCGTCGGCTGCTTTGATGCTGCCGCTGGTGATCTCGGGCACGTCGTAGTCCTTCCATGGATCGTCGGCCGTGAGCAGGTTGACGCTCTTGCCGGAATTCGTATGGACGAGATTCACCTTGCGCGCCACCGTAGGCGACGAATAAGTGTCGATGAGTTGCGTGCCCGAAGCGCTGAGCGCAGCCGAGTGGACGCCATCGTCGGCCGAGAGGAGGGCCTGCTTCCTCGAGCTCACCTTTACAGAATGGATGGTAGCGCGCAGCGGATGCGTCACGTTACCGACGAAGAGCGCCGTCTTGTCCTTCTCGTTGAAACCGAGGAAGTCGCGCACCTCGAAATCGCCCGCCGTCAACAGCGTGACCTTCACGTGGTCGCAGGTAGTGCCGCCACCGTTGGCCTCATGCCATTCGGGGTACATCTTTTTCTTCAAGTCGAGCAGATAGAGGTGGTTCCAGTTGTCGCGGCGCGTCTGCATGACAGCCTTCGTGTCGTCCCACGGCAGGAAGGCGAGCGTGTTCAGCGGCTCCACATATTTCGGATGCTTCTCTTCGACGAGAGGTTCCGCATCCTTCTGTCCGGTCGTGGCGTCGTAACCATAAAGCTGCATGAAGTCTTGGTCGCGGTTGAGTTCGAAGACGTAGAGTTTGCGTCCGTCGGGCGCCCAGGAGAGATTCGTCATGTAGTCGGTCATCGGTTTGGGGTTCTGCAGCCAAATGGTCTTAGACGAGCTGACGTCATAGACAGCTACGCTGACGTCCTCCGTCTCGCAGCCTGCCATCGGATATTTGTCCACGTAGGTAGCAGCAATACGCTGAGTGATATCAACTTGAGGGTAGGAGGGAATACGGCTCTGGTCTTTCTTGTAGAAGGCCAGACGCTTACCATCGGGACTCCAGAAGAGGCCATTGGAGATGCCGAATTCGTCGCGACTGACGCTATGACCGTAGACGATGTCGTCCGTGCCGTCGGTGGTCAGCTGCCGACGCTCGCCGTCGGCCGTCTGCACGAACACGTTCGAGCCAATGCAGTAAGCCATATTCCGACTCACGGGATTCCACACCAGCTCGCTGGCGCCCTCCTGGATCTGGCCGCGCCATTCGACGGCTTTGCGTTCGAAGTCAATCAAGATGATCTCGCGTGATGTCTGCACCTTCACGATGGGAGCTGGGGGATAGGGAAACTGCACGTTGGCACACGTACGGACGACCTTCTCGCCCAGCACCTCGTTGAGGTCGTCGGTCGTGAAGAGAGTCCCTTGGCGCTGTCCGTTAGCATCGATGCGCACAGCCTTCTCCACGCTGAGTTCAACGGGCACTTCGCCCCACCAGGTCGAAAACATGTACTTCGGTTGCAGATTCCAGTAAGTACTGCCGCCGCCCAACAGGTCGTTGAGGGTGAAAGTCTTCTTCGTCGTCTGTGCCATAATCGTTGTCGCGGCCAGCATCAGCGCCGCCATCCAGTATATTCTTTTTTTCATGAGACGTTTCAATGAAGGTAGGTTCTGTAAATGAACTATGAACCTGCTCTCGGGCTATTTCCGGGCAGATTATGTTTAAACGTCACTTCAAGTGTCGAAGCGACCGATTAATTGGGCGCAGGGGCGTGGTGCCGACCTACTCGCCGTCCTCGTGGTCGCCCCCGAAGAAGCGGCGCCGGGCCTCTTGCCGAGCAGCACGGTCGTTGCCTTTGGCGCGATAGTCGCCACGACCGCCACGCCCGCCACGATTGTCACGACTGCGGTCGCCACGATAGTCGCCACGACTGCGGTCACCACGCGAACCGCCACGATTGCCGAAGCCGCCTTCGCCGTCGCCACGACTGCGGTCGCCGCGCGAGCGATAGCCACGCTGTCCGTCGCCGTCGCCACGTGAGGAGAATTTGTTGAAGCGATGGTCGCCGTCGGCCTCACGGCTGCCGCGGCGGTCGCGGAAGTCGCCGCGCTCATCGTCGTCGAAATGGCGACGGAAGCCCTCGCGCTTCTGCTTGAAGCGGCGCTTTTCGCTCATCTGACGGCGCTCGTCGTCGGTCTTGACGAAGCCTCCGGCAGCACGATGCTGGTCCAGACGGCCGTCGAAAAGCACGTACTTGCGTAGCTCGCACTCCAGCGAACCGTTGTAGAGAGGCGTCTTCAGCGAAGGCTTCAGTCCGATCTCGTCGAAGCACTCCTCGCGGTAGCTCAGGATCCACGCCTCGCCGCCTGTCAGTTCACGCTTCAGCTTCTGCCCGATAGTCTTGTACAAGCCCAACAAGTCGGGCGACGAGATGCGCTCGCCATAAGGCGGATTCGTGATAATGAGGAAGTTCGAGCCAGCCTCGTCGCCTGCCGTAGACGAGGCGACGCCCCCGGCCTCGTCGGCAGCAGCATCCGCGACCGTGGTGGGCAGCGCAAGCTTCGCCTCACGGAAGTCGGCCTCCTCGATGGTGATGTCCTTAGCCAAGCCCGCAGCCTTCACGTTGCGTCGCGCGATGCCCACAGCCTTCGGGTCGTTGTCGCGACCATAGATGTGATGGGTGAACTCGCGCTCGCTGGAGTCGTCGTTGTAGATGCGCTCGAAGAGTTCGCGGTCGAAGTCGGGCCACTTCTCGAAGGCATAGCCCTGACGGAACACGCCCGGAGCGATGCCGCGAGCGATCAGCGCTGCCTCGATACACAACGTGCCGCTGCCGCAGAAGGGGTCCAGCAGGTCGCGCTCGCCGTGCCAACCCGTCATCATGATGATGGCAGCGGCCAGGATCTCGTTGAGCGGAGCTGCTACCGTCTCCTGCCGGTAGCCACGGCGGTGCAGACTCTCGCCGCTGCTGTCCAAGGCCAGCGTAGCGTCGTAGTCCGAGATGTGGATGTGGAGCTGGATGTCGGGGTTCGACACGCTCACGTTGGGGCGCTTCCCAGTGCGCTCGCGCAGCTGATCGACAATGGCGTCCTTCACCTTGTACGCCACAAACTTAGAGTGGCGGAACTCGGGCGAGAAGACCACGCTGTCCACGGCGAACGTACGGTTGACGTCCAAGTACGTCGTCCAGTCGATGGCCTTCACGGCCTCGTAGACATCGTCGGCCGAGCGGGCCTTGAAAGTCTTAATGGGTTTGAGGATGCGGATGGCCGTACGCAGGCAGAAGTTGGCGCGGTACATCATCTCCAGGTCGCCCGTGAAGGTGACCATGCGGCGACCAATCTGGATGTCACTGGCGCCCAGTTCGGTCAGCTCCTGTGCCAGCAGGGGTTCAAGGCCTTGGAAGGTCTTGGCGATGAGTTCGGTTGTCATTGAATCGGTTCTTAACTGGGCGCAAAGGTACAAAAAAGATTAGAGTAGAAGGCTGAAACGAGAGAGATTTTCCGCCCAGAAGCCCTCATTTTTATAAAAAAAGGCCATAAACACGAAAAAAGTGACGATTCGAGCCCCCCGACTCTAAACTTTTTACTACCTTTGCCCCAAATCTGCTAACGAAAACAGCATGAATCCATCCACCACATTCCCGCACACCGGTCTCCTGTGCACACTCGTCGCTGTACTGCTGCTCACACTCATGCCAGCCAGCCTGCGAGCCGACATACAGCAGCGCGACACCCTCAGCCGCCGCGCTGTCCCCCATAGCCTGCCCGCACCTACCGCCGACCTGCCCTATCTGCGCCACCGCATGATGACGTCGCCCGCGCCCGTCGAGATCCATCAGCAGGGCCGGCACCTCTGCATCACCAGCCGCTACGCACAGCTGCTGCCCGTCTACAACGCCAGCGGCACCCTCTATTCCTCCTTCCGCCTCGCCAAAGGCACCAATTGGCTCAGCGGACTGCCGCGCGGCTCCTATTTCATCAACAACCGCAAGTTCACCATCAATTAACGAATCCCACAAGCGATGAACGACGACCTGACCATCGACATTGACAAAATCGTGCGCGAGCGGGCTGGCAAGCATGCACGCTGGATACCCCGTTTCCTCACGCGCTGGCTCGAGCGCTTCATTCATCAGGACTTCATCAACTCCTACCTCGTCGAGGGGCGCGAAGGCGTCGACTTCTGTGAGGGCGCAATCCACAAGCTCGGCGTGACGCTCACCGTTGAGGGCCTCGACCAGCTGACCGCCGATGCCGCCCCCATGACATTCGTCAGCAACCATCCCCTCGGCGCCATCGACGGTGTCGCCCTCGGCGGCGTCATCGGACGGCGCTACGACGGGCGCGTCAAGTACCTCGTCAACGACCTCCTGATGAACCTCAAGGGCCTCGCACCCCTCTGCATCGGCATCAACAAGCTGGGCGGACAAGCACGCAACTTCCCCCGGCAAGTGGCTGATGCCTTCGCCAGCCAGAACCATATCATCATGTTCCCCGCCGGACTCTGTTCGCGACTCATCGACGGACAGATCCACGACATCCCCTGGAGCAAGGCCTTCATCACCAAGAGCGTACAGGCACATCGCGACATCGTGCCCGTGCACTTCATCGGCGAGAACTCACCTCGATTCTACCGCATCGCCCAGTGGTGCAAGCGCCTCCACCTGAAGTTCAACTTCGCCATGCTCACCCTCCCCGACGAGATGTACCGCTCGCGGGGACGCCACTACACCGTACGCTTCGGCAAGCCCATCCCCTATCAGACCTTCGACCGCAGTCGCACCCCCGCCCAATGGGCCCAGTGGGTCGAGGACCGCGTCTACGAACTCTGACCCCCTATACGATGCAGGATTGCAGAAACTTCAAATCCTAACTGAAACTTCTCATGAAAGAAATCATAGCCCCCATACCCGTCGAGGTCCTCAAGAGCGAACTCACCGAAGATCGCCGCCTCCGCTTCACCAACAAATCAGGCAACGAAGTCTATATCGTCACCTGGCAGAACGCACCCAACGTGTGCCGCGAGATAGGCCGCCTGCGCGAGATCGCCTTCCGCGCCGCCGGCGGAGGCACTGGCAAGGAACTCGACCTCGACGAGTTCGACACCATGCCCGTCCCCTACAAGCAGCTCATCGTATGGGACCCCGACGCCCAGGCCATCCTCGGGGGCTACCGCTACCTGCTCGGCACCGAAACCCAGTTCGACGCCGACGGGCAGCCCATCCTCGCCACCTCCCATATGTTCCATTTCTCCGAGCGCTTCATCCGCGACTACCTGCCCTACACCATCGAGCTCGGACGCAGCTGGGTCGCCAAGGAGTACCAGAGCACGCGCGCCGGCGTCAAATCCCTCTTTGCTCTCGACAACCTATGGGACGGACTCGGAGCCCTCACCGTCGTCAAGCCCAACGTGCGCTACCTCTTCGGCAAGGTCACCATGTACCCCAGCTATGACCGCGTGGCGCGCGACATGATCCTCTTCTTCCTGCAGAAGCACTTCCACGACCCCGACCAGCTCATCCTGCCCATGCACCCGCTCGAGATTGAAGCCGACCGCCAGCAACTCGCGCAGCTCTTCTGCGAGGACGACTTCAAGGCCGACTACCGTATCCTCAACCGCGAGGTCCGCGCGCGCGGGTACAATATTCCACCGCTCGTCAACGCCTATATGGGCCTCTCGCCCACCATGCGCATGTTCGGCACCGCCATCAACTACGGCTTCGGCGACGTCGAGGAGACCGGCATCCTCATCGCCGTCAACGAGATCCTCGACGAGAAACGCATACGCCACATCGACAGCTTCGCCGCCGAACACCCCGAAGCCGTAGCACCCACCTCCGGAGCCAACACCGTCATCTCCTGACCTTCACGACAAGACAGTCCTGCCAGCACGACCGCTCCTTCAGTCCTTCACGACCGCATGTGTAGCGCACCGCCTCCCTTGCCCGCCTTCTGACGCTGAAAGTATTTTGACGCTGAAAGGACTCGTCAAAGATATCTTTGTTAGATTTTGTTTAAGATTCTGCTCGATTTCTTGCGCGAAGCGCAATCCCTTTGTCAAAAAAATCTATGAACATTGACCTTACTTCCACTAATCAGCCAAAAACAGCAACTAATACATTGATTTCCTGCTAAATACACGAGTGGAGGCTATTCCCGTAGCCTCCACTTTGCTTCCACTATCATCCGAGAACCGTGGAGTTAGAGTGGAGGTAGAGTGGAGGCTATTTGAACATCTTCCACTCTTGCAAACGCATACATATCAGCGCATTACACCACAAAATCAAGCAAAAAGTGGAAGCAGACCCTCAATTCATATGTTTTTTTTCATCCCACCCCTCAGAAACCCTATCTCATCCGACTGTACCTTCACCCCCACACGACCAGTCGCAACTCGCTGAACGACCCTTCGCGTACCCCTGCACGTATATACGTGTAAGCCTGAGCGAATATACGCGTGACCCTGAGCGTATATACGTGTAAACCTGAGCGTATATATATGTAGAGCGATGCAACCCTCTACCCACCTCATCAGATTTCCATTCATTTCTACATTCTTTCCATCTCATCAATAAAAATAAGTTCCCGTTTTCGTTAGCGTTATCGTTCTTTTCGATATATTTGTCCCCGAATTATCATTTATCTTATATTGCGAACATAGATTTCGCAAATATTTTTTAACTTTGCAGCCGAAAACAATAAACACCTAACAGCCAATGCCTAGTAATAAGAACGCCATGACCCGCTATCAGATACTTGACAGATTGCTTTCCGACAGGTATCACGACTATTCCATGGGTGAATTGCTCGAAGCGTTGAATCATCAACTTGAAGACATGAACCTTGAATGGATCGGGCGCCGTACCCTTGAGAACGATATTGCCTACATCGAGCGTGAAGGTCCCTTCATGGCTGAGATAGAACGCTACTTTGTATTAGACTTCAATAAAGAAAAGCAGAAGCATGTCCGCAAGAAATGCCTTCGCTACGCCAATCCACGTTATTCAATCAATAAGAAGGAGATGACGGACGATGAATGCTACCTGCTTTCTGAAGTGTTCTCACTCTTAGGCCAGTTCGAAGGACTGCCCAATCTTAAAGCCCTCGACCGGATGAGGCGCAGTTTCCATACACGGCAGCATAAGCCTGTCATCTCGTTCATGAAGAACCCGCTGGAGAACTCTACTCTTTGGGGCGAACTCTTCACGGCGGCGGCTCATCAACAGGTCATAGAGCTCCACTATCACACCTTTGCTGAGCCGGAAACCGATCGCTCCCTGAATCTGCATCCTTATTTATTAAAGGAGTACAATCGTCGTTGGTTCCTCATAGGTGCAGCTGAGCAGGATGGTAAGATGCTCAATTTTGCCCTTGACCGAATCGACAAAGTAGTTCCTTTGCCCTCCCATAGGTTTGTGGAATATGATGGAGACCTCAACGAACGCTTTGAAGACATCGTCGGTGTCACCCTTTACGATGATCGTCCTGTCGAACATATCCTCTTCTGGGTTAGCGACTCTTCAAAGGATTACGTGATGACCAAGCCCATTCACGAATCCCAGAAGCACTACACCGGCAATCGCGATTCCGCCCTCCGAGAGCAATACCCAACACTCTCAGACGGAGCCTTCTTCTCCATCGACTGCATCAAGAACTACGAACTCATCCGCCCCCTCACTTCCTTCGGTAAAGACCTCATCGTGCTGCACTCCGATGGAACCGTTGCAGATGATGTCAGGAAGAGGGTATGCGAGATGGCTGAGCAATATGAGAACGTAACCAAATAAATTATCACGATATTTTATTTCCAAAGATATACAGAAATGAATTCCGGAGAATTGACAAATATAGCTGAGGTCTGGGCAAAGAAACAAAGCCCAACCTTCGAAGAACTGTCTGCCTCTATACTACAGACTCATCAAACGGCCCAAACGGGGGCTTTACGTGCAGTCAACCAAATGGCAACACTTCGCAACTGGCTCATAGGCTGCTATATCGTGGAGTACGAGCAGAAGGGTAGCGACAGAGCATTGTATGGCGACCGGCTGTTGAAGCGGCTGGAAGAGCGTGTAAATACGAAGGGATTGAATTTGACACTATTCAAGAATTCTCGTCGTTTTTACTTACTATACCCTCAAATAGGTGAATTGTTTCAAAAAAGTCCGACACCATCGGACTTATTAGAAGTAGGGGTTGCGCGTCAAGGAAAAAGTCCGACGGCGTCGGACTTTTCTATAGGAAATACAATTTGCGCGACAACGTCGCACAAGTTCAAGACTAATCCAAAATATCTTTTGGAGAGGTTATCTTTTTCTCATATTAGTGAGATTATGACCCAAAATGATCCTCTCGCCCGTTTCTTCTATGAAACGGAATGCATCAGGGGAACCTGGTCTGTTAAGGAGTTGCGCCGTCAGATAGCCACCAATCTCTATTTCCGCAGTGGAGTGAGCAAAGATCCAAAGAAGTTACTGGCTACCATTAAGCCAGAGACCAACACGCCTGCTCTCGCCATCCGTCAGCCATTCACTTTTGAGTTCTTAGGCCTCAAAGCCAAGGATGTTATCACGGAAAGTGATTTGGAAGATGCCCTCATCACTCACCTTCAAGATTTTCTCCTTGAACTTGGCAAAGGCTTCTGTTTCGAAGCCCGTCAGAAGCGTGTCATCATCGATGATGAATACTATTATCCCGATCTTGTGTTCTATCACCGCATCCTCCATTGCAGCGTCATCGTGGAATTGAAGAACGATGAGTTCCGTCATGAATATCTGGGCCAGCTCAATGCCTATGTATCCTATTATAAAGAGAATGAGATGCACGAAGGCGATAATCCTCCCATTGGCATCCTGCTCTGCACTCGCAAGGGCAAGAAAATGGTGGAGTATGCTCTTGCTGGCATGGACAACCAACTCTTCGTCTCCACCTATATGCTCCAGCTGCCAGACAAATCCACCCTTGAGAAGTTCCTTTTGGATGAGATTGAGAACCACTCCGAGCAGGATTTCCGAGATAAATAAAAAATATTTGAGAGTGCGAACATAGATTTCGCAGATAAGTTTTAACTTTGCACCCGAAAACAATAAACACCTAACAGCAACTCATAGGACTATAGAGAAGGTTATTGATTACCCTAAAGAAGGAGCCTATCGCGCTCCTATCGTAAATGTACGTCGTGAAGGTGCGTCTTGTTTTTGTTATAGGAAGTTGAAAGACTAAATTTAGTTATTGTATCGTCAACTCATACAATAAAAGGGGTTGTTGATACAGTTCATCAGGGATTATTTGTCTGCTTTCGCATCCTTTATATACTTTTGCATCAAGAAATCCCCAAACAAGGATTAATGAAGCTTAACTTCCTAACAGAAACGGCCAGAAACCAAATACTCATTATTATGTAATTCTATTTTGTTAATTAGATTTATTTTTCAAGCTTTTATGTTTCATTATCAATCTAAATATGTATCTTTGCTCCCATGAAACGACAACTCATCATATGCAATACTGCAGAGCTTATTCGACTCCATGCCGAAGACATCATCAGTATTGAAGCGGATGGCAATTATTCCACGCTTTACATTGTAGGCGAGGAAAAACGCGTCGTACTTTTCCAGTTGGGTCAGTTGGAACGTATGATTGGTGAGCAACTGGGTGAGGAAGCCGTGACTTTTGTTCGCATCGGTCGAAGCCTCATCATCAATCTCAATTACATCTATTATATTAATCTAAACCGTCAAGTGTTGTTATTGCGCGAGCCGAATGGGCATCGGCATGAAACCCTGAAGGTTTCTCACGAATCATTGAAAAAACTTAAAGACCTTATCGAAGGTAAATAAAGAAGAACTATTGAACAATGGCTAAGGAACTATTTGATATAGAAGATAACGAGATCCGTGTCGTGGGCGCAACAGAGTCTAAACATGAGACTCCAACCTCCAAATGGCCTAAGTGGCAATGGCTTATAATAGCATTTGCATTGATTGCGGCTATATTTGGGTTTTGGGCAATTAATCGCCCAAACAACACATCAAGTATCTACTCTGTAGAATCTGTAGCAGATACTACTCAGAGTGTTTCATATCAGTCATCCACAGAGACGAAGGCTTATGTCATATTTTCATGTGATTCTGTTAACGATATAGCTTTGCAAATATACACACCTGTTGGTGGACATGCTGAATTGCTTGTAGGTCAGCTGCCCGATAATGATTCCAACATCATTCTTGCAGCTCAGGCTGCCGATTATCGTGCCGACAATGGAAAAATAGCTGGAGCTTTCGTCTATAAAGGAGAACTTCTTTCACGGGGGCATCCGAAATACGGATTCTGTGCCATCATTGGCGATACGATTACAATGGGAATGAGCCAAGAGACTGCATTATTTGAACGAGCTGTGGACCAAGAAGGCTATTTCTTCCGGCAGTTCTCTTTAATTCATGATGGAAAACTGGGTGAATCGTTTCCTAAGGGAAAAGCCGTGCGAAGAGCTTTATGTTATTACAAGGAAAGAGTTTCTATTATAGAGACTGTCGAACGGGAATCCATGCACGATTTTACCCAGGCCCTTTTGGATATGGGCGTTCAAGAAGCTATCTCTCTTGTCGGTAGTATTTCCCTCCCACTTTATGTTGATGAGAATGGTAACCGTATAACAAATGAAATTGAACATCAGGAAGATGTTCAAGAGAACTATATTGTCTGGGAATAGTTTTATCTTTATTCATACATTAAGAGACATAATTGATACAGTGAAATAAAATAATCTTGCTCGTTCCAAATTCTCCCTTTATCTTTGCAGCGAGAAACAACAAACGAAAAAAACATTATGGAGACAATCATTAACGAAGACATCCTACAAGGAGTTGGCAAGAAGCTTCGGAATGGATATCTTGCAAAGAACGTTTCTGCAAGCAAAGTGATGGAATGTTACCAAAAGAACCTAAAAGAAGCTGATGCTTTTTCGTGTTTTGGGTGGACTGTTTTTGAGATGACTAGACTTGAAAGGGCGACTCATAATCCCATAATTAGGAAGAAATTACAACAAGCTATTGAAGCCCACACTGTAAAACAAGAAAAGAGTTGTGATCAAAATAAACAGAACCTTGAAAAGTTAGAAAAGTTCAGAACCGATGCTTTGGGTATTGGCTTACGTAAGGTTCTGTCCCAAATGAAAAGACAGGTAAAGCACAGCTCTAAAATTGAGGCAAAAATTGTCTTGCTATTGCTGGAAACAGAATTTGCTAATCTTTCTGCCAAAAAACTACATAACCATAAGACGGTTATTTATGAAAGAAAGACTATTCTTCTTGAGCGGCTTGCAGAATTATTGAAAGAGACTGATTGGAGATACGGTATCAGTTCCAACACAGGGAAGAATGCATCCTATATTGTATACATTTACTTGCCTAACGGAGAACAATTATCTTGGCATTGCAATGAATATCAGATGTTGTATTACTATCCAGAGATTGACTGTATGTGGGATGGTCAAGTATGTATGACAATGGAGAAAATACTGACTTATATAGGTGAGACATTCCACATTGGAAAAAATGAGAAATCAAAGATTGCAGCATAAACACTAACATTGTAACGACTATATGCATGATAGAGTAACATTGCCACAGTGGTTAGACCATCTAATCTTTGATGAGTTAGGGGCAAAATATTGCAGATCAAACTCTGATATGACTGTTATCGATTGGGACAAAAACGATGTTCTCAATTATTTAGGCACTTACTTTCCTCGTAGTTATGCAGAATCATATTGCATATTTTCTGATTTTTTCAGAAGTCATTCTGAGCAATTCGCAAATAAAGAAGATTTGTCTGTATTTGATTTTGGATGTGGAACTGGCGGTGAAATAATAGGATTATTAACCGTCTTGGCCGAGTATTGTCCAACTGTAAGAGAAGTTAGAGTTGTGGCTTTAGATGGTAATGACTATGCTTTACAACTATATGACATTGTCCTAGCTGAATTAAAAAAGAAACTTACGATTAAAATTGAAAACCATTCAACTCAGCTCCACATTGATGATTTTTATGACTTAAGTATACTAAACAAAGTTTTGAAAAGGAAGTTTGACGTAATTATAACATTCAAAGCTATATGTGAATTTGTAACTAAACAACAATTTGAACAACATAATGCTTACGAACATGTAGCCAAATTCCTTCTTCATAAGTTGACAGATAGTGGAATCATGTTGCTTGTTGACGTTACAACATATAATAACACGTCAAAAGAATGGCTTCCTAAGATGTTGGATAGAGGTCTGGCAACAACTAATTGTCATATAGTTGACCAAAACAAGGGCTATAATCAGTCTTATTCCATCTCGCATTCTCGCTTTCCTAACGATATAAGTAAAGTAGCATGGAGAATGATTAGGAATAAGAGTCGTATTACTATCGAATAAAGTCACCTATGACGATTCTATTATTGACAAATGTAAACGAATATGAGATTACAAAATTGGTTTATTAGAAATCTTGATGACATCCAACGTGAAGTTATCATTGAGAGCATTGACAAAAGTATTATTGTCCAAGGTGTTGCAGGTAGTGGCAAAACCAACCTTGCTATACATAGAGCTTTACAGGCAAAAGGCAAAGGTACATATGCTATCGTCATTATGACTATCGCACTTAGAAGGATGATTTCATATGGAATGAAGGAGTTAGGCTTAGACAATGAGCGAATCGCATATGATTGGGCATGGAAGGAACGAGGTTTTGATTTAATTGGAGATGTTTATTGTAAAGGACATTATGATCTTGATAAACCTGTAATTGATGATTCTTCTATAATATATCTTGTTAATGGTCAAAGCATAAGGAAATTTAAATTAGTTTTTAAAGAAAAAGATTCTCCCAAAGACAAAGTAAAGGAACACTTTGGAATTGATTTTGCAGATTGGGTACATGAAAATTTTTATAAAACATGGGAGAGAAGAACGTCATGGTTTAAAGAAATAGATCTGGATAATGATTTTTCTGTAACAAATCCATCATATTGTTTAGTTTCAGGTGGAACCTTATACAAACCTTGCGAATCAACGATAGATTATCTTATTATTGATGAAGTTCAGGACTTCAAAGATTTATATATAAAAAACGCATATATGCCACAAGTTGGCAAGAGTTTGTCATTGTTTGGAGATTCCAATCAAAAAATGTATCCTTTCGGGAGTCCCATTTCTGAAATACAAAAATTATTTTCCGATTTCAAATTCTACAACTTGAGATACAACTATCGTCTTCCAAAAGCTATAGCGAAAGTTGCGCAGAAGATAGCACAACCCGAAATAGATTTGCTTACTAACAATATGAAGAATGAAGGTAATAGTGATTATCCAACATTTCCTAAACCAATTATAAAGAAGTGCCAAACAAGATTTGATGAAATAAAATGGATAGCCAATAGAATAAAGAATGAAACTTTGGACGATGTCGCAATTCTTGTTCCAAATAATTCAGATGTTCAAGAGGTGGTAAAACTAATGGCAGATAATGGAATCTCTGAAGTTCAGACACACTATAGAACGGGTAAAGAAGTCCCTTATTATACAATAAATACGCTGGACTTTTCAAATAATGACTTGCCATGCATATTAGACTATTATGCGGCAAAAGGCTCTGAATTTGAACATGTCTTTGTCCCATTTGCTAATGAAGGTCATGTAGGTAAGCGATATGATTTTTTTGTGGCATGTACCCGTGCTTCTCATAGCCTATATATTACATATTCAGGAGTTAGAACGTCATATTTGGGAAATATAAACAATCAGGACATTGTCGAATTTAAATAAAAGCATTATGCATTATTATATAGAAATCAGTTCATGGAATCTTCTAGAATCCTTCGTGACGGAAAGTATATCACCATTCTCCTTCTATGGAAAACGAAAATATGGAAACTATTTAAGTCGATACCTAAGCGGTGAAAAAGAGAAAGCAAATTATCTGATCCTTTCTCTTGAAGATTTAGGTGGCGACTTTTCCCTAATTATTGATGAAAGACTGATTGATCTGAAACTTCTGTGCCCTGTCCCAGGAATGAAAAAGGCATTTACATATCCCAAAACAATTTATTACCAGAAAGAATATGTAAAATTTAGATTCGGTACAGCTGACCTTATGGATTCATTAATATCCGAATCCAAAATTCTTCTTGAAATCAAATGTTTAGAGAAGTATATTTCTGATTTTTACATTAAGGGTAAAAAGATTATAGTTCGTCCAACTATTTCAAAATTAGAAGATTCTCTTTCTTTTGAAGAAGAATCCTATATCGATTTTGATAACAAATACAACAAAATTAAAGGTGCCATAATTGGCTATACAAGAGGACAATATACGTCATCAGATGATACGATTCTTCACTTACAAAACAATTTGAGAGATCTCAAGAATTCGTTCGGTGGCATGAATACTCAAATAATGATGAGTGATGTATTCAATGACAATTCTGATTTGAGCGAAAGAATTAGGGGCAGCAAAGAGCTATATTTCAAGACTGTAGGGATGAGCCATTCTTTTGATGTCCTTCTTGATCAATATAAAGAAGTAATCAATTTGGCCAGGTTGCGCTCTGAACAGAAAAAACAATTATATAATAATAACCAGAACAAAGATGATTTGCTTCAAGAAAAGACCGATATTGAATATTGTATTTCTCGAATTGAAAAAACATATAATATAGTAGAGGTTAGAAAGGAGCTTGATAGTATCAAAGCCTTGGAAAAGGCAAATGGCGAAAGGGTAGGGAAATCGAGGCTGTATTTTAAAAAGGATACGGAAGAATATGAACGTAAACAACAACTTAAAAATATAATAGAAGAATTTGAGAAAGGAAATGCAGAATACATTCAGTTAAAAAATAGGGCCTTTCAGGTTGAGCAAGAACTGAATGATGACTCAAATAAATATGATAACATTTTATCAGCCATATTTACTAGAATAAGTGATATTCTTAATGATTTGATTAAAAATGCCGCAAGTTTAACAAACGGAGGAATAGTAGACCTTTCACATGTGGCATTCTCAGATTCTTTATATTTGTCAAGTAATCAGAATGATTCTGAATTATGCTATTTTAATATCTTGTTGAAATGTATTCTTAATAGAACTACCGCTAAGCTATTGTCAGAGCATTCTGTTCTTCTTATTTTGGAAGAGTCCGCAAAATTGTTTAAGTCCATGCCATTATCTAAAGAAGATTCTGGCCAAAAGATTTTGAACACATTACGTGAATATTGGTCATATAAAAATCAGCGTGCAGATTCATTTAACATTCCAGAGGATATGCCAGTCTTGCAGTCAATAATGTCTTTCTTTGTAAAACCATTAGGCTTCGATCAGATTGAAAGATATATGATGATAAAGAAGTTTTCAAATAAGGCTTATGCTTTTATGCTTTGGGGAGCTTGGATTGGTTTTGCAGATATGCCTAAAACATTTACTAAGGTATTATATCAAAATGATGATATAAATTCATTGATTGATAACAAATTGGAAGAAATATCATTAAAGTTAAATTAGCAAGCTACTATTACAATGAATGAGAAATATAAAATAGTTAATCAACAGGGTAAAGAGGTTGAGGCAACAGCACCAGTCATAATATCAGCAAGTCGTTCAACAGACATCCCAGCCTTTTATGCCAAGTGGTTTTTTAACCGCTTGGATAAAGGGTATTGTGCTTGGTACAATCCGTTCAACCAGCAAAAAATGTATATTTCGTTCAAGAACTGCAAGGTTGTGGTGTTTTGGACAAAGAATCCAGAGCCAATACTGCCGTATCTACATGAACTGGACGAAAGAGGCATCCACTACTACTTCCAAGTAACACTGAACGACTATGTAAAGGAAGGTTTTGAGCCAAATGTATCCTCTGTTGAAGAACGTGTAGAGACTTTCAAGAAACTGTCAAGCCTCATTGGTAAAGAGAAGGTGATTTGGCGATTTGATCCTTTAATCATTACACCTAATATCGGGCCAAGAGAACTGCTCACAAGAATTTGGAATGTTGGAAATAAACTGAAAGGATATACTGATAAGTTAGTGTTTAGTTTCGTTGATGTAAAAGCATATAGAAAAGTCCAGAATAATCTAGTAAAAGAAACGATGTTCTTCACGAAAGAAGATGTTGAAAATGCTGAAGCAAATCATGCTCAACGGAGAGAAATTGTGGAAGGATTAAAGAAAATTCGTGAAGCATGGCATGGCGAGGGATGGAATATTGAGATGGCCACATGTGCGGAAGACATTGACCTGGAGGCGTATGGCATTGAGCATAATCGTTGCATTGATGGCGAACTGATGAAACGCATCTTTGCAGATGACAAGGAACTTGTTTATTATCTTCACACCTTGAAATGGCCTGAGAAAGATATGTTTGGCGAGATACCCCCCATTCCACAAAAGCCTAAAAACGTCAAAGACGCTGGGCAGAGGAAGATTTGCGGATGTATGGTTAGTAAAGACATAGGTATGTACAATACTTGTCGACATTTCTGCGTTTATTGCTATGCAAACACAAGCAAGGAGGCTGTTCTTAAAAATAAGGACAAGCATAATGATGAGAGTGAAAGCATCATAGGATAGAGAAAAAATAAGAACATTTAAATTGCAGAAATAATAAGATGAAAGCACAAATAGTTAATATCCATGAGGGGAGAATTCGCACAAAAGAATCTCATACTGTTGTGATGGTGTTTCAGAAGGTCCTTCATATACCGGATTCAAATGAAACTATGTTAGATGGAGTTGATTATTTGCTAACGGTTGATATCGCTAAAATGTATAAAGACAAGCCCTATTGTCAAACCAATAATGAATATGACCCAAAGAAAGGATATGCTTATTTGCTGGAAGAGGTTAAGATTGGAGAGCAAATGGAAAACATAATTCTTGTTTCTGCTTTTATTTCAGATTTGTGCGAGTATCCATATGTTATTGAAGCAAAAACAGGTCAAATAATACGTAAGCTTAATCGGGTTTTTTTCTGTTCTGAAGAACAAGCTGTTGAAATTATGCGAAATTCAGTAGAAAGAGGTTTAAAAACTGATTATTATTTGCCTCCCCCAAAAACAGAAGGTACCAGTCTCTCAAGAAAGGTCTTTGTACATAGTATAAAAAGAATACTAACTTCTGATTTGAATATTAATCTCGTAGAGGTTTGTTTGATAGAAGAATTAGAGTATCTTACGCCATTGTTGACTAAAATATATCATGCAGATGTTAACACAATTAAATACAGACTATTCATCAACATCAATCAAAGATACGCTGGTGATAGTTGTGTAATGACTAATGGATTATTTGATGAAAAGAAAGCGTTCTCTTTATGTCAAAAAGAGTTCCCAAAAGGGAAAGTAATAGATTTTGAAGGAAAGTTGTATGTTTTTCAAATCTCAGATATTACAAATGGAGAATATGATTATATTCAAAATAGTCAATCATATTGGACTTCCACAAGTTTGTATTATGCTCACCTTGGATATGATGGACAAGCTGCTAGGAATTATTGTTATCGATTGATACAACTCGGAGTAAAGATGGGTATGTTCATATTAAGGAAGAATCACGATAATTATGGAATATGAGCATTGGGAATCGCAGGAGTATTCGTGAACTGATGGAACGGCTGCTGTCTGAGTTGACTGCGTAAACTCAAACAAAACAATGAAAATAGTACAGATTTCCGATACACATAATAGTTATCAGCGGCTGAAGGATCTGCCGGAGTGAAAGATATTAATAGAATGATATGCAATACAATAGAATAGTATTAAATGAGCCTCATGCTTCTATAGAGGGGCTTTATGACGAGCGGATGAGCTTTTGGGACATTGATGAACGGTTCATCAATGAGGTTGTCCTAAGGTGGACGGACTGGCACACGGATTATCTCTTCCATGGCTACAGGAAAGAGAATATACGGACGGTTAGATTCCCGTACTCGCGTTTCATCGTTGATGCTGAGCGCTTGTGGGACGACCCCTTGGAATCTGAGGGTCAGGGTATCCTTTACAAACAGTTTGATGGATACTCTCGTGTCATACCTCAAGATTCGGAGAGGCTATTGCTGAATCTCTGGCAGAGTCATCAGCAGAGATTGAGGCGCAACCTGTGTGAAGGTGCTCTTCTTCTTGATTGCCACTCATTCCCCAGCGAACTGAGCGACGTTGATATCTGCATCGGATATAACGAGGACTGGTCCAAACCTGAAAAGCGGACCATAGAACTTGCCGTGAACCTCTTTGAAGATGCAGGGTACAAAGTGGGTATCAACGACCCGTATAGCAATTCAGAAACTCCCGACTGCCCATTCGTTTATCAATCTATGATGCTCGAAGTCAATAAGAAGGCTTATATGGAAGACGGAACGTTGCGGCTGAAGCACAATCCAGCCTATCGCAGGAGTGTACGTGAACTGATGGAACGGCTGCTGTCGGAGTTGGCTGCGTGAAAAAACAAGTTGTAGCAAATCACTCATTCTAAACCACTTAAGGTATTCTTTAGGGCATAGTTCTTGATGTTGAAGAGTTTGTAAATGCGAATAATTCAGATTTCCGACACACATAATCGTCATCAGCGGCTGAAGGATCTGCCGGCAGGTGATGTCATCGTTCATTGTGGCGACTTCGCCGATATGGGGCGCGAAGAGGAGGTGCTCGATTTCCTCAACTTGGTTTATCATGCTGCCTTATGCCCATAAGATATTTGTGACGGGTAATCATGATTTGTGCCTCTGGGATGCAGAGGATATTGAGGACTTGCCTGAGAATATCCATTTTCTGCAAGACCGTGGTTGTGAGATTGATGGGATTCGGTTCTTCGGGCTAGCGTATAACCATCGAGAATCGCTCATCCCCGACAATGTTGACGTGCTGGTCACGCATGAACCTCCAGTCATGATTCTTGACGAGACTGTTGGCATTCATTGGGGAAATGCCCCATTGAGGAACCGAGTGTTTGAAGTTAAGCCCAAGTATCACTTGTTCGGCCATGCCCATGAGTGCTATGGCGAGGTAACTTTAGATGGTATCACCTTCTCAAACGGTTCATCGCTGCATGATAACTATTACGAGGCATGCAATAAACCGAGGATAATAGAGATTGAAAAGGACAGCTGAGATTATAGCTATCGGACCTGTGGAGGCTGAGTGGAGGCTATATGGATAGCCTCCACTCGTGTAATTACTGATGTATGAGTGAGTTGAATGTGTTTTTTGCTCCTAAAGTGGAAGCTAAGCGTTTATTCATCAAAATAATTTTGCAAGATGTGCGGAAAGAAGCCAACGAAAGAGCCTTCGCGCTGAAAGACATTCCTCGAAAAGGCTCAGATATGGCTTATTAATCTAACAAAAGAATAGGTACGCTAGATGATGGGGAAGCTCATGCCGTTGATTTTGCGGTAGAGGTCGAGGGCGTAGACGTCGGTCATGCCTGAGATGTAGTCGAGGACGGCGAGGAGGCGGTCGTAGAGGCGTGGTGCGCGGATCTGATACTGGCGCGAGACGCGGTTGAGGAGGAGCTGTGAGTAGGCCCGCTCGGGGTGCATGACGGCCTCGGTGAAGAGTCCGGTGAGGAAGGTCATGACGCGGAAGCCTGCGAGCTCGATGTCGACGACGTCGCGCGAATGATAGATGTGGCTGTAGCTGGCGCTGACGCAGGCGTCGTAGGCGGCACGGGGTGTGGGGGAGATGTGCTGGATGAGGGTACCGCGGAAGCGGCCGTCGAGGATGTCGCGCTCGGCCTCAACGAAGACGCGGACGCACTCGCTCTCGAGGCAGTTGATGGCGCAGGAGCGGAGGTAGACGATCTGCTCGTTGACATCGTGTACGTCGAGGCGGCTGAGGTGGCGGACAATCTCGTCGCGGCGGTCGGCGTCGAAGTAGGCCAGCAGCAGGTCGCGCGTGTCGGCGGTGGAGAGGATGCGGAGCTTGTGGGCGTCCTCGATGTCCATGATCTCATAGCAGATGTCGTCGGCAGCCTCGACGAGGTAGACGAGGGGGAAGCGGGCGTAGCGACAGGTGTCGGGAGCCGAGGAGAGCTGAGGTATGCCGAGCTCGGCGGCGATGCGGGCGTAGTCGTCGAGCTCGGCCTGGAAGAAGCCGAACTTCTGGTGGTCGCCAGCGAGTGAGCTGGCGAAGGGGTACTTGACGATGGAGGCGAGGGTGCTGTAGGTCATGACGAAGCCTCCGGGCCGCCGTCCGTCGAACTGATGGGTGAGCAGGCGGAAGGCGTTGGCGTTGCCGTCGAAATGAGTGAGGTCGTCCCACTGTGCGGGCGTGAGGCGGTCGTCGGTCTCGGTGTCGGTGTAGGTCTGGAGGTAGCGCCCTTCGCCCTCGCTGAAATAGGTGGCGATGGCTCGCTCGCCGGAGTGGCCGAAGGGCGGGTTGCCGAGGTCGTGGGCGAGGCAAGCTGCGCTGACGATGGCGCCGAGCTCGGTGAGGTGGTTACCGGCGAGGTCGGGATGGCGCTCGAGCAGGAGGCGTGCGCTGTCGTTGCCAAGCGAGCGTCCTACGCTGGCCACTTCGAGGCTGTGGGTGAGACGGTTGTGGACGAAGATGCTGCCGGGGAGGGGGAACACCTGCGTCTTGTTCTGCAGGCGGCGGAAGGGGGCCGAGAAGATGAGGCGGTCGTAGTCGCGCTGGAACTCGGTGCGGTCGTCGCGCGAGCGCTGCTCGGCCTCGAGGCCGAAGCGCTTGGTGCTTAAAAGTTGTTTCCAATTCATCATGACGGGGCAAAGATAGGCATAAAAAGTGGAAAGAGAGAAATGAAAAGCCAGAAAAAGTCAAAAAAGAGAAGAGAAACGTATGTTATTCACTATATTTTGTGTACTTTTGCAGCGCAATTCAAGAAAGGAGTAACAAGCTCATGGAAGTGAAGATCATCAACCGCTCTCATCATGCGTTGCCGTCGTACGCCACGCCGCTCTCGGCAGGCATGGACCTGCGCGCCAATCTGTCGGAGCCGCTGACGGTGGCGCCGATGCAGCGTGTGCTGGTGCCTACGGGGCTGTTCATGGCCTTACCGGAGGGCACGGAGGCGCAGGTGCGCCCTCGCAGCGGACTGGCCATCAAGCATGGCATCACGGTGCTGAACTCACCGGGCACGATCGACGCCGACTACCGCGGCGAGGTGTGCGTCATCCTGATCAACCTGTCCTCGGAGCCCTTCGTGATCAACGACGGCGAGCGCATCGCCCAGATGGTCATCGCCCGCCACGAACGGGCTGAATGGGTAGGCGTAGACGTCCTAGACGAGACGGAGCGCGGTGCTGGCGGCTTCGGACATTCTGGAGTTTGAGCAAGAGTGCTTTACCCATTGGCAAGTTATTCGCGAAGCGCGTTCGCCATCCCAAAGGGTGACGCTCGACGCTTCAGGAAGCGAGCAGAAGACCAATGGCAAGCGGGAACTTGCGAAACAATTATTTAAGTGAAGAAGTGATAAGACATTTACGGTTAGTCCTGATAGCATCGGTCGCCATACTCTTGTGTAGCGCCTGTGGCGTGGGCAGGCGCTCGGCTCGAAGAGACGCTCCACACCTGGAGAACGGGCGCCCTGCCTTCGGTAGCTTCGACACCTCGAGGAACGGCGACGCGGCCTCCTTGCTTTCCCCTCAGCGAAAGAGGGTGGCGGGGAGCGAGTCGTCACGCCTCGACTATTTCTTCCAGGAGGCGATGAAGCAGAAGATGCTGGGGCGTTACACCGAGGCCTACGACCTGCTGCAGCATTGCCGCGAGATTGACGCCGATGCGCCTGAAGTGCTCTACGAGCTGTCGCTCTACCACCTGCTCTTCCGCGAGGACTCGGTGGCACTGCACCTGCTGGGACGCGCCGCAGAGCTGGATCCCCGCAACACGTTCTACAAGGAAGCGCTGGCCAACTACTACCTGAACCGACAGGAGGGGGAGAAGGCGCTGCCGTACATGGAGGCGCTGGCCACCCTGCAGCCACGACGCAGCGACGTGCTGGCCCAGCTGGTGCGCATCTACTCGACCACCGACCGCGCCGCCGACGCCATACGCGCACTGGACCGCATCGAGGTGCTCGAGGGCAAGATGGCGAGCGTCAGCTACCAGAAATTCGCCCTCTACAAACAGATGGACCAGGAGGAGCAGGGCTTCAAGGAACTGGAGAGCCTCTGCCGCGAATATCCCCATGAGATGAGCTACCGCCTGGCTATCGGCAACCAGCTGCTGGAGGCCGACCGCGTGAGCGAGGCGCTGCGCGTCTTCGACGAGGTCAGACGCACGGAACCCGACAACCCGTCGCTGGCGCTGTCGATGCTGGAGTACTACCGCCACGTGGGCAACGACTCGCTGTTCACGACGCTGCGCGACTCGATGCTCTTTGCTGAACGCACCGAGACGGACGTGCGCGTGGCTCTCATGCGCGACCTGATTGCCCAAGAGGTGAAGGCCGACAGCCTGGGACCACAACGCATCACCGCCACCTTCGACAGCCTCGACCACCGCTTCGAGGGCAACCTGGACCTGCTGCAGCTGCGCGCTGCCTATCTGGCAACCTACGACAAGCAGAACGACAGCGACTTCGTGGCCGTGATGGACCGCGTGATCGAACTCGAGCCCGCCAACACGCAGGCGCTGTTCTACCTCATCCAGTACTACGGCGAGCATAAGGACTTCGTGCGGCTGGAGGACCTCTGCCGACGGGCCGTGCTGACGCACCCCGAGGAGCTGGTGTGCCACTTCTACCTCGGCGTGGCGCTCTACCAACAGGACAAGAAAACGGAGGCAATGAAGGCCTTCGAGGACGGCATCGTACAGAAGACCGACGAGAGCCGGCCGACGATGGTGGCCGACCTCTACAGCATACTGGGCGACCTCTACCACGAAGTGGGACGCGAACGTGAGGCCTACGAGGCCTACGACTCGTGCCTGACCTATCAGGACGACAACGTAGGGTGCCTCAACAACTACGCCTACTACCTCTCGCTGCAGGAGCGCAACCTCGACAAGGCCGAGGAGATGAGCTACCGCACCATACGACTGGAACCCGACAACAAGACTTACCTCGACACCTACGCGTGGATCCTCTTTATGAAGGAGCGCTATGCCGAGGCACAACATTACATCGACCGCGTCTGTCCGCCCGACTCAACGGACTCGGTGCTGCTGGCCGACGAGGGCGTCTCGGGTGTCGTGCTCGAACATGCCGGCGACATCGCAGCCATGAACGGCAACACGGAACAGGCCATGCGCTTCTGGCAACTGGCTCAGAAGGCAGGCGGCGACGGACTCACAGCCGTACTGCCCAAGAAAATACGGATGAAGAGGTACGTGAAGAAGTGAGCAGAGTTTTTAGCAAACGAGAGCGGACAAGCTCCTTGCCAAACAAAGCGAGCGGACGAGAGCATAAAAACAGAGTTAGTAACAAACAGAAGATATGAAAAGCAATAGATATTCATCGGTAAAGGTTGAGCGCTCTACGTTCAAGCGCTTGGCCAAATATTCCTGGCTGATAGCCGTCGTGGCCCTCATGGTCTCATGCGGCACGAAGCGAAAGGCCTTGCAGGCTGGCGCCGACGCCAGCAGCAGCGCCACCGCCGAGACGGACAAGGGCCATCGGCAGAAGGTGGTCAGCCTGGTGAACGACAACCGACAGACGGCCAAAGGCATACGCTCGAAGATGAGCGTCCGCCTCGCTGCCGGCACGAAGGGCGCCTCGGCCAGCGGCACTCTCAAGATGAAGCGCGACGAGATCATCCAGCTCTCGCTGACTGCTCTCGGCCTGTTTGAGGTAGGACGCATGGAGCTTACACCCGAATACCTGTTCGTGCAGGACCGCATGAACAAGCAGTACGTGCAGGTCAAATGGGCCGACATCGATGCACTCAAGCGCGTAGGAGCCGACTTCTACACCTTCCAGTCGCTGTTCTGGAACGAGCTCTTCCTGCTGGGACAGAAGGAGTTGCCCACCGACAAGGACCTCCGCGCTACCGAACAGGGCCGACAGACGCTGCTCATGCCTGCCGACGCTCACGTGGCGACGGAAGAGGTTGCCCTGCAGTTCCTCGTCAACACCAGCAAGCACCTCACCGAGCAGGCCGCCCTGAAAGCAACGAAGCAGACGGGCTTCAGCGTGAGCTGCGACTACGCCGAGTTCGAGAAACTGGACAAAAAGAACTTCCCGCATCAACTGACGATGGCCATCAACGCCGGCACAAAGCGCTATACGGCTGACTTCGTGCTTTCGAACCCGCAAGTGGACAACGACATGAAGAACCTGGTCACCAAGCCTTCGAGCGGCTACCGCCAGGTCAGCTTCGACGACATCATCAAACAGCTGATCAAGTAACGGGAATGGGATGCGCTTTGTTTGATTCCCAAGAAACGGTCCGAGTTCTCGCCAAAGGCGCCCCTAAGAACGATAACGCAAGAGAATAGAAAATGAAAAAGCCACTCGCCCTCCTCATAGCCTTGCTCTCGCTGGCGGTCGTGCCCTCAATGGCACAGACCAAGAAGATCAACCAGCTCAAAAGCCAGAAGACACAAATCGAGAAAGGCATCCAGAAAGCCAAATCGCAGCTGAATCAGACGAAGCACGAGACGGTGAAGAAGGAGCAGACGGCCGACTTCCTCGAGGACCAACTGGAGAGCCGCCTGCAGTACATCCACAAGCTGGAAGTGGAGGTGGACTCGCTCAGTCACCACGCCAACCGCCTCAAGGAGGAACTGGACGAGCTGAAGGCGCAGGTGAAGGTCAAGAAACAGAAATACGTGCAGAGCCTGCGCAGCGCCCGCAATTCGCAGAACCTGCGCAACCCGCTGCTGTTCGTGTTCTCAGCCAACTCGTTCCCACAGATCTATCGCCGCATGCGCTACGCCCGCGAGTTCGCCGCCTGGCAGAAGAATTTAGGTCTGCAACTGATGGAAAAGGAGAACGAAGCCCGCGACAAGCGCAACGAACTCCTTGGCGTCAAGCAGCAAGTGAGCAGCTCCATCCAAGAGATCATCAAGGAGCGCCGCCAGCTGGCAGCACAACACTCGGTGGTGCAGGCCAACGTGGTGCAGCTGAAGAAGAAGCAGAAAGAGATCGAGCAGCAGGTGGCCCAGCAACAGAAACAGCTCAACGCCCTGAACAAGAAGATTGACGAACTCATAGCCTACGAGATTGAGCAGGCCCGCAAGCGTGCCGAAGCCGAGGCGAAACGCAAACGGGAGGCCGAAGCTGCCGCACGAGCCAAAGCCGAACAACAGAAAGCGGCTCAGCAGAAGAAAGGAAAGGGCAGTAGAGGCTCCAAGAAAGACAGAGGCGGCAAAGGCTCAACGACCTCACCCTCGACACCTTCAACGACATCGTCATCATCGCCCTCACGCTGGCTGACCGCTGAGGACAAACAACTCAACGGCAACCTGGAGCACAACAAGGGACGACTGCCCGTGCCTATCACTGGACCTTATCGCATCGAACGGCGCTTCGGGCTGACGCACGTGACGTCGTCTGTCGTACTCGACAACAAGGGCGTCAACTATCAAGGACAGGCGGGCGCTCACGCACGCAGCATCTTCGACGGCGAGGTGACGGCTGTCTTCCAGTTGGGCGCACTCAAGAACGTGCTCGTGCGCCACGGCTCGTATATCTCGGTTTATTGCAACCTCTCGTCGACCATCGTTGCCCGCGGACAGAAGGTGAAGGCGCGCGACATTCTCGGCACCGTGGCTGCCGACGATCGCGGCAACTACATCCTCCACTTCCAGTTGCGCAAGGAGACTGCCAAGCTCAATCCTGAAGTGTGGATAGGGAGGTAATCATCTCCACGTAATCGCTTATCGCTCCACGAAGCTCGCTGACGCAGATATATTCGTCGGCGGTGTGGCTGCGTGCGCTGTCGCCGGGACCCATCTTCAGCGACGGCCACGGCATCAACGCCTGATCTGAGAGGGCAGGGGAGCCGAAGGGGGTGCGAGGCTGTCCCGCGAACGTTGGACCGAGCGCCACAGCACTGCGTACCAAGGGATGGCTAAGCGCGATGCGTGATGAATTCAGACGGAACGAACGTGCCTTGACCTCGCTTGCGAGCGACGCCGAAACCTCAGCAAAGATTTCTTCGTTGGTATAACACTCGTTGGACCGCACATCGACGGTGAACGTGCATTGATCGGGCACGACGTTGTGCTGCGTGCCGGCTTGGATGATGGTGGTGGTCATCTTGACAGGGCCCAAGAGCGACGACTCACGCTCGAAGCGATGCGTACGCAGCCATTCCACATCCTTCATCGCCACGTAGATGGCGTTCACGCCCTCGTTGCGAGCGGCATGACCGGCCTTGCCGTGGGCCGTGCAGTCGAGCACCATCAACCCCTTCTCGGCTACCGCTGGCTGCATGCCCGTGGGCTCGCCGACAAGCGCTACGCTTATGGGCGGCAGCTGCCGTAGTGCACGCTCGACGCCATCACGCCCCGACACCTCTTCCTCAGCCGACGCCAGGAAGGCGAGATTGAAAGGCAGCGGACGATGCATCAACGCACGAAAAGTCTGCAAGAGCGCCGTGAGCGACGCGCCGTCGTCGTTGGCACCAAGACCATAGAGGCGGTCGCCCTCGAGCGTGGGCATGAAGGGGTCGCGCGTCCAAGCCGACACGGGCTTTACGGTGTCGATGTGCGCGTTCAACAAGAGTGTAGGCCGAGTGCTGTCGTAGCCTGGGACAAGCGTCCAGAGGTTGTTGGCTTCGCGCTGAACAGTCAGTCCACGCTTCTGCATGAATTGCAGGAGCAGATCGGCAGCAGCGCCTTCGTAGCGACTGGTGCGTGGTGTGGCGATGAGTTGCATCAAGAGGTCGAGCGCCTCAGTGGTGAGTAGGTTGATGTCAGTCATGTCGATGGCGTGAATCGGTTTGTGTCTGCAAAAGTAATCAGAAAGTCCAAAAAACCGACTGCAAACACAAAATAATTCCGACAGAGAGGCCCATTTTTCACCTTATTTATTGCTTTAGCAGCAAAAACTTTAAACTTTAAGCCCTAATCTTTAAACTTTTCCGTATCTTTGCGACGTCAAAAACGAATCTACAATGGAACAGCTGAACTCCTCCAACCTCTCGGTGCTCATCCATGAGCAGGCCAAGGTCTATGGCGACAAGACCGCGCTGAGCTATCGCGACTACACCACATCGACGTGGAAGCCGATTTCATGGCGCGAGTTCTCACATACAGTCGCTCTCGTCTCGAATGCCCTGATTCAGCTGGGCGTCAAGGAACAGGAGAACATCGCCGTCTTCACACAGAACAAGCCCGAGGGCGTCTGCGTAGACTTCGGTGCCTACGGCATCCGTGCCGTCTCGATTCCCTTTTACGCCACCAGCAGCGAGGCCCAGGTGCAGTACATGGTCAACGACGCTTCAGTGCGCTTCGTCTTCGTGGGCGAGCAGTACCAGTACGACACCGCCTTCCGCGTCTTGAAGCTGTGCCCCACGCTGGAACGGCTCATCATCTTTGACCGCTCGGTAGAGAAGAACGAGCGCGACCAGATGTCGATGTACTTCGACGAGTTCCTCAAGTTGGGCGAAGGAATGCCTCACGCCGACGAGGTGGTACGCCGCTCGGCCGCCATCGAGCCCGACGACCTGGTCAATATCCTCTATACAAGCGGCACTACGGGCGTCTCAAAGGGTGTCATGCTCACCTATCGCATGTACGCCGCCGCCATTCCGGCCAACGATAAAGTGATGGACCTCGGCAGCAACGATGTTATCATGTGCTTCCTGCCCTTCACCCACGTCTTCGAAAGGGCTTGGAGCTACTGGTGCCTCAGCCGTGGCTGTCAGCTGGCCATCAATCTGCGCCCGCAGGACATTCAGATGACGCTGCGCGAGGTGCATCCCACCTGCATGGCCGCCGTGCCCCGTTTCTGGGAGAAGGTCTACGCCGGCGTACAAGAGAAGATTGCCTCGAGCAGCGCCGTACAGCGCAAGCTGATACTCGACGCGCTGGCCATCGGCAAGAAGTACAACATCGACTACAAGCTGCGCGGACTCGTGCCCCCACTGCCCCTGAAACTGCGCTACAAGTTCTACGAGAAGACCGTCATCGCCCTGCTGAAGAAGACGCTCGGACTCGAGAACGCTAACTTCTTCCCAACTGCGGGCTCCTTCATCCCACCTGCCATCGAGGAGTTCGTACACTCGTGTGGCATCCTCATGACTGCTGGCTACGGCATGACCGAGACCACCGCCACCGTCTCCTGCGACTGGCATCACGCCACCAAGACCATCGGCTCCGTCGGGCGCGTGCTGGACGGCATCGAGATCAGCTTCGGCGAGCAGAACGAAATCCTCCTGCGAGGCGACACCATCACGAAGGGCTACTATCGCAAGGCCGAGATTACGGCTCAGGCCTACGACGAAGAAGGCTGGTTCCACACGGGCGACTGCGGCTACCTCAAGAACGGCGAGCTCTTTCTCACCGACCGCATCAAGGACCTCTTCAAGACCTCCAACGGCAAATACATCTCGCCGCAGGCCCTGGAATCTAAGTTCGTGGTCGACCGCTACATCGACGAAGTCGCCATCATCGCCGACGAGCATAAGTTCGTCTCGGCACTCATCATTCCCGACTACGGACTGTTGGAACAGTGGGCTCGCGACAACGCTATCGCTTTCGACGACCGCCAGCAACTCTGCAGCAATCCGATTGTCAACAAGATGGTCATGGAACGTATTGAGACACTCCAACAGGAGTTTGCCCACTACGAGCAAGTCAAGCGCATCACATTGCTCCCTGAGCCCTTCAGCATGGAACGCGGTGAACTCACTAACACACTCAAGATCAAGCGTCCCGTCATCGCACAGAACTACAAAGCGCAGATTGAAGCCATGTACGCCGACTGAACGTGAACCCTACAACCAAGGATTAATCTTCAAGCTTAAGACAACATTGATCACTCAAGAACAACTGAAAGCCATACAGGAGCGTACGGATGCGCTCTACAAATACCTCGACATCCCCCGCAAGCAGATGGAATTCGAGGAGGAGCAGATTCGCACACAGGCCCCCGACTTTTGGGACGATGCCAAGCGTGCCGAAGAACAGATGAAGAAAGTCAAGAGCCTCGAGAAATGGATCAAGGGCTATGCCGAAGTGCGCACCCTCACCGACGAGCTCGCTACTGCTTTCGACTTCTATCGTGAAGAACTGGTCACCGAGCAGGAGGTCGACGACCTCTATGCCCGCACCGTCGATGCCATCGAGACGCTTGAACTGCGCAATATGCTGCAGCAGGAGGAAGACCCGATGGATGCCGTGCTGAAAATCAACTCGGGCGCAGGCGGCACCGAGGCTCAGGACTGGGCACAGATGCTCATGCGCATGTATATGCGCTGGGCTGAGGCCAATGGCTACCGACTGACCGTTGCCAACCTGCAGGACGGCGACGAGGCAGGCATCAAGACCGTGACGATGCAGATCGAGGGCGAATATGCCTACGGCTACCTCAAGAGCGAGAGCGGCGTCCACCGCCTCGTGCGCGTGTCGCCCTATAATGCTCAAGGCAAGCGTATGACATCGTTTGCCAGCGTCTTCGTCACGCCACTCGTCGACGACACCATCGAGGTCTACGTCGACCCCGCACGCGTCTCCTGGGACACCTTCCGCAGCAGCGGTGCCGGCGGACAGAACGTCAACAAAGTGGAAACAGGCGTGCGCCTGCGCTATATGTACAAGGACCCCGACACAGGCGAGGAAGAAGAAATCCTCATCGAGAACACCGAGAGCCGCAAGCAACTCGAGAACCGCGAGAACGCCATGCGACTGCTGAAATCACAACTCTACGACCGCGCCATGCAGAAGCGTCGCGAGGCGCAAGCCAAGATCGAAGCGGGCAAGAAGAAGATTGAATGGGGCTCACAGATTCGCTCCTACGTCTTCGACGACCGCCGCGTCAAGGACCATCGGACGGGTTTCCAGACTTCAGATGTCGGCGCCGTCATGGACGGTAAGATTGACGGCTTCATCAAGGCTTACCTGATGGAGTTCGGCGGCGAGGACGGGCAATAATCCCACTCGCGCTTTAAGCAGCAAAGAATAATGAACCTTATAAAACCCTTAAAACAATGAGCAAAGCAAAGAAAGAGTTGCGCGCCGCTAAGAAGGCAGCACGCGAAGAACGCGAAGCCAAGCGCGTCATCAACTGGATTGTTGGCGGTCTGATCGTACTGTTCATCCTCATCGCCGTCTACGCACTCCTCGTCTAAGAGCAAGACGCTTATGGCACAAGAAATTGAACGCAAGTTCCTCGTCAAAGGCGACGCCTACAAGGCGCTCGCCTTTCATCATTCTGAGATAGCACAAGGTTACCTCGTCTCGGGTGGCGGCAAGAGCATTCGCGTGCGCATCCGCGACGACCGTGGATACTTGACCATCAAAGGTCCCTCCAACGCCGCAGGACTCTCGCGCTATGAGTTCGAGACCGAGATTCCCGTCACCGATGCCCGTGACCTACTGCGCCTCTGCGAGCCGGGCCTCATCTTGAAAACGCGCTGGCTCGTACGCGCCGACGACGGACATACCTTTGAGGTCGATGAGTTTGCAGGCGACAACGAAGGTCTCGTCATGGCCGAAGTAGAACTGAAATCTGAAGATGAACCCATCATGAAGCCTGATTTCATCGGTCGCGAAGTGACTGGAGACCGCCGCTTCTACAACTCCCACATGCGTCGCTACCCTTACCGCCTCTGGCGCAACCAGATTGAAAGTGAATGACGAATGACGAATGACGAATCTCGCTTCGCTCGGAATGACGAATAAGATTTACCTTCAGAACTTGCAGGTTACTTGTATTCGTCATTCCGAGCGAAGCGAGATTCGTCATTCGTCATTAAAGTGATTCCTCCTTCACCGCGTCAATTCTGAACAGCTTATCGCTTGGGCGCACCTTGGCATCCACTTTGAAAGAGACATTAGAACCCTGTCGCGCCACAGCCACGGCTGCATTCGAGTCGTCGTGCATCTCCTCGATGACACCGTAGAGTGCACCTGTTGTGGGACCCGTGACAAGGAATTTATCACCCACGTGCAACTCGGTAGCCTCGATATGGAATTCGCCCAGCCCGAGGCGCGAATAGTACTTCGTCCCACGGCCCACGTAGACCTTGCGCTCCGTAGCCTGCGAGCCATACGTCTGCGCCCACTCGCCAAGCCGCTGACCCTGATAGTAGCCATCCCAGAAGCCTCGGTTGAAGACCGTTGCAAGGCGAGCGTCCCAACGTTCAAGGTCTTCATCCTTTAAGGTCCCATCGATAATCCTGTCTATCGCCTCGCGATAGCACTCGACCACCGTTCGCACATACTCTGGCCCGCGCGCGCGACCTTCTATTTTAAACACGCGCACGCCCGCGTCGACCAGTTTGTCCATGAAACGAATCGTCTTCAAGTCCTTAGGCGACATGATGTAGGGACCATCCACCTCCAGCTCTGTTTCCGTCTCCTTATCCTTGACGAGATAACTGCGTCGACAAATCTGCATGCACTCTCCTCGATTGGCGGAGCGCCCCGTGTTCATCAGACTCAGGTAGCATTTACCTGATACGGCCATGCACAGCGCTCCGTGGCAAAACATCTCGATGCGGATGAGCTGTCCGCCTGGCCCACAGATATGTTCGCGTACGATGCCGTCGTATATTTCCTTTACCTGCTTGATATTCAGCTCGCGCGCCAGCACAACGACATCCGCGAACTGAGCGTAGAAGCGCAGCGCTTCCAAATTGGAGATATTCAATTGCGTGGAGAGATGGACCTCCAGCCCGATCTGCCGTGCATAGGTCATCACCGCCACGTCTGAAGCGATTACGGCGCTAATCCCTGCCTGCCCTGCAGCATCCAAAATCTCGCGCATTAGTGGCAAGTCCTCACCGTAGATAATTGTATTGACGGTCAAATAGCTTTTCACGCCATGCTCGCGACAGACGGCTGCAATCTCTCGCAGATCGTCCATCGTGAAAGCCGATGCCGAGTGGGCACGCATGTTCAAGCGTTCAATACCGAAATAGATACTATCTGCCCCTGCCTGCAGGGCAGCTGCCAGACTCTCCCGCGAACCTACGGGAGCCATAATCTCGAACTCTTCACGTTTCATGCTGCAAAGGTAGGAAATATTTTACAAAAAAAACTCAACCATCAACTTTTTTTCCTACCTTTGCGACCGCTAACAGACAAGAAGTACTTATCCGCAATGAAAATAGGAAACATAGACCTTGGTTATCGGCCAGTCTTGCTGGCTCCCATGGAGGACGTGACGGACATCGGCTTTCGCCTGCTGTGCCGCCGCATGGGCGCTGCTATGGTCTACTCCGAATTTGTCTCATGCGACGCACTCGTGCGCATGGTTGGCAAGAGCCTGAAGAAGCTGGAAGTGTGCGACGAAGAGCGCCCCGTGGCCATTCAGATCTATGGCAAGGAGCCCGGACCGATGGCCGACGCTGCGCGCATCGTCGTCGAGCAAGCACACCCCGACGTGCTGGACCTCAACTTCGGCTGTCCCGTCAAGAAGATTGCCAGCAAGGGCGCTGGGGCAGGTATGCTAAGGGATGTTCCCAAACTCCTGGAGATCACCCGCGCCGTGGTCGATGCCGTAGGCCATGAGGTCCCCGTGACCGTCAAGACGCGCCTCGGGTGGGACCACGAGCACAAGATCATCGTCGAACTGGCCGAGCAGTTGCAGGACTGCGGCATCTCAGCCCTGACCATTCACGGGCGTACGCGCTCGCAGCTCTACTCCGACGAGGCCGACTGGACGCTCATTGGTGAAGTGAAGCGCAACCCACGCATGACCATCCCTATCATCGGCAATGGCGACATCACCAGCGCCGAGCGTGCCGAAGAAGCTTTCGAGCGCTATGGAGTCGACGCCATCATGGTCGGTCGCGCCACTTTCGGGCGGCCATGGATCTTCAAGGAGATCGTAGAGAAGAACGCGGATCTCTCTTTAGATTGGAAGCTGGACACTCTCAAGGAGCAGGTAGTCACCTCCGTGGCACGCCTGGGCGAGCAGAGCGGCATCCACCACGTCCGCCGCCACTTGGCAGCCTCGCCCTTGTTCAAGGGCATTCCCGATTTCCGCCAGACGCGCATCCGTATGCTCCGTGCTGAGAGCGTCGACGAGCTCTTCGAAATCATCGAGCACACCCGTATCCTCTTGCACGAACTATAGCCGTTAATACCCTACTCCGATAGCGCTCGACCATCCAGTCGTCAAGTCCCACTCACCCATACAAGCCAAAATCATCTATCTGACATGCATAAGATTCTACCCTTTCTTCTTTCCTTCTGCCTGACGACTCTCGTTGCCACGGCACAGTCACCCGCCAACTTCACCAGCCGCATACAGAACCCTTCCTTCGAATCGAATGGCACGGCGGGCTGGACCGTCCATGGCATGCAGACCCAGAATAATTCCGTCTTCTCGCGTAAGTCGGGTACCTATTATCTCGAATCGTGGGTCGCCATCGGCCAACAGCTCGGCAACGTAGGCGTCTCGCAGGTGCTGACGGAACTGCCGCAAGGCAGCTATCGCCTCACAGCCAGCGCTCTCCACATCCAGCAGAACAGCAGCGGCAGCACCATCAATCGAGGCTCTGCCCAGAAGGGAGCTTACCTCTATGCCGGACTGACGAAGGTGGCCGTCACGATGATGAAGAACTACACCCTCGACTTCGCTGTCATCGACGAGAGCGAGGATGTGGAGATCGGCCTCCAGACCAAAGGCGCCACGGGCAACTGGCTCTGCGTGGACAACTTCAAGCTGCAATACTTGGGCGAAGTGACCATCGACGACTACGTCAGCGAACTGCAGAAACTGGCAGACCAGGCGCAGGAATACCTCGACCTCGGCGTTCAAGAGACTGCTGCTGGGCCGCTGACCGAAGCCCTGAACACGGCTAAGAGTGCCCTCGAAGGCACGGGTACCGACGACCAAGGACAAACCCTCTACGACCAAGAGGCTCTGGCCGCTGCGCGCAAGGCGCTACTCGCCGCCATGGATGCTGCCGTCAGTTCGCGCGAACTCTACGACGCCCTGGCCGAACGCATCAGCTATGCCGAGCTCGTTCTCGAATGGTGGAAAGACGTCCAGCGCAAAGCAGTCGCATGGAACGCCCTGCAGACTGCCATCGCGAACGCCAAGGAACAGCTACACGACTATACGCTCACCAACGCCAAACTCAAGCTGGCCGCCAGCACGCTCAACAATCGCATCAAGGCTGTCGACAAGAAAATCTACTGCAGCGGAAACGCCTGCGGCACAGATGCACAGCTGAAGAACGCCAACAGCCAGTGGTGCTACGACCGTTCCTACCAGTCAAAGCATTGGATCCTCTTCTGGGAGAAAGGCTATGGCACGAATGTACCGGCAGCCGTACCAGGCATCCTGGCTACTGCCGACAAAATCTTCGAGTTCTATGCCGACAGCCTCAAATTCATCACCATCAACCAAGGAAAGTCCAAGACCGACACCTACAAGATGATCATACGCCTGCGCTACACTACAGAGTGGGAAGCCAGCGGCAGCGGCATCGACAACCAGATTGGGCTGCTCACCCTCTCCAACGGCGCGCACACCTCACGTAGCGGACAGACTGTGGCCCACGAGATAGGCCATTGCTTCCAGTACCAGACCCACTGCGACAACGGCGACTGGAACGGATGGATGTACAACTGGGGCAAGTCGACGCTCAACGTCTTTTGGGAGATGTGTGCCCAATGGCAGGCCTACAAGTTCTATCCCGACATGCAGTTCAACAACGAATGGTACAACAATACCATCAACGGCCTCCATCGGCACCCGCTCTGCGTTGACCTGCGCTATAATAACTACTTCATTCAGGACTACTTCTGCCATGAGCACGGCATGGACATCATCGCACGCCTCTGGAACGGATCGCACAACCCCGAGGACCCCTTCCAGGCCTATATGCGCATGACCATGAGCGGCACCAACTCGCGCCGCCTGGCACAATTCTGCGACGAAATGTGGGAGTATGGCGCACGTATGACTACTTTCGACCTTGACCCCATCCGCTCGCGTGGCAACAAGCTCATCGGCAAGCGCGCACAGACGGCCCTCACCAAGGACAAGGAAGGCTACTGGTGGCCACAACCCTCCAACTGCATCGAGAACTTCGGCAACAATGCCATTCGCGTCAACGTGCCCGCCACATCCAAGACCATCTACGCTGAGTTCGAGGGCGAGGCTGGTGCCGCCGGCTACAAGGAATACAACAAGACGAAAGCGGGATGGCGAATCGGATTCGTCGCCCTCCAGAAAGACGGTACGCGCGTCTATGGCGATGTCACCACGGCCACCTACGACGATCCCGTTCAGACCATTGCCTTCGACTGTCCGGCAGGCTGCAGCTACGTCTGGCTCGTCGTCAGCGGAGCACCTACATCCTACTGGACGCGCGATTGGCTCAGCTGGAGCGTGGAAGGCGATGTCGAGCAGTGGCCCTACCGCTTCAAATTCCATCAGACAAACGTCTACGGCAATACCAACAACAACACTTATCCCACAGCCATTAACGACCTCGCTGACGACCGTTCGGCTGACACTTCGAAGAACGCTAACGTTGACGAAAACGCTAAAAACGTCTACACCCTCGACGGTCGCCTCGTCCGTCGTGGCTCCACCTCTCTCGACGGACTGCCCCGAGGCATCTATGTCGTAGGTGGTCGCAAAGTCATGAAATAAGACCCTCTGCACGTCTATTCGCACAAACTTACACGTATAGACGCATAGCCCTTCACGAACGGTCGCATAAGCCTTCACGTATATTCGCGTGAGCCTATGCGACCGTTCGCTTAACGTAGAGGCAAGGCGGCCTCGTCAATCGTTATGATGATGATGAGTGAGTTGAGTCCATGAAGGCCAACCTGAAATTGAATATAGTTTCTCTCATTCTTAGGCTAAAAAGACAAAAATAATCCGGACGACTGTCCTCGCAGATGGTCGTCCGGATGCTTCTGCCACTTGGTATGACGAAGCTGATAATCGTATTTTGCAAAGTATTTATGGAATGTGATTCTCAGCCATTATTATCGTTTGTTATTCTTAGCCATGAAGTCCAGCAGGCTCTTATCGGGATAAACAGCCAGCATCGAGTCGGTGAGTTCGTAGGGAGCTGAGTCATCGCGACGCATGTAGGTGGTGACGTAAGCTGCCGTCCCATCGGGCGTGAAGGTGTAGATGGTCTTTTCCAAGGTCTCGCTGAAACGGCTGCGACTGAGATCGTAGCACGCGAATTCACAGGTGTAGCCCGTAGGGGTATAGACATAGGTCCAGCGCAAGGCAGGTTGCCACTCCTGGCCATTCCAGGCGTAGGCCGTTCGGGTGGCGAGGCGTCCCTCGGCATCGCGCTCATAGCGATGCTGGAGGCGGGCATGTGTGAAGGCCGAGCTGGTCATGCTGGTCAGCATGAGAGCGGCGATGATAGCTAACTTTTTCATTGTCGTCTATTTGTTGTTAGAGGGTTATGGATTTCCGTTCATCAAATAGACCTGCGCAGGACTGAATGATTACATCTTTCTGTTGGTTAGACGATGATTCCCTTGCAAAAGTTGCACGGATGCACAAAAAAATGTGCTCCAACTGAAGGTTCGTCTACCTATTAGTCGAAGCACAAGGCAAAAAAACTACAAGTCGGAGCGAGAAAAAGCGAAAAAGCTGTTCAGCTGCGGCCGTTGAAACGGACGAGGACATAGAAGAAATCGTCATGAACTATCTCGTCGAAGCCGAAGAACTGCTGGTTGCCCTCGTAGAGTCCGTCAGCGCCGAACTGAATCCTCATTCCGTCGAGAATCAGATTGACCTCTGTCAGGTCCTCATTGCCAATAGTGAAGCTCGTCGCATCGCCGAAACGCAGACGCAGGTTACGCTGCCGGCCGTCGGCCATCTGACAGGTGAAAGGCAACTCCTGAGGCGTGAAACTCATGATCAGATTGTCCCAATAGACGAAGTCGTAGCAGATGGTCAGCTCTTGATCGGGCAGCGCAGCGATAGCTGCCTTCAAGTCGCCAATCGAGTCGGGAAGGACTGTAGCTATCGTTGAGACTGGGAAGTTGTGAATGATCATCTTCATGCCATTATCATAGTTGAGGAGGGTTGCCTTCAACTGGAGCGTAGAATCCTGGCTCTCGAACTGTTCGATACGCTTGCCGTCGACAATCTTCACGATGCGTTCAGCTCCGGAAATCGACGAGAGCACGCGCACATTCACATCATAGAGCCCCGCAAGATCGTTGGCATACGCCCGCTTCATCTCAGGCGTCACCTTCGAAGGATGAATCGTGACACCATGATGGCAGGAAGTCACGAGAACGAGAAGTGATAACACGAATAGCGGAAAGCGGAGGAATGAAAAACGTTTTTGCTGCATAATAGAGAGGATTTGTTTAGGTTCTTTCTTTTAGTAAAACGTCGGCATCGCATTTTTATTGTCTGTCCTTTGTTAAATCGTGCATATAGAGGGCTGATGATTGTTTTAGTTATAAAGTTTTTTTGCTTTTTATTCCACTTTCGTGTAGCAAATCGTATCTTTGCTGCGACTAAAGGATGTAAGCAAAACCAAAATTGAACTAATGGAACACAGCGAACAAGAATTTGAAGAGCTGGTGCGCAGGCATAAAGCAACCATCTACACCGTCTGCTACCTCTTCAGCCAAGACCAAGATGAGGTGGCCGACCTCTTCCAGGAGTGCCTCATCAACCTCTGGCGCAGCTGGCCCAACTACGAAGGGCGTTCGGACGTGCGGACATGGGTCTATCGCGTGAGCCTCAACGTCTGCATCAGCCTCGACCGCAAGCGGCGACGCCATCAGACCATCCCGCTCTCGATGGACATCAACCCCTACGAGGAAGACAACCCCAACTCGCGCCAGATGGAGCTACTGCGCCAGCGTATCAACCAACTGCCGCCCTTCGACCGAGCCATCGTACTGCTCTGGCTCGAGAACATGACTTACGACGAGATAGGTGCCATCGTGGGCATCTCGGCCAAGAACGTAGGCGTGCGGCTCGTGCGCATCAAAGAGCAACTGAAACGAATGAAATAAAGCAACGCGTAGGTTCCGGAACTACGCACACATCTTAAACCCTCATTAAATAAAGTACAACAATGGAAACTCAAGCTAATCATAACACTCCCCTCAGCGAGATCGACGACCTCCGTCAGCAACTCGCGCTCTTCAAGCAGCGCCTTGACCAGCAGGAAATCATCAAAGACAGAATGATACGCCGCTCCATGCATGCACGATTCAGCCCTTTCACAAAGGTATCAGTCATTTCAGACTTCATTGTTTTGCTCATTTCACCCATTATCTTTGTAGCACTCAACAAAGCAGGTTTCCCATGGTACTTCGGAGCAATAGTCGTGTTAATGACTTTCATCGAACTCATATACAACATCACTGTCCATCGCCAGGTGCAGCGTCTATTCAACGACGGCAATGACTTGCTGACAGTTCGCCGTGGGCTGCTCAGCTTCAAGCGTAAGGAACGTATGTGGATGCTCATTGCCGTGCCATTTGTATTTCTATGGCTACTTGCCTTTTACTGGAAGGTGGGACTTTTCTCACACGAACTGGCGGGTACAAGTGCAGCGGGATTTTTCTGCTCTTTCATTGGCATCTTCCTTGGCCTGCTCATCGGTGGCGGCTTTTTCGCCTGGGAGATACACCGTGTGAACCGCTCCATCCGTGAGATTGACGAGCTCTCAGCGAACTGAACCATAAATACTCTCTATATATGATAGCCCCGCCGCATCGTGATGATGAGGCGGGGCTGTTTAAGTATCTAAGCTTGGCTGGAAAGAAAATAATTCTGCTTTTGCTTGGTGGTGTCCTGAGAAATGAGCGCCTTTGCAGTAGAAAAAGAGCATGATGACCGAAGAACGAAAGAAGGACATAGAGGCATTTGCTGGCGAGAAGCAACCGTCCATGAAACGGCGCAGCGACGTCAACGACTACCATGGGCGCCACATCTACTTGCTGACGCTGGCGGTGGAAGGTCGACGGCCGTTGTTGGGAAAGGTTGTAGATAATCCGATGGCAGCTGATGGCAGCGCTGACGCACCGAGGATTGAGCTCTCTGCGCTGGGAGGGGCTGTCTTCGATTGCTGGCAGCAGATTCCCAAGCGATACCCAGAGGTGGAGATTCTTGCCCTCCAGATCATGCCCGACCACCTGCATGGCATCCTATGGGTGAAGGAGGAGATGCAGCAGCACCTCGGCCACGTCATTGGTGGCTTCAAAACGGGGTGCAACAAGGCTTACAGGGCTTTCACTGCGGCAATGCCGCAGTCTACGCCCAGCAAGGAACACACTCCTAACGAGCAACCAGGCAACAAGCAAAGCCAAGCAAACAGCAGTGAGCAATGCAAAGCAGGTTGCAGAGAAGATGGCAAGGATAGTTGCAAGGAAGATGGCAAGAAAGGTTGCAAGGGAGATGGCAAGGAAGGTTGCAAGGAAGATGGCAAGGAAGATGGCAAGGAAGGTTGCTCTTGCTCAGCGTATGCTGCGGCAGTGCCGCAGCTAATGCAGCAAAGTCAGCAACAAGCGAAGCGCGAGCGCCGTGAGGACCGCCACCACGGTCTCCTCTTCGAGCCCAACTACAACGACTTGATTTGCAAGAGCTACGACATGCTCCCCACGCTTATCAACTACGTCAAAGACAACCCCCGCCGCCTGCTCATGAAGCGAATGCACCCCGACTATCTTCGCCCTTTCTTCAACCTCCGCCTCGGCTCCTATGTCTACAGCGGAATCGGTAACCTCTCCCTTCTCAGCACGCCTCATCGCCTCGCCGTTCGCATTTCACGCCGTAACAACGAGACCCAGCTTCAAGAAGAACTGCGCCGTTATATTGCTGCCGCACAATCGGGTACCGTCCTTATTTCTCCTGCCATTTCTCCTGGCGAGAAGCGCGTCATGCGTGCTGCCTTCGACGCCAAGCTTCCCACCATCGTCATCATGGAAAACGGTTTCACATCACTCTCAAAGCCCCATGGCGAGCAATTCTACGCCTGTGCTGAAGGCCGCCTGCTCATGCTCTCTCCCTGGCCTCATCACAACGACCGCCGTAAGCTCACCGCCCAGCAATGCAAGGCCATGAACCTCATGGCACTTGAACTGGCTGCCCTCAAAAAATAAAAACTGACGAGCGAAGTGTAATAATTCAGCAGGCGGTAGGTCTTATAGGCAGAAACAATTCAATGATGACAGACAAGGAACTTGCACAAGAGGTGGTGGTGCATGGCAGCCACAAGGCCTTCGCCGAGATTGTCCATCGCTATTCAGGGATGGTCTTCTCGAAAGCCCTGGGCGTGATGCACACCGAGGAAGGAGCAGCGGAAGTGACGCAGCAGACCTTCGTCCGTGCCTACGAGAGCCTCGATGCCTGGCGCGGCACGAATCTCGCACCCTGGCTCACCGCCATCGCTACCCACACCGCACTGAAGCTCTTGGATAAGGAACGACGACGGCGCACCACGCCCCTCGACACCCTTCCTGCCACAGCGCTCGGCGATTCCGCAGCCGACTCACCTCCCTACTCCGAAGAGCGCGAAGCCCAGCTGCAGCAGATGGAAGCCGCCATCGCCCAGCTGTCCGAGCAAGATCAGCAGCTCCTGCGCCTTCACTATTACGACCAATGTCGCACTGCCGACATCGCCCGACAAATGGGACTCTCGCAAAGCAATGTCCTCGTGAAACTGCATCGCATCCGTGAACGACTAAAAAAAGCAATGACCCATGAAAGAATTGACTGACACCACCATTGACAGCCTCATCGCTGACACCCTTCATCGTCAGGAACTCGTCAAAGACCTCGACCACCTCATCATCACCGAGGTTCGCCGTCGCGCTCGTCGTGCCAGAATACAACGTTGGGCTCGCACAGTAGCTTTCAGCTTCGGGCTGCCACTGTTGCTGCTGTTGTGGTTCTCTTTCGCGTTCCTTTTTATCAAGGAGCACGGCACCACAGGCTTCACGCTCTCCTTAATGATATGGCCTACGCTGGCCTTAGTCGCATCTACCGTCTACGCCCTCAAAACTTTTTCACCTGAGGCGTTGTAATAAAACAGACTATCGAAGGTCTTATAGGTGTAAGGCCTTTCAAAAAGGAATACTAAACTTAATAAAAACAAAACAACATGGAATTTAATCTTGAAGGCATTCTCGCTATCGGCTTATCCCTCTCTATCCCCATCGTCGCCATCCTGATGGTCTTCATCTCCTCAATGAAAAAGAAAAAACACGAAACCGACCTTCGACTGGCCCTCATTCAGGCAGGCACGGACGCTGATACCGCCAAAATCCTGATTGAAGATCAGGAGAGAAAGGACAACAAATACGGCACCCTGCGCACAGGCAGTTTCTTCGCAGGTGCTGGTCTTGGCGCTGTCTGCAATGCCCTATGCGGTGTGAGTGCAGACGATATCTACTTCTGGATGACTATCGTCGGTGGTGTAGGCGTAGGATTGCTCATCGCATTCACCATCGAGTACAAGCTTTCGCGGAAAGAGCAAAAGCAAAAAGAGGAAACGCTTTGACGCTTTTCAAAACATAAATACTCTCCCTAAAACATTACCCGTCCCATCACGATGATGGGGCGGGCTTTTTTATCCTTTTCGTGAAACGAAAGAATACGCAAGAGGTCGTCAGGGATGAGAATAAGACGAAAACATTTTTTTCTGCCGTAAAAATGAGGGAAATGGAAGAAAAAGTAGTACCTTTGCAGCCGCAAATTACAGATAACATAAAAGCAAGCAACAATGGAATACAATTTCAGAGAAATTGAGAAGAAATGGCAGCAGCGGTGGGTAGCGCAGCAGACCTATCGCACAACCGAGAACCCAGAGCGCAAGAAGTTCTATGTCCTCAACATGTTCCCTTATCCCAGCGGAGCAGGTCTGCACGTAGGTCATCCCCTGGGTTATATCGCCTCAGATATCTACGCTCGCTACAAGCGCCTGCAGGGCTTCAACGTACTCAACCCAATGGGTTATGATGCCTATGGACTGCCTGCTGAGCAGTATGCCATCCAGACGGGTCAGCATCCTGCCATCACCACCGACCAGAACATCGCCCGCTATCGCGAACAGCTGGACAAGATAGGCTTCTCATTCGACTGGAGCCGCGAGGTACGCACCTGCGATCCCAAGTATTACCATTGGACCCAATGGGCTTTCCAACAGATGTTTGGATCGTTCTACTGCAATAAGTGCCAAAGTGCTCAGCCCATTGAGAAGTTGATTGAGCATTTCGAGAAGCAGGGAACAGCCGACCTTGACGCTGTTCAGAACGAAGAACTCTCCTTCACAGCCGACGAGTGGCGAGCCAAGAGCGATAACGAGAAGCAGCAAGTGCTGATGAACTACCGCATCGCCTATCTGGCCGAAACGATGGTCAACTGGTGTCCCGCATTGGGAACGGTACTGGCCAACGACGAGGTAGTGAACGGCGTGAGCGAGCGTGGCGGCTATCCCGTAGAGCAGAAGCGCATGAAGCAGTGGTGCCTGCGTGTCTCGGCCTACGCTCAGCGCCTGCTGGACGGACTGGAGACCATTGACTGGACCGAATCACTGAAAGAAACGCAGCGTAACTGGATTGGTCGCTCTGAAGGTACAGAGATGCAGTTCAAGGTAGCCGACTCCGATATTGAGTTCACCATCTTCACGACGCGCGCCGACACCATCTTCGGCGTCACCTTCATGGTCCTCGCTCCTGAGAGCGAACTGGTGGCACAGCTGACAACGCCCGAACAGAAGGCAGCCGTCGATGAATATCTGGCCTACGTGAAAAAGCGCACCGAGCGCGACCGCATCAGCGACCGCAAGGTGACGGGCGTCTTCTCGGGCTCGTATGCCATCAATCCCTTCACGGGCGACAAGATTCCCGTTTGGATTTCCGAATACGTATTGGCTGGCTATGGCACGGGCGCCATCATGGCTGTGCCGGCTCACGACTCGCGCGACTACGCTTTCGCCCGCCACTTCAACCTCCCGATCATACCACTCATCGAGGGTGCTGACATCAGCGAAGAGAGCTTCGATGCCAAGGAAGGCATAGTGATGAACTCACCCGCCACTGGCAAGACGGCCCTCGATGGCTTCAGCCTCAACGGCTTGACGGTCAAGGAGGCTATTGCTGCCACCAAACAGTTCGTAACCGAGCATAAGCTCGGACGTGTGAAGGTCAACTACCGTCTGCGCGATGCCATTTTCTCGCGCCAGCGCTATTGGGGCGAGCCTTTCCCCGTCTATTACAAGGATGGAATGCCACAGATGGTGCCCCAGGAGTGTTTGCCACTGGAACTACCTGAGGTAGATAAGTTCCTGCCTACAGAGACAGGCGAGCCGCCACTCGGCAACGCCAAGAAGTGGGCTTGGGACACGAAGACGAATACTATCGTTGATAATTCACTCATCGACAACGATACTGTCTTCCCCCTCGAACTGAACACGATGCCTGGCTTCGCAGGTTCATCAGCCTACTACCTCAGGTATATGGATCCCCATAATGACCAAGCGCTCATCTCGAAGAAAGCCGATGAGTACTGGCAGAACGTAGACCTCTACGTAGGTGGGTCGGAGCATGCTACAGGTCACCTTATTTATTCACGTTTCTGGAATAAATTCCTCTTCGACCTCGGCGTAAGCTGCAAGGAAGAGCCTTTCCAGAAACTCGTCAACCAAGGTATGATCCAAGGTCGTAGCAACTTCGTCTATCGCATCAAGGATACCAATACCTTCGTCAGCCTCGGTCTGAAAGACCAATATGACGTGACGCCTTTGCACGTCGACGTGAACATCGTCAGTGGCGACGTGCTCGACATCGAAGCCTTCAAAGCCTGGCGACCTGAGTACGCTACAGCCGAGTTCATCCTTGAAGACGGAAAATATATCTGCGGATGGGCCGTGGAGAAGATGTCGAAGTCGATGTTCAACGTCGTCAATCCCGACATGATTGTCGAGAAGTTCGGCGCCGATACCCTTCGCCTTTACGAGATGTTCCTGGGTCCTGTGGAGCAAGCCAAGCCTTGGGACACCAATGGCATCGACGGCTCGCACCGCTTCTTGAAGAAATTCTGGAATATGTTCTGGCAGAAGGATGACTTCGTTGTCACCGATGACGCTCCTACGCCCGCTGAGTTGAAATCGTTGCACAAGCTGATCAAGAAGGTTACCGAGGACATTGAGGTTTTCTCGTACAACACCTCCATTCCTGCCTTCATGATTGCTACCAACGAACTGACTCAGCTCAAGTGCCAGAAGCGTGCTATCCTGGAGCCTATGGTCGTGCTGATAGCTCCCTTCGCTCCGCATATTGCCGAAGAACTATGGGAGAAGATGGGTCACACGACTTCCGTCTGCGATGCCCAATGGCCTACATTCAACGAGAAATACCTCGTCGAAGACACGGTCAAGATGATGGTAGCCTTCAACGGAAAGACTCGCTTCAGCATTGATTTCCCTGCCGACGCTGACAATGCTACCATCGAGGCTGCAGCTCGAGGCCATGAACTCACGCCCAAATATGTCGAAGACAAGCAAATCATGAAGGTCATCATCGTTCCTAAACGAATGATCAACATCGTCATCAAATAATAATAATAGGCTCTCTCCCGTTCTTCCATCCTTATTTTGGGAGGACGGCGAGAGAGCTTTTCATTAGAACAAACTTATGAAAAACATTAAATTAGGCTGGATTATCGACGAGGTCAAGGACTACGTTTTCATTGCCTTGGGATGCCTCTTCTACTGTATTGGCTTCTGCACCTTCATGCTCCCCTACGAGTTCACGCCGGGCGGTATGACCGGTGTCTCAGCCATCATCTTCTATGCTACGGGATTCCCTACGCAGTACAGCTATTTCATCATCAATGCTATCCTTCTGGCCATCGGACTAAAGATTTTAGGCTTCAAGTTCTTTGCCAAGACCATCTATGCTACCATGTGCATAACGCTGTTCTTAGGCTTAGTTCAACAAGTGATTGCCCAGCCTGACGGAACCCTTCCAAAGGTCGTCGGCGACCAATCGTTCATGGCAGCTGTCATCGGCGCTTGCATAGAGGGTGCTGCCCTGGCGCTCGTCTTCCTCAACAATGGTTCGACAGGCGGTACCGACATCATTGCCGCCATCGTCAACAAGTACCGCAACTTCTCGATGGGACGCGTGCTGATGTGGCTGGACTTCATCATCGTCAGCACCAGCTTCCTGGTCTTCCATGATTGGAACAAAGTCGTGACGGGTTATGTCATCCTCATCATCTCGATGGTCCTGCTCGACTACACGATGACCTCAGCCACGCAGAGCGTGCAGTTCACCATCATCTCCGACAGACACGAGGAGATAGCTCAGAAAATAGGCGAAGTCGTGCGCCGCGGCGTGACTGTGCTCTATGGCGAAGGATGGTACTCCAAGCAGGAGCGCCGCGTACTCATTGTCATGGCTCGGCGCAGGGAGAGTCAAGAAATTTTCCGTCTTATCAAACGAATAGACAATAATGCATTCGTCACGATGACCAAGGTCGTCGGTGTCTATGGCGAAGGATTTGATCATATTAAGACATAGTCGTTGGTTAATAGAAAGTTGGAAACTATGAAAATTGTCTTTGCCACCAACAATGCCCACAAGCTCGCTGAAGTGCGCCAAATCTTGGGTCAGCAGTTCCAAGTTGTGGGATTAGCAGACATCGGTTGTACAGAGGATATTCCCGAGACAGCCGACACACTCGAAGGGAATGCCCTGCAGAAAGCGCGCTACGTCAAAGAACACTACGGACTCGACTGCTTTGCCGACGATACGGGTCTTGAAGTCGAAGCCCTCGGCGGTGCTCCGGGCGTGCATACTGCCCGATATGCTGAGCTCGCAGGCGAAGGAGATTCCCATAGTAGCGATGCCAATATGCGACTCCTTTTGCGGAAATTAGAAAAATATAACAACCGCAACGCAAGATTTCGAACCGTCATTGCGTTATTATATCAGGGAGAAGAATATCTGTTCGAAGGCATCTGCGAAGGAACTATCCTCACTGAACGCCACGGCACCGAGGGATTTGGCTACGATCCCGTCTTCCAACCCAAAGGCTACGACCGCTGTTTTGCCCAGATGACAGCCGACGAGAAGAATGCCATCAGCCACCGAGGACGAGCCACACAAAAGCTGGCTGAATTCCTCAAGAATAGTTGAATCATCCTACGAATTGGTTCACGCCCGAATCACTGAAAACGTAAAAGATTCTATTCTTTAGGATAAACGGATAAGCGAATGGATTCTTCCCTAAAGAACGAGCGAAAAAGTGAAAATAAAAGATATATAGAAATGAACATGAACAATAATAAAACATCAAAACAACTCTCCGTCTCTTCAAAAGAGATAGGGCAGGGGAGTCAATCTTTGAAGTCGTTCAGATGGGCACGACTTATACTTCTGTTCTTCACTTTTCATTTTCTCAGCTTTTCGTTCTTTCGACCGCTCAGTTCCTTTGCACAGAGCATAGGCTCATGGCAGATTTATCCCGCTTACACCGTCTGTACGTATAACATTCCTGTCGGCAATCGTATCTATGCGCTCATGGAGAGCAATCTCATGGCCTACGATATCGACGATCAGAGTATCACCACCTTCGACTGGATGCGGCAGCTTAACGATGTCACCATCGAGTTCATCCGTTATAGCGAGCAAGCTCACCGATTGATCATTATCTATGACAATGGCAATATTGACCTACTCTCTACCGAAAACGACGACGACGTCATTAATCTGGCACAACTCAAGAACAGCTCGATGCAGAACAAGAAGGTCAATAACGTTCACATCGTAGGCTCGCTGGCCTACGTCTGCACCGGCTTCGGCATTGTCGTGATTGATATGAATGAGGCCATCATCAGTAAGACCTATAATCTCGAGACGAGCATCACCGCTTGTACGGCCACAGACACGCACATCTTTGCCGCTTCATCCTCAGGCCTATGGCAAGGCTCACTCAACGACAACCTGCAGGACAAGAACAACTGGAAGAAACTCAACAACAGCTTTTCGGCCACTTTCATGGAGTTCTTCGATGGTTGCTTATGGGCTCAAGTGGGCAATAACGTCATGATTTCGAATCCCGAAGTCACTTCATTCAGCAAACTTATTCAGCTGAATAAAGCTACTTTCTGGACGAATAGCGCCAACCAACTCATCGTCGGTAACGCTCAGACCACCTGCCTCTTCAATAATAAAAATGATTATCAGACCATCACGGGTAATTTCACTTGGAATCAGTTGACTGTGCAAGGAAATACATTCTGGGCAAGCGATGGATACCAGGGCTTGCAAGGTTATACGCTCGACGGCAATACTTTCCAATTGACTACGCAAAAGATTCATCCCAACAGCCCGCTACACAACTATACCTATCACTTGCGCTACAGCGGCGACCGATTGATGATAGCCGGTGGCAATCGCCACTATACAGCATCGTCGCGTCCAGGTACAGCCATGATTCTCGAGAGCGACGGCACTTGGGTCAACTTCGACCCGCAGTCCGTGGCTACGCTCTTACCGAACGAAATCTATCAAGACGTCACCAATATCGTCAACGATCCCAAGGATGCCAGTCACTTCTATGTAGGCACTACTCGCAGCGGTATATTCGAATTCAAGGATGACCAATGCATTGGTCACGTCGGATTGGAGAACAGCCCTATGCAATCCATTCTGCCCGCAGTGGCTACGCCCCAATATTTCGTCGTTGGCGACGGACTGCAATACGACCGAGAGGGTAACTTGTGGGTGCTCAACTGTACGCAGGGCCGACAAGATACGACAATTCGCGTGATGCGTCCCGATGGCACGTGGACAGGTATCCCTTGCCCCGAAGTACAGGCGGCATCTACGCTTGACAATATCTATTTCGACAGTCGTGGATGGGCTTGGATTACCAGTCGCCGAATGGATGCACGCGGTATCTTCATGCTTGATTATAAGAATACCATCGACAATAGTGCCGACGACCACCGCCAACTACGAGAAACGCTCATCAATCAGGACGGCACCAGCTACACGCCCGATGGATTCTTCTGCGCAGCCGAGGACGTCGACGGAAGCGTTTGGGTGGGCACCAACCTGGGTCCCTTCCTTATTGCAGATCCAACTACTTTCCGCAATACCAACTTCAATTTCGAACAAGTAAAGGTGTCGCGCAACGATGGAAGCGGTTTAGCTGACTACCTGCTCAACGGAATTCCCATAACTGCCATCGCCATCGATGGTGGCGGTCGAAAATGGTTTGGCACGCAGGAGAATGGAATCTTCTTTATCAGTGCCGACTGCCAGGAAGAAATCTATCACTTTACGACAGAGAACTCGCCTATTCCCTCCGATGATATCTTCGACATCGTCATTCATCCCTCAAACGGACAAGTCATGTTCGCCACCGACAAGGGTCTCTGCAGCTTTGTCTCTGATGCTACAGCTCCTGAGGAAGAACTCGACAAAGATAGCATCGAGATATTCCCTAATCCTGTTGAGCCCGACTATAACGGTCCCATCATCGTGCGCGGTTTGGTAGAAGACTGCGAAGTAAAAATTACTTCGTCTACAGGTCAACTCATCTTCAGTGGCACCAGCAACGGAGGCACCTTCACCTGGAATGGCTGCAACACCCACGGCAAGCGCGTCGCTTCAGGCATCTACAACCTCATTGCCAGCACACCCGACGGTAAGAAAGCCGTCATCCGAAAGATAGCATTTATCATATAATACCATTCTCTTAAGTAAATGCACAAAAATATTTTATACAATAAATTAATGAAGATTGATGTTTGAATTGATGTCGATTGACGTCTAAATCAAACTCCAACAATAGTTTATATTTGATGCCAATCTTCATAAATCTAATCGTCCGCTCGGCGCTTGCGAAGCTTCCTGAGGTATCAAGCGTCACACTTCGGAATGCCGAGCGGACCCTTCAAGAATCTATTCAAATATTATTGTTCGACTACTTATGACGAATAATCGATGAAAATCCTTACGTCGTCCATTATTCGTCATCCCTATTTCCTATCCTATTCTTGTCAATAATCCTGTCTATTCTTTGTCAACAGCTGTCGAAACAAGTTTTCAAAACTGTTGAAAACGCTTACCTGTTTTTTCTTTCATACTGCAAAAAAAGTTAATGATAAGTTATAAAAAAGTTTTTAACCACTTTTTTCAAGTTATCGACAACTTATTTGGCTGAAAATATGTACCTTTGCAGAGTTATTAACAGAATTGACAGCCAATATACATTATCATAAACTCTTTTTTCCGAAAAAAGAAATAAACAATCTATATAATACTATGTCGAAAACTCAAACCACTTGTGCAGTCTACAGCTGCAATACATCGAAAGCTGAAGCCGAGAAGAAAGCTGCCTCTGCGCTCAGCCATGCCGAACTGAAAGCCGAAATCCGCCGTCTGGCCAAAGAGAAGAATGCCGTCATCATGGCTCACTATTACGTTAATGGCGAAGTCCAGGATATTGCAGACTTCATCGGCGACAGCCTCGCTCTGGCGCAGCAAGCCGCCAAGACCGATGCTGACATCATCGTGCTCTGTGGCGTACATTTCATGGGCGAGACGGCAGCTATCCTTTGTCCCGACAAGAAGGTGCTGGTGCCTGATCCCGCTGCCACCTGTTCGCTGGCCGAGAGTTGCCCAGCTGACGAGTTTGCCGCTTTCGTGGCTGCTCATCCAGGGCATACCGTCGTGAGCTATGTCAATACGACAGCCGCCACGAAGGCTGTGACGGATGTCGTCGTCACCAGTTCCAATGCACGCCAGATTGTAGAGTCACTGCCTGAGGACGCGCCTATTATTTTCGGTCCCGACCAGAACCTTGGCGCTTACATTAATTCGCTTACGGGACGCAACATGATCCTGTGGAACGGCGCTTGCCACGTGCATGCCCGCTTCAGCGTCGAAAAGATTCTGGCGCTCAAGGCTGAGCATCCCGATGCCAAGATTCTCGTTCATCCCGAGTGTAAGGGACCCGTCGTGAAGCTTGCTGACAAAGTAGGTTCTACGGCAGCTCTGTTGAAGTTCGCTATTGCCGACGAAGCCAAGGAGTTTATCGTCGCTACCGAGAGCGGCATCCTTCACGAGATGCAGAAGTCGGCACCTGAGAAGACTTTCATTCCAGCTCCTCCTGACGACTCCACTTGTGCTTGTAATGAATGTGAGTATATGAAAATGGTGACGCTCGAGAAGCTCTACCGCTGCCTGCGCGACGAGCAGCCTATCGTCACTGTACCCGCAGACATAGCTGCCAAAGCCATTAAGCCCATCGAACGCATGCTTAGCATCAGCAAGCAGCTTGGATTGTAGTGAATGATGATGCAAGAAAGTCAGATTGCAAGTTTGGTAATAAATCGTAAATTCAATGCTGCGTAAGCTGAAGATAACAGAAATGGGTCGAATGACCGTTGAGCAGTTTCACGAGGCTGAGAAGATGCCGCTTGTGGTGGTGCTCGACGGTGTTCGCTCGCTCTATAACGTTGGCAGCGTCTTTCGCACGGGCGATGCGTTTCGGGTTGCTGCTGTCGTCCTCTGTGGCATCACGGCGACACCTCCGAATGTTGAGATTCATAAGACAGCGCTCGGAGCAGAGGACAGCGTGGCCTGGCGTCACTTTGGCGACACGATGGAAGCCGTAGCGTGGTTGCGCGATGAAGGCTACACGATTTTGGCTGTCGAGCAATGCGAAGGATCTACAATGCTGACGGACTTCACTCCTGATTTTCAACAGAAGTACGCCGTTATCCTCGGAAATGAAGTGAAAGGCGTTCAGCAGCAAGTCGTCGATGCTTGCGACGGTTGTCTCGAGATTCCCCAGTTCGGCACGAAACATTCTATGAACGTCAGCGTGACAGCAGGCATCATCATCTGGCATTTTGCTCAGAACAGGCTGATGAACTCAAGCTTAGTATAATAAAGGATAAACCTAAATTCATTAACGTCTATACGTACCAGCTTACGCGTCTATATGTATCAGCTTACGCGTCTATATGTATAGGCTTGTGCGTCTATATGTATAGGCTTACGCGTCTATATGTATAGGCTTACACGTCTATACGTATCAGCTTACACGTCTATACGTATCGTCTTACGCGAATACAGGTAAGAGGTGGACCACCATGGTGATCCACCTCTAATATATATATGTGTAAAAGGCTAATGCTATAGGTAGCTTTTTTCTCGATTATTCGCTTGAGCTTTTATGAATACAGGCGTAGTCGAAAGCGATTATTCGTGTGATGAGAGGCAAAAGTAAAATGGTTGAGAGGGCTATTTACAGTTGTCCGGTTTCTACTTGACGCACGATGCGCTCTACGAGGCGGTCGTCGCCATCGGGATCATACTCTTTCTTCAGGCTGGCCTTGAAGGTCCAGGCGAAGATCTGATAGAAAGTGGCTCGAGCAGGTCCGAGGAAGGCTTGTACGATTTCGTAGCTGGACTGATTGCACTCGCGATCGACGAGTTTGATGAGCAACTTGCCCTGTGAATAGGTGAGTTTCTTCATCTCGGGCGTATATTGCTTCTTCAGGTCGCGCTCCACGGCTTTGATGTGAGCGTCCTTTTCAGCCTTCGTGGGCAGCGATTCCAGCACTTCGTAGGTCTCGGTGAGCATCATATTAGCCTTCTTGGCCAGTGGCAGCACGCGCTTGACGTTGTTGACCATCCGATTGAACTGTTTCCGCTGTCGCTCGCTCTTGAACTTCATGGGCGGATAGACGGGCAGCTCGGGCATCAAATAGGTCCAGACTTTTTCGCCATTCTCGATGGCAGGCTTTGTATAGCGATAGAAGACGAGATCAATGCACGAAGGCAGTTGGGCTTCCATGGTGGCAATCTCTTCCTCCTCGGTGAGCCATTCATCTTGAGCAACGGTATGTGCAGGCAACAGCGCAATGAGCGCTATCCACCACCCGAGAACGACCTTATCGAATCTTCGCTTTTGCATTGCGCCGCAAAAGTACGTCAATTCGCGCATATAATGTTCTTCTGTTCAAATCATTTAACTTTATTTGAAAATACGTAACTGATGGAGCACGTAACCATTGAAGCGCTGAAAGGTTCGTTAAGTCATCGTTTGCTTGAATAACTATCTTTCAGCGTTTCAGCGTTTCTAAGCTTCATCACTCTTCGTAGGTAGCCAGTTCTGCTTCGGTGTTGACGATGACGTGCTTCATCGTAGATTGCGATACCTGCACGGCATTGCGCGTAAGCTCGGGCACGTTGAAACTCTTGATGAGCAGCAGGTTGTACTCTGGATCCCGCTGTGGCAGCAGGAAGGCACGATGACCTTGACCGTTGCGATCGATATAGGCTATATAAGTGCGTGTGTAGTCGTTGTCTTCGCGTCTGCTGCTAAAGACTATCCATCTGCTGTTTGACGACCAGCAGCAGTAGCTCTCTGAGTTGTCGGAATTGGTGGCGGTGAGGGGATAGGAATTTTCAGAATAGATGGGATTGTCGCTCTCCTTTTCCAAATCTTTTATCCACAGGTCTGAACTCTGGTGATAGAGATGGAACTGACCATAGCGTGCGAGCGCATAGAGCATATATCGTCCGTCGGGACTGATGCGTGGTACGCTGCAACTGAGGTGATAAGGGCTGGCGCTGACTTCGAGACGAGGCTCTCCAAAGGTGCGAGTGATGGTGTCGAAAGGTAGGGAATAGAGGTCGTAGAGCAGGCTGTCGTAGCGAACGACGAGATTGGCTTCGAAGTTGTCATATTCTACTTGAGGCAGACGTGCGTCGCAGTAATAGAGGCGCGTGCCGTCGGCCGACCAGGTTGGGAAGGTCTCGAAATGGTCGGACGTGCGAATGATGTGGCGAACGCTGTTGTGCTCGACGTCGTAGAGCAGGAGGTCGGATTCGCTGTCGTAGACTTCTATTTTCTCGGGGTAATGCATGTGAAAGACTTGTGCCGTCCGATTGGTGGAATAAGCGACGAGGGGCATCGTAGGATGCCAGTGGCCATAGGCTCCGGAGGCGATAATGCTGTCGTGCTTGATGAGGATCTTATGGGCGTCCTTGCCATTGGTGAAGACGGTGCCTTTGTGGTTCTCACGCACGTGCAGGAACATTCGGTCGGCGTCGTTGTTCTGGAAGTTATGGCAGTTGATGCAATGGCTCTCGCCGGAGGTGTGATCGCGATTGTTTTCGTAGATCGTGGTAACGTCAAAATTGGTCAGGTTGCGCTGGTAGATGCCGAGTTGATAATAGAGTTCGTAGCCTGGTTCGATGAGTCGGTAGGTAACATAAGAGTCAATATCTTCTTCGGCTACAGAGATGGTGAACGACGGATGGCGCACCCATCCTTTTTGACGATGAGCATAGATACTGACTTTGAAATCTTTGCCTCGATGGTCAACGAGCAGTCGTCGCCAAGCGGTGGAGTCGATGTCGAACTTGCCGTCGTCGGTAGCTCCGCAGACGATGCCTCCGATGTCTGCCACGAAGGAATCAGCCAATGTGTCATTGACCATGAAGTTGAGTGGTGCAATATTCGGCGGTATAGTGACGTCGCGATAGTCGGGATAGATGGCGGCTGTGTCCGTCACCTCAACGAAAGACGTAGGCACTGCCGACGGCCGACTCGAGCAGCCGACGAAAGTAAAGGCTGACAGGAAAATGAATAGGTGAAGTATGTAATCTCTCATTTACTGTTTAACTTTTTATCATTTATGATTCATCTGCGAAACGCTCGATTAGTTCACGCCCGCCTTATTGTGTTCGACCTCGCCTTCTCCGGGTTTGCGCGTGGAGCGCATATTGCCGAAGAAATAATAGTAGGGATAGTAACCCTTGAACTGGTTGAAGAGCTCTCGGCTGCCCCGCTCTCGGTCGTTCATATAAGGCTGTGCCACTTGGAGGAAATAGGATAATTGCTCGACCTGCATCTCCAGTTGAGGGAATACTTTCAGTATATCGGGATTCTTATAGGCTTGCAGGGCGAGTCCCTCTGCTATGGCGCGTGGTGGCGTCTGTCCTACGTATTGTTGACAGCGTTTCAGAAAGTCGGGCATGCGCTTGCTGTAGAGACAAGCTACGGCGCTCCACTCCTGTACCTCGGCATTGGGAAATCTGCTAAGGTTGACGAAGAAACCTGCGAAGCAGGGCTTGGGATAGAGTTGCTCGAGCGTATGGAAGGCTGGCTCGTATTTGCTGATGAACGCAAACTCAGGGTCGGCCTGAATGAGTTCCGTATGTTCGACCATAGGCTCGTATTTACTGATGAAATTGCCCTCGAAGGGCACTTTCTTGAGTATACGGAAGTATTTGCGTGCCAGCATCCAGTCGCTATCGATGAGCGCCATCTTCGTGAGTGCTTTCAGCGTGAAGAGCGACGGACCATTCATCGTTTGATATTCCATAGCATAATGACGGGCAGCACGGATGAGGCCGGCATGATAGTTGCAGTCGATGATATGATAATTCATGCACTGATTGGGCTTTTTGTTGTAGCCAACAGCGCGAATGGTATCGAACTCGAATTTGATGTCGAAGAGTTTCTCGGCCAGTTGTCCGGTACGAGCTAGGGCGATGGCATAGTAGCCGGCCATTTGGCGATAGCTCATGTCGGGATGTTCGTGGGCTGTGCGCGAGATGCCTGCGAAGTCGTCGTTCATCAGCTGTACCTGCATGTGCGTCAGGGGGCGCATATACGGGTGACGATGATTGAGATAGTACATGGGCAGGGCAAAGCACGCCACCATGACGACGAGTGAAACTACGGAAGCAAGCCAAGGTGCACGCGCGTGAAGCGATTTCTTTTTATTGGATTTCGGATCGCTGTCTGCGATGGAGTCGAGGCCTTGATAGTAGTTTGTTGAGGACTTTGTCGTGAAGAAGCGGATGGCTGCAACGAGGGCACATGCCAGCATGAACACGAATGGAAAGACAATAATCTGCCCTGGTTCATCCATATAATAGAGGTTGAGCCCGACGTGCGCGGTCCACAGCATCCAAGCGGCAGCAGGCAGCCATTGCAGCCATCGCCATAAGGGACGCAAGCGCAAGCAGTAGCCGAAGAGACAAGAACCAAGGGTCAGCAGCAAGGCAACGAAAGCTCCGCCAACGAATGTCCAGCGATAGAGGGTGAGCAACACACGACCGACAATCCACAACCATCCCAATGATTTCTGCTGCAGCCAGAGCATAAGCGTCGCATTAGGTGCAAAGAATGAGTATTCGTAGGCGATTCGCATAGCATCACCCATCCACCACGAGGCCCACAACCAAGCGAGGATGAAGAAGATGATGCTCTCAATGATTTTCGCCAGCGAACGATATTGTTGTTTACTTTTCATAACGATGATGAATTATTGGTAAAGAGTGGAGCCACTCTTATTCTTCATACTTTGCCATTTCGGCATCTGTGTGATAGACGGTATGATTGAGCGATGAGGTGCTGATTTTCACTGCATTGCGAGTGAGTTCAGGTACGTTGTAACTCTTCAGCAAACGGATGTTGTGTTCTGGGTCACGCTGTGGGAGCATGAAAGCTCGGTGTGCATGACCCTCGCGGTCGAAGTAAGCGATGAAAGCTCGCGAATAGGCTGCATCTTCACGTCTGCTTGCGAAGACAATCCATCGTCCATTGGACGACCACGTATGATAGCTGTCGGCTTCGGGGCTGTTGGCTTCGGTGAGCGGATAGAGCGCTTTGTCCGTCTCTGCATGGAGGGATTGAGCCTCTTTTTCGTTTGCTGACAATGCGTCAGCCTTCTCCCCTCCCTGCTGGGAGAGGTCGGGGGTGGGGCTGAGTGACTTGACCCATAGGTCAGCGCTCTTATGCCAGATATGGAATTGTCCGTAGTTGCCAAGAGCGAAGAGGAGGTAGCGTCCGTCGGGGCTGATGCGAGGCACACTGGTGCTCTTGTGCATAGCGCTGGCATTGACCTCCAGGCGCGGTTCGCCGAACTCACGCGTGACGGGGTCGAAGGACATGGAATAGATGTCGTAGTAGAGACTGTCATAGCGCATCACTATATTGATGTTGGTGCTGTCGGCCATCGACTGCTGGCAACGGGCGCTGCAGTAGTAAAGGCGGCGTCCGTCGGGCGACCAGCAGGGGAAGGTCTCAAGGGCATCGGACGAACGAACGATATGGCGGACGCTGTTGTGCTCGACGTCGTAGAGCAGTAGATCAGACGACATATCGAGAACTTCAATCTTCTCGGGGTGGAACATGTGAAAGACCTGCCCCGTGAAATTGGTAGAGAAGGCGATGAGTGGCTGCGTAGGATGCCATGAGGGATAGACGCCAGCAGAGATAATGCTGTCGTGCTTAATGGCAATCTTATGCGCTTCGTTGCCGTCGATAATGATTGTTCCGCCGTGAGAGGCACGCACGTGGAAGAGCATGTGATCGGTCGAGTAGTTCTGATAGTTGTGGCAGTTGACGCAATGATTGTTTTCTTCGTCATACTCACGGTTGTTCTCGTAGATGACGTTCTCGGTGAAATTGGTTAGGTTGCGCTGATAGAGTCCGAGTTGGCGATAGAGTTCGTAGCCAGGTTCGATGAGTCGATAGCTGAGGAAACTGTCGATAGGTTCTTCGGCCACATGCCAGCGCAGGGGCTGCGGATGAATCCACCCCGACGGGCGATGGGCGTAGATGTGCACCTCGAGGTCCTTTCCGGTGTACTGCGTGAGTAGTGAGCGCCAAGCGGTAGTGTCGATATCCAATTTGCCATCTGCTGTGGCACCGCAGACGAGATCACCCATCTTGACAACGAACTCGCTGGCTGACTCATCAACGACCATGAAGTTGAGCGGCGCTATATTAGGCGGTATGGTGATGTCGCGATAGTCGGGATAGATGACTACAGAATCGTTTGACTCGGCAAAAGTCGTAGGCACGGTCGTGGGACGGCTGTTGCAGCAAGCCAGGCTCAAGGCCGAGAGGATGATGAATGTGTAGCGTATGATAGAAGACTTATGCATAAGAAAAGTATCTTTAATCTTTGACTTTGTAAGCAAATGAAGAGCAAATTTCATCAGAGAAATTGACCTTATGTTTATTTACTGAAATGATTTACCCTGCATTTATTCGGCATATACTTTCAGCGTCAGAACTTATCATCTGATAAACTAATTCACGCCTGCGTTGGAAGTTCCAGTTTCCTTATTGTCTCTCTTGCGGGTAGACTTGAGGTTGCCGAAGAAATAGTAGTAGGGATAGTAGCCCTTGTACTGATCGAAGAGTTGACGGGCGTAGGTTGGGCGATCCTTGACGGCATAAGAAACGTTCTGAAGGAAGCCTTTGTAGGCTTGCTGCATCATCTGCAACTGCGGGAAGGCTTGCAAAATAGCTGGATTCTTGACGCTCTGCGTGACCAGTCCTTCGGCGATGAGGCGTGGAGGCGTCGTCCCTACGAATGGGCTGCAGCGCTCAAGGAAGGCGGGCATACGCTTGGAGTAGAGGTTGGTCATCACGCTGTAGATGAGTGCCTCCTGCGAACGGCCTTTGACGTTGACGGCATGGTAGCCAAGGAATGTAGGGGGCTCAAAGAAAGTCTCGATAGCGTCGACTACAGGTTCACCCTTACGCAAAAGGGCAAACTCAGGGTCGGCTTCGACGGCTTCCTTGCTGCCAAGCATAGGCGTATAGCGATCGACGAAAGCTGACTCGAAGGGAGCTGCGCTGATGATGTTCAGATACTTGCGGGCGAGAGGCCAATTGTAGTCAAGCAATGCCAGCCGCGTCAGATGCTTGAGCGAGAAGAGGGTAGGGCCTTCCATCGTCAAGTGCTCGACGGCTTTGTGCTCTGCCGTGCGGAAGAGCCCGGCTGTGTAGTCGCAGTCAATCAGATAGAGGTCGGTGCCGATGTTGGCTTCCTTATTACGCCCTACGAGATAGAGAGAATCATAGTCCATACGGATATCGAAAAGATCTTCAGCGAGACGACCTGTATGGACGAGGGCTATGGCGTAGTAGGCAGCCAACGGACGATAGCTGAGCGCTGCATGTTTGTGTGCAGTCTCTACCATTCCCTGCCAGTCATCGTGGAGCATCTGCACTTGCATCCGTGTGACGGGTCGCACGTAGGGATGGCGTAGGTGGGTGATGAGCGAGGGAACAGCCACGGCTGCCGCGATGACCAGAACCGCCAGGAGATGAATCTGTACTGGAGCAGGTTGCACGGCATGATGATGCTTGTTCTTGAACGTCCAGATAATGAAGGCATCAATGGCGCAGATGGCAACAACCAACAACAGCACGCCCAGCGTGCGCCCTGGCTCATACTGGAAGTAGACATTGAAGCCCAGCCAGGCATTCCAAGCCATCCATAAGCCAGCTGGCAACCATTGCAGCCAGCGCCACCGTGGACGCAAGCGCAGGCAATAGCCGACGAGCCATGAGCCAACCGTCAGCAGTAAGGCTACCATCAGTCCGCCCACGAGTGGCCAATGGTAGAGCGTGAGTGCGGCACGGCCCAGAATCCATAGTGAGCCGTATGGTTTCTGCCACAGACTGTGCATGAGCGTGGCGTCGGTGGCAAAAAATGAGTTCTCATAGGCGATGCGAAAGAAATCGCCCATCCACCACGATGCCCACCACCATGCCAACGCAAAGAAAAGCGCATGGGACAAGCGTGCACCGTGGGATTGAAGAAAAGCTTTGAACTTCATGTTCGTAAGTATTTTGTTCTGCAAAATTAGCATATCTTATGATATGAGCCAAGAAAAGTGGCGAAAAAAGCATAAAAAAGCCGCACTCAGATAATTTGAATGCGGCAAATGATAGGATAAAGAGCTGTTTAACGAATCAAAACTTTAGAGTTATTGATGATGTAGAAGCCTGGTTTCAATGTCTTGGGATTCAGACGTCGTCCGCTGAGGTCGTAGACGTTCTTATCTCTGTCGGCAAGGGTGATGGCACGGATACCGTCGACAATGCCTTCGGGATCATTAAGCAGGATACCGAAGTCAATGTCGGACGTACTGACGTCGGGTAGCTGGTGGTCATCAATAGCTATATAGCCTGATAGGGCTTCAACAACTTGACCGTCAGTGGCCTCCCATACTGCTTCGCCGTCATCACCCATGGAAAGCGTGATGCAGTTGTCGTTGACGTAAATACGCTCGAGGAAAGTACCAGTGAGATAACATTCAGAAGTCATTGCTGCTGAAGCAACTTCGGTACCGGCGAAGAAGGTTTCCATAGCCGTTTCATCACTGACGGGGTCGAAAGATCCGTTGGCTATGTAGACAAAAGGTTCGCCACCTTTAATGCCGTCTAACGCTTCCTTCAGACCGATATAAATCTTTTCGTCCTGCGTATATTTGCCGGCTACCCTGTAGATCTGTCCGAGGCTTACGTGCTTGATGTCATAGGGGAAGGTCATTACTTGAGCGATGCCTAATGGCACATCTATATTGATGCCGAGTTCTTCGTCCTGCATATCACCTACCTCGACGACACTCAACGCTGAGTTGGTGCCGAGATCCGTGGAGGTCCAGCCAACAACCTTAGCACCATTCTTCTGCACGTGTAGGACATAGCCCTGCTCGTCTGTGGCGAGGTCGTATGCTGTCAGGATAACTTTGCCTGCACCCTTACCCGTTACGGTAAAGAGCGACGGCACGATGTCGGCGGTGACTGTCGCACCTGAAAGGTGGAGGAACAGACCTGTAGCATGGTTCTGAATGGCATATTTATTGCCTACTTGAATGAAGCGGAACTCGCTCATCAGCTTGTTATTGGGCAGTGGTATCATGCAGAAAAGGCCTGCACCGCTGCGGGCATCGTCGCCCTTGAGGATGGTAGTGGCGTCGGTGGCTATCGTAGCTGTCTTGCCGAAAAGACCTTCGGCGTTGGCTTTATCCCATCCGAATTCGTCGTATTCCGCCTCTGATGCGAAGTTGATGGTATACCATTTATCTGTGTCGGGGGTAGAATTGACGGCATTCTTCATTTCGTCCATCGCCTCGTTCAGGCGTTTGGTGACCTCAATAATCTGGTCGGGCGTATAAGTGTCGTCACTCAGCAGCGTGTTGGCCTCTCGAATGACGGGGTCGAGAACATTGTTGGTTCCAAATGGATAATAGCCCAGGCCTTCGCCCACGGCAAAGCCGTTGTTAATCAGATCAGCCTTCTCGACAAGTGCTGCAAGGACGTCTCCGATCTGATAAGCCTTGAGGAAGGCGTCGTAGGCTACCTGCAGGGCATCGATGTCGGCCTGCGTGGTTTGGTCAGTCTCTATGGCCTTTGAGGCTGCAAGGGCATTCTTCAGGTTGTTGACCACGGTCTGGTCCATAGCGGCTATGAAACCTTCGTTGGCTTCAGCCAGGGTCGTCTCGACAGTAGTGATAAGGGTTTTCAGACGTTTGTCGCGGGCAGCTGCCTCGATGGCCTCGGCCTCTTCGGCTGAAACAGCCTCGAAGAAGTAGGTAGCTCCTCCACCGACCTCATTGCCTGTATAGTGGTAGTAGAGCAAACCATAGGGAACATAGGGGATCAGATAGTAGGTATAGTAATCGCTGCCATAGTAAAGGTCGGGGAGGAAAGAACCATTGCTCATCGGATACATCCACATCCACGCGATATTTTCCTGGCCGAGAATTTTCCATTGGAAGTTGTAGCTTGTACCATTACATATATAGGTGTCGTTGGCTACGTTCCGCAGTTGGGCGTAGCCTGTCTCTTCGTCAACGATGAGCTGCCAGAGGATGGATGCCTTACTGGCTTTAGCAGAATTGTAATCAGACTCGTTGACTATATAAATATTTCTGTTGACAGAGCCGAGCAGGCATTTGCCGCCATCACGGCCTCCGTAGTCTGAGAGGCCAGGACGGATAATGTAATAGCCAGCGGTAAGGGGTACGGGCTTGAGGTTTTCCAGTGTCTTCACAGCCTCGGCGAGGCGATTGTAGCCCGCTTCGTACTCAGCCTCGGTGTGACCCTCCTCTTCCTCCACGAGGGGATGGATGGCCTCCATGGCAGCATAGAATTCTTCGACGGCAGCGGTGTCTTCATAGCAGCCAGGACTGCTGCCAGCATGGTAGTAGTCAGTGCTATGAACATTGAACAGGTCTACCAGCTTTTCCAAATAGGATTGTTCGTCAGCGTTGATGACTTCTTCGAAGGTGAGCCAGGTGCAGCAGTTGAAATAGGTGCTGATGACGGGTGCAGCCAGCGAGTACTCGCCGGAATAATAACTGCTGACGCACATAGGTTTCTTGTCGGATGTGAGGGCTACGAGATAGAAAGCATCGTCGGGATGCTGGACGCCTGCGGTGTATTTGACGGTCTTCGTGTCAGTGATGGGGACGATGGCAAAGGGCACTGCATATTTCTTCCCTACCCAATAGGTGTAGGAACCCCAAGCAGTTGAGGTGATGCTTCCGACGTAGAGGTAGTTGCTGTTGTCGCCCAACTTCAGGTAGTAGGCCGGGTAGCCGAGGATTTCCTGTTCAGCATCTTCAAGGGTGATGATATAGTCGTCCTCGGGGGTCAAACCTTTCATGTCTACCCAGCTGATGCGGTCGTAGGTCTGCTGGTCGCTTGTGTTGACGATTGGGACGAGGTTCATGTAGAGTGCTGTCTGCTGACGTCCGGACAAGTCATACTGTGCACTGATGAATACTTGGTCGCCGGCGGCGAAAGAGGTCTTCACGTTGCCTGGTATGTGGCGGGCAAAGGCTGCTGTCATGCTGATCATGCACAGCTGTAAGAGAAATAGGTAACGTTTTTTCATAGCTATGATGGTTTTAAAGGATGGACAGTTGTGTGTGTGCGTGAGGTATTAATGAGTGCCGCATCCTTCGTCAAGGAAAGATGCGGCACATGAGGGTAAGGGTTATCGCACAACGACCTTACGACCGCCAACGACATAGATGCCGGGCTGCGTGACGTGCTGGATGCGGCGTCCCGAGAGGTCGAAGATAGTCTTGCCCGTGAGGTCCTCGCCTGTACGGACGTCGCGGATAGCGTCGATATCGGGTTTCTTGTCGGTGCAGGGGACATCCGTCATGTCGTACATAGCAGTCATGATGCGCACATTCTCGATGCCGAGGTCAAGTACGACCTTCGGGAGGGCGTCGGAACGCTTATTGGTCGCCCAGATGAGATTGCCATCGGCATCGTAGAACTTGTGGCCAGCGTAGTTGCGTGTGCCCTGGAAGACGATGTTCTTGCCATTGGTCGAGAGCGTGTAGTAGTCGTCGTTGATGGGCTTTGCATCGGCGGTGAATGATTCGTAGTCGCCACCCACGTAGGCAGCTGTTGCAGAGGCCATCAGGTAGGGATATTCGTCGTTGGCACGCTTGTAGCCATCAGAAGCAGGAACACAACCGAAGATGTTGTCGGCATCGGCCTTCTTCTTGATGACGCGGTCGTCGATGAACATGATGTTGCCGAGCTTCTTCTCGTACTTTTGCATATAGGCCTTAGCCGAATTGATTTGCACCTGAGCGGTCGTGACGATATGGTTGGAGTAGTCGCCGACATGCATCTTGTTCACAGGGATGAACATACCATAAGCCTCGAAGAACTCTGAGAGGTCAGCCTGTGCTACGTCGCAGATCATCTTGGCTAAGTGCAGGTAGTCATTAGCACCTGAGGCTATGTAAGCGCCTGTTCCCGTCTCGCCGCTCGTGGATGTCCAGGTGGCGTTGCCGTCCCATGTGCCACGGTTGAGCGGGCGTTTGCGCATCATGCGGAACAGGTTGGGCAGGAAGTTGTCATCATGGTGCTGAACGTGGAAGTAGAGATAGAGCTGGAAGAACATAGAAGTTGTCATCCAGATGTTTCGCTGCAGCCAAGGAGTGCCGTTGGCCATGTAGTCGAAGTTCTGATGAGGATAGTAGCGGCGTGAGTTAAGGATACCTGACTCGAACGTGTTGATGTTTGAGAACAAGTTGTTGGAACTTTCGGTGGAGCCGATGACCTTGATGCTGCCCTGATGGTTGTGTCCAATCTCATGGCTCGGACCCCACAGGTTGCCGCCGCCCGTCGTCATCTTCTTGTAGTTCATGACGGTCGAGATGGTCGACTCGGTGTACCACGTACCGCGTGTCGTGGAGTGCATGTAGGAGCTGGCGCCGCTGAAGGCGTTCCAGATATTGTTGTAGCGACCCTCGAAGTCTTCGACACCCATGTAACGGTCCTCATTGGCACAAATCTGGTCCCAGACGTGCATCAGGCCTTCCATCTCATTGGGTTCAGCTTCCAGCACGAGCGGCGTGTCCATCTGGAAGACGAGGTGCTTGTTCTTCAGGTTGAGGAAGGGGCTGGCCTTGAGCAGGTCTTGCTGCAGGAGTTTCCAGTCGGCATTGGTCATGCCGCGCGTGGCATCCCAGTAGCCGTTGAGCTGACCGCCTTCGATGTGAATCTGAATGTCGGGGAAGTTGGCCAGCTTGCTGCTGGTGTTGGTGACTTGATGCAGGATGTAGAGCATCTTCTGCTCGGTGAAGCGGAACAGGTTGAGGCCAGCGCGCAGCGTAGTCAGGTCACCTGTGGGATGATTGCCCGCTACGCCATCGGTGCTGACGGCTTCGAGCTGCAGGGTAGAACCACTCTTGGGGTTGTTGTTCACGTAGATGTATACGATATCACCGGGATTAGCCACGATGCCTGTGGGGCCGGAGAGACGGCCGAAGGCATTGCTCATCGTGAAGTTGGAGCCATTGGCCATATCGTCGCAGTTGCTGTAGGGGCCGTAGTTGGCCACGCGGAAGAATTGCTCGTAGCCTGCCGTGTAGCCTGTCGTCTTGTTGGTGAACTGCTGCCACGTATTGTTCTTCACCTTCAGCACCATAGCCTTCATGTCGTCATTAAGGGCTGCGAAATGTTCGTTGGCAGCCAGTTGCTCGTCGCTGAGGGCTTGGATGTCGGCTTTCAGCTCTGTGCAGGCCTTGTTGTCGAACAGGTTGTCGAGATGTTGCTGTATGACGGTCTTACTCTTCACCAGTTCCTCGTAGGCTTGTTGTCCACCGCGAGCTTTCTCGATGTCGGCCTCGGAGAGTTCAACCTCCTCAAAGCGCCATTCGCTGGCGGCTGCATCGGTGTACCAACGCACGACGTTGTGGCTCTGTGAGCTGGCATCATGCAGACCTGCGTTCTCCGAACCGTAGTAGATGGTCCATCTGTAGTCCCAGTCGTCGGCCACTGGCTTGATGTTGAAGATCACTTTGCTTGCGCCTTCACGGAAGATGGCACTCATCGTGTTCTGACGCTGTATATATCGCTCCGATACAACGTTCTGAATCGTCCATCCCGTGCCGCTCTTGTGCAACTGCCAGTACTGGGAGAAGTTGCTGGCGTCGGGTTGTTTCGTCGAGATGTTGTCGCCGCCCGTGACGACGAGGTCGTAGTAACTGACGATGCGATAGTAGGCACCGTCCTTCAGCTCGCCAGCGTAGGGGTTCTGAGCCATCAGCTTGTCGTGGATTTCGTCGTAGTCAAAGTTGTCGACTTTCTCGATGAGCCAGTCGCTGCCGGAATCGCCCGCGTACGACCATTTGTAGATGCCTTTGCCATCGCCGTTCAGGTTGAGGCAGGATTGTCCGCTGAAGTCGCTCTTCGACGAGATGTTCACGTACTTCTCCGTGCTCTTATTGTTGGGGCTGCTCTGGATGTAAAGGCGCGTCTTGGACTTACCAGGTGTAGCAAATTCAGCTTGCAGGTACTCGCCCGTATTGGCACTGCGGACGGTGTAGCCGTTGCCGTCCTTCAGCAGCACCCACACTTGCCCGATCTGGGTGGTATTGCGCGTGGCGCCTACGGCCTTGCCGCTTTGGGTTGTGGTGAGACAAGCGTTGGAAGTTCGTTTGTTGCGCAGGCGGATGAGGCCTTCACCGAAATCCTCAGCACGCAACGTCATGCTTCCCACAATGCCGAGGAAAGCGAGCAGAAAGAGATAGAGTTTCTTCATATTAGTTAGTCTTTTGTTAGATTCAGCGAGCAAAGATACGCTTAAAATCTCATATAGCAAGCATTCCGTGTGAAAAAAACGTCAGAAAGTGTTTTTCCGTGGCGGAATAAGTGTAGAAAAACATCAGAGGGAAACCCGAAAAGGTCTCCCTCTGATGAGTTATAGGTTATGAAGGAATGAATGGTCTAGATGCTTACTTCACGATAACCTTTGTGCCACCTACGATGTAGATGCCCTTGCCGAGGCCACGGAGGCTGTTGAGGTTGCCCGTGCCTACGAGACGGCCGTCGATGGTGTAGATCTTACCTGTGCGGCTGACGTTGGCGATAGCATCAGCGATGCCGTCCAGAGTGCCGTCGAGCGAGAAGGTCACTGCACCTGCTGCTCCTTCCTCGAGGATGATGTAAGCACCGTGGGCATTCACAGAGTTAGTGATAAACTTCTCGGTCGTGAAGAACTTGTTGAGGGCGTAGTCGCCGGCATGTGCACCGAGCGTCTCGATTAAGGCACCGCCTGTGACGATGTAGCCAGCACCCAGCTCCTTCTGAGTATAGGTACCGGCGAAGAGTTCGCCTTCCTGTGCCTCGGGAGCGAGGTCATAGCCATGGTGGAAGGTGACGGTCTCAACGGGGTTCTCGGGGTTATACTCCTCAGGATTGCCATTGATGAAGAGGAACGGACGTCCGGCTTCCACTTTCTCGATGGGAGCGAAGGTGACGTGTGTTCCTTCGACCTTGCTGACGGTGTAGAGTTGACCATTGTCGGGCTCGAGGGTGAGGTCGACAGGGTAGCACATCGAATAGAGTGCACCGGGCTGGACATCCATCTTGAAGCCAGGCTCGGCGTAGCCCGTGGCATCGCCTACCTCCTCTACGAAGAAGCCGCTGCGGCTGCCGGGGGTGTTGGCGTCCCAAGTCACGATCTGGTTGTAGTTGCGGGCGGCGTGCAGGTAGTTCTGCTTCGTGCCGGAGAGGTCGCGGGCAGCAAATACGGTGAGGCCGTAGCCGATGGTGTTGGCATTGAAGAGGGTGGGATGAGCGTCGAGTGTGACGCTGCCTGTGGTTCCGGCAGCCTTCAGGAACATGCCCGTGGCACGGTTCTGGATCATGTAAGCGCTGTCGCCTACGTTGATGAAGCGGAATTGCGAGAGCTCCTTTTCGGCGATGTCGCCGTCGGCATCCACGAACATGCCGTTGCCCAGACGGATATCGTCGGCAAAGGCTGTGATGACGCTGCGGACACCATCGTTAGCCTCCCAGAAGGCGGCTACGACATATTTTCCCCAGAGGGCTTCGTCGGCTTCACCGCCATCTTCGGTCATGACAGCTGCACCAGCCTCCATGTCCCATCCGTACTTCTCGAACTCCTCTTCGGTGCCGAAGCGGAAGCGGTACCACTTGTTCTCCTGCACCTGGTTGGCAGCAGCAAGGACAGCGTCGTAGAGTGTGTTGATCTTATTGATGTGTGCCTGGCTTGTTGCCTGAACGTAGACCTTAGCTTCATCGTAAGCCTTAGCTTCGTCAACGGCCTTCTTCAGGTCGGCACCTACGTAGGCATCGTTCCAGCTACCCGGGTTGGTGCCGACGACGATACCTTCGGCAATAGCCTCGGCCTTAGCGATGAGTTCGCGGAGTTCAGCGGGATCTACATAGAGCGCCATGAAGGCGTCGTAGGCAGCCTGCAGCTCGTCGAGGGCCTCTTGGGTGACGGTGGCATCGTCGACATCACCTTGCTCGAAGAGGACGTTGTCGAGGTTCTTGCCGGCTTCGCCGATGAGGATGTACTGCGAGGTCGCAGGAATCGACATGGCGTAGAGTTGGAATTCGCTCATGTGGCCGTAGCCGCGTCCCGTGGTGGTGCCGTCGATGTAGAAGCGGAGGTACTTGTAGCCCTTTGTGTCAAACGACGGGCTGGCGTTGATGGTCTCGGTGTTGTTGCCGAAGGGGCTTTCGAGCGTGGCCAGCTTCACCCAGTCGTCGTCAGCTGCCTCGGAATCGTTACTGCCGTAGACGCCCCACTTGGTAATGTGGTCGTTGGCAGCCTGGCGGCGTGTGAGGGTCAGGCGTACGGGGCAGTCGAGGGCCTCGGTAAGCTCTACCTGCAGGTAGTGAGTGTGGTTATCGACGTTACCGCTGTGCCAGTCGGAGTGCCAGTAGGTGGAGGCGTTGCCGTCGAGGATGGCGCCAAGATCCAGGCCTTCGGACGTGTCGGACCACGGCGAGCTGAGCTGGTCAGCGCTGGTGATGAGGGCTTCGCCCTGGATGAGTTCTTTGCTGCTCTCGAGGATGTTGGTGGCTTCCTTCTTCAGGGCTGTGTAGGCTGCGGTGCGCTCCTTCTGGATGCGGATGGGCTCGTAGTCGGTGATGATTTGCTGAGCTTCCTCGTCGCTCACGGGCTCGAAGACCCACTCCGAGGCGCCGACGCCGTTGCTATAAGAATAGGTGGCGTACCAGGGAATGATGTATCCGGAGGTGCCGCTGCCGCTGCCATGGCCGTTCTGGTGGAAGTAGGTGCCGTCGGTGCCTTTCTCGGCGGTGCTGCGGATGTTGAAGTAGGTGGTGCCGTCGATGGTGATGGCGGGGTCGAAGGCCAGCTTGTCCTCAGCATTCTCCACGAGGCGGAAGATGCGTGTGCTGCCCGAGGTGACGACGCCCTTGGAAGTGGGCTGGTAGCGGACATTGGGGTAGATGGGGCTCTCGAGGTCGAAGCCATCGTCGCTGCGCGTGATCTTCCAGATGACGGAGATGGCGTCGGTGGGATTGCCTTCCTCAGGCGTGTACCAAATGCTGTAGTACAGGTTGTTGCTCACATTGGCGTAGAGGTATTTCACACCTGTGGAGTACTCCAGAGCTGTGCGAACGCGGTAGTAGCCGTCGGCCAGCTCGAAGTTCATGTTCTTCGAAGCGACGAGAGCCTCGTAGGCAGCAGCCACTTTCTCGCCCATGGCATCGAGCATCTCTACGGTCACCTCATCGGCTGGCAGGTTCTCGAGGTTCTGGCCCTCGTTGTAGGTCTGGAAGAAGGTGGTCTTGGCTTCGGCGTCGTAGGAACCGGGGGTGCCGTCAGCGAGGAAAGCATCCTCCTCGAAGGTGTACTGGTCCATCAGCTTGCGGAAGCGGTCCCAGGCGGCATCGATGTCGGGACGCTTTTTCAGGGTGATGAAGAAGTTGGTCGTTCCGGCAAAGCAGTGGTAGTCGGCATCGTCGGTGCTCACGGTGAGCACGAACGAGGTCAGCGTGTTGTCCTCGTTGGTCCACTGGAAGTGCTGAGGGTCACTGGCGCTCTCGCTGCGGGCCACGACGTCGTCGATGTTCACCGACACGGGGCCGATTCTGAAGTTGGGGTGCTTCGTGGGGATGAAGTCGAAGTTCACCTCGGCGAAGTAGTAGTCGGGGTTGGTGAGCGAGAACGTGTAGTTGTACGACTGGCTGGGAAGGATAGAACTGTAGAACTGGATGTTCGTGCCGTCGTAGAAGCTCATGTTGTTGTGGTTGCAATTGATCTTGATCTCCGTGTCCTTGTTGTTGGACGTCCACTCTTTGGCATAGGCGGTGCTGCTGGCGCCCGTCCATGTGCCTCCGTTGTGGTTGATCTCAATGACGACTTCGTCGTCCTGAGCTTGCACTTTCGTGACTCCGACGAGGGAGAGCAGAAGTGCGCACAAGAAGTAGAATTTCTTCATACGATAGTTGTTTAGGTGATGAATAAAAGTTGATAGTGATTGTCTCGTTAGCGGGTACAAAAATAGTCAGATAGATTGAAAAGGCAAGTGTCAGGCCGTTGAAAAAACACGTAGAAGGCGTGCTTTTATTGATTTTTAACGAAAAAAGCGTGTCCGTTTGACAATGTATCGGTACGAAAGAAAGAAGGAGGGCGCCCGTCAGGTGAGCGCCCTCCTTCGTAAGGGGAATGACCGTTAGGTCGGTGTTGTTGTCAACTTACTTCACGATGACCTTCGTGCCACCTACGATGTAGATGCCCTTGTTGCGCAGGCTGTTGATGTTGCCCTTGCCTACGAGGCGGCCGTCGATGGTGTAGATGTCACTCGTGCGAGCTACGTTCTCCAGGGCAGCCTGGATGTTGTCGCCCTCCATGTCGATGGTGATGGTGACGGGCACGTCTGCGAAGCCTTCCTCGCCGTTGACGATGTAGGCGCTGCAGTCGGGAGTAGTAGCCGACGGGCTCTTCGTGACAGCGAACTTGCCGTTGCTGAGTGTGATCACGCCCTTGCCGACGGTGGTCTGATAGAGAGCACCGGTGAGGCCGTTCTTGGCCAGAGGCTCGGTGACGATGTCGTAGCCGTGGGTGAAGGGCAGGAGGTCGGCCTCAGCGTCCTCAGAAGCTTCGCCTTCGGTGATGAAGATGAAGGGTGCGCCAGCGGCCACTTCCTTCACGGGGCAGATGGTCAGGCTGATGCCCTCGTCGGTGGTCTCGGCCTTCATGAGCTCATACATGCCCGTCTCGCCCTTGATGGCGGTGGGGAAGCAGTAGGTGCGCACGGTGCCGGGCGTAGCAGCGATGTTGAATTCGGTGCCATCGTAGCTGCTCTCGACGTCCTCGACCTCTTCAACGAAGAAGCAAGCGCGACGAGCGTCCTTGTTGCCAGTACCCTGCCAGATGCCGTCATCCTGGAGCGAACCCCAAGTGCAGAGGATGTTGTAGTTGCGAGCGGCGTGCAGCGGGCTGATGGTCTCGCCGTTGACTTTCTGAGCGATGAATGCGTTCTGGCCCTGACCAGCGATGAGCTGAGTGAAGAGTGAGGGCGATGCGCTCATCGTGATGTTGCCACCACCGTGGATGAACAGGCCGGTAGCCTTGTTCTGGATGACGTAAGCGGTGTCACCTACGTTGATGAAGCGCCAGAGCGACATGTCCTTGTCGACGATATCCTCTTCGCTGTCCAAGAAGGCGTTGTAGCCGAGAGCAACTGCATCGGGATCGACCTGAATGATGCCCTCTTCCCAGTCAGCTACGACAACATACTTGCCATAGAGAGACTCGTAGACGAGGTTGCCAGCGTCGTCGACGTACTCTTCGTTGCCACCGGTGGGCCAGTTGTTGGCTTCGTATTCCTCTTCGGTACCGAAGCGGATGCGATACCACTTGCCTTCCTGAACCTTGATGGCAGCAGCGGTGATGGCCTCGTCGGCAGCCTTCAGCTGGGCGATGAAGTCTTCGCTCTGCTCGGGCGTGTAGTTACCCGACTCGTCGTAAGCCTTAGCGGCGAGGACGGTGTTGTCGAGGGTCTCGCCCGTGCTGTTGTCGGGCCAGAAGCCAGGTTGCGTACCGACGGCAATCTGACTGGAGTGGCCGTCGACCTTGGCAATCTGCTCGCGCAGAGCTGCGGGATCAACGAACTTCTCGTTGAAGGCATCGAGGATGGACTTGAGGGTGTTGTAGTCCTCAATCGTACGGTCAGCTGTTTCCTTAGCTTCGATAGCGCTGACGATGTTCTCGAGGTTCTTGGCGGTAGTGCCGAGAGCTACGTACTGCGACTGCGGGTTATCCTCGTCATAGCATACCATGAACTCAGAAGCGTGCCAGAATGAACTGTTGCCGCTATTGCTGGTTGCTTCGCAGTAGAAGCGGAGGTACTTATAGCCCTTCGATTCGAAAGGAGCTGAAGCGATGGTCTCGGTGTTGCTGCCATAAGGTGTGTCAAACTCAGCCAACTTCTCGATATCGGCCTGTGTGAGGTCAAAGTTGTCTTCGTTGGTGCCGTAGACACTCCACTTGGTGATATGGTTGTTGTCTGTCTTACGACGAGTGAACTGGAAGTAGACTTCGGCGGGGATGGGATCTGCGAGTTCAACTTGCAGGTAGTGGTGTTCCTCGGTAGTGAAGTTGCCATGCCAGTCGGTGTGCCAGAAGTTGCCGGTGTCGCCGTCAATCAGGTACTCGATATGCTGACCTTCGTCTACATCAGAACAGGGGCTGCTGAGTTGATCAGCGCTTGTGATGAGTTTAATTTGCGAGACATCCTTGGCAATCTTCAGCTTCTCCTTAGCCTCGGTGATCATATCTGCGATGCGGCCGATGAGGGCTTGCTGATCCTTGTAAGGAGCCCAGTCTTCGATGATCTTCTCGGCCTCGGCGTCGTCGACCTTCTCGAAGTACCATTCAGAAGCTTGAGGTCCAGCGGTGTCACTCCAAGTGTTGTACCAACCTACGAGGAAGCCGTTTTTACCTGTACCGTCGCTATGGCCATTCTGATGGAGGAAGAGGCCATCAGCACCATTCTGAGTGGCGACGCGGATATTGACATAGGTGATGCCCTCGTCAGTCGTATAGACGGGCTCGATAGCCATCAGGTTCTCGGATGCAGGATCCATCTCAACCTCGGTGCTACGAGCTACATTCTTGAAGCGACCATCGTGGTACATGCTGACGAAGTCGTAAGTGCCATCGCCCTTGTTCTCGATCTTCCAGAGCACGCGAGCCTGACCGGCAATGCCGTCTTCGGGCTGATCTTCGCTCTCATTGAATGTCTCGAGATCCCACCAGATGCCATAGAGCTTGCCATTTTGCTTGTGGCCCATCATGTACTTCTGGCGTACCTGATCCTCGGTGATGTCGTTGCCTTCTTCGTCCTGACCAATGACGACGGAGTTGGTGTACTCCATACCAGCCTTAATGCGGTAGTAGCCACTGGCAAGCGAGAAGGTGACCTTCGAGGCGAGCACGGCCTGGTAAGCCTCTTCGCAAGCGTTGATCAGCTCGTCAGCCTTAGCCTTGGTCAGCTTCTCCAGTTCTTCCTGAGGCATCTCCTCGAGGTAGACGTTCAGCGTCTCAACGGCCTCTTGCAGCTTCAGGACCTCAGCTTCGCCATACTGGCCGGGTTGATGGCCAATGGGGAAGTAGTCGGGCTCTGCATAGACAACGTACTTGTTGAAAGCCTCGGAGAGCATGTTGTAGGCAGCTTCCCACTCGTCGATAGCCTTCACAGGATAGAGCTGGAAGCGTGCAAGGTGGAAGTATGTACGGTCGTAGTAAGCGGGATCGGGACCGCCCTGATGCTCGGAGTAGAAACGCAGGTACTTGAAGTTACCTGGGTTGAAACGATCAGAAGTCAGCGTTTCGGTGTTGCTCGAATACGGAGTGATGATGTAAGCGAGCTCCGTGCAAGCGTCCTTAGTGGCATCGGGATCATTCGTACCACGAACACTCCACTCAGTGGTGTGGTCGTAGGATGCCGGACGACGGGTGAACACGAACACGATCTCTTCAGGCAGGTTCTCGGGGTCGAGCATCTCTACCTGGAAGTAGTGAGAACCCAATTCGGGGCTGACACCATGCCATGATGAATGCCAGAAGTCATTGCCAGGGTGCTGGTCCTCAGGGCATTCGCTCAGGCGGTCGAGCAGTGCATAGAAGTTGCCTTCATCACTGTCAGACATCGGGCTGCTGAACTGCCAAACCTCTTCAATGAGCGGGTTGTCGTAGTCCGGCTCCCAATCTACATAGGTCTGTGCGGACGCGTTCATGAGTCCGAACATACCTAACAACGTAGCAAGAAAGAAGTAGATTTTCTTCATTGTTGATAAGATTAGATTAGTTAATAAATGATTAAAGTAAACGCTTTCGGCTGCAAACATACAAACTTTTTTTGCAACTGAGACCAATAAATGCAAAAAAATGTTCACTCGTTAAGATTTTTTAATTAGTGTAAAATTACCCTTTATTCGCCGTCTGCTGTCCTTTTTCACTGGTCCTAACCTTGTCTTTAACCCCGCGACGGGAGGTGCTCGCCAATACTTATTCGGCTTAATGATGGGGAAAACGGCTCCTAATTCGCACAAATTCGCTTAATTCTATGCTTTCAGATGTCCTTAAAAGGTAAGATAATTGAAGTTTCGGAAGCTCAAACCCCGTAGGGGTGTCGGAATTTAGGCAGGGGTGAAGCGAAGCGAAACCCCTGCTCTCCGTTGACGGTTAACCAGAGTGCCGTAGGTACGACGGAGTGATTGAGATTATTCCGTCGC
>JAFROT010000002.1 GCA_017429525.1 Bacteroidaceae bacterium | reverse complement strand
GCCGAGCACGTGGCTGTTGGTGAGGTCTTCCCAAGTCTTCACGACGTTGGGATTGGGAGCGAGGCCATAGGCATTGAGGTCCCACATGCAGTTGTGGTCGCCCTTCACGCCTGCACCGATGAAGGTGTAGATGCTGCGCTCGTAGAGACCGCTGGTGAAGGTCATTCCGCGATAGATGTCGTGGCCGCTGTGGTCGTAGATCTGCCCCTCAGCGTTACCGATGACGGGCTGCGAGCCCCAGATGTCGGGGTTCTGACCACCCTCGCCATTGCCGAAGATGCCGGGAGCATAAGCATCAGCGATACGGCCTACGGCTACGGTGAGCTGCGTGGCGTGGTTCGTCAGGAAGAGGTTGCCGCCATCCTCGCAGAAAGCCTTGAGAGCATTGACGGTCTCGGCTGAGGCGAGGTTGCCAGGCAGGTTCTGCCATCCGTGAGCGACGCCGATGCGGTCGCACATCACCCAGCAGGCAGCCTGCTTCTCGCTGTCGAGTTCATCAATCGTAGCAGGAGTGACGAGCGTACCCTTGCCCTTAGCAACGTAGTTGGCTTGGAACCAGGCTACAGCGTCCTTTTCGTCGGCACTCTGCTCGTAGTCGTCAGGCACGAGCATAGCAATCATGCCGGCGCTCTTCTGTGCCTCATAGGCGATGTTGAAGCGAACGGTCTGCCCCTCGCTGACGCGACCGTCGGCATAGCGAGCCTTAACGGTGTAGGCGACGTCGACGTTCGTGGGTGCCTTCTTAATGAGATAACTGTTGACGACCTCGTCGATATTGGTAACGTCGGTATTGTCTTTGATGATCTGCACGCCCGACTGCCCGGCCATCGTGGGATTGTCCCAGCGGAGCGTCACTTGGCGCGTGCCCTGCGGGTTCTCGTAGACGAGGTTGCGGACGGCCTCGCTGTAGGCTGCTGCCTCGTACTCGACATCGGCGCAGGAGGTGAGGGCTGCTGCAATGCAGCAACCTACACAACCGAGGATGAGGAATTTATGTAATGCTTTCATAATGATTCTTAATTATGAATGATGAATTGAGAATTATGAATTGATACTTATTTGTAAAGTCCATTGCTGTTGTCGACCTCATCAATGTGGATGGGGAGGAAGATCTCATTCTCGCTGATGCTGCGGCCGTTGTAGTAGGGACGGAGGGCTGCTTCCTCGCTCATGTAGGTGTTCATGGTGCGAAGCAGATAGTCGGTGCCCCAACGGACGAGGTCGAACCAGCGGTTGCCCTCGAGGGCCAGTTCCAGACGGCGCTCGAAGCGGACAGCCATACGCGCGCGGTCCTTTGTCCAATAGAGGTTACCATCCCAATCGGTGGGATAGAGACCTACGTAGTAGTCAGCCTTAGAGGGGTCAAGGTCAACAGGCGAGTAGCTACCGTCTACGCTGTTGGCAGCGCGTTGGCGAACCTGATTGACCAGATCGCGAGCCTCAACGAGCCCTTCGTCCGTAGCGGCATTTGTGCCAGCGGCGAGCTCAATGAGAGCCTCAGCCTTCAGCAGCAGGATGTCGGCATAGCGGATGAACATGTAGTTGAGCGAGTTGGCGCCCCAAGGCCAAGCAGCCAGTGCATCCTCGGGAGCAGGCCAAGCCTTCTTGTTGGAGAACTCACCATAGACATCGTAGGCACGGCACCAACCCTCAGTGTAGGTGTGACCACGCCAGGGGAAACCGATACGACCGACGGTGAAGTCGAGGCGCGGGTCGAGCGTGCCATCGTAGTTCTCGGTGACGTTGACCTTGTTGAAGGTGCCATCCAGCAGCGGCAGTCCGTTCTCAGGATTTGTGCGGAAGGCGTTGACCAGATTCTGCGAGCCGTAGAAGAAGTCGTCGCCCGTGCCGTAGAGATTGCCGTCGGAATAAGTGCAGTTGAGCAGGTTGCACCAGTTGATGTGGGCATTGTCGTTGGCCGTCGAGCATTGGAGGGCGAAGATGCTCTCCGAACCGTTGTTGAAGGCGGTCTTGGAGATGTCGCCGAAGTTCTGGAAGAGGCTGTACTGGCCACTCTTGATGACGGCATCGGCATAGTTCTTCACGTCCTCCCACGAGCTGGTGAAGGCGCACACCTTAGCCATGATGGCCTGAGCGGTCGTGCGGGTGATGCGGCCGACGGCGCTTTTCTGTGCGGGCAGCACGTCGATAGCCTCGCGCAGGTCGCGCTTGATGAACTCAAAAATCTCGTCGCGCGTGTACTCGGTGTTAGTCTTCGTGTTAACGTCCTCGCTCTCGGTGAAATAAGGAATACGCTCAAAGATGCGGATGAGGTCGAAGTAGTACCAGGCGCGCAGGGTCTTGAGCTCACCCATGAGCTGGTCGGCTGTCGAAAGTCCGCTGGCCTGCTGAAGTGCGAGCATAGCGTTGTGTACACGACTGATGGCATAGTAGTTGTTCTGCCATTTGTTCAGGCAGCTGATATTGTCGCTGTTGATCTCGCTGACCTCGAGCAGGTGGATATTCTCCTCCATACCCGTGCCGCCGCCGCCCTTGTAGGCATCGTCTGAGCGGACATCGAAGATCCAGTTGGTCGAGGGGCCTGCGAAAGCCTCGTTGTTGCCGTAGAAGTGAGCTTCGAGACCTGCGTAGGCTGACGCCAGCAGACCTTCGACGGAGCTCTCGTCAATCTGCTCGGCGGTGAACTGCCCCTGCGGAACGGTGTCGAGCAAATCGTTGCAGGAGGTGAGGGTTGCTGTGATACAGCAACAAACACAACCGAGAGAGAAAAGCTTATATATTGTTTTCATAATGATTCAACTGTGAATTATGAACTATGAATTGCGAAAGATGAATTAGAAAGAGAGGTTCACACCCACGGAGAAGGTGCGGGCACGGGGATAGGGACCATTGTCGATGCGTGCGCCGTAAGCGGCGAGGGGCACTTCGGGGTCGAGACCCTTGTAACCCGTGATCGTGAAGAGGTTGTCGACCTGAGCGTAGGCGTTGAGTGCGCTGATGCCTGCCTTAGCCATCCAGGGCTGACCGTCGAAGCGATAAGCGAGCTTCAGGTACTTGCACTTCATGTAAGTGCCGTCCTCCATGAAATAGGTGCTCATGCGCGTCTCGTTGTTGTCGTCGGTAGTCGTAAGCGCAGGAATCGAAGCGCCCGTGTTCTGCGGCGTCCAAGCGTCGAGGACGTCAGCACCGCGATTGGTGTAGAAGTTGCCGTAGGTCATGAACTCCAGCTGCTTGCGCGTGCCGTTGTAGATGTCGAAACCGAACTCGCCCGAGAAGAAAGCCGAGAGCGTCCAGTTCTTGTACGAGGCCGAGAGGTTCAGGCCAAGACCGAAGTCGGGGTTGGGATCGCCGATGATGCAGCGGTCGTCCTCGTTGACAACGCCGTCGCCCGTGATGTCGCGATAGCGCAGGCGGCCAATGCCCTTACCCTCTTGCATAGCGGCATTGCTGACCTGGTCAGCGTTCTGGAAGATGCCGTCGCAGACGTAGCCGTAGTAGACGCCCATAGGCTGACCTTCAATCAGACGCCAGTCGCCGCCGATGACGGCCACCTCATCGTTCAGCTTGACGAGCTTGTTACGGTACATCGAGAAGTTGAGCGAGCCTTCCCACGAGAAGTCGCCGTACTTAGGCGAGTGGTAGCCTACGTTGGCTTCGAAACCGTGATTCTTCATCGTACCGGTGTTCATGAACTTAGCAGCGTTCTCGCCAGCGACAGAGAGCACAGGCGGGACGGTGATCATGTCCTTGGTGTTCTTCCAGTAGTAGTCGAGGGTCAGGTTGACGGAGCCGTTGAAGAGGTAGGCGTCGAGACCGATGTTGGTCTGGGTCGTCGTCTCCCACTTCAGGTTGGGGTTACCCGTCGTGAGCACCTTGATACCGCTGATGGTGCTGGTGCCCGTTCCGTTGAGGTCGTAGGCGCCGTTGCCGATGTCGTAGATGTAGGTCGAGAAGGCGGCATAGTTGTTGTCGATAGCCGAGTTACCGTTCTGACCCCAAGCGGCGCGGATCTTCACGTTCTCGACGTAGCTGTTCTGCGGCCAGAACTTCTCCTCGCTGATGCGCCAAGCACCGGAGAAGGCGGGGAAGATGCCCGAGTTGTTGTCCTTGCCCAGACGCGAGGTAGCATCGCGACGGATGGTAGCGCTGAGCAGATAGCGGTCGGCGAAGTTGTAGTCGATCTTGCCGAAGAGCGAGAAGAGCGCCCACTCCTGCTTGCCACCGCCATTGGCAGCGACGGTAGAGCCCGAACCAATCTGCATGTAGTCGGCATCCTCGAAGGCATAGCCCTTGCGCATAGCGGAGACATCCTCGAAGACATACTTAATAGCCTCAGAACCAGCGAGGATATTGAAGTGGTTGTTCTCGCCAATGTTGAAGAGGTAGTTGGCCGTGTTGGTCCACGTCCAGGTGTCGCCCTGACCGTAGCCGCGGCTGACAGCGCGGTTGTTGATGTCGTCGCCGGCACGCACGTTGCGGGTCAGCGTCTTGTTGAGGAACTGCAGGTGCTCCACGCCGATGTTGCTCTTCAGCGTAAGGCCTTTCACGGGCATCACTTCCAGGAATGCGTTGCCGAAGATGCGCCACGAAGAGTTGGAGTTGTCGCGAGCGTTGTAGAGCGTCTGCACGGGGTTGTCGATATCCGAGCCCAGCATGGCTACGGCATCAGCGAAGACGCCGGGAGCCGAGTAGACGGGCATCGCAGGATGCTGGCGCATAGCTGAGTAGGGAATACCGCGGTCGTCGCTGGTGGCAGCGCCACGATCGTCCCACTTGGCAATCATCAGGTTCTCGCCCACGCGGATGTACTTATTAAAGTTGTAGGTAGAATTGACGCGAGCGGAGATGCGCTTGTAGAAAGTCTGGTCCATCAGACCGTCCTGATTGACGTAGTTGGCCGAGAAGAGGTACGAACCCTTTTCGCTGGCATTACTGATGCTGGCTGAGAGGTTGTGCGTCCAAGCTGAGCTGTAGACCTGCTTCTGCCAGTCGGTGTTGGCTGTCGCGATGCCGGCCACGTTGTCCACGAGCTGAGGCGTAGCGCCTGTGCCGTAGAGGCCTGCTGCTGCGATGGGCGAGATGCCGTCGTTGGCGGCTGCCTGCCAGTAAGCCTGTCCCCATTGGTCAGCCGAAAGCATGTTGAACGTGCGCGCAACGGTCTGCACAGCAGCGTTATAGTTGACGTTGATGGCCATCTTGCCTTCCTTGCCCTTCTTCGTGGTGATGATGATCACGCCGTTAGCAGCACGGCTACCGTAGATGCTGGCCGAGGAGGCATCCTTCAACACCTGAATCGACTCGATGTCGGCGGCATTCAGCGAGTTGAGGTTCTCGTTCGTGGCCACACCGTCGATGACGTAGAGCGGGTTCGTCGCGTTGACCGTACTCATACCACGCACGCGGATGCTGGAGCCGCCACCGCCAGGAGCAGCGTCCGTGACGATGTCCACACCGGCGAGCTTGCCCTGCATGGAGTTCAAGACGTTGGGATCGCTCTCGCTCATCGGGGCTTTCATGTCCATCACGGCTACAGCACCGGTCAAGTCAGCCTTGCGCTGCACCTGATAACCCACGACCACGAGTTCGTTCATGTCGGCGACATTCTCGCCCATCGTGACCGTCATACCCTCCTTGGCTATCACCTCCTGGGTCTCGAAGCCCATGAAGGAGAACACCAACGTAGCACCTTTAGAGACCTTCAGCGTGAACTGGCCGTCCATATCGGTCAGCGTGCCGTTGCTCTCGTTGCCTTTTTCTTTCACCGTAGCACCGGGCAGACCTTCACCGAGGTCGTCGAGCACGGTGCCGTGAATGTCTACTTGCTGCGCCCACAGCGAGGTGCCTGCAAGAATGAGCGCGAGGCTCATCAACAATCGTCTTAGCTTTTGCATTGTTGTTAGGTTGTTAGTGAATGATTTTGGTTGTTTTGCTGCCGCAAAGGTCGCATGATTATAAATAAAGGTATAAAAAGAATCGTTCATCCGCTTGAATAATTGTTTCGATGCAACAATTTTAAAAGCAAATGAACGATTCTTTCTAAATGCTGTTATCTTTCTATCTTTCAGCTCGCATTTGTTCGCTTCGCCTATTAGCTAAACAACCCACTCATCAACCATCAACTCGTCTACTTGTCAACTTGTCAACTCGTCTACTCGTCAACTTGTCAACTTTCATTCACCTACTTCCTCACATCCCCTGGCACCATTCCAAACTCGTCCTTGAAGCACTTGGTGAAATAGGCGGGAGCAGAGAAGCCTACAGCGTAAGCCACTTCTGAGACGGTCTTATCGGTGGTCAGCAGCAACTGGTAGCCGCGATTGAGGCGAGCCGTACGCAGCAGCTCCACAGGCGAACTGCCCGTGATGGCTTTCACCTTGCGATAGAGTTGTACGCGACTGAGATTCATGTCCGACGCCAGGTCCTCGATGCTGAGCTCGCTATTGGTCATGCGACTCTCGACGAACCCGCGGAAGCGACTGATGAATGCCGAAGCCGAGGCATCAGAGAGTTCTGCTTCAGCGGCCTCATCCCCAGTTCCTTGCTCGGCTTGGGCTGAAGGTGGATTCTCCTCGAGCGCTCCCTCATCGCCCTCTTGGGAACCGGTGTTTACTTCTGCCTGACTGGCTACAGCCGAACTGAGGTTAGGCTCTATATTCCAAAGGTTGTTCAACACGCGCTCGCGCTGCAGGCCCACACGTCCGCGATAATAGAGGTAGAAGAGGAAGATGGCCACCAGCAGGAGCGCTACGACTCCGAAAGCCAGCAACGTCAGCAGTCGCTGCTGATTGAGGCGCGCGAAATAGTTGTCAGCCAGCGCGTGCAGACGGTCTACCTGCTGCGTCTGGCGGTCGGTCTCCTTAGCTTGCAGCAGGAGCACGTTCGCATTCTGACGCGTCACCAGCGCACCCTGCAGCGGCGTCTCGGCGGGGAAGGGCTTCCCCTCCAGGATGGCGAGCGCCAGGTCCAGCACTTCGTCGCCATGCGTAGGATAGATGTACGAAGCCTCGAGGATACTGTCGCGCACAAGGGCAATACCGCCCTGCTCACCCGTCAAGCCGTCGATACCGCAGAACAACGTCCGTCCGCTCTTCACGCGCTCGTCGCTCCCCAACTTCTCGATGAATGCCCTACGCGCGCCCAGGGCCATGCGGTCGTTCTGCCCGAAGACAACATCGATCTGGCTCAAGTCGCCCTTGTAGTTCATCACAGCCTCATAGCCGCTGTCCTCGGTCCAATCACCCTGCAGCGCGTCCACGAGCACCATCTCCGGATGCTGCGCCAACACTTCGGCGAAGCCCTCGTGCCGCTCGATGGCTGGCGACGAGCCGTTCAGTCCCATCACCTCCAACACACGGGCACGATTCTTCATCCGCTGGCATACAAACTCACCCATCTGTCTGCCCATCAGGCGATTGTCAGCGCCCATATAGGCCGTAAAGTTGCGCGAATCGGTCTTGCGTTCATAGACGATCACGGGCACGCCGCGGTCGTAGGCTCGGTCGATGGCAGGCGAGATGGTACCCACTTGGTTGGGGGCGACCACCAGCAAGTCGATGCCTACGTCGAGGAACGAGTCGATCTGCTGCACCTGGCGCTCGTCGCTGTCGTCGGCCGAAGCAAACAGCAGGTCTACGCCCTCGTGGGCATAAGCGGCCATCCGCAACTCGCTGTTGAGCTTGTCACGCCAGATATCCTCTGAGCATTGCGAGACGCCGATGCGGAATGATGCCGGCTGGCGCGAACACGCCAACAGGCACAACAGCGGAATTATAAGAAGGTACGAATATTTGCACATTAGTTTACAATTTCTGAATGATTGACGCTGCAAAATTAGAAATTTCTTTGAAAAGCCTCAAACATTCACCATTTTTTCTGCATTTGTCATAAGTTTTTTTTACCTTTGTACCCCGTATGAAGTACGCTTTTCTCATCGCAGCGCCCCACAGCGGCTCTGGCAAGACCACCCTTGCACGAGGGCTGATGGCCCTGTTCACGCAGCAGAGCCTGCGCGTGCAGCCCTTCAAATGCGGCCCCGACTACATCGACACGAAATTCCACGAGGAAGTGTGCCAGCGGCCGAGCATCAACCTCGACACCTTCATGGCTACCGAGGAGCACGTCCGCGACCTCTTCGGCCGCTACACGCAAGGTGGTGATGAAGCCCCTGCGTGGGCTCGCGAGCCTGCTGATATGGCTATTGTCGAGGGCATGATGGGTCTTTTCGACGGCTACGACCACGACCGCGGCTCTTGTGGCGAGATAGCCCGCATGCTCGCGCTCCCCATCGTGCTCGTCGTCGATGCGCGCTCGGCTGCCTACTCGATGGCGGCGCTCTTGCAAGGGTTCATCCGCTTCCGCGCAGGCATGCGCTTTGCGGGCGTCATCTTCAATAAGGTAGGCAGCCCCCGGCATGAGGCTATGCTGCGCGAAGTGGCCGACGAAGTGGGCATCGCCTGTCTCGGCTGCATCCCCAGGCAAGCCGCTTTGGAGCAGGCGTCGCGCTACCTCGGACTCGACTTCTCTACGAGCACCGACGGCGGCAGCCTGCCCGGTCTGCTTGCACAGCAGCTCGACATCGATGCCCTGCTCCGCCTTACCCGTACCGATGTCGGTTTGAAGACGACAACAAAGAAGGAGGCACAGCAAGCGATGCCTTATCAACGCATCTTCGTCGCCTGCAACGCAGAGTCGTTTTCTTTCATTTATCAGGAGACGCTCGACCTGCTCTCCACGCTCGCTCCCATCACCTTCTTCGACCCAGAGAACGGACATCCACCCTTCTCTACCGACGATGCCCCACATGCCCTGCTTTACCTTCCTGGCGGCTACCCCGAGAAGCATCTGCTGGAGCTCGTAGAAGCCGAACACACGCGTCGTACCATCCGAGCTTTCGCCGATGCAGGAGGGCGCATCATCGCCGAATGTGGGGGCATGATGTACCTGTGCCGGGAGATCATCACGGACGAGGGCACCTTCCCCATGTGCGGCGTGCTCCCCTACTCCATCACCGCGCGCCAGGCCGACCGCCGCCTCGCCCTCGGCTACCGGCAGTTCGCCCTCGAGGGGCACGAGTTCCGAGGCCACGAGTTCCATTACACTCGCTTCGCCGACCCCCTACCCGCCTCCGTCGTACAGGTCTTCGATGCCAAGCGCCGACCCGTTTCTACCCCTATTCTCCGCTACAACAACGTCATTGCCAGCTACACCCATCTCGCGCCGACCGCCCTCCTCCGGCTGGCCGACGAACTCTACGGTCGTAATCACGACTGACGGACGAGCTAAATGAACGGCTGAGCACAGAATTGCCGTTACAAGAGCGTACAGAACTGCGCTTCTGACGATAAAAAAACGACCTACAAACTGCCTTTTTTTTGCTCAAAAAAGTCTCCAAAAGACCACTTTTTCCACAGAAATCGTAGTCAAACTACACTTTAGCACCCAAAAAGCACCTTTACTACACTCTTTTTTGCCCCAAACAAGAGTTGATTATCAACTCATTACCGAAAAAGAGTGTAAAAGTGTAGCTCAAAGCCCATCTATTCACGTTTTCATCTTTCGCAGATGATTCCGCAGGCATTTGTCAACTGCAGACTGACATACCCGTGAACTTAAGTTCACGTTTTTTTGCTGGCTGGCATCATCCATCCCCTACGCGCGCGTTCCTTAATTATTAAAGCGCGACGGATTGAGGGGAAAAGCCACCAACTGACACTGCTCCCCTCTCCAGCCATCGGTCCATCCTTTTCCCAACCCCAGACCGGTCACCCCGATGTACACGAACGCTCGTGAGGCATCGCACGAACACTCGTGAGGCATCGCACGAACGGCCGTGAGGCATCACACGAACGGTCGCGAGGCATCGCACGAACGGTCGCATCGCCCTCCACGTATATATGTATTCGTTGTTCGGTCGCGACCGAATGATGATATTGCCTATATGTGAAGCGAAACACCCCCTGATAGCAATACGCCAGCCACTGATCGAAGGAGGCTCCACCGCCCTATGCGGCTAAGCTTTCGAGCGCAGGCGGCAAAGCCTATCTATGCTCATTCCTATCTCCGTCGGCAAAAGTATAAAAGTCTCCTAATAGCATTTAATTTTGTTAAATATAGTAAACTAATAGCTCAACTCTGCCCAGTTGCGTTAACAAAAAAAAAAAAAAAAACAATTTATGTTTAGTAATAGTAAGTTTTTGTACATTTGCAGCGGTTTTTTAATCAAGAAGAATAAGTTTTCTATATTTAATGATCGTTATCTTGTTGACAAGAGACATGGATACTTGGGCTGTGAAGTTCGAGTATCCTTTTCAAGAGAAAATTCATCACAAAAACAGCATACAATCTAAAAAGAAAAAACAAGTATGGAAAAGAAACTCTATTCAAAACCGCTCTTGACCGCAGAGCGCTTCACTCCGCAGGAGTTCACGGCGGCCTGTGAGGTGTTCATTCCTGCCGGCAAGATCAGCAATGTCTTCTGGGCCGACATGGTCCACGACAACGGCTTCAGCTACTCGCTGGGCAAGGACGGATATATCGATTCTGCCAACATGGAGCAGTTCCATGACGGTTCGGCACCAACGGCCCTCATGACGACCTCCTATGGCGTTGATGCGCGAGGCCGCTGGTTCGAGCACATGACGCTCTACCGCAAGCTCGTCACGAGCCACAATGCGGGTTCGGACCGCTATACGAACACGCGCATCATGAGCCCCATGTCGGGCTACGAGGACGTAGCCATCTACATCGGCCCCGTAGGCGTAGGCGCTTACATCTACAGAGGAGAAGGCGGCGCTGCACCCAGCAACCCCGACTGGCTGAATCCTTCGTCGACCTTTAAGACCATGTCGTAGCCAGTCAAGGCTTCGCAGAGCTGCGCACGGCAAGCAACGCAGCCAATGGCCGCCAGTACACGAATACCACTTATTTCGCTCCTGTACTGATTCTGCACGCGAGTTATAGCAGCTCACAGTTCTACTTCCTTGGCACAGGCACCAAGACGAGCGACGATCCCTGGGACTACATCTCCACCTCGGAGAAGAATCAGTCGTAGCACTCATCTCACATTTATCTCATTTCAATAAACTTTATCGCTTTCACCTTGCCACTCGGACATGCCCTCATCTTTTCAACTCCTCTCGGGCGAGTCCGAGTGGCTCCGTTTGGAAGAGAATGTATGATTCCGTGAAAGCCTACGACAAGAAAACAATGGAAAAGAAAAAATACACCAGACCCCAGATGACGGCCGAACGTTTTCAGCCACAAGAGTACGTAGCTGTATGCGGCTTTGTTAATGCCACATCAGCTGAATTGGGAACAACGGGATACGTTTACGTGGATTTGAACCATGATGGAAAAGCACCTTATAACACGAAAGCTGAACAGATGAGCAGTACTGGATATCTTCAATACCCGAACTCTTATAGTTCAGGTGTTACGGAAAGAGTAAACAATGTCAATTATATCAGATACGACAACGTAACGGTCTATACACAGATTAATAGCAATGACACCTATCCAGCCACAAGTGCCGTTGGACAGTTTACATTCTTTCGGACAAGCACTTCTAATCGTTACATTAAAATCTTCAAGAACGCATCAGCTTGAAGTTATTTGCTGACAACCTGAAACAGATTAGCTATTTTGTCCTCATGCGCATAGGTTACGCCAAGCCCGAGTTGAAAAAAGAGGTCTTCACCCCTCATGAGGAAGCGGCTGTCTGTATGCAGCCGCTGACGGATTTTAGCCCTAATATCTACTTGGACTTAAACCATAGCGGGCACTACACACGCGGAGAGTTCATGAACAGCCTCGCCCGCCTGTCGGCGCCCGATGGCCACTACTTGGGTGTGCAGCCCTATGCGCTCTTACGCTCAACAGAGGAGGACGGCCCGTTCGAGAAGTACGACGTCTGCTTCAGCGTCTACAACCATCCCTACTCGACCACCGACTTCACCCTCGCCGGACGAACCGCACCGCGCTACCGCTTCCTGCCCTTAACTGTAGTGGACGTGAAGGTCGACAAAGGGCGGGGCTATTTCAACCTCACTTAAGTCTTCTTCATATTCCCGACATGAAGACGCTCAGCCAGCGCTGGGCAACCCTTATCGACCCTCCCGCGGCTCGCAGGCTGTCCCAACGGCCCGCGGGCGGATTTTCCTGTGCCCATTCACCTTCACAAGCGACAGCCAGAACGTACATCAACTGTTAAATATTTTAAATTGACTTTTTCTTAACGCTCAGTCGCGTTAACAAAAAAAAAAAAAAAAGAATTTGTGTTTAATTGACTTTTGGTTTTGTACCTTTGCGCGGTTTTTTACGACTACGAATAGGTTTTCTATAATTATGATCATTATTGATTAACCAAACAAAAGATACTTGGGCTGTGAAGTTCGAGTATCTTTTCCCACAAAAAAGGATTCACCACGAAACAGCATACGAACTAAAAACAAATAAACACAATGGAAAAGAAACAGTACTCAAAACCACTCTTGGCCGCAGAGCGCTTCACTCCGCAGGAGTTCATGGCGGCCTGCGAGGTGTTCATCCCTGCCGGCAAGATCAGCAACGTTTTCTGGGCCGATATGGTCCACGACAACGGCTACAGCTATTCGCTGGGTAAGGATGGTTACATCGATTCAGCCAACATGGAGCAGTTCCATGACGGTTCGGCACCTACGGCCCTCATGACGACCAGCTATGGCGTCGATGCACGAGGCCGCTGGTTCGAGCACATGACGCTCTACCGCAAGCTCGTCACGAGCCACAATGCGGGTTCGGACCGCTATACGAACACGCGCATCATGAGCCCCATGTCGGGCTACGAGGACGTAGCCATCTACATCGGCCCCGCAGGCGTAGGCGCTTACATCTACAAAGAAGGAGGCGGCGCTGCACCCAGCAACCCCGACTGGATGAAGCCGACCAAAGCACTGTCATAGCGCTTGCGAAGGAAAGGGATTTGCCTCTCCTTCAAGTATGATCGTGGCGCTAAAAATATATTGTTTTTGACGTTGAAAGTAGATTGGGAGTAAATATGAATCTACTTTCAACGCCGTTTTTTTAACTGCCGCTGAGGGCTCGCACGGCTTCGCCAATGAGGATGACGGGCGAGGTCACGAGGAGAATCCACATCCACTCGTCCCACTCGAGGGGTACGACGTTGAACATCTTACCGCCCAGTTGGACGATGAGAATCTGACCGACGAAGATCAACAGGACAATAAGCAGGAATCCACGACAGCCTCGGAGATGGAAGGCGCTGCGATGCGTCAGGAAAGCACGGGCGTTGAACAGGTTCCAGAACTGAAGCATCACGAAGGTAGTGAAGAACAGGCTCAGCTCGAAGTCCGTGAGCTCGCCATGCACCCACTGCTGACGACCATCGACGAGCAGACTGATGAAGTCGCTAATATCCTTGACCTCGGCATGCTCGAGCAACCACAGCAGGCCAGTCATGACGACAAAGAAGAAACCTCCTACGCCCAAGATGAATCGCCACATGGGCGTGGAGATGATGAACTTGCGGCGATCGCGCGGCCGTTCGCGCATGACGGACGACGTAGGCGGCAGCGAGGCCAAGGCCATTGCGGCGAACGTGTCCATGATCAGATTGACCCACAACATTTGCGTGACCGTCAGCGGCGCATCCGTACCCATGAAAGAGCCTGCCAGCACCGTGAGGCAGGCGCAGACGTTGACCGTCATCTGGAAGAGGATGAAGCGCTGTATGTTGCGATAGAGCGACCGCCCCCACTTGACCGCCCGCCCAATGCTGGCGAAGGAGTTATCGATGATGGTGATGTCCGAAGCCTCCTTGGCAACAGCTGTGCCGGCGCCCATCGAGAGACCAACATGAGCTGCCCGCAATGCAGGCGCATCGTTTGTGCCGTCGCCCGTCACCGCCACGACTTCGCCCACTGCCTGAAGCGCCTCGACCAATCGCTTCTTGTCCATCGGACGTGCACGCGCGATAATGGCGATGTCGCGCGCACAGGCACGCAGTTCCTCATCGGTCATCGCAGCCACCTGAGGACCCGTGTAGATAGCAACCGGAGCCTCTGGGCTGGGCGCATCTGTCTTAGCGCCCGACGTTGTTGCCGAACCTTCTCGAAGGGAGGAATGTCCATCGGGCGTGGCAGACCGTCTCAACCCTATCTGCCGCGCAATCTCGGCAGCCGTAGCAGGGGTGTCGCCCGTGACGATCTTCACGTCGATTCCCGCTTGCAGACACTCGCGGACGGCGGCAGGAACATCCTCACGAACTGGATCGGCAATCGCCACGAGGGCGTCAAGGACGGGTGAGTGATCACCTTCGGCATGAGCCAAAGCCAGCGTGCGAAGACCTCGCTGCTGCCATTCAGCCAACACGGCTTCGGCCTCTGCGTTTGGCTTCACTTCAGTCTCAACGACCGACTTCACTTCAGCCTCAACGCCCGACACCGCGTTAGCCTCCCCTCCTTGACGGGAGGGGTGCCCAACGGACGGGGTGGGCCTTCTGCCGCACATGTCCAAGACGATTTCAGGCGCTCCCTTTATAAATAAGGTATCGCGCGCGTGAGAGCCTGCGACGGCTACACGCGTAGCCATATATTTGCGCTCGGTGGTGAACGGGATCTCTTCAGTGATGACTGCTTCGCTGCGCATAGCCTCATAGTCAGCGCCTTGCTCTCGGAGCCACAGCAGCAGCGCGCCCTCGGTGGGGTTGCCCAGCACGCGGTCGCCATCGAGCGAGGCAGTACTGTTGACGGCGATATTGGTGGCGACGAGAGGGAAAGCGGCGTCTCCCCACATCTCTGCCACCCGCATCTGATTCTGGGTGAGGGTGCCCGTCTTGTCGGTGCAGATGACGGTAGCAGCACCCATCGTCTCGCAAGCATGCATGCGGCGGACAAGGTTATTCGTCTTGAGCATGCTGCGCATCGAATAAGCCAGCGAGAGCGTGACAGCCATAGGAAGGCCCTCGGGAACGGCAACGACGATGAGCGTCACAGCCAGCATCAGCGACTGCAGGAAATAGGCAAGGAAAGAGTAGGTCGAGAACTGAAAGTTGAAGGTCGAAAGTTCTGTGCCTAAAGCGGCAAGCGTCTCCGCATCCGCCGTGACGAGCCACATGACGAGACGTCCGACGACGACAAGCGCTGCGATAGCGTAGCTGACACGTGAGATGAGCAGCCCGAGGCGGTCCAACTGCTCGTTAAGAGGCGTGCGCACAGAGTCATCAATCTGCGTCTCGATGAAAACATGCCCAGCCTCAGTGTGGTCGCCTACTGCCGTCACGCGCATCAGGCCGTGCCCCTCAAGCAATTTCGTACCGCGAAGGACTACGTCGGTGGGGAAAGTGGCATCGGCGTCCTGCTCGTCGGGATCGACAGACTTGTGGCACATCGGTTCGCCTGTGAGCGAGGACTCGTCGACTTGCATCTGCGTAGCCTCAAGGAGCTGGCCGTCAGCAGGAATCTCGTCGCCCGTGGAGAGGATGACGAGATCGCCCACCACCAAGTCCCGACGGGGAACTGAGGTCTCATGCCCATCTCGAATGACGCGCACAGGGTCGAGGTCGTTCTGCTGATTGAGGAGCGAGAACTCGCGGTCGGCTTTCTGCTCAAACCAGAACGCCAGGCCCGTGGCCAGCGCAATAGCGACGATGATGCCAACAGGTTCAAAGAAAGCCTTTGCATCAGCGCCCAGGACGAAATACTCGTAGCACGAGATGCCGATGGAGAGGACTGCCGCAACGAGAAGGATGATGATGAGCGGGTCAGTGAACTTCAACAAGAACTTGCGCCACCACGGCGTGCGCTCGCGAGGCGTAAACACGTTGGAGCCATAGGCACGGCGCGAGGCTTCGACCTCATCGGGCATGAGCCCCTGAGGACGTGACGGCATCGCGTGGCGACGGCTGTCGCCTTCGAGAACAGATGAACAATCGGATGGGATAGCTTGTTTCATTTGGAGGGCAAAAGTAGCGTTTTTCAGCGTGAAGGCAAAATAAATGAGGCCGAAAAGTGGAACGTTCATCTTTTTTTAGTATCTTTGTCACGAATTTGTAACAACAGCCACTTGAAAACGATGAAGAAACGCTCTGCTAACGCTGCTGCAAGCGCCTTGCAGCTCTGCACTCGCACCCTAAGAAAGAAGAACGGGGGCCTCATACTGGCCGCATTATTGCTCTGCGCAGGCCCCGTGCCGGCACAGGAAGCCCGCCCAACAGAGGTGCAGGCTATCCGCGTCACGGCCCACCGCCACGTCGGGCCCCTAGCCATACCCTCCCCCGTAGCCACCGACAGCGTGGACCTGCAGGCCAAAGCCTTCGATGCCAAAAGCCTCTTGAAGGCACCTCTGCGACTTGATGCCGTGGCGACGGCGCCGACGACCAACGACAGCCTCGTCCTGCTGGCACCAACCGACAAGGCAGCAGCCCTTCACCTGGTAGGATTTGCGCTGAGCAACAACTCCTTCGCCAAGGCAGCCATCGAAGTGGAGGGCTGCAAGAACTTCGAGCTCTACGTCGATGGAAAGAGCCAGCGCGCCGGACAATCCCTGACGCTGCTGCCCGCCACCCACGACGTGGTCATCAAAGCCCTCACCATCGGCAAGACCGATACGCTGCGCCTCAGCGTCAGGCCCGAGAAGGCAGGGACCGTCAGCCTCGCTGCCAAAGGAACTGTCGACCGCCCCTTCACGTTCGGCGACCTTCTGCTCGACTGGCACTACACCAGCATAGCCCTCTCGCCCAACGGCCAGTTGGCCATCGTAAGCCTCTACAACTACAGCCCCGACGGCAAGCCCAACTATCGCCATGAGGTTCGCCAGCTGAATAGCGGGCGCGTGCTCGAGACGAGGCAGGGCCTTCGCTGGATGCCCCGCACGAACCGCTATTTGGTGACACAAACGGGGGCCGACGGACGTCGCTCACTCGTGAGCATAGACCCGCTGACACGCGACGAGACGGTGCTCACGCCCGACCTGCCTGAAGGCTCATGGCGGATGTTGCCCAACGAGCGGCAACTCGTCTACACCCTCCAGGACAACGGAGAGCAGGAGAAGAACCGCGACGTCCACGAGGTCGTGCACCCCGACGACCGCCAACCCGGCTGGCGCTCGCGCTCGCGACTGGCGCTCTACGACCTCGCTACCGGGCTGATGCGCCCTCTCACCAGCGGTTTCCACTCCATCGGCCTGCAGGACGTCAGCGCCGACAGCCGCTACCTGCTCTTCGCGAAATACAGCGACGATATTACGCGCATGCGACCCACCACTCTCACTTCGCTCTTCCGCCTCGACCTCGAGACGATGGGCGTGGATACACTCGTCTGGCAAGACGGCTTCCTCGAAGGCGCACACTTCTCACCCAATGGCCGACAGGTGTTGCTCGAAGGCTCGCCCGAGGCGCTGGGAGGCATCGGAAATGTAGTTCCTGACGGTCGCGTACCGAGCATGATAGACAAGCAGCTTTATCTGATGTCGCTCGATCAGCCTCAACGCTCTGCCGACGGCATGGTACGCTTCGCCACGCGCCCACTGACGCGCGACTTTAATCCTTCAGTCGCTCGTGCCGTCTGGAGCACGGCCGACGGTATGATCTACCTGACGGCCGAAGACCGCGACTACATCCACCTCTTCCGCCTCGACCCGAAGAGTTCCAAGTTCACGCTCGTAGACTCGAAGGAAGACGTCGTCTCGCGCTTCGCCTTGGCCAGCAATGCCCCGGTGATGATCTACTCCGGGCAGAGCGCCACCAACGCCGACCGCCTCTATACGCTGCAGACGCGCCAACTCAAAGCCACCCTGGCCGAAGCCCCCAACGACGAGCAGCACAGCCACCTGCAGCTGAGCCAATGCCAGGCCTGGACCTTCGTCAATGCTCATGGCGATTCCGTCTGCTGCCGCTACTACCTGCCCCCTTCCTTCGACCCATCGAAGAAATATCCTATGCTCACCTACTACTATGGCGGCTGCTCGCCCACCTCGCGCTACTTCGACAGCCGCTATTCGCCGCAGGTCTTTGCTGCACAGGGCTACGTATTCCTCGTCGTTAATCCCAGTGGTGCCACAGGCTTCGGACAGGAATGGTCGTCGCGCCACGTCAACACGGCCGGCAAGGGCGTGGCCGAAGATATCATAGGTGCCGTCAAGGCGTTCACGGCACAGCACACGTGGGTCAACGCAAACAAGATTGGTTGTTTCGGCGCCAGCTACGGAGGATTCATGACACAATACCTGCAAACGCAGACCGACATCTTCGCCGCCGCCATCTCACACGCCGGCATCAGCGACCACACCAGCTACTGGGGCGAAGGCTTCTGGGGCTACAGCTACAGCCAGACCTCAATGGGCGGCAGCTACCCCTGGACCCGTAAGGACCTCTACGTAGACCAGAGCCCCCTCTTCAATGCCGACAAGATCCACACGCCCATCCTCTTCCTCCACGGCACGGCCGACACAAACGTACCCGTGGGCGAGAGCATTCAGATGTACACGGCGCTGAAGCTGCTCGGGCGCCCCACAGCCCTCGTGCTCGTAGAAGGTGAGAACCATCACATCCTCGCCTACCAGAAGAGCATCGACTGGCAACACACAATGGAAGCGTGGTTCGCCCGATGGCTGAAGGATGAACCCGAATGGTGGCAAAGCATGTACCCCGACAAGAAACTGTAAACCTGCCGCTTAGAACTGACAAGTCCCTGCCGTGCCACAACAGACGACACAGCAGGGACATTCATTTTTCGTGTTCGTCAGCACACAGCCGCGTGCGTGCTCAGTGCCGTTATCAGCGCCGTCAGGATCGTGATGATAATCTCCGTGATGCGCTTCAAGGTTCGTTTGGTAGTTTCTTTCATAGTTTAAAGGTTAAACATTTGATTTGTTGATTTCTGACGTTGAAAGTAAATACGGAGAAAATGCGGAGTAAATTTCGCCCAGTAAATTAAATTATCTGAATTAATTTCCTGCGCATTTGTGCGCATTTACTTTCCTTGTCAAAGATGACCGCTCCCCTCTCCCCTCCCTTATGGGAGGGGTCGGGGGTGGGTCTTTTATTCACCTTCACCTTCCTCGCTGTCCTCCCAATCCGCATTCTTCCTGCCTTCCTTCTCGGCACGGAGGGCGGCAGCCTGCGCCTTGCGCGAGATGGTGGGTTCGAAGGTAGCCTGGTTGAGCTTACGCATCAGCTTGTCGCCGGCCTGGAAGTTCACGTTGATGCCGATGATGTTGGCGGCGGTGAAGTTCTGCAGCGCCGTGCGTTCCTCGCCCGTGTCGGGGTCGGTGCTGGCCGTGGCGCCAATGGAACTGATGGAAGTGGTGATCTTGCCCAGGTCGCCCAGGTCCACGTTGTTGCCCTCCTGCAGCGCCTCGGCGGCACACTGCGTGAGGTCCACGATGATGCCGTAGATGGCACCCTTGGAGAACGGCGAGCCATGTTCCACGATGTGATCCGACAGCTCCTCCAGCGAGATCGTACGCTGGTGCTGCATGCTCGCGTAGGCCTTCTTCGCCTCCTCCGCATTCATTGGGTTGGCACGAAGTGCCACACTGTACTTAATTGATTCGTTCATAGGTGGACCCCCTCCCCGCTCCCCCTCTAGGGGGAGGGTGTGGACCCCCTCCTCACTCCCCCTGTAGGGGGAGGGTGGAATGCTCTGAGCAGGCGTCCGCATCGTTGGGTTTATTGTTGGATTCCCGTCTTGAGGGTGACCACTCCCCTCCCTCACAGGGAGGAGCAGGGGGGTGGGTCTGTGTGGTGAGCGGGTTGGGGGATTTGGTTTTTAAGGGTTAAACAATGATTGGTTGGTTTGATTTGTTGATTGATGTGTGAGGCATTTTCAAGCGAGCAGTCGTATTGCGCACTACGACTTGTCGCAGGGGCTTGAGCGTCTATTCGTGTGGCCACTAACGTCTATTCGCTCAGTGCCTTGCCAGGTGACCACCCTCCCCCTACAGGGGGAGCGGGGAGGGGGTCTGCTCCTTTCACACTGCAAAGGTACGACAATTTGGCGAGGTTGCCAAATATGGGGTGCTGTGGCGTGTTAAAATCTGTAAACATATTGTTCATGATGCAGTTTGCAGCATTGTAGCATTGTAGCAATGTTGCATTAAGCACTTTCCGACCTGCGAAAGGCTTTAAAAATATAGTTAATTATATATTATAATTATAATATATAATTAAAATTCTACTCTCTCTATTTGTTGCACATTGAAAACACCTTATTGCAACATTGCTACATTGCAACATTGCAACATTTTGTTTTTTCTGTCCTTTCTTGATGGGGATTCGGAAATAATCGTTAACTTTGCAGGCGAAAACGAAAAAAAGACCTTATGGATGCATTGGAACCGATAAGACAGAAGATCTACGAGATACGCGGGCAGCGGGTGATGCTGGACTTCGATCTGGCTGCCATCTATGGCGTGGAAACCCGTGCATTGAATCAGGCCGTGAAGCGCAACATCGAACGCTTCCCAGAGGATTTCATGTTTCAGCTGACACGTGGCGAATGGGAGATTTTGAAATCACAAATTGCGACATCAAAAAATTGGATATCACAAAATGTGATTTCAAGTCATCCTGATAATCAGCAAGATAAAATCTTGATATCACAAAATGTGATTTCAAGTTGGGGAGGTTCCCGCAAACTTCCCTACGCTTTCACTGAACTGGGTGTGGCTATGCTCAGCAGTGTGCTTCGTTCACCGTTGGCCATACAGATGAATATCAGCATCATGCGTGCCTTCGTGGAGCTGCGCCACATGGCCGCTTCCCTTCCTGCTCCCAACGCCGATGTGGCCCAACTGCGTCGCGACTTCGAAGAGTTGAAGCTGGACATCGAGGAGATCCTTGCCGACCAGAACGAGATTAACGAGGACACCCGTATGCAGCTGGAACTCATCAACCAATCGCTGGCAGCCTTGCAGGCCGACAATCCTTCACCCAAGCCCCGCAGACCAATAGGCTTCATTCAAGAAGAGAAGAAAGAGAAGGAAGAAGGAACTGAAAAGTGAATGAGGGGAGATGGATGGATGAGAATCATCGTTTTTTCTGTGCTTTCTTGATGGGGATTCGGAAATAATCGTTATCTTTGCAGGCGTTGATGTTATCCCCCCCTTATTCTCTCGATAGGTGTGGGTCGAAGGAGGAAATAGGATAGAAGGAAACATGAGTTTATGAATGTTTTTCGAAGAAAAAGTCACCAAGGACGTAACCAAGAAACGAACCAAGTTCATCCTTCAAAACCCTTATTAACAAAAGCTCAGAAGGACATTGTGAATTTCTGCTCAGTCCAAGAAGTGCAAAAGGGAATAATGTGACACAAAACTCGCATGACTCGTGCGAGAATTATGAGGCTGAATCACATCGTTTAAGCTGTAACAATTTCCTTTCCTGTCTATTCTGAAGAAAAAAGACTATTCATTGTTAAAAATGGTTTAGTCTCGCGTTTAAATAAGGTGTTTTTTGCATGAAACGGGAAATAATCGCTATCTTTGTACCCCGAATTTATTGAATTTACGCAATGATCGAGATAAAGTCTAAAAGAGTGCGTGCCGTCATTGACGAGCTGAAAGACCAGTACATGGAGGCAGACAGAAACTGCCGTCCGTGGATTATTGGTTTCTCGGGCGGCAAGGACTCCACAACACTCTTGATGCTCACGTGGATTTCCATGCTTTCGCTCAGAGAGGAAGGCAAGGATTTGATGCGCAGGGTTTATGTGGTATGCAATGACACGATGGTAGAGAATCCGGTCATTGATGAATATGTCTCTACGGTGCTGATAAAAATCGAGGATGCAGCAATTGAGCAGAAACTGCCTATTCAGGTGGTGAGGACAACCCCACAATTGGAGGATACCTTCTGGAGTTGCGTTATTGGTAAGGGTTACCCTGTGCCCAATAATTCCTTCCGTTTCTGCACAGACAAGATGAAAATCAAGCCCACCTCGAAGTTCATCACAGATCAGGTGGTGGCTGATGGCGAAGCCATTGTATTGGTGGGTACACGCTTGACGGAGAGCCAGCAACGTGAACGTTCCATTAAGAAGCATGAAATTAAGGGACACCGTTTGTCTAAGCATCCATTGAATCCCAACACCTTCACTTATGCTCCTATCAAGGAACTAATGCTTGAAGAAGTTTGGTGGGTCATTAAATCTATCCCATCACCCTGGGGCTTTGACAATGAGATACTATTCCAGATATACATGAATGCCTCTGCCGATGACTATGAATGTCCTACCGTTGTGACAGATGATAGTCACCGCTCTTGTGGCCAGAGCCGTTTTGGGTGCTGGATTTGTACCGTTGCGAAAGAAGATAAGTCGATGACTTCACTTATCAGGAATGGATTCACGTGGATGACGCCTCTTTTGGAATATCACGATCGTCTTGTAGAAAATCGAAATAAATCAGAACTGCGTTTGCCAACACGTCGTAACGGCCAATCTGCTGTTGACGAAACAGGTCATAACCAAGGAAACTATACTTTTGAGTATCGAGTGCAGATGTTACGTGAACTACTGGAAACGCAGAAGGAGGTTCAAAGAGGTCACTCCAGTGTAAGACTGATAACCAGCCAGGAACTGATAGCTATTCAGGTTATATGGTTTCGCGATGGCTACTTCAAGCCAACGGTAAACGATATTTACAACGAGATTTATGGCTACAACATTCCCAATTTGGAGATTGGCTTGCAGGAGCGTTTGATTCTGGAAAAATCATGCACAGATTCGAAGCACTTCCAGTTGATACAAGAACTGCTTGCTCTGCAGAAGAGCAAGGTGCTGATGATGCGCAAATTTGGACTCCAGAACGATATAGATGAGCAGTTGGATAGATTCGTAAAGAAAGGAGGCCAATATGCTGATTGAAAGCATTATCCTCAACAATTATCGCCTTTATGAAGGTGAGAATGTTATCCAATTCCGCTTTGACGAAGCCAAGAATGTTCATTTGATTTGTGGCGAAAACGGTTTTGGCAAAACCACGCTGCTTCATTCATTGCTGTGGTGCTTGTTTGGCAGGTTTGTTGGCGATGTACCCGTTTCTGGTCAAGAAACTAACAGCAGCTATGCGGCAATGCAGAAAGAGATCCTGAACCAAAATGCAGCAAAGCGATTTGAAGAAAAAGCGACTCCAGAGATTGTTGCGCTGATAAAGAAGAATGGTTACGCCAACGGCTATGAAGAGATAAAGAAAGATTGCGTCTATAGCGTTGCCATCAGCTTTGTAGAAGTTGGAATTCCTTCTATACCTTGCCAGAAGATTGTCGTTACTAGGAGTTACGATGCACTACTTCAAAGAGAGGATGTTGAGATTCTGATAGACGGCATTAAGAATGAACTGACAGATGAGATTGGCCCTGAGGTGTTTATTAATGATTTCATTCTGAATAGGGATATTGCCAAGCTTTTCTTCTTTGACTCGGAAGAAATCGTATCATTAGCAGATACTGGCACTATTGCTGAACGGCGTAAGTTGAGCAAGGCTTACGAAGAAGTGCTTGGTATCAGGAAGTATGAAGAACTGAGGAATAACCTTGAAGGTCTGCGTCTGCGCTATCGAAAGAAGTCAAAGGATATAGGCCTGAAAGACGAGTTGGAAAAAATGGAGGCAGAACGTGAGGGTGTATCAAATGAACTGACTCAGCTTTCTGATTCGTTGGCAGAAATAGAAACCACTCTGACAAACTTGAGAGAACAAGATGGCCAGCTACAGTTACAGCTTTCTCGCGAAGGAAACTCAGTTAAGACAGAAGAACTTCAGCGTGTAAAGGCTGTCATTGAAAAATGTAAGAAAGACGATATTGAGATGAAATCTGCCCTAAAGCAGTTCATCGACTATGCACCATTTGCCATTTCAGGCAAGTTGTTTGCTCGTGCCTATGAATTAGCAAAAGCAGACCACGAAGCAATAGCCAACAACAACACCGCTACTGCACAGAACAATGTCTTGGATGCTTTGAGCAAAGAGATGAAGGGACTTCTTGATAAAATGCCTGTTAATAAGGATTCCAAGAAAGATGCCCACACTCAACTCGAAGCTATCATCGAGAAATATAGAGGACGTGCTTGTGACAGAGATATTCAAGTTACCCTTACTGACGATGAGTTTGCAGAGGTTGAAGCCGTTTACAACAGTCTGACAACAACCTATCGTATCGAGTTTGAAACATTGGCCGAAGCCTATCGCAAGAACAAGATCACTCTGGAGCGCAATGTCAAAAGACTTTCAAACATCCAGAATAAGGAGAGCGACGAAGTGATTAAAGGTCTGCGTGATTGCAAGAATAAGATAGAGACAGAAATCAAGGCCAACGAGGAGAAACTGCGTTTAGGCCACATCAGGACTGGCGAGTTGCAGTCGACAATAGAGTCTTACGACAAGAAGATAAAAGAACTTAGTCGCAAGATCAGCGTTGACGATGCTGACGAAGCAAAGGACAAGCTGGCTAGCGAACTTATTACAGAACTTGATACCTTCTTGCTTTCGTTGAAGAAGAACAAGAAATCGTCACTTGAACTTCGCATCAAGAATACGCTTAACACACTGATGCACAAGGAAGATTTTATCAGTCATGTGGAGGTAGAACTTGGCACTGATACGATGGATATCAATCTGTTTTCAAGTGACGGCAACGTTATCAACAAGAATATGCTTTCTAAGGGTGAAAAGCAACTCTATGCTACCTCAATACTGAAGGCACTTGTTGACGAGAGCGGTATCCAGTTCCCTGTATTCATTGATAGCCCCTTACAGAAGTTTGACAAGAGCCATTCTTCGAAAATTATTAGCGAATTCTATCCCTCTATCTCAAAGCAAGTTATTCTATTCCCACTGTTGCACAAGGAACTGACGGAGGCAGAATACAAGACTCTGCAACCATTTGTCGAGAGTGCTACGCTGATTGCCAACGACACTTCGAGGTCATACTTTGAGGCTGCTAACGTGAAAAGTTTAATGCAAAAGAATTAAGGCAATGATAGGACAGATAAAGACAAGCACAGAAAACAAAGAGCGTGTGACGAGGCTGACAAGAAAGTTTGGTCTTGGTGCAGAGAATATCATTGCACGTATAGCCATCGCATACTCATTGAAGCAAGGTGAGCATTTCGATCCTACAAAAGTCAAGGACTCTGGTGGTAAGGAGTATAGCAGGAACGTATTGTTTGGCAATCTGTTTCCGCTGTATCTTTCTATGATTTGTGAACACTACCAAATAAAGAGTACAGACAAAAATCTGCCACGATACTTTAAGTTACACCTTGACGATGGCCTAGAGCTGATAGATAAAGACGTTAAAGACAACCCCAATTTGGTGGGCTTCGATTATTTGTTTGATAAGATTCATGAAGGATTGAGCGAGATATGAGCATAGACCTCTTTAAGCGTATGGATTATGCCGACGTGTTCGACTTTGACGAGTTCCACAAGGTATTTAGGCAGCAGTTATCTGCTGCTAAAGGCGGTGAGCGCTTCACGCTTAAAGAGTACATAGAGGATCATCATGAGTTTTGGCGCGACTATGATGTGACAAAATCTGCACAAATAGCAGAAGTGCTGGAAATTGAGGTTTCTGACATTCACGGTCTTTTCTCAGACCCTGATGATTATATCACTCTTCCAGTACCACAAAGGGCAGATAGAACGGGAAGAAGGGAATCTTCTATTAGAGACTTGGCAAAAGAGTATCTTGAGAATAAGCCGGCACCCCAAGATTTGAATTATATTTTGGGATATGTTAATGACCATAGGGAAAATAAAACGACTCGAAGAAATCTTCAATCTTCTTTGTGTCAAGACAAGGATGTCTTTATTCATTTCCAAGATATAGATAGGTGGGGGTTGTGTAGTATAGACTATACAAAACAACGTGTTCAAGATGAAGAGCCCACTTATTTAGAGATTGAAGATGAAGGAGTCTGGTGCGTAAGAGAGGATGAACCTAAATATAATATAGAAAGGACTAATTTATCAAGCCAAACTTTCGAGTTACGCTACTCTACACGGCGAGAGCACAAGCCTACAGACTTCTTTACTAAAGCTTTGTCAAACAGCTCACGACTGGATTTAGGACTTGGTTATTTCAGCAGCGCATGTTTCAACGTCCTTGCTTGTGGTTTTGCACATTTCGTTAAGAATGGAGGCAATATGCGCCTCTATATCAATCCTAACGTCACAGAAGAAGATTATTATCTGTTGCGAGGTTCTAGTCAACTGGAGTTTGAGCAATATATGATAAGTACCTACGAGAGATTACTAAAGATTTTCTCTCGCAGAGATGAATTATTCTTTAGATGCTTGTCGTACTTGATAAGTCGCCATCGTATCGAGGTAAAAATGGTATTGCTGAAAGAAGATGGTATCGCTCATGAAAAGTTTGGCATTTTTACTGATACAGAAGGCAATGAGGTCGCTTTTAATGGGTCGATGAATCTCACAGCTTCAGGGCTTACAAAAAACATAGAAGCCATCGATTCTATTTGCTCTTGGCGTTCTGAAGATGACAGAAATAGGATTAAATGCTATCATGATGACTTCAATAGCATTTGGGAAAGTAGGAATCCAGACGTGATGGTTTTTCCTGCCGATGAGTTCTGTCAGCGTATCGTTACAGAATATCCACCTGCTGTTGCTGTTGATGACTTGGTAAAACTAGAGAAAGAAGTTTTAAAAGAAATAGCAACAGAGCATATTATATCAAATCAGGATGAGCCGCATTTCCCATCCAAATTCAAGGATGGTCCACGTCCGTATCAGATTGACGCCTATCAGGCATGGATAAAAAATGGGAAACAGGGCGTGTTTGCAATGGCAACGGGTACTGGCAAAACTATCACATCGTTGAATTGCGCATTGGAAGAATATCTTGACGATGGGTATTACCGCCTTTTGATTTTGGTTCCATCTCTTGCGTTGGTAGAGCAATGGGGTGACGAAGTGCGCAACTTTAATTATAGGAATGTCATAAAAGTATCATCTGAGAATGCCTCTTGGAAACAGGAGTTGGCAAAGATGACAATGAAGATTGGTCTTGGACGCAATGTGAACTACGTCATCATTTCTACCTATCAATCGTTTGTTATGAATGACTTCCAGGTGTTGCTCCCTAAAATATCAAAGGGCGCAATACTCATAGCAGACGAAGCTCATAACATAGGCTCATCTTCTGTTAGGAATGCGTTCCACAGATTAAGTATCACAAGACGAATAGCATTGTCTGCCACACCTAATCGTGTGTATGACGAAGAAGGGACAAGGGAGATAGAAAGTTTCTTCAATGACACATATCCATATACCTATAGTTTCTCAATGCGTAGGGCTATCAAAGAAGAAAGATTGATGCCTTATTATTACTTTCCTTATCCAGTTAAACTGGAAGAGGACGAGATGGTGGATTATGCAAGGATTACACGTCAGCTGATTCAGCTATACAACAATAGCGGAAGCTACACAGACCCTGAACGAGCAAGAAGATTGCTATTGCTAAGAAAGAATATTCTCCACAAAGCTAAAAATAAGATGGTTGTCTTTCGCAATATTATCAAAGATATTGGCGAAGACAAACTGAAATATTGTTTCGTCTATTCTGCCGCAGGAAAGAGAGCGCATAGTGATGAAGTTGACGATGAACAGCTGGATGAGTACATCTTGAAAGAAATGCAGAAGGTCCTGAAAAGTACTTTTCCCAACGTGACTTGCAACTCATATACAGGAGAAGACACAAAAGAAATGCGGAAGCAAAAACTGGCAGCATTTGCAAATGGGCAGTTAGATGTGCTGTTCGCAAAGAACTGCTTGGATGAGGGTGTAGACGTGCCACGCGCTGAATATGGTATCTTTACGTCAAGTACGGGCAATCCGCGCCAATTCATACAGAGACGAGGCAGACTGTTAAGGAAACATGATGATAAACATTTCGCCTTTATTTTCGACATGGTAGTTGTTCCAGACTTTTACTCGTCTCATTACGATAAAAGATTCTGGGCACTAGAAAAAAGACTTGTGGAAAACGAAATGCGTAGAGTTGCGAATTTTGGAAGTCTTGCCAGTAACTATTATACTGGAGCACTCAATATTTTGGAAGAGATCATCTCATTCTACGAGATAGATTTAGATGGTATGGTGTTAAACGAAGATAATAATTAAACCCCAAACAATATGGAAGCAGAGCAGATATTCAAAGAGTTAATGAAGTCAGATGAGTTACAAACTCATTTTGGCATTAGTAAGGAAGAGTTAGCTGATGCGTCTTATGTTGGCGACTCTAATAACACTACTATAGAAATCATTAAAGACGTAATTAAGGGTATTGCCAACAGGAAGTCTCCTAATGTGGTCTTTCAAGGAATATTAAAAAAAGTGTCTGACTAATAATTCTGTAGGTATATGGGTACATTTATAAAATCAATCAGTCTCCAAAACTTCTATAATTATTATGGGAGTTATGAGGACAACACCTATACCTTCAAAGAGGGTATAAATATCATCAACGCTGATAATAACATGGGAAAGTCAAAATTATACAATGGTTTCCTGTGGATATTAGATGATCAGGTCTATGATTCAGATGATAAGCGTTATTATCCTGTTTCTGAGTCTTATAATAAGATGATGTCAAAAAAAGCAAGTCGTGAAAACGTCGAGCTGGATATGGGCGTTACAATTTTATACGAATCAGAAGGAGTCTGGTACAAGGTATGTAAAGAGGTACATTGCAAGTTGGAAGATGGCAGTTGGCTATTTTTCCCTTCAACGAATGTCTTAATGACTACAGACAACGAGGACATGCCTATTATGGATAAACAGAAACAACAAGATGCTATTAGAATGCTTATTCCCGCCGATATGGAGAAGTATGCTTTGCTTCAGGGTGAGTCAATGGAGCGACTTGTTGACCTATCCACTCTAAACGGACTAGAGAATACTATCAACGCTCTTGCTGACATCAATAACCTCATAAGAATGTGTGGCCTTGCTTCTGAACTTGTAAAACAAGCAAAACAGGAGTATAACAAAGAAGAGACGAAGAATAGAGGTGCAAGCAATGAAATTCTTAAACTTCGAGAAGAGCGTGATAATCTTGAAAAATGGATTGAGGATGCCAATAAAAAGATTGAACTCGCACGTCAGGAATTAATAAAGGCAAAAGAGAAGGAGCAACAATATGAATCAGAATTCTTCTCCAGCAAAAAACGCATTCAATTAAGACATGAATATGAAGAAGAGTGTGCCAAGTTGGATTCTTTAAAACGTGAAAAAGCAGAGCAGGAACTGTCGATTACGAGCAGGCTTTTTGACGAAAACTGTCCTTGGATTCTAATGGGACTGGGGAATGAGACTGGTGATTTTGATGCAAATCGAATAGAGTTAACGAAGAAGATAACGGCACAAGAAATATCTCAAAATCCACAAATCCTCCTTCCTGACGATTCGCCTGATGCTCCTTCATTGCGAAGAATGCTTGAACATGAACACTGCGAGGTTTGTGATCGAGAAGCAAAGAAGGGCACAGCCCCTTGGCTCCATATCAAAAAAGTTCTTGAAAGGCCACATAAAGAAATGCGTACCTCTGCATCGTTTATGCAATTCTATAGTGGTCTGCAAAATGCTACAGGCCGTTATGAGGCTACTATTCCTCAGATTAAAGAGAGTTTTGAGCAGTATATGAATCATATATATGATTTGGATGATCAGATAGAAGCTCAGGAGCGGATTGTAGAAGCCAAAGAGAATGAACTAACCTTGGTTGGTATAGAAAATAGTACGGAGGAGGAAGACCGTAAAGTACTGTCTGGCTATAACCAGGCCAAACAAACCATTTCCAATAAGAATGAAGAAATACAAAGGTGGACTGGTAAAATAAAAATCTGGGATAGTGCATTAACAAAGGCGAAGGAGGAATTGGATAAAAGACAAGGCTCCACACCAATTAGGAAGGCAAAAGAGTTGTATGACAATATGCAGGTCATAAAGACAATGTTTGATTCAACAAGAGAACGCATCTTTAAGAGTATTGTTGACAACCTTCAGACTGCCGCTAACGAAATGTATTCTGACTTAACAAAGGGAAATCAGACATTTGGAGGCACTTTAACTTTTGATAGACTTGACGATGGTACCGTTAGAGTCTCTGTCATTGATTATCAAGGCGAGGAGTTATATGGTAATGGCACAGGATTCCAAAGGATGAAACAGCTAGCTATTGTTATGTCTATTATTTCATCAAAGGTTGGAAATAAGAGTTTTGATTACCCATTCATTTCTGATGCACCTTTCTCTGAGTTCAGTTGGAATTTCATGAATAATTTCTTTGAGATAGCCCCCAACGTGTTCCGCCAAAGCATCATAATGATAAAAGATCTTTATGACCCTGCTGATGACAACTTAATAAACGAGCATGGCAAAGCCATTGTGGAGCAAATGAATAATGGTCTGCTTCAGGGGTCTTTCTATGTGAATTATGCAGAGACGAGAGCTGATGCTGGAAATCTTGTCACGAAGAAATATTGTTATACTAAATAAAGAACCGCTTTATGAACAGTTCAACATTTAGAGAAAAGATTTTGGATTTGCGTCCACATTATAGTGACCAATACCGTTCAATGATTGATGCCATTTCCAATAAATTGGAGAAGACAGGTAAAGGCAATATTGCCCAGTTTGGAGCTTACTATCAGACATACATGTATGCCTGTATCATTGGCATGCGCCTGGGTACTCCCAAATATCTGGACGCGAATGAAAAATCATGGGAATTTGCACTAATGCAAAAATGGAAGCCAACACAAATCCGCGATTATGTTATTATGATGATTTTCAATCGCTCAAAAGATTATGGTTACGATTGGATGGATTTAGAGGATGCCAACGAAGAAACCATATCAGCATTTCTGCGTACTTTTGAACGTGAAATGGAAGGCTATGCAAACAGAGGCTTAGAATATATAAATAACTTATGGGTAAACCAGCGCGTCAGATTTGAATCGCCAACGATTTTTGTGGAAATCTTGCAGGAACTCGAAAATGTATAACCTCTATTTGAATATTATTTAATGGCGAAGTCAGAATATCTCGAAACGCTAGAAAAGTTACAAAATGCTTTGACTCAATTTGACATGTCGTTTGGTGTGGCAAATAGAATATTTCGTCTTGCACTTGTTTCTGAGATTTTAGACACCGCTTGCTTATTTGAACAACTCTATGAAAGTTGGTCTGAATTTTTGCCGTATGGTGAAGGCCCAGACGCTGACATTGATTTTGCATACTGGAAAGAATTGAGTAGTTGGGATATGCTTCTTGATTGTGCGAAACAGAATGCATGTATTGACGATTTCCCATTAAATATGGGTAATGGTTTATCTTCAGACAGGATACATAGTAATCGAAGGAAGTCCTACCTTAAAACAGTCAATAGTGTTCTACGTCACTCCAAATACGCCGGTAAAGAGTCAACGTCAGCATTTGTCAAAACTATCAATAGTGATAAAACTCACATGATAACATTTGGCAACATGGTCTTTGATGCTTTAACTTCATTAATACTGGTATTAAGTAAAATAGAAACTCTTTTATCCAATCCTCCACAAGAGCTGTTCCTTAATTTCTATGAGATGCAGCATGGACGATTCAGTGAGCAATGGCTTTCATATAGAGTGCGAATAGTTGAAATTTTGCAGGAAGATCTGTCTAACAAGAGGAAGTGTAACAAGTTCTATGCATTGAAGGATGAGGTGTGGAAGAATCTCTATGAATCGAATTTCCTTGATGCGCTTAAAGACGGTATCAACATATACGACATCGAAGATTACAAGAAAGAGCATCCTGGGACAGATAAAACTGAGGATGAAATACGTGAAGTATTGGCATTAGCTGAAATGGTTGATGACGATAATAACCCCTACAAAGAAAAGATTGGCAAGTACATCTTTGAGCATCGCAAGTCTTTGTCGTTTGAGGATATCAGTACATTCTTTGTTTATCTTGATGCTATACCAGAAATCCTCAAACAAATCGAAAAGTTGAAAGAGGATAATTGCAACGAAACATTTTCAACGCAGCAACCAACTGATAATGGCTGTTCGGAGAAAGAACAGGTAAATCCAGTTGTTGATGCGATTCATGAACTTACTGATGTTGTGAAGAAAAGTTTAGAGGAGCCAAGGACGCAGATTAACAACACTTTGGAACTTGTCAATAAGAAGGAAACGAACATCGACAAGAACTATGGACCCAACATTGAGCATAATGGCGGGACGTTGTCGCTGCCGAGCAAGGATAAAGAACAATAAATGGTAATGGAAAAACGTTTTGAAGATATGGACATATACAAAAAGTGAAAATTCCGAACAATTACAAGCAAAATTACGAGCAAAATTACGAGCAAAATTACGAGCAAAATCGGTAGATAATATTTTAAATATTTGATAATGTGATGTATAGCTGCTCGTAAGAATGTATGATTTAAGAGCGATTTAAGCGATATTTAAGCGATATTTAAGCGATATTTAAGCAAAATGGGATTTAATATCAAGAACAACTACGGACCGAATATCGAGGTCAACGAGGGTGGCGTGGTCAACTTGCACCAGACAGGGCGTGCGCGTTGGGAAGTGGATGCCGAAGAGGCGGAGGTGGTGGAAGAGGGAGAGGGCAACGAACAGCCCCCCCTCACGACGAAGATAGCAGCATGCTTTGCTACGGGACTGCTGAGCGTTAACGAACCCAGCCGCCTGTACTTTCTGTTGCTCGCCTTGTGGGCAAGGAGGTTGCTGACTTCAAAGGAGATACCGGCGTTTGTACGGTTGGTCAAAGAGGCATATCCCAATCTGGTGGACGAAGAACGCACGGAAGAGAAAGTTATTTATGCCGTCCAGAACATGAACAAGAAGGCGGATAAATACTTTGATACGTTCATCAAAGACCAGAGTTCGATGATAGCATACATCGATCTGATGTATCCCAAGAAGAATGACGGAACTCGCCGAAAAGATTGCGAAGAAGCCGTCACGTTGGCCAGCAATTTGTATTTAGCATTGAAATAGTTTACTAAGCTTACTTCCGAAAGTTTACTAAGCCTACCATTCTCACGGATGGTAGGCTTTTTCGTGTTTCTTGTCCTATGCAGCTACTTGAGAAAGTAGTACCTTTGCACCGAAAATCTAACCGAGGGACGCTATCAACTCCCGAGGCAATCACAATCAACGGTGCAAGGGGACACCTTATTATATATGATGGCCTGCGCACTCATGTCTAATTAAAACTTTATTTCAAAAAGATGAAACAAACATCTTCTTCGAACCCCACGCGGGTTCAAATCTTCGAGAGCCATGTGTTCGGACGTGTCCGAACGATGGTGAACCGACAAGGCGAACCTCTGTTCTGCCTGAAGGATGTGTGCGCTGCGCTGGCGCTGGACGGCAGACAGGTGGTGCGTCGCCTCGACAAGGGGGTGGTTTCAAAACACTCCCTTAAGACCGAGGGTGGAACGCAGATGGCATCGTTCGTGAACGAGGACGGTCTGTATGACGTCATACTCCTTCTGCAACTCGCTGCTGACAGAGGCGCTGCAACTTCACTTCACTTTCAGTAACGCTTTAATCGCTTAAGATTCATGAAAATTACAGGTAAGATTATTCAGGTGATGCCCCTCCAGGAGGGCGTGTCGCAGCAGGGCGCTCAGTGGCGCAAGCAGACTTTTGTGGTCATGGAGGACGATGAGAGCGTGGCATTCCCGAACGCTATGGTCTTCGACCTCTTCAACGACCGAATCCCCGAGACGGCGCTGGTGGTGGGCCAGCACGTGGACGTGCACTTCGGCGTGAGAACACGCGAATATAATGGCAAGGTTTACAATGACGTGAACGTCGTGAAATTCATAATTCATAATTAACAATTCATAATTCATTCACTATGAGTTGAAGTGAGGAGGATGTTCTCGAGTAAATGGCCAAAGAATCCGACCTTCTTCTCGCAAAAATCAACTCAAAACAATGAAAAAGTATATCGATATCAAGGATGCCATCACGGTGATGGCCAAGCTGCAGAGCAGCAAAAGGGTGGAAGGTGTTCTGTACGTGGATGGGAACACAGGTCGTTTAACCTTCAAGGCGTACAACCGGCAGAACCGCAACCGTGAGCGTGACCGCTTGGTGCGGAAGCTGCCGTGGGGATGGGTGAAGGAAAGTATCGAACGCATCAAGGTGCACGCGAGTCTGCCCAAGGAGGTAGGCACGGCGGACATGATGTGGCTGCTGGACGAGCACACACGCGACGCCAAGAACGCGCTTATCGAACGGGAAATGGACAAGGTGGTGAGTTGAGAGTTAATAGTTAATAGTTAATAGTTAAGAGTTAAATCTTATGTCGAGAATTGATTTAGGACTGAATATCAAGAACCCTCGGACCGTGGCTGCCACGGTCGAGGGTTTCTACAAGGCTGCTGACAGCGAGCGCACACGCCGCATCTGTGCCGAGCTGGCCGATGCGCTGGAGATGTGCCGCCGAGGCGAGTTGAGCGTGGACGACTACAAGGAGATGAAGCGCGTGAAGAAAACGGGCTGCCAGTTCTACACGCCGCATGCCCACTTCGCAAAGGGTTACAAGCGCAACGACGGCGAGCCTGTGGATTCGGGCAAGGCGGTGATTGACTTGGACGGCTGTGAGCACTTTGCGGAGCTCTATGCCGAGCGCCTGAAAGGGCGTGAGCGAGCGCTAGGTATTGACATGGTGAACCGCTCTGTCAGCGGCACAGGCGGCCACGTGCTCTTCGAGATTCCAGAGGGTCTGACACGTGAGCAGGCACAGGCGTGGATGGCGCAGGAGATGGGCGGAGTGGCCTACGACACAGCCGTGCATGAACTGGAGCGTGCTATCTTCATCCCTTGTCGGGACTACATCCTCTACATCGACGAGGAACTGATGTTCGGCGACGAGGCCAGACCTACGACTCTGCCCCAGAACCAGACCCAGACCCCCTCTCCGCTCCCCCTAAAGGGGGAGGACGGTCACCTTCAAGAAGGGAAGAAAGGCAATGGGCAAGACATTCCACCCTCCCCCTTTAGGGGGAGCGGGGAGGGGGTCTGCTCCTTCAAGGGCATCCCCTACGCCGCTATCATCGCGGAGTATTGGCGACGCACGGGCGGTGAGCCTGTGGAGGGTGAGCGCAACGACAGGCTGCATAGGCTGGCAGGGCAGCTGCGCTACATCACCGACAACAACGAGGCGACGCTGATGGCTATCATGCCGCGCTACGGACTGAGCGAGGACGAGATGCAGGGCCTCATCCACTCGGCGTGCACGGGCAAGTTCTACTCGATGCCGAAGCTGCTGGCGTCAATTGTCAATGCTCTAAGTAGGAAAGAGGACGATGAAGAGCAGCTCGACACGGATGCCGACCTTGCGCAGCCTTCTCCCTCCCTGACGGGAGGGATTAAGGGTGGGTCTTTGCCTGTCGGCCTGAAGGAGAGTTTGGCGGGTGTGCCCGAGTCGATGTACATGCCTGTGCTGTGCGCCGTGCTGCCGTTGGCGGCTGCGTATGCAGATCAGGTGGAGGTGGAGTACTGCGACGGCTTTCGTCAGCATCTGGGGCTGATGTCCATCATCCGCGGCGAACAGGCTTCGGGCAAGAGCGTGTGCAAGGCGGCGGTGGATGTGTGGAAGCGTCAGCTGGACGAGGAGGATGCCATAGCCCGCCGCCGCGAGGAGGAGTGGAAGGAGCGCAAGAAAGGACGCAAGGCGAACGAGAAGGCTCCCGAGGACCCGAAGGTGCTGATTCGTCAGGTGCCTGTGACGGTGAGCTGTTCCACGCTGCTGAAGCGCTTCAAGAACGCTGGCGGCCACACCATCTACTCGTTTGGCGAGGAGCTGGACACGCTGCGCAAGACGAATGGAGCAGGCTCGTGGTCAAGCAAATACGACATCTATCGTCTGAGCTTCGACCGCGGTGAGTGGGGTCAGGACTACAACTCCGACCAGGCTGAAAGCGGTGTGGTGAATGTGGCCTACAACTGGACGATGCTGGGCACGGACGGCGCCATGCGCAAGTGCTTCAAGCAGGACAACATCGAGAACGGTCTGTCATCGCGAGTCCTCGTGGCTGAGATGCCCGACGGCTCGTTCGCCAAGATGCCTAAGTATGGCAAGCGCACACCTGCTGACGAGGCACGCATACAGGAGGCTGTGGCCAAGCTGCGCAGCTATGCTGGGTTCATTGACACGCCGAGGCTGCGCAGGGCGATTGAACGCTGGGTGGAGGAGAAGCGCGTGGAGGCTGCCAAGGACATCGATCGCGTGAAGGATGTCTATCGCAAGCGTGCGGCTGTGATTGGGTTTCGTTGCGGCGTGGTCTATTACCTCTTGGAGGGCAAGGAGACGAAGCGCTGCCTGGATTTTGCGCTGATGATGGCCGAATATACCCTTGAACAACAGATAAAAGCCTTCGGCGAGGCGCTGCGCAATGAGTATGTGAACGCCCAGGATGAATGTCTGCGCTATGGCTCCAACCACACCATCTTCGACCAGCTGCCGCCCACGTTCACCATGGAAGATGTCAGAAGCCTCAAACACGGTTTTTGCAACGATAATTCACTTCGGTCGGTTGTCTCGCGATGGCGACGCGATGGTTGGATTGACAAAACCGATGCCAAACATTGGACAAAGAAAAATGTAGCATTGTAGCAATGTAGCAATGTTGCATTAAGGAGGTTTGATTATCGACAATGGATAATGGATAATGGACAATGGATAATGGACAATGGATAATGGACAATGGAAAATGAAAAATGGACTATGGAACTGATATTGAAGAGAATTGCAAAACGGAAGGGGTACACGATAGGCAGGCTCCTTCTCCCCTCGCCCACGGGAGAGGGGTCGGGGGAGAGGCTGGAGCGCTTTTGCGACACCCTCGAACCCACAGCCCTCGAACTGAAGACCACGGTGGATAAGGCAGCGGTGCTGCGATCGCCGAAGAAGGCGGCAGCGATGAAACCCTTCGCCATCCCTGAGGGCAGATATCCCGTGGTGGTGACGTGGAGCCCGAAATTCAAGGAATGGTTGCCGCTGCTGCTGCACGTGCCGGGCTTCGAGGGCATACGTATCCATGCCGGCAACACGCCAGCGGACACGCAGGGCTGCATCCTCGTGGGCGAGAACCGATTGAAAGGTCAGGTGCTGGACTCACGACGCACGCTGAGCCTGCTCAAACGCAGGCTGGCACAGCGACCGGAAGGGGAAGCGGTGTGGATAACGATTATTGATGGTTGATGAACTTTTGGAGCAGCGAGAGCAAACAAACTTGTTTGATTTGCCGAGTCGTGAAAGGCTACGGGTAGGCGAGCTTAGCTCGGGAATCAAAAGTCAACGAAGTTAATGAAAAGCCCCGCTGTCAGACTTCGAGAGCTGGCGGCGGGGCTTGTGTTATTCTTATTTAGTCTTCAGCCTCAGTATCGTGAGCGAGAAGGGTTGGACATTGTAGACGATGGAGCTTGAGGGCTCGCTGATACGGACGGGATAATCCTCGGGCGAGACATTGAGCTGCGCGCGCATGGTGTTTTCGTCGGAACCGTTGGCGGAGGCGAGGACGATGGCACGTCCCTGGGTGGCGGAGGCGCCGTTGAGGTGGATTCTGGTCGTCTGACGCTGGCGCGTGGGGTTGACGAGCTTGACAATCATCTCGTTAGTCTTCTCGTCGAAGGTGGCGTTGGCATAGAGGCTCTGGCGCTCGGGCAGAGTGATCTCGTGGATGAGTTGGCCGTCGAGGAGGCAGCGGGCAGAAGTGCCCTTGACCTGAATCTCAACATTGTACCAGCGGCCCTCCTCGAGGTGACCTTGTGCAGCTGCAAGGGTGTTCTTGCCGCCGTCCGCCATATGCTCAACGGCATGCTGACCGTTGCCCCAACCACCGAGGTTCCACCACAGCAGGTTCTGGCCGTCCTCGGCTCCGAAGACGACGATGAAGCCCTCGTTGCCCTCGAGGCGACGACCCTGGACGCGGACGGTGTAGTTGTCCGGCAGGACGGTGGTGTTGAGGATGACGGAACCCTCGGCGCGCTGATTCTGCTGCTTCAGTACACCACCTTCAAACGCCCATTGGCTTTGAGTGCGACGTCGAGCATCAGCCTCGCCTCCGAAGGTGCGCCAATGGTCGTTCTCGGCAGCGAAATCGTCCTTGAGGATGACCTTGCCCGACTCGTCCACGACCTCAAGGTTGCGGAACTCGGCCTTGGTGCCCCAAGTGGTGAAGCCTACGTGGTGACCAATGGAAGCGGCAAGCATGTTGGCGGTGACGCTGACGGGGACTATGCGCGTACCTATATTATTTGCCATCAGTTTCTGCACCTGATAGGATGGCGTGCCGAAGCTTTCTGAAGCGTTGAAGCGAATCATGTCGGGACGCCAAGCAGGGTTGTGCTCGTTGACGAAGATAGGTGCATAAGAACCCATGATGACCAGGTCGGAGTTACGCTCTAGGCCTTGCATGTAGACGGCTTCGCCGAGGGCAGCGGTGAGGTGGCCGTTAATGCCAAAGCCTTGGGTGACAGCGTATTCTCCAATATAGATTTTGGGACCATTGCGGTCATAAGTGTCATACTTGGTAAAGTTGTTCTCGAACCACGACGGCGAGCGGTAGTAGTGTTCATCGAGGATGTCGACGGGATGGTTGCTGCGCCACGACGGCTCGTCGGTGCCCCAAGCCTCGACGTTGCCGATGATCTCGACCTCGGGATATTTGGCCTTGATGGCGCGGTAGAACTGGATGTAGCGTTCGAAGTAGTGGTCGCTTTGGTCGCGGTTGTTGTCGAAGTAGAAGTTGGCGTTCTCGTTGCCCACCTCGAGGAGCCGCAGGTTGAAGGGCTCGGGGTGTCCGTTCTGGGCGCGAAGGGCTCCCCACTTGGTGGTCTTGGCGTCACCATTTGCGTACTCGATGGCATCGAGAGCTTCCTGAATGTATTCCTCAATCTGGTCGTAGGGCTGCAGCCATCCGTGGCCTATACCTACGTTGACGACAAAGAGGGGCTCGGCGCCCAGGTCCTCGGCGAGTTGCAGCATCTCGTGATAGCCAAAGCCGTCGGTGATGTTGTAGCCCCAGTTGACGCTGAGGTGTCCGGGGCGCTGCTCGATGGGGCCGATGGTGTTCTTCCACTCGAAGCGGTTGTGGAGGCTATTGCGCTCGGTGGTCTGTCCCTCGACGTAGCATCCGCCGGGGAAGCGCATGAACTTGGGGTGCAGGGCCTCGAGCATCTCGGCGAGGTCGATGCGGCAGCCGTTGGGACGACCCTTGTAGGTGGGCGGGAAGAGGCTGACGACGTCGAGCGAGAGCGTGCCGGGCTGCGAGAAGGTCAGGCGCAGACGGCCCTCGGGGTCGCTGGCATCGGCCTTGATGCGGATGTCCTTGACTTGCTGCCAACGGCCGGCCTTCAGCTTGAGTGCGGTCGTGGCGGCGCCCAGTTCGCGGCCATCACGCCCCACGAGGGTGGCGGTGACATCGCCCTTGTAGGCATCCTCGGCCTTGACCCAGAAGGAGAGGGTGTAGGCGGTCTGCTGACGGAAGGCCATGCCCCAGTAGCCCTCGTTCTCGACGCCTGCGCCAGCTGCGCTGAGCGTGAGCTGCAAGTGGTGGGCCTGGCGGTCGTTGAGCGTACCCTGGGTGGAGAGCGAGGCTACGGCCTGCCCTACAGCCTGCCAATGGGCGGGCGTGGAGGCATCGTCCTCGAACGAACGGTTCTGAACCAGCTCGGCATAGAGGCCGCCATCGCCAGCATGATTGATTTCCTCGAAAAAGATTCCATACAGACGAGGACTGACGGTTGCGCCCGGGTGCGCCACATCGACCGTGACCACGGGTTGAGCATGGACGCCCAAGCTGGCTGACGCAAGCAGAGCGCACGCAAACAAATGTGAAAAATGTAGATTCATACAATAAAAATTAGTGTTTGATGGTTGTTTTTACTCATTTTCGAGGGCAAAATTAATCTAAAGAAAGAGTTCAGCCAAAAAAGTGGCCAAATTTCTTTGGGCAAATTTCAAAAATCACTAACTTTGCTCTGATTTTCGGACTAAACCCTTCAAATGACAGACTCCAATACACCCCTACACAATAATTCGCTCACCATCGAAGAAGCCATCCGCGGGTGGTGGCTTGAACGGTTCAACGAGCCGCTGCCCGAGGATGCCAAGGCGTGGCTGCGCACGACCATCCGCAACGAGATCAAGCGCCAACGCCTCACCGAGCACCGACTGGACGATGCTACGCTGCAACGCGTACGCGAGGGACGACGCCTCTGCCAGACGAAGCTGGACAACCTGGAGAGCTCCATCGCACGGCTGCACCATCAGCAGCAGCAACTGAAGCGATTTGTCGACGTCAACACGGAGCTCACCAAGCAGCGTTCGCAGCTCTACGAGATCAACAAGCAGCAAGCAGCCCTGCTCAGCGAGCAGCGACAGCTGGAGCGCTTCGAGGCATTTGAGAGCATCAACGGCCGGTTCCAGCGCATCTACGTGCTGAACGGCAATATCGCCGATGCCCGACAGCAGCACACGCAACTGGCCACTGAGCTGAGCGACGCCACGCGCGCGCTGACCGAGGCCGAGAAACGGCTGACCCTCGAGGAGGCCAAGACGACCGAGATGCAGAACGCAGCCGTACAGGCGGCTATCGACATGGCCGAGGCCGAACGGCTGCAAGCGCAAGCCGACGATGCCAACGCCGAATACGCCTCGAATGCTACCGACCTGGCCCAACTGCGCGAACGGCTGGAAATGCTGCAGAAGGAGCTGCACGAGAACAGCCAGAGCGCCGAGAGGGTGCGCACGGAGACGGCTGCCCTGTCGCTGCGCAGACAGGCCCTCGAGGCCCATCGCAACATGATCCTGCAGGGAAGCGGCATCAAGGCAAAGCTCGACGAACTCTACGCATCGATGCACTACCGCGAGAGCGTGACACAACAACTCAACCAGGCCCTTCGACAGCAGAATGAGCGCAATGAGCAACTCGGGCGACTGTTCTCGGAGAGCCAGAACCTCAATGCCGACATCAACACTCAAGAGGAGGAAGTAGACGCCCACCGACGCAGCATCGCTGGACAAGACAGCTACAACCTGCAGCGTCGCGCACTCGAGCTGCACAGCCGGCGACTGATGCTCGAGACGGGATTCTCGCTGTGGCGCAATATCGCCGCCGGCTACGACCTCATCGAGCAGAAGAACCAAGAGATCACGCAACTGCGACTGCACATCGACCACCTCAACCAGAACATCGACAACCTGACCGAGGACGTACGCAAGACATCAAAAGCGCTCGACCAGCGCAACTATCACCTCACCCTCTCGAAGAGTCAGAACGTGATCGAACTCCGTGGCGACCTCGTCGAAGGGACACCTTGCACCGTGTGCGGCGCCACCCACCATCCCTGGCAAGGCGAGTACATCTCGGAGCAGAATGCGCTCATCTCATCGCTGAAAGCCGACTGCGAGACCCTGCGTGGCGAGTTGCAGGCCAAGCGGCAAGCATTGCAGGAGATGCAGACCGACCTGACCGCCTCGCAGAGCCGGCTGGAGGTGGAACTGCGCAACCTGGAAACCCTCGAAGCCCGACAGGAGAAAGATACCACGGAATGGGCCACCTTCGCCAAGCTCGACCGCTCGTTCCGCGAATGTTCATCAGCGACGAATCGCGAGGCGCGCTCCACGCTGATGCGACAACTCATCGAAAAAACGTCCGTCGACGCCGAGAACGCTGAGAAAGAACTCAGCACCTTCACCTTCCACCTCGACTCGATCTCATCTATTGGCATCAAAATACAGAAGAAGCAACAACTGGCAGCCGACCTCGACATCCAGCTTAACGAGGTCAATACAGCCTGCCAAGTGATGGCACGACTCGTGGAGAACCTCAACCAAGAACTCACGCGCGCCACGCAAGACTTCAGCCGCCGATACGATGAGCTCGAGCACCTGATCACCATCCCCGAATGGTTCAACCGGTGGAAACGTTCGCACGAAGGACTGAAGCTACAGATCCAAAGCATGATGGACCAATGGGGCGAACTGGAAGACGACCTACACAAGCACGACACCGAGTCGCAGACGCTGAGCACGGCTATCGAACGCCTCCGGAAGAATATCGAACAGGCACAGGCTGACATCGCACTCTGCGAGAACATCGCCAACAAGAGCAAGGAACGAGAGGCCAAAGCCATCACCGCACTAACCAAGCTGCTCCCCGACATGGACGGCAAAAGCCTTTTCAAGCAGGCACGCGAACGGCTGGCCCAACAACGCGAGCGCCTGCAAGCGCTGATGGCCGAGTACACGGAACACGAACGCAGGAAGCTCTCCCTGGAGGCTCAACAAGCGCACATCGACCAGGCCACGCATCAGATGGAAGCCCGCCTGGCCGACGACAAGCGCGAACTGGACATGTGGATGCAACGCTTCAACAGCAACAACCCGCCTGTGCAGGTGGCCGAGTTGGAGCGGGTGCTGGCTGACGGCAAGGACTGGACCGATGCCCGGCAGCGCATCAGAAGCAACCTTTTGGAGATGTCCATCACACAAGCACGCGTCGACAACTTACGCGCACAGATCATCGCCCTGCAAGCCGATGGCCTCCGACCCATCGCGGGCAACGGCGACAGCGAACAAGCGGCCATCGAACAGCAAATCTCAGAACTGGAACAACAACGACGTAAAGTGCTCCTACAGATGGCTCAGTTCGACGAGCAACTGAGAAAGCACCAGCAAACCGACAACAACGACAACAATATTCCCTAACTAAACACAATAATTAACATGGCAAAGTACAATTTAAGAGAGAAAAAGGAGAAACCGGCCATCTATCGCATGGCGGTGAAGCCCGAAGTGATCGACGAAATCTATGAGCAAATCCTCAAAAAGATGATCGTCGAGAAGAAATTCCGCGACCCCAAGTTCACTGCACAGAAACTGGCTGAGGAGATAGGCACCAACACACGCTACATCAGCGCCGCAGTAAGCCTGCGCTTCCAGCAAAACTATACCGAGCTCATCAACGGCTATCGCATCCGCGAGGCTATCGCCATCATGACCGACCGCCGCAACAAAGGCATCACCATGGGAGAGGTGGCCAAGGCATCGGGATTTGCCAACCGCCAATCCTTCTACGCCGCCTTCTATCGCATACACGGCAAAACACCCAAAGACTATCAGACCCACTTCTTCGCCAAGGCCGCTGAGCCCAAACGCGGAAAGAAGACCAAAACCGAATAACACCCTCATTCATTACGTTCAATATGAACACCAATAAGTTATCGCTCATGTTTGTGCTCACCGCAGCAACAATCGCCACATCCTGTGGCACCCAGAAAGAAGAAACAGAATTCCAATACAACGACGAGCGCTTTGCCGACCTGCAGATGCTCCGCTATCAGGTCGAAGGCTTTGACGAACTCTCACTTCGCCAGAAGACGCTGATCTACTACCTCTCTGAAGCTGCGCTCAGCGGACGCGACATCCTCTGGGACCAAAACGGCCGTTACAACCTGCGCATCCGCCAGATGCTGGAGACGGTCTACACCGACTATGCAGGCGACCGCGAGAGCGATGACTTCAAGGCGCTGACCGTCTACCTGAAGCGCTGCTGGTTCTCGAACGGCATCCATCACCACTACGGCTCAGACAAGTTCCAGCCGGGTTTCTCCGAGGACTTCTTCCGCAAAGCCCTGCACAGCGTGGATCCTTCCAAGCTGCCCATCGACTCAGCGCTGGTAGCGACAGCTGCCGCCAATGCCGGGCAAGCTGACAGCAAAGCCACGGCTGCCGACCCTGCCGTCGTCGCTGCAGTCGATGCGCTCTGCGACGAGATTTTCCCCGTCATGTTCGACCCGGCCCTTTATCCCAAGCGCACCAATCAAGCCGACGGGCAGGACCTCATCCAGACCTCTGCCGCCAACTACTACGGTCCTGGCGTCACGCAAGCCGAGGCCGAGGACTTCTATCTGCGCATGAAGGAAGCCGACACCGATCCAGCGCATCCCATCATGTTCGGCATGAACAGCCGCCTCGTCAAGGAAAATGGGCAACTGTGCGAAAAGGTGTGGCGCAGCGGAGGCCTCTACGGACCTGCCATCGACCGCATCATCTTCTGGCTCGAGAAAGCCAAGACCGTAGCCGAGAACGACAAACAGGCTGCCGTCATCGACCGCCTCATCGAATACTATCGTACCGGCGACCTCCGCACCTTCGACACTTATACCATCCAATGGGTCGAGGAGACCGAGGGAGATGTCGACTTCACCAACGGCTTCACCGAGAGCTACGGCGACCCGCTGGGCATGAAAGCCAGCTGGGAAGGCATCGCCAACTTCAAGGATAAGGGGGCTACCGAACGGACAAAGAAACTCTCGGCCAACGCCCAGTGGTTTGAGGACCACTCGCCCGTCGACCCGCGTTTCAAGAAGGAGAAATGCAAAGGCATCTCGGCCAAAGTCATCGTGGCCGCTATGCTCGGCGGCGACCTCTACCCGTCCACTGCCATCGGCATCAACCTGCCCAACAGCAACTGGGTCAGGGCTGAGCACGGCTCCAAGAGCGTCACCATCGGCAATCTGACCGACGCCTACAACAAAGCGGCACGAGGCAATGGTTTCCAAGAGGAGTTCGTCATCGACGAGCAGACTCGTGAACTAATCAGCAAGTACGGCGACGTCTGCGACGACCTCCACACAGACCTCCACGAATGTCTCGGGCACGGCTCAGGCAAGCTGCTGCCTGGCGTTGATGCCGACTCCCTTAAGGCCTATGGGAGCGCTATCGAAGAAGCTCGCGCCGACCTCTTCGGCCTCTACTATATCGCCGACCCCAAACTGGTAGAACTTGGGCTCACGCCCAACGCCGATGCCTACAAGAGTCAGTACTATACCTATCTGATGAACGGTCTCATGACCCAGCTCGTACGCATAGAGCCGGGCAACGAGATTGAAGAGGCTCACATGCGCAATCGTGCTCTCGTAGCCCACTGGGTGCTCGAGCATGCCGCCACGCAGGCCTCCGGTCATCCAGCCGTAGAACTCATTCAACGTGACGGTAAGACCTACGTCAAGATAAACGACTACCCTGCCCTCCGCGACCTCTTCGGCAAGCTGCTCGCTGCGATTCAGCGCGTCAAGAGCGAGGGCGACTTCGAGGGAGCACGCCAGCTCATCGAGACCTACGGCGTGAAAGTCGATGCCAAGCTCCATCAGGAAGTGCTGGCCCGCTATCGTGCACTCGACCTCGCTCCCTACAAGGGATTCATCAACCCCGAATATATTGTCACCGAGGATAAGAACGGCAATATCACCGATGTACAGGTGCGCTATGGCGAGGCCTACGACCATCAGATGCTCCGCTATAGTCGCGACTATCGTACGCTTCCTTATATTAACGAATAGCCCTCATGCTGAGCGATACCGTCCACGACAACATCCGAGCCATTAAAGCCGAACTGCGGGCTGCCATGAATGGTATTGCCTCGCGCGCCATTCGTGAGAGTGGCATGGGCTATCGCGTAGCCTTCGGCATTGAGTTGCCTCGTCTGCGCGAAATCGCAAAGGACTTCACGCCCGACCATCATCTCGCCATAGCGCTTTGGCAGGAAAACATACGCGAGACCAAGATGCTGGCCATCATGCTCTATCCGCTCAATGAGTTCGACAGCGATATGGCCGACATTTGGGTGGAGAGCCTCGTGCCAGAGCAAGCCGAGATTGCGCAGTTGCTGTCAATGGACCTCCTATCCCGTTTACCTTCGGCGGCCGACCTCGCTTTCCGATGGATGGCCGACGAACGCGAGATGCGGCAACTCTGCGGCTTCCTCGTCATCACGCGGTTGCTGATGCAGGGAGCCGAACTCTCACCCGACGCACAGGCTGAATTCCTTGACCAGGCCGCCTCTGCCCTGCCCGCCACCTATCTGCCACTCCGTAAAGCCGTGCAGAATGCGCTCCTCCGCTTTGCCGACACTTCGGATGAAGCCGAGGCTGCTGTCAACAAGTCGCTCGGCACTCTATGTTAATCTCTGTAAATCCTTATTTCTTTCGCCTAAAATGTTGTAATTTTGTGCGCTCATGAGCGAAAAAGGCAATCTACAAGAAAACGTCAAGGAACAGTTCAGGCAGTATCTCATCGCCAACGGACTTCGGCAGACCAAGGAACGGTTTGCCATCTTGAATGCTATCTATGAGACTGAAGGCGTCTTCACCATCGAGGACCTGCAGCACATCATGCAGGTCTATCGTTTTCACGTCAGCACCAACACGCTCTATCTGACCACGCAACTGCTCGTGCAGGCCAACCTGCTCATCCGCCACCCCTTCTCGTCGTCGGCCGCCACCTTCGAGCGCATCGCCGACGACAGGCCACGCAGCTATCAGATCTGCAGCCATTGCCACCACATCACCCGCATCAAGAGCAAGGAGCTGGCAGCCAGCCTCGAGACCTACCATCCCCGCAGCTTCGCCGTCAGCCACCGAATTGTCTACGTCTATGGCACCTGCACGAGTTGCCAACGACAAATGCGAAAACTGCTCAAACTCGCCGAGAGCCAGCAGAAATAATCACAAGCCCATTCCCTCACTCCGACAAATTAGTCTTATCACAATAAAACCACCGATATGAAACAAGGAAAAGTAGATGCCCTACTCGGCATCGTCTTCGGCGACGAAGGCAAAGGCAAAGTCGTCGATGTATTCACTCCTAAATATGACGTCGTAGCACGCTTCGCTGGAGGCCCCAATGCAGGCCATACCATCATCTTCGAAGGCAAGAAATTCGTCCTGCGTTCCATCCCCTCCGGCATCTTCGACGAGGGAAAGCTCAACATCATCGGCAACGGTTGCGTCATCGCTCCCGACCTCTTCATGGCCGAGGCCAAAGAGCTCGAGGCGGCAGGCTACGACCTACGCAGCCGCCTTCACATCAGCACGCGCGCCCATCTCATCCTGCCAACGCATCGCGTCCTCGACCGCGCCTACGAGGCTGCTAAAGGCAAGAACAAAGTCGGAACTACAGGCAAAGGCATTGGCCCTACCTATAGCGAGAAGGCCAGCCGTACGGGCCTCCGCGTGGGCGACATCCTCGACAACTTCCCCGAGAAATACGCCAACCTCAAGGCACGCCACGAACAGATCCTGCGCGACCTCCACTACACCGACTACGACATCACCGACGAGGAGCGTCTGTGGATGGAAGGCATCGCTTATATGCGCCAGTTCCCGCTGGTCGACACCGAGATTGAGATCAACCGCCTCCTGGCCGAGGGCAAGAGCGTGCTGGCTGAAGGTGCTCAGGGGACGATGCTCGACATCGACCATGGTACATATCCCTTCGTCAGTTCCTCCTCCACCACGACGGGCGGTGTCTGCACAGGCCTCGGCGTAGGCCCTAACCGCATTGGCGAAGTCTTTGGCATCTTCAAGGCCTACAGCACGCGCGTGGGTTCCGGACCGTTCCCTGTCGAGCTCTTCGACGAGACGGGCGACCGCCTGCGCGAGATCGGGCATGAGTACGGAGCCGTCACCGGCCGCAACCGCCGCTGCGGCTGGGTTGACCTCGTAGCCCTGAAATATGCAATCATGATCAACGGCGTTACTCAGCTGATTATGATGAAGAGCGATGTTCTCGATGGCTTCGAGACCATCCGTGCCTGCGTCGCCTACGAGAAGGACGGACAACGCACCACCGCCATGCCGTTCAACACCGAGGGCTGGGCAGCGGTCTACCGCGACCTTCCGGGTTGGCAAGAGGACCTCTCCACAATGACGTCTGAAGAGCAGTTCCCAAAGAATTTCCGCGACTACATCAAGTTCCTCGAAGACGAGCTACAGACGCCCATCACCATTCTCTCCGTAGGTCCCGACCGCGCTCAGACCATCATCCGCAACGCACCTGCCAAGGACTAATAATCAACATGCGTAAGCGGTGGCCTACACATACAGACGTGAAGGCTTACACATATAGACGTGAAGGCCTACACATACAGACGCGAAGGCTTACACATATAGACGCGAAGGCTTACACATACAGACGCAAAGGCTTGTATCATTAATGGTACAAGCCGATGCGTATATACGTAAAAACCTTGTCATTGCTTACGCTTCCCACCATCTCAGCCTATGGCCACTCTCAAAGCTGCTTTATTCGACCTCGACGGCGTCATCTTCGACACCGAACCTCAATACACTCTGTTCTGGGGCTCACAGTTCAGGCTTTACTACCCCGACCGTCCCGGTCTTGAGCATGCCATCAAAGGGCAGACGCTCACACAGATCTACGATGCTTATTTTTCTGGCGCACTCGAGCAAGAGCGCCCTATCATCACTCGCCGTCTGAATGACTACGAACGCCAGATGACTTTCCCGTATATCGAAGGCTTCCGTGAGCTTGTCCAAGACCTACGCCAGAGCGGCATTCACACGGCCGTAGTCACTAGCTCCAACCAGGACAAGATGGCAAGCGTCTGCCAGCAGCATCCCGAGTTCACAGCTTTAATTGACGCCATTCTGACCAGCGAGGATTTTGCCCACTCCAAGCCGCACCCCGACTGCTACCTCCGCGCTATGGCACGCTTTGGCGTAACGCCTGCCGAGAGCATCGTCTTCGAAGACAGTATCAACGGCCTTCGTTCGGGTCGTGACTCTGGGGCATTCGTCGTTGCCCTCACGACCAGCCATTCCGCGGCCGACCTTCAGTCGCTCTCCGACTATCAGATTGCTGACTTCGGCTCTATGACAGCCGCCAAGCTCAATTCCCTTCTGCCTCGTTAGAGCTTGCTCCTCTCCCTATTCCGACCTCTTTTTGTCTACTCTCTTTTAGCTGCGAGCAGTAGTTCTGCCACCGTCTCCCTCATTTCGGTCTGATCCCCGCAGCGCCAGCCACCTCTTCGGCCGAAGCCCCCAATCGTGCCGCCTCGCGGACATCTTCGCGCGCTTGCTTCTTCCGCTTCATCAGCGTGTACAGGCGCGCACGGGCTAACCGATAGGTCACATTCTCCGGCTCCAGCGCGATGGCCTTCGAGTAGTCGGCCTCGGCATGTTCGTACTGTCGGCGGTCCAACTCCATCCCCGCTCTCAAAGCATAGCCTGCAGCATGGTCAGGATAAAGGTCAATGGCACGATTGATCACCTCCATCGCCTCTTGCGGACGGCGGTCGTCATCGTCTACAAGCGCCAATCCCAGTAGCGCTTGCTCATGAACGGGATTGAGACGCAACAGGTGCTCCAAGTCCTTGCGGGCATCCTTCAGCAATCGTTGGCGTTGACGCACGTATGCCCGCATCAGCAAAGCCTCGGGGTGATCTGGATGCAAGTCCAAGACGTCGTTATAATCCACCAGCGCCCGCTCCTCATTGCCTAACTTCATATACAGCGATGCTCGGCTCAGCAGCAGCCCGACAGCACGAGGGGCCATGCCCAAGGCGATATTATAGTGCTCCAACGCTTCGTGCTCACGACCTGTACGCTCAGCGATACTCGCCAGATAGCCCCAGATGATGGCATTCCCCTGTGCGGCAGGTTGCTCCTTCAAGGCTTGCCGCAGCAACACTTCGGCAACCTGCAGGCTGTCGTCCTCCATCGCCGTCACGCCCTGACGCACAAGCTGCTCGTAGGTGTCTTGTGCAAAAACGCTGCCACCACATGCGAGCAACAGGCATAGTAAAAGCCACTGCCGAAGACGTACTACGCTGTCAATTATCACGTTCATTGTCCTGTCTCATTAACGATTTCTGACCGCAAAAGTACACAAAATTCATTGAATCCGAAAAAAAAGCCACTCGAAGAAGCTTGCCATTCAAGAATTTTGTATACCTTTACGCCATCTTAACACAACTTCACCCTAACCACAAACATTTATTTGCTATGAGAATCGGAATACCTAAAGAAATCAAGAACAACGAGAACCGAGTAGGAATGACTCCTGCCGGCGTTGCCGAATTAGTTCGTCACGGACACGAGGTTGTTGTCCAACAGACAGCGGGATGTGGAAGCAGCTTTGCCGACGAGGACTATGTGATGGCTGGCGCACGCATCTTGCCCTCCATCGAAGAGGTCTATGAGTGGGCCGACATGATTATCAAAGTCAAGGAACCCATCGAGCCGGAGTATGGACTTGTACGCCCGGGGCAGTTGATTTTCACCTATTTCCACTTCGCTTGCGACCGTCCTCTCACCGAGGCCATGCTCAAGAGCCACGCGGTCTGCCTGGCCTACGAAACGGTACAATTGTCTAATGGTGCTCTCCCGCTCCTGCTCCCCATGAGCGAAGTGGCTGGACGCATGGCGACGCTCAACGGCGCCTACTACCTCCAGAAGACGAAGGGAGGATGCGGCAAACTCATTAGCGGCGTGCCCGGCGTGCGTCCGGCTCGCGTGCTGGTGCTCGGCGGTGGCGTTGTCGGAGAGGCAGCAGCGCGCATGGCGGCTGGCTTAGGAGCCGTCGTCACCATTGCCGATGTCTCGCTGCCTCGTCTCCGCCAGCTGGAGATGGAGCTGCCTGCAGGCGTCCACACGCTCTATTCCACCGAGCACAACATCCGTTTGGAACTGCCCGAGACCGACATCGTCGTGGGAGCCGTCCTCGTGCCTGGCGACAAGACCCCTCACCTCATCAAGCGTGATATGCTCTCCCTGATGCAGCCTGGAAGCGTACTCGTTGATGTTGCCATCGACCAGGGTGGATGCTTCGAGACTTCCCGTCCGACCACTCACAGCGAACCTGTCTACGAGGTCGACGGCATCCTTCACTATTGCGTCGCCAACATCCCCGGCGCCGTCCCCAACACCTCGACCATCGCCCTGACCAACGCCACCCTCCGCTATGCCCTCAAGCTGGCCGACAAGGGCTGGCAACAGGCCTGCCGCGAGGACGAGAGCCTGCGCCGAGGTCTTAACATCGTCGACGGACGAATCACCTACAAAGCAGTTGCCGACGTCTTCGGCATGCCTTACGAACCGCTGGAATTCTAAAAGAACAACTATCACAGAAAACATGAAGGCCCGCACGATATCGTGCGAGCCTTCATGCTTTACTTACCAAGTATCTTGTTGACGACTGTCGTGACAGCACTTTTGCGACAAGTTGGCTTTGGAAGCGTTACGCCTTCAGTGCGTTGGATTCCAGGTCCAAGAGCATAGGCACTGACCACAACGATATTAACGTATCAAGCCCGTCGAATATAATCGACAATCCATGCACCCACTTCGCGCGTGCCGTACTTGGCGCCGCCTTCAACTTGTATCTCAGGCGTACGGACATTAGCGTCGAGGCTGGCATTGACGGCATCGCGGATGAGGCGGCCTTCTGCCTGAAGGTTGAAGTATTCGAAGAGCATAGCTACGCTGAGGATCTGCGCCAACGGATTTGCGATATTCAGGCCTTTAGCCTGCGGCCAAGAGCCGTGAATAGGCTCAAAGACAGGGGTATGCTCACCCGTGCTGGCAGAAGGAAGCAGACCCATCGAACCAGTGATGCACGAGCCCTCGTCGGTGAGGATGTCGCCGAAAGTGTTCTCCGTGACCATCACGTCGAAGAAGCGCGGGTCTTGAATCATTCGCATGGCGGCATTGTCCACGTACATGAAGTCGGTCTCAACGTCGGGGTACTGCGGGGCCATCTCCTTGGCAATCTGACGCCACAGACGGCTGCTGGCCAAGACGTTGGCTTTATCGACCACGGTCAGGTGCTTCCGACGACGCAGGGCATACTCATATCCAACCTTCAAGATGCGTTCCACTTCTGGGCGTGAGTAAAAATTGGTGTCGTAAGCCTTATCATTATCCTGATACTTTTCGCCAAAGTACATGCCACCGGTGAGCTCGCGGATGCAGATGAAATCAGCCCCACGCACGAGTTCATCTTTCAGCGGCGACTTATGAATCAGGCAATCGAAGGTCTCGACAGGACGAATATTCGCGAAGAGCCCCAGCTTCTTGCGCATGGCCAAGAGGCCCTGCTCGGGACGTACCTTTGCAGTAGGATCGTTGTCGAAACGCGGATCACCGACAGCTGAGAACAGCACCGCGTCTGCGCGCATACAGGTCTCGTATGTAGCCTCGGGGAACGGGTCGCCGACTTTATCGATAGCATCTGCGCCACAGAGCGCATATTCGTAGGTCACCTGATGACCGAATTTCTCGGCCACCGCCGTCATCACGGCTACTCCTTGTTCGCTGATCTCAGGGCCGATACCATCACCAGCCAACACTGCAATCTTTAAATCCATTGTTGTTTTATGTCTTTGAGTTGTAAATATTCGTCTTTTGACGCTGCAAAGTTACAACTTTTCAAGCAACTGAGCGAGCAAAGAAGCCATTTTCTTGCGCGTTTCATCGTCTGACATCAATAATTCCTTGAAATCAGCCAACATTCGATGAACCAGATCGGGTTTATGCTCATCAAAGGGCAATGTCATCTGCTCAGAGGCGGATGAAGCCTTTTGCACCGGTTGCTCTTCTTCAGCAAGGCTGACGGGCACCACGTCCACCCTATCGTCGCCAGCTTCCATATAGTCGTGAAGGCCACTGAGCAGGCTCTCAAACTTATCGCCCGCCAAGAAGACGGCATCCTCGCCGCCATCGAGCACGCCCTCGAAGAGCGAGGCTTTGAAACGCAGGCGAGAGAGCATATCCTCTTCTATCGTACCGGCCGAGATCAGATTGATAACCTCCACGCCCCTCTGCTGCCCGATGCGATGAAGGCGGCCGATACGCTGTTCGAGTATGGCTGGGTTCCAAGGCAGATCGAGGTTGATGACGACATTGGCCACTTGCAGGTTTAATCCCGTTGAACCCGCATCTGTCGAGAGGAATACACGAATCTGTGGATCTTGCTGAAAGGCCTCGACACGCTCATTGCGCTCGCGGGCAGGAACATTCCCGTGAAGATAGACGAACTCCACGCCACTCTGTTCCAATTCCTGGGCGACCAACCGAGTCATCCGTTCCCACTGGCTGAAGATAACGACCTTTGTGGCGGTCTCTACAGCGGGTGAATCTGTCGATGTCGGCCGCTCGCCATTCACCGTCACACCACATTCGTCAAGGATATTCATCACCTCCTCGACCTTCGTGTCATAGCGGCTATTCTCATCAAGGACATAGAGGCTGTCGCATACCATGCGCATCTGCTGCAGCGTCAGAAGGAGTTGACGGCGATCCAGTTCAGAGAGAAAATGCTGGCGATGCCATTTCGAGACGAGGCGGGCCGCATGCAATTTTAAGTCATGATGAGCGTCCAGCTGCTGTTCCGTCATCGGCACATACAGGTTCTTGTTGATACGCGGTGGCAACTGCAAAGCCACATCAGCCTTACGGCGACGCAGCATCACACCACTCATCCGGTCGCTGATTTCCGACAACGAACGATAACCGATGGTTCGCCCCTCCTGATCTATGAGGATATACTTGTCACGGAACAAGTAAAAAGGTGAAAGCAGGTACTGATCGACCAGTTCAACAATACTATACAATTCCTCCAAACGATTCTCGAGAGGCGTTCCGCTGAGAATGAAAGCATAACGCGACGAAATACGACGCACCGATCTCGAGAGCTGAGTGTTCCAGTTCTTCAGACGCTGCACTTCGTCCAGAATGAGCAAATCGACCTCTCCGACATCCGTTTCCATTGTCGAGATGCTGTTGTAAGAAGCAATCTTGAAGAAAGCATCACTCTTCATCAGCTCCTGACGTCGATCGGCAGTTCCTTCAATAACTTGAACCGATGTATTCGTGAAGCGTTCAATCTCTCGCTTCCATTGGTACTTCAGTGTCGTAGGACAAAGAATCAGGGCATTGCTGACGAAACCATCACGACGAAGCAACTCTGCAGCAGCTATCGCCTGTACAGTTTTACCTAAGCCCATCTCATCAGCCAGGATAGCACGTCCCGCACGAGCCAGGAATCGTACACCATCCTTTTGATAAGGATACAACTTCGTGAGAAGGAGGGCATCCAGATGCTCATCGTCATATCGCTCGTCGACCATCTTACGACGAGCTATGGCTTCGCGCTGTTCAAGCACATAATCCAAGGCATCCTGGTAACAACGGAATCCATCGTCGATGGCTTTGGCTTCTGCGAGGAACTCGCCAAAGAGTTCAAACGATTTAGGCAATAAAGTATCAAGCGCATCAAAATACTTGTTAGCCAACGCACGGAAATCCTTCTCACGCGTTGCTCCCACACGAATCTTCACCAATCGTTGATTGCCGCGATAGCTCAGATAGACACTGGTGTAACTAGGCAAATCCCAATGGATTCGTTTATGGTGATCGGCAATCCATTGTCGAACCGATTCCACATGCTTGCAAGTGCCTAACTGCGAAGTCTTGAAGTCCATGCATTCGCAATAGTTCCAAGGGCTCTTGGCACCACGGAACACGACTTTATACACGCCCCCCGACTTAGGACTCGTAACACGGTACTCACCGGGGTTATAGCGCTCGCTCACACATTCAACCTCCAGATTCTCTCGCTGGGCCTGTTGCATGCGCAGCATCACTTGCCACTCCTCCAAAGTCATGGAAGCGGGTTTGACCAAGTGATTGATTCGATGTTTAGGTAAATCTGCGTATTTCATGGCACAAAGATAATAGAAAGTTCAGACTTAAACACAAAATCGCAAAAAAAAATCGACCTCACGAATTAACAGCATCACGAGAACTTGAAATATAGACCTCTCGAAAACTCGAAATATCGGAATAACGACATTCCAAAATCTCTGAACAGCTCGCCCTTACCACCTCCATCCTCCCCTCTCCCCTCACTCCGGCAAACAGACACGAAAACGATAACGAAAACGAAAACAGAGACGGAGACGGATACGAAGAAGCCCCGACATCCTTGCGGACGTCGGGGCTCTCTCACAAAAAGTGGCGGCTACCTACTCTCCCACGGGTGTGCAGTACCATCGGCGCAAGCGGGCTTAACTTCTCTGTTCGGGATGGGAAGAGGTGGGACCCCGCCGCTATAACCGCCTTGAATAAGACTCGGGAAACTGGCCGTCATCTGGACGGCCCTCCCGTATGGGGTGACATGTCTGCGGAAAGACCGAAAAGCCACGGACAGCCCAAAGCGTACTTCGAGCGAAAGCGTTCGGGCAATTAGTACAGCTCGGCTATGACGTCGCCGCCTTTACACCTGCTGCCTATCGACGTCCTCGTCTGGGACGACCCTCATGG
>JAFROT010000056.1 GCA_017429525.1 Bacteroidaceae bacterium | reverse complement strand
TGATGCCAACGATATTGAGGTGTCAAGAGCCTATATCCAGTCGTTCTTTGATTTGCGTAACGAACGCAGGGAAAGGGTGAAAAAGGAACTTGGTATAGACATTGTTGCCTTGGAGCAGTTGTATGAAACGATGGAAGGTTCAGCCCGCTATATCGAATATTGTCTGTATCGGCATTTTGGAAACTTCAATTTGTCCGATGCCAAATGGCTATACAATGTTGGGCGCAAGTATTACTATGCCACGGGATTCAATCTCCTCCGCCTATCAGACAAGTTGGAGATTGATTATAAATGCGGGATATTCAGAGACGTGTCAACTGTAGAAAAGAATTTAAGAAATGTAGTTTAACGAAAAAACGAAACAAGGCGAGAACCGGCCTTCCCTTTTGGTAAATATCTAGCTAAAGGGGGCGGATATATGGTGGATACCGATGGCAAGATAACATACTCCTATGGTACGCCAATTCCAGACCTTCGCCATGTGGGGTATTAACATAAAAAAAGGGGCTCCGCTGAGTCCCAATCTACTTAACCTTAAATCTAATACCATGAAAAACACGATGCAAAGGTAACGATTTTATCGTTTACCCAAGCAATAAGTTCTGATTTATTCACAAAAACGGGCGATTTCTTGATATATGTCAAGAGAAGTAGAGCCCACCCCCGACCCGGATTCACGTCGCTGGGGGTAGGCTCCTCGGGTGTTACGCGGGAGTGTTGTCGAGGATGACAACACCAAGTTGCTTCTTTCCATCCATCAGGATGCGAAGGGGTTTGGGCAGGCGCACGTGGCGGATGTACTCCGTCTCGCTGACAGCGGGCATGCTATCAAGAAGCTCCTTGCGGAAGAAGGAGGCGTGGGACGTGCTTTCACCACTTCCCTCAGCAGGTTTTGCAGCATTGCCGGCATCGATGGTGAAATAGCCGACACCAAGCGAGGTGAGGTTTTGGAAGAAGTGAGTGCCCTGCGAGGGGTCGATGCGATAGTTGGGGAGTGCCACCTCGGCGATGATGCGTGCACAGGAGATGTGCGGCCACTTCACCGGAATGCCAAGCCAAGGATCGCTGGAGCCCCAGCGGCCGGGCCCCACGAGGGCATAGCTGCCACCCGATGCCAAGAACTGCTGGTTGAGCCGTTCTATCTGCACGGCTATCTCCGGGTTGTTGGCTGCATTGTAGTCTTGGTCGGTCTTCACATAGACAACATCGCATACATCATCGATGATGCCGTGACCGAGGGTGTTGTCGGAGCGCAGCAGGCATTGGCTGTCGTCGACGGCACGCAGGTCTTCATCTACGGATTGCATGGTGTCGACGATGGGGCGTATCTGCAAGAGGTAGAACTCTGCCTTCTGTCCTCTGAGGTCGCAGGCAAACTCTATCTCCACAGGTCGCTTCATGGCATCGGCACCACAATGCATGGCTTCCTGTAGGATTTCGGGCAGCGGCATGACATTCTGTTGCAGCACACCACTGAATGTGATGACCTTGCGTCCTCCGTCGTAGATGCCGTCGCGGATGATCTGGTCGTAGGGGTCGTAGGTAGAGGCAATGCCGTAGAGCGTGCCGTCGGCGTCGGCCTCTTTCACCTTCAGGTTGAGAATATTAAAACCATCGTCGACCTTAAACTCCTGGCTGACATCGGAACAGTCGAGGGCATAGAAGCGCGTCTGCGTCTGACGCAGGGCGAAGTCTAGTTCGCTGGTCTGCAGCACCTGGTTGGGATGGTAGGGTGACACACGGAGCGTTTGTCCGCCGTCGACGATGTACTTACCGAGTCCGAGTGCGAGTTGTGCAATACCCTCCTCAGCCTTCTCGTCGCCGATGGGATAGTAGTTGAGCGAGCGCAGCACACCACTGAACGTAGGATAGAAGCGGTCGCCATGCTGGCTGCCCACCACCTCCTGCAGGATGACAGCCATCTTCTCCTGATCGATGACGTTCGACGTAGCCGTCATGTATGCTTTCGAATCGCGATAGTAGACCGATGCATAAACGCTCTTGATGGCTGCAGCGAGCATCTGCAGCATCTGGTATTTGTCGCTGAGCCAAGGTATCATGTAGGTAGCATAGACGCCGGCGAACGGCTGGTAGTGGGCATCCTCGAGCAACGAGCTGGAACGGATGGCGATGGGCGACCGTGTGGCCTCGAAGAAGGCGAAGAAGTCGGCAATGAACGCATCGGGCAGCTGTGCGTGGAGGAAGTGCCGGAGAATCTCCTCATCAGGTGCATCGCTGAGGGCGATGGGATAGAGGTTGTTTTGTTCCATGAAACGGTCGAAGACATCGGTGCAGAGCACGACGGTCTTCGGTATCTGCACGCTGACACCCTCAAACTGGTCGAGCTTCGGGTTGCGCTTGATGATGCTGTCGAGGAATGCCAAGCCACGGCCCTTGCCGCCGAGCGAACCGTCGCCGATGCGTGCAAAGTGGGCATATTTGTCGAAGCGTCCGCGGTCGAAGACTGCCACGACGCCCTGGTTCTTCATGTGTCGATACTGTACAATGGCATCGAAGATGATTTGCCGGTGTGCATCGACGTCCTGCAGCTTCTGCCAGGTGACGGTCTTCAGGAACTGCGACACGGGGAAGATGGCGCGTGCCGTGAGCCAACGGCTCATGTGGTTTCGCGAGATGTGGTAGAGCATCGCCTCGCGAGGAATTATAAAAATGTTATCCTGCAGCTCCTTCAAGTTGCTGACACGCATGATTTCCTTGCGTGTCTTCGGGTCACGGAAGATGAAGTCGCCGAAGCCCATGTGCTCCTCAAGGATGTGGCGCAGGTCGATGCTCATCTTCTTCGAATTTTTATCGACGAAATGGAACCCTTCAGCCTCAGCCTTCTGACGGTTCTCACTCTCAGAACTTTCCATGATGAGCGGCACAAACTCGTCGCGCGCACGAATGGCCCGCAACAGCTTCAGTCCAGCCTCGGGATCCTTCTCAATGCCCGACAATCCTTCGCCGGAACGCGACGGGCTGTCGGTGGTCTTCATGGGGAAGCGCACATCGCTGATGACGCCGAGCACGTTGTCGTGGAACTGCTCGTAGACAGCCCATGCCTCCTCGTAGCTACGTGCCAACACCACCTTTGGCCGACCGCGCATACGCATCGTTGCAGAGTGCGGGTTCAGGGCCTCTGTGGAGAAGTGCTGACTCTGGATGAGCAGGTAGTTATAGAGATTCGGGAGGATGGACGAATAGAAGCGGATGCTGTCCTCGACGAGGAGGATGAGCTGTACGCCCGCCTCCTGAATGTCGTGCTCGAGGTTCATGCGGTCCTCGATGAGCTTGATGATGGAGAGGATGAGATTGGTGTTGCCGAGCCAGCAGAACACATAGTCGAACATCGACAGGTCTTCGTCCTGCATGCGACGGGTGATGCCATGAGAGAATGGCGTGAGCACCACGCAACGCACCTCAGGGTCTTCGGCCTTGATCTGCCGGGCCACGGAGAACGCGTCGTTGTCGGCATTACCAGGCATTGTGATGACGAGGTCGATGTGTGTGGAACTCATCACCTCGCGGGCTTGCTCGATAGTCGAGACCTGTGTGAACGTGGGCGGATAGCGCAGTCCGAGCTCCACATACTCGTTGTAGATTTTCTCGTCGACGCGGCCGTCATCCTCGAGCATGAACGCATCGTAGGGGTTGGCGACGATGAGCACGTTGTAGATGCGGCGCATCATCAGATTGGCAAAGGTCACGTCTTTGAGCAGGAACTGGCTCCATTGCTCGGGGATTCTGTTGTCCATATTTTGAAGTTGAGAAGTTGAGAGGTTGAGATGCGCCTGCGGCGCGGTTGAGAAGGGTTGAGAAGAGCGGAGAGGGGATGAGGGTTATTATAACAACGGGGCGAGGAGGCGGACGAGGGATTCCCACAGCCGCTGGTGGAATGGGCGGTTGTGGATGTCGCTAAGCTCCTCAGCTCGCACACAACGGGTTTCGTCGTCGAGGAACACGGTTTTCATGCGCAAGGCAACGTCTCGGTCGTAGACGAACAGGTTTGATTCGAAGTTGTTCTCAAACGAGCGGAAGTCGACGTTCGTGGAACCACACGTGGAGAGTTGGTCGTCGCAGACAAGCAGCTTCGAGTGGTTGAAGCCCGCCCGATAGAACAGAATGTGTACTCCCGACTCAATAACCTCCATGAGATAGGAACGCGAGGCCCACTCGACGAGTTTCGAGTCGACATGCAAGGGTACCATGAGCCGTACGTCGACACCCGAGAGGGCTGCCGTTCGCATTGCAAAGAGGATGGGCTCGGTGGGCAGAAAGTATGGGGTTTCCATATAGACATAGTGGCGAGCCTCGAGGAGGATGCGCACATAGCCCTGCATGATGTCGGGCCAAGGTGATGTGGGGTTGCTCGTGACGAGCTGCGACAGGCCGCCATCGGTCTCTTCGGCACGCGGATAGTATTCGCGTCCGCTGACGAGAGTGCGGTCGACGAAGTACCAGTCGACGAGGAAGGCTCGCTGTATGGCATAGACCGCTCCGCCGACCACACGCAGGTGGGTGTCGCGCCAGGGTGTCACAGAGACAGTCTTCCCACGCTTCGTCTTCGTGGTTCCCTTCACATAGCGGAGGGCGATGTTCATACCGCCGACGAAGGCTTCGCGTCCGTCGATGACACAGAGCTTGCGGTGATTGCGGTAGTTGATTTTGCTGGTGAAGGCAGGGAAGTGAACAGGCATGAATGCCCGCACGTCGACACCGGCTTCGCGCATCCGCTCAAAGAACCGGTTCGGCACGCGCCAGCAGCCCACGTCATCATAGATGAGTCGCACCTCGACGCCTTGCTTGGCACGGTCGATGAGTGCATCGCTGACGAGGCGTCCGAGGGGGTCGTCATTGATGATGTAGGTGTCGAGGTGGATGTGGTGGCGCGCCTGCCCGATGGCCTGCAGCAGCGACACGAAGAAATCGTGGCCAGTGGTGTAGATGTCGATGTTATTGCCCTTGAAGGGTAGCGCCATACTCTCATTGATGAACTGCTGCACGAGCATGCGGTTCTCCTGAGGGATGGTGAGGTCGCGCTGCTCGGCAAACTCCAGCATGGAGCGCTTCGTGAGCTGGTCGAGGCTCTGCTGACTGATCATGCGCTCCTTGCGCGTGTTCTGTCCGAAGAAGATGTAGAGGATGATGCCCACCACAGGCATGAACGTGAGCACGAGGATCCATGCCATCGCCTTTGCCGGCTGACGGTTGTCCATCAGGATGGTCACCATCGTTCCGACGATGAGCAAGCCGTAGATGGCTAGGAAGATCCAGTGCAGGTAGTTCATGTATAGTTGAGAGTTGAGAGTTTATAGTTGAGAGTTTTGATTTCCCTCGACTGCATGAGATGCAAGTTGTAACCTCGAACTATAGAGGCAGTTCCTAAACATCTCATTTCTGGATGAAATTTCTGGCAATTCCTTGTAATTTCTTTCCGATGAAATCCTCACGCAGAGCCAGAGAGTTTTTCAGAGGAATCGGAGGAATCTATGAGCAGTAAAGAGAACGCAGAGCGTCGAGTTCCTATAAGATGATGTTACTACCGA
>JAFROT010000055.1 GCA_017429525.1 Bacteroidaceae bacterium | reverse complement strand
TCTTAGAAGATTTTATCCTGCAATTTGACCCATAGACGTGTTTTGTTTGCCGATTTTTGCCTCAAGCTGCTTAATCTCTCGGAATGCCTTTATATACTGGCATCATGAGAGATTTTATCCTGCAATTTGACCCATAGACCTATAGTTGGCGCAGTCCTCTTCGCCTTCGGCTTGCTCACGGTTGTCCACTACAGCCTGAAGCTCTACACAGGCACGGCAGGCTTCATCCGTAAGGGTGAGGTCGGCGACCTTCTCCTCATCTTAATCGGTAATATCATCGGTTGTCTGGCCGTAGCCCTTATTGCCCGCTGCTCCCCCATGCCCCTGCAGGCGACGGCACAGAGCGTTCTCGAGGGGCGTCTGGCCGTTGGTCCGTTGAAGGGTGGCGTGCTCGCTATCGGTTGCGGTTTCATCATGACTACGGCCGTCACCTTTGCCCGCCAGGGGAAGAACCTCCCGCTGCTCTTTGGCGTTCCTTTGTTCATCATGTGCGGCTTTCCTCACTGCATCGCCGACGCATTCTATTACCTTTGTGCCCCTCTCGACTTCTGGGCTCCGCACCTCGGGGAGATCCTTCTCTTCTATCTTGCCATTGTCCTCGGCAACTTCATAGGCTGCAACCTCTATCGGGCTGTACTCCCGCCCTCCGATGAACCTCCTTTCTGAAGGAAGAAAGCCTTGATCGAGTCTGTTGGATGGCTTAAAAGGATGAGCGTAAAGAGCACTTTTCCACCTTTGAGCATGGAAAGGAGGTGGAAAATGCCGACCTTTAGTCTTGATAATGAGCCTGAAAAGGTGTAGATGCTGAATTCCATCTCTTCCTCTTGTCTGTTCCACCATTATGTAGTACCTTTGCAGCGCAAAAACTGAATGAAAGTGTATGAAGAAGAAAAACGTTAGGTACCTTGCCTTGCTCGCCCTGATGATGGCGGGCTTCGTCGGATGGTATTTTCGCGACCTGCCACAGCGTCGTCTGCTCAATAAGGCCGAGGCCGTGGTCTTCGCGGATGTAGACAGCGCCGCTCGTCTGTTGGAACAAGTAGATTCTGCGCGACTGACGGGGAGCGCTGAGGCTCACTACCTCCTTATGCGTGCCTTGGTGCATGAAGAACAGTGGCTTCGTGCCAACGGCGACACCGCCTGCCGCTTCGAACTGAACGACACGGCATGGGTGGCGCGCCTGCATCATGATTATGTGCGCTTCGAGCCCTTGCGCAATTGCTACGTGTATGCTGATTCTGCTTTCCGCTCCGATTCCGCTCTCGTGAGAGCATACACGTATTATGACAAGGTGACCTGTGGCGGTGTGGATGGCAGCCGTGAGGCTCGCAATCGCTTCGGTCGTTGCTGTTGGTTGCTGAGTCGTGGCGCATCGCCTATGGACTCCTTGTTGCAACCCGGACGCCTACTGCATCTGGCCACCTTCTCTGCCGAGCAGACCGAGGATTGGTCGCTGGCCTACCGTGTCTATCAGCGCTTTGCCAATTATCACCGTAGCTATGGTGCCATCAACGACAACAAACCTCTCATCTGTACCTTGCGTGCCTTTGATGCCTTCCGCCGTTCGCCCGACAATGCCCAGAACCTGCGCCGTCTTGTCAGTGACTACGCCTTCGATGTCATGGTCAACAACCGCCAGCCTTTCCGCGAACTTGCCTCCCTACTTTTCCGCATGGACAGCCTCGCTTCCCATGTAGAGCACTCGGCGGTTCTTGAAGAGTCAAGCGGCCTTTTGGGCCGAGCGTTCCCGTCGCGTCCCTCGTCCTCGCGTCACTCCCTTCCTGACTCCCTCCTTGCTCCCCTCTATACGCTCCTTCAGCAAACACAGGGTCGAGGCGGCATCAGCGATGTCCACTCCATAGGCTACACCCAAACCCGCCAGTTCATTCTCCTAAAGGATGTCTATTCCCTTCCCGCCGATTCCACTCGTGATGAGAGCTATCGCGACACCGCTTGGGAACGTGATGAACGGGATATGGCCAACCAACGTGCCACCATATTGGCACCCAGCTATTTGCGGCAAACAACTGTTTGGCGTTCCCGTATGTTCACGTACATCATCCTAACGCTTGTCCTTGCAGCCATGGCAGTAGGCATCGCCATGTGGTTGCGCCTTCGTGATCAACGCCATCTCCGTCAAGAAGAACGAGCAGCCCATGAGCGCGAAGCGGCCCACTTGGCCGAGCGTCTTCGCCAGAAGGATGCCATGATTGCCATGCTGCGCGGTCACATCATGGACAAAAGCGAGATCCTTGATATGCTGGAACCCACAGCCGGCAAGCGCACCATCATCAACGCCCGCAACTGGCGCGAGATAGAAGCCACCTTGGACACCGCCGACAACGGTTTCGTCAATCGCCTGCGCAACCAGTTCCCCAGCTTCACCGAAGAAGACTTCCGTCTCTGTATGCTCACCCGCTTGAAGCTGACCAACACAGCCCTCTCAGCCATCTACCTCATATCCGTTTCTGCCGTGCAGCATCGCAAGCAGAAACTCAAGAAAGAAGGCTTCGGCGTAACTGACCCCAGCGTGACCTTCGACCAGGTGATAGCTGCCTATTAGGGAGAATGAATAAATGAATAAAAGAAGCCCCGCCCTATCATTACGATGTGGCGGGGCTTAATGTGCTAAGCACCTTTTTCCACTAACTTAGATGGAAACATGGTGGAAAGATGATGTGGAAGGATTTGATTGTCAGAACGAAAAGGATGATTCACTGTTTTCCATGCCATGCTCTTGTAGGCTTTGAATGGTTGCCGTACCTTTGCAGCGCAAAACCTCAAACTATAAAAAACAATGAATAGAAAAATTGAAAGAACGAATGTGCAGGCTATGGTCCTGTTTTTCTTATTCCTTATTATTAATATGCAGACGGCACGGGCTGATGTCCTCCACGGGCGTGTCCTCGATGCCGAGACGGGCGAAGCGCTGGAGGGCGCAAAGGTGGATGTGACCGAGGTGATTCCCGACCTCGCCACCTTCCAAACTGTACTGCATACCGACAGCCTCGGGCGCTACCACTTCTCGTGCAGCGGACAGACGCGCATCACTATCCGTGCCGACTTCTTCGGTTACAAGCAGGGCACGCTCCGACTTGTTGGCTCCGACTCGGGCGACACCATCCACATCGAGGACATCCGCCTGCAGCCCAGCGAGGAACTGATGCGTGAGGTGCTGGTGCGAGGGCAACAGCGACGCTTCTACATGCGCGGCGACACGGTCGTTTTCAACCCCGATGCCTTCCAACTGCAGAGCGGCGACCGCCTGTTGGACTTCGTGCTGAAACTGCCTGGCGTCAGCATCAAGGACGGGCGCTTGCTCTGGAACGGCGAGCCCCTGCGCATCATGATGAACGGCAAGGAAGCCCTCAGCGAGGACTTGCTGCTGCAACGACTGCCTGTGGAGGCGGTGACCGAGGCGAAAGCCTATGAGCGCAAGAGCGAACTGGAAGAGCGAACGGGCGTGGCCGATGGCAACCAACAGCAGGTGCTCGACGTGACCATCAAACCCGGATTCATGGACAAATGGTATGGCAGTGCCGAGGCAACGGCCTATAGCCGCAAGAATTATGGTGCCGAGATTGACGGCATGCGCCTGAGCGACAGTGATCCCTTCATGCTCTTCGGGCGTATAGGCGATGAGCCGAAAGCTACTATGGCCAAGACCATAGGCATTTGGGCTTCGCAGAGCGGAGGCATGGCCGTGCGGCAGCAGATGGGTGCCGCTGGCTACAAGCACGTCTGGAAGTCTGACTTCAAGGCAAAGCGCGAGAACTACTGGTCGCTCAGTGCCAGCGCCAACCATACCGATAGCCCGCAAAGCAGTTGGGAGAACACGGAAACCTTCCTCCCTGGCACCTCACCCACGTGGACAAAGAGCCAGCGGAGCAGTCGTGAGCATCAACTCAAGACACCCCTCGACCTCACGGCATTCATCAATCTGAGTCCCAAGAACACGCTCTTCCTCACGGCCCATGCGGAATACGCAGGAAGCGAGACGAGCAACAGCACGGAACTTCAAACGTATGAAAACTCCGTTCTCATCAACAACCAGCGTTACCATTCCCTCGGCTTTTCCCGAGGGCTGTCGACTTCAGCTGAAGCGCAGCTGACCCATTACACCCCCAAAGGTGCTCTCGGCACTAAGGTGAATATCAACTATTCAGACGCGAAAGCGCATGGCAACTCTCTGGGCGAATACAGCTACCTGCATTCCTCCGCCGTCAGTGCGCTCGGCGGTTTCCCCGCCGAGTCCTCCTCCCTGTCCCCCATCATCGATCGTCAAAGCTATGAGGCTCCCCATCGCCATTTGGCCGCTGCTGTGCAGTTTGCCCTCAGTCATGCTTTCATCAAGCAGGCCATGTTCCACGCCAATTGGAAAACAGCCTACGACCACAGCTACCGTGATGAACAACGCTGGCGGGCCGACGAGATTGACACAGGTAACAGCTTCCACAGAGTCGATGACCAATGGCTCAATGAATTCCGTTCAGACGTTAACCTTACTCTCCGAAAGTTCACGCTGAAACCTGCCCTCGCCCTTGCGCTTCGGCATGAACGCACCTCCTACAATCGCGGTCGTCTCGATACCCTGGCCTGCCGCAACCTCCTGCTCCCGCAGCCCTCACTCGACATCACTTTCCGCATCCGTAAGCAAATGACCCTGAAGGGTTCCGTTTCTTTTGCTGCGATTCCATCGCAGCTCACCGACGCCCTCTCCTTCACCGACGACACCAACCCCCTCTACATTCTCCAAGGCAATCCCGCCCTACACACCTCGCGCACCCTCGCGTCCTCCCTTCGCTACAACTTCCTTCTCCCTCGCGCCAATCAGGCCTTCGGCATCGCCGTGAACTATGCCAAGACCTACAACCCCATCGCCACTGTGCTCCACTATAACAGCAGCACTGGTGCCTATCGCGCGCAGAAGCAGAACGTCAGGGGCGGCAACAGCTGGGGTGCAACACTCACCTATGACCGCTCCTTGGCCAAGAACCTGCAGTTCCAGAACACGCTCTCAGAGAACTGGAATGCCTCCTATGGCCTGCTGACGATGGTAGAAGAGCAGGCAGGGCTCAGCTACAACCGCCAGCAATCCTCGCATCTGAGGGAGAAACTGGGTCTCATCTATGAGATAGACCATCTGACCATCTCCTCCTTTCAAGATTTCAACTGGGAACGCTATGCCTACAGCGATGCAGCGCAGAACATGGAAAACATTTATCGCTACGCTACTCAACTGGATCTTCGCTACCACCTCGGCCGTTGGACCTTTTCGCTCAATCCCACTTTTACCCTCAACCGCGGCTACCTCGTCCCACGCATGAATAACAACCTCTTTGTCCTCAATGCCGAAGTCCGCTGGAAATGCCTGAAGAACAAGGGTGAACTTATCCTCGAAGGCCGTGACCTGCTGAATCAGGAGACCGATAATAGTGCCACTATAACCGCCACCACCCACACCGAGAGCGGTCAGGACTTCATGCACCATTATCTCAGTCTCACTTTCCGCTATAAGTTGGATGCAAAGAAGAAGTGAATATCCTTGTCCTTGCAAGCGTAGGTTGACGATGAACATCAGGACCTTGAAGCCACAAAAGAATGAAGAAAAGGTAACGTTTCAAAGAAGAGACCCGCGGGATTGCTTTTATCCACTAATAGTCCTACGCATGGCTGTCCCCGGTCTTGTCTCTGTCTCAGCCCTCACTCTGCCTCGAGCCTGTGTCGTTAGATAACCTTTCCTTTGACGCTGCTCGACGGGGGATGGGCTTAAGTCTGTGTTAGCAAAGGGCCAGATAACAGATGTGCGATTGGCTGTCAAAGGTGTGTATATTATTAAGGTTGGAAAGACATCTCTAAAGATTAGTTTCTAAAAGACTGTTTAACCACCTTGCTCCTGTAAATCAGCGAGTCTAATTAATAAAACCTATGTCCGTCTTACGAACATAGGTTTATTGTTATATTAGTTTGGTCTTTGGCCTTTTACAGCCTCATCGTTCTCTGAAATGCTCCGCCTTGTCAAAAAAAATCTATGGAGATTGATCTAGCTTCCACTATTTGAGTGAAATTAAAGGTCAAGAGACTGATATTGTGGTAATTACAAAGGTGGAAGATGTTCGTATAGCCTCCACTTTGCTTCCACTCAATCTTTCCGCTCGGCCCGAGGGACGCTTCGCTTGCGAAGAACTTTTCAACTTTTCAACTTTTCAACCTTTCCGCTCGAGCTTGCCCGCTTCGACATTTCGAAGAACCTTTCAACTGATAGTGGAGGCTAAGTGGAAGTAAAACGAATAGCCTCCACTCGGGTAACACTTTATCATTCAATTTGATAGGCGTACTTTTCCGGCAAAAAGTGGAAGCGAGGCTAATTGGCGTGTACTGAAAAAGTTGACAGAAATAGCGTTCAACTTATGAGTACTGATGTCGTTTGAGCTCTGCGTTGAAAAGTCATGCCTGCCGGAAAGGTAATGGGTCAACATTGTTCGGTCGCGACCGAATAACGAACACGTATAGTCGCTCATGGCTATGCGAACAGACGTGAGGCCCTTCGCGAATAGACGCGAAAGGCGATGCGAATGGACGTGAAAGGCAATGCGAATGGACGTGAAAGGCGATGCGAATGGATAAAAAAAGCCCCGCCGCGTCATCACGACGCAGCGGGGTTGGTTGCCTATAGGACTTTGTTTACTAACTGCTTTATTGAAATCAAGTAATCTCTATTTTCCTTTCTTTGGGTTACGGTTCCAGTGATACACAAGGTGAGCCATGACGTAGTGCGGCAGGGAGCGGTACCACGTTTCGGTGCGGCCCTGGGCGTTCACGGTGTACTGGGTGTTGCTGAGCTGGTGGAGCAAGTCGAAGGCTTCGATGCGGGCGATGAGCTTGCCCTTGAAGAACGACTGGCTGATGGAGGCGTTCAGCACGAAATCGTCGGTGTTCAGTTCGCTGCTGCCGTAGCCGCGACGGGAGTACATGTTGCCGTCGGCTGAGAGCGTGGTGTTGATGCGCGGCAGGGTGTAGCGGGCGGAGAGGCCGTACTGGAAGTCGGTGGCGTTCAGCGTCTCAAAGTCCTGCATTTTGCCCTCCGAGTGCCGCCAGCGGATGTCGCCCGTGGCGCGGATGTTCAGCGTACCTTTATTATATTGTATGTAAGCCCCGTCGTGCAAGGTCAGGGTGTTGACAATGTTCTCCTCGCTCGCCGTCATGCCCGTGAGCATGGCGTGGTCGATGGAGTGATGATAGCCTGCATCGGCGTTGGTCTGCCACGACCAGTAGCGGTTCTTGTCGATGGTGCGGCTGATGTCGAACACGCCCTTCAGCGTGTAGGCTCCGCTGACGTTCTGGGGACGGTAGGTATAGACGCCGCTTGCAGGGTCGTATGCCACCGACTGCGCCGTGCTGCGATGCTGGTAGTTGAGCGAGGTGCCGACGTGGAACGACTGCTGATGGCCGTGGGCGTTCTTGTCGAAGTAGTCGATGTTGGCATTCGTGGTCACGTTGCCCTTCAGGCCGGGATTGCCCTCGCGGACGATGAGCGGCTGGCTGTCGTCGCGCCATCCGATGCGGCTCATCAGCTGTGCGCTGCTGCGGTTGTGGCTTGCGCTGAGGCGGAGGTCGTGTTTGCTGTCCTTGCTCACCAGTCGGTACGAGGCCGAGGTGTTCAGGAATACGCTGTTTTGCGTGGCCACCGTGTCTATCGCGCCGCGCTCGTAGTCCAGCCGTTCGTGACGCACGGGCAGGCTCAGGGCAATGTTCCACCGCTGATACTCCATCGACATCGGCAGGTCGGGATAGGGTTTGCACTTGGCAGTCTGATACAACGACACGCGGGCAGAATTCTCAAACATGTGACTATGGCTGTCGTAGGAGTTCGAGGGGTCGGTGATGGCCGTCAGCATGTCGATTTCCGACGGTAGCAGCAGCGTGTCGGGGTGGTAGAGGTAGTCGTGCGTCCGTCTGTTCACTATCTGGGCCTGGTCTATAAAGCTCATTCTGATGTCCTTTCCGAGCGGCATCCCGTAACCGAGGTTTACGAAGCCTATCGTCTGGCGGTTGTAGATGTCACTGGTGTTGTGCGTCAATTGCCTCGAATCCGAAGTGAATTGTTCCGTCAGATAGCGGCTCGCTTGCTGGCTTTCGTCGTAGTTATGGGCAAACGTAAAGTGGTAGTCCACGTGCTGCTTGTTCTTTCCCACGTTGACGGCACCGCCAATGTCGGCCTTCACGTTCCATGCCTTGCCCTCGCTCATGCCCACGGTACGTTTCGAGGCGGTCAGCGAGTCGTTCCACTGGTCGAACGATGAGTTGAACGAGCCGTCGCGCGTGGCATAGTTGAATTCAAGTTCCGTACCCAGATACAGCGGTTTCGATACGCTCAAGTTGTTGTACAGTTTCACCTGACGGTTGCCCGAACGGTTCCGCATGGCAGAGATGGACAGCGGCGTACTGCCCGCCAAAAATTGTTCGTAGCGCTGGCGCATCTCCTGTTCGTCGGTGGTCGAGGTATAGTCGGCGCTGAACGTTTCCTTCACCTTGTCGCCCTTCGTGTGGTAGTCAATCTCGGTGGCTGCGCTGCGGGTCGTCACCATCGACTGCGGCATCGAGCCGGGCGTCCAGTGGCCCGACTGCCCGATGTGGCGGCTCTCGTTCACATTGTTCACGTTGCCAAAAAGCGTCAGGCGCAGACGGTCGGTGAAGCCAAGCAGGAAGGCACGTCCGAGCCACCTGTCTTCAGTGCCCACGGCTCCCTCCACGTTGGCAATATAGCCCCGCTGATATTCTTCTTTCAGGTTCACATCCATTACAAATTTCTTCGGGTCCACGTCGTAGCCCAGCGCCATGCTCTTGTCGCTCTGGCGGTCGTACACCTTGATGTCCTTCACCGTGTAGTAAGGCAGATTCTCCATCAGCACCTTCTTGTTGCCCTTCATGAACGAGCGCGAGCCGAGCATCAGCTCGTCCACCATGCGCCCGTTGACGAATATCTGCCCCGCCTCGTTCAGCGTCACGCCTGGCATTTGGCGTATCAGGTCGTCGAGCATCGACCCTTGCGGCAGTTTGAACGCCGTGGCATCATAGACGATGGTGTCGCCACGATAGAACATCTTTACACGGGTGGCTTTCACAACCACCTCACCCAAGTCCACCTCCCGCATCTTGCGCATTTCCAGCGTCGGCACTTCCACCTTCGTCTGCTTGCCGATGCTCACCCGCTGCCACACGTCGTCGTAGCCCTTCAGTTGGGCGTGAACCAGCAGCACTTTCGCGTCGGTCGTCACCTTCGCCGTGTACTTGGCGAACAGCGGTTTCAGGTCGCGGTTGTAGGCCGTGAACATCGCCGCCGAATCTACCAGCACACTGCTGTCTGCCTTGCAGATGGATACTTTGGCGTGGCTCAGCGGAATCTTCAGGAATGCATCCTGCACGGTGCCGAAGACGAGACCTTGGGAGAAACTGTTCGCTGACACATGAAGCATCAGGAGCAGACAGATGGTTCTTAGAGAATTAAACATATTATGAAATATTCGTTTATTCGCGTTTTTGGTGGTAGCTTGTCACTGAAAGGAGGGACGGAATGGGCACAAGAAGGGCTGTATCCTCACCTGAGAATCAGGCAAATTGTACTGATTCACGAGAGAATGAAGGGCCTTGATGGGCTTTTTTCAGGTGGTTCGGATTCCTATCTTTTCTTCGGCTGTTTGTTGAAGCGCCAGACAGCGTGGAGGAGAACGTAGCGGGGCATGACGTTGGTGTAGGTCTCGGTGCGGCCTTGGGCGTTCATCACGCGGGTGACGTTCGAGAGCTGGCCGAGGATGTCGAAGCCGTCGATGAGCACAAGGAACTTGCCCTTGAAGAAGGGGCGGGAGAGGCGTGCGTTCCAGACGAAGTCGTTGGTGTTCAGCGCTGCGTCGGCATAACCGGTGCGAGTGTAGAGGTTGAGGTCGGTAGAGAGGTCCAGCTTCCACGGCAGCTTCAGGATGGCCGAGAGGGAGGTGCGGCAGGTGAAGGCGTTGAAGTCCTGGAAGTCAGGTCGGTCGCTGCTGAGGCGGTCCCACGCAGGCTGGCAGGTGAACTCGAAGTGCTGCTTGCCGATATCGGCCTTGACAGAGGGGGAGAAGGAGAGGTTGAGACGGTGGACGGTGGAACGCTCCCCTCCCGTTATGTCCACGCTCTGGATGAGGGTGAGGTGCAGGGGGAGGTCGATGCTCACCTTCTGGTCGGTGCCGAAGTTGTGGTGGAAGGTGTAGCCACCGTCGCTGGTGTAGTTGCCGTTGACATTCTCGGGGCGGTAGGTGCGTGCGCCCGTCCGGGTGTCGTAGGTGTAGCCCATGGCCACGGCGTTGAAGGTCTGGCCATGGTGCCATTCCCATCGCTGGAAACCCTGCTTGGAGCGTAAGGCGAAGTAGGCCCCGAAGTCTGGAGTGGTGCTCTTGCGCAGGCGGGTGTTACCCAGGCGGACGTTCATCGGGTCGGTGTCGTCGCGCAGGTCGATGCGGTGTTCCAACTCGGGCAGTGTCTCATGGATGCCCATCGTGATGCCGAGCTGATGACCGCCCTTGAAGTCGAGGAAGGTGTTATCGTCCAGGTTGAAGGTGACGGCGGTGCGATGGAGGGTGGTGTCGATGCGCCCGCGCTGGTAGTCAAGTCCTTGTTGATGTACGGTGATGTCGCCGTTGAGGAGCGTCCATATCTGGCCGTAGGAGGCCTTGTTGAACTTGTAGCCGAGGTTGATGTCCAGCTTGTGGCGGTTCTCGCGGGAGTGGCTGTCGAAACTGTTCGCGCGGTCCATCACCTGATAGTAGTCGGTGAGGGAGGGGAGGAGAGACTCACCCCTTGTAGGGAGGGGAGTAGAATGTGTTGAAGGCAGCAACCCCTTATTCTCAAAGGTGACCACTCCCTCCCTACAAGGGAGGGTGAGGGGTGGGTCTTGTCCTTCCAGCAGATACAGCGTCGAGCGGTGGTGCAGCCATCGGTGCTCGAAGTTGTAGGTGGCGTGAATGGAGCGCCAGCCTTCACCGAGGGGGATGTTGTAGCCGAGGTTGAAGTAGGCTTTGCCGTCGCGGGTGGGGTGGTTGTCGCGGAGGTGGTGGAAGGAGGAGGAAGAATCTGGAGAGTCTGGGGAGTCTTGATGGTCTGCTATTCTAACCTCTTGCTTATCGAACATCCGTTCTTTGCTGCCGATGAGGTTGATGCCGGCGCCGAGGCGGAGGTTCTCGTTGCTGTGGGGGATCTTGATGGTGGCTCCGGTGTGGAAGGTGCCGTCCCAGGTGTGACCGCGGCCTGAGCCCTGCCGCAGGATACGGTTGACGAGGGTGTCGCGCAGGTTGAGGCGAGCGGCATTGGGACTGAAGAGGTCGTTGAGAAGCTGTCGGCTGACGTCGGCCACGGGAGCGTTGAAGGTAGCCGAGGCGAGGTCAGAGCTGTTGTTGAAGTGGTGGTACTTGAATTCCGGGTCGATGTGCCAGCGCACGTTCTTGAAGTTGCGGTAGAAACTCAGCCATCCTCCCAGGTGCAGGTCCTCGCCCGTGCGGTCGGTGAAGCTGTGGTCGTAGGTATCGCCCGAAGACAGGTAGTTCTGGCGCACGGTGCGTGACGAGCCTTCCGTTCGTTGGTGGTTGATGGAGATGTTGCCCGAGGTCTCCCATCGTTTGTTGCGGTCGCTGACGAAGCCGCCAATGTCAGCGCGTTCGGTGCGCCGCAGGTCGTTGGTCTTGCCGCGCTGCCAGTTGTCGCCCTCGCCGGGTCGGCTGTCATCGTCCAGGTTGTTGGCATTGGCCACGATGGCGATGCGCGAGAAGTCGGAGTGGCGCATGGCGAAGAGGCGGAAGAGACCCACCCCCGACCCCTCCCTTGAGGGAGGGGAGACCTCCGGATTGTTTGAGGATGCCAAGGCGCCAGCAGCCTCCCCTCCCTTACGGGAGGGGTTGGGGGTGGGTCTTACTCCTCCTCCCGCTTCCACGTTCACCAACCATCCCACCATGAACTCTTTCTTCAGGCGCACGTCGATGACGTGGCGCTGCGTGTGCTCGTCCTTGATGCCCAGCCACTCGTTCTCGGCTGTCTGCTTGTCGTAGACTGCGACGTCTTTGACGGTGTAGGCGGGCAAGTTCTCCAGCATCAGCTTGCGGTCGTGGCGGAAGAACTCCTTGCCGTTGAGCAGCAGGTCGTCCACGAACTTGCCTTCGTGATAGATACGCCCGTCGGACTTCATCTCCATTCCTGGCAACTGCTTGATAAGGGCGTCGAGCATGGAGCCTTCGGCCAGGATGAAGGCGTCGGCGTTGTAGATTAGGGTGTCGCCTTTGTAGTAGAATTTGACTTTGGAGGCCGTGATGGTCACCTCTTTCATCGTGCCTGCCTGCGGGGCCAGATAGAAGGGTGGCAGTCCGCGCTCGTGTTCGCGACGTCCGATCTTGTCGATGGAGTACTCGACGAAGGTGGTCTGATAGCCTACGTGGCTGATGCGGAAGAGGTATTTGGCAGGCTTGGCCGGGACGGAGAACGAGAACTCGCTGGTCTCCCACGAGAAGCCTTCGGCGTGCCATTTCTGGTAGGCTTCCTTCTGCTCGATGACCGTGCTGTCGGGGCGCATCAGCACCACCGTGGCGCCGATCAAGTCTTTGTGGGCACGTATGTCCTGCACCACGCCCTGCAGCTTCAGCTTGCGCTCCACTGTCACCCCCTCATGCTGCACATAGATGTGATTCCCATGTACTTTCACCTTCACGGGCAGACGCTTGCAAGCCCGCATGACAGCCTTCACCGCGTCCAGTCCATCAGCCTTTGTGGCCGGTGCCTTTAGCTCTTCCAGACCATCGGAGATGATGTCGATGGTGTATTCCGACTGAGACCGTTCTATGTTGCGGAGAACGGTGAGAAGCGAGTCGGACTCTTGAGCAGAAAGGGAACACGGCAAAGAGCACATATATATTATAAGGTATAGTAGCCGTTTCATTGTGCGCCCTCCTCGTCGTTAGTGCTTTCCACAAAAATGGTATCGTCCTGCAAGGTCAGGCGCAGGCCGTCGAACATGTTGAGGTGTTCGATGAAGGCTGCGAGGGAGTCCTCTGGATTCCAGGTGGTGATGAACTTCATGCCCATTGCAGCCGAGTCGCGGAAGCATACTTCACAATTGTAGTGGGCAGAGACGACGGCGAGGATGCTGTCGAGGGGTAGGTTGGAGAAGGAGAGAAGACCCCCTCCCCGCTCCCCCTCAAGGGGGAGAGTGGTCACCTTTGCTGTTGGGGATGCCTCTTCCTTGGTGTGTAGGAGAGGGACAAATGCCCAAGCCAAGCCGCCGAGGAAGGCGGCAGCGAGGAAGATGGCGGCAATTCTCTTAAGTGAAAAGTGAAAAGTGAAAAGTGATAAATAAGAGTTTCCTTCATGAACAGTATCCGACTCTTCGGGTAAAATATGCTTTTCACTATTCTCTCTTTCACCTTCAGTGCTGGTAGACGAATATAATTCTTCATTCCGAGCGAAGCGAGATTCTTCATTCTCCAAGTATGGAGCGTCTCTGCGGGCCGAGCGCGTCATTAGATCCATTAATTGCTGCCACGCCACTTCCGTGTCGGCAGGCTGATGAGTCTGCTTGAGCTGGTAGGCTTGTTTGGCGGCTACCATGCAGCGGTAAGTCTCAAGGGTCTCTTCATCACTATGGATGCAGTCGTAGATTTCCTGTTCGGAGTATGCACTGGGATTGTCGAGCATTTCCAGAAGTCGGCTGATGTTAGGGTTGGTGTCCATATCTTCTGCTGTTTACGGTTTGAACTGTTTTTGAACGCTTTTAATGGCTTGACTGAAATACTTGAAGACGGTCTTGATGTTCATGTCCAGCTGGCTGGCGATGTCCTTGAGCTTCATGTCCTCCTCGAAGCGTAGCCGGAAGATGGTGCGGTGCGGCTCTGTGAGGTGGCTGTCGGCATAGTCAGAGATGGCTTGCAGCATTGCTATTCGCTGTTCGGCGTTCTGCCAGTCGGCTTCGGCCTCCAAGGAATAGAGCTTTTGGTACTGTTCAGCCAGCGTCTTCCGCTTGATGCGATTGATGCAGCCGTTGCGCACAGCCGTCATCAGATAAGCTCTTGCCTTGTCCTCTGCGGGCAGGGAGTCGCCTTCGAGGAGTCGCACGAAAACGTCTTGCACCGTGTCCTGAGCCTCCTTGTCATCATACAGGAGCGTCCTGGCGAGATGAATCATCTCGCTGTAGTGATGGCAGAAGAGCCTGTGGAGTATCGTCTTGTCAATCATTGCGTGTAGCTTTTATCGTCCTCTATTTAGGGCGATTCCTATACTATAGACAATCCAGTGCGTCTTTTTTCTACAAAGAAACGACATTTCTTTATGAAAAGAACGTTTTTTATGGTTGGGATAGTATGGATAAGAGCGGCTTTTTTCTGTGCTCTGTCGCCTTGCCGATTGCCTTTTTCCACGTCCGAAGGTTGAACGTAGATGGAATAGGAGAGGGAGAGACGCTGATTATCAATGGAGAATCATGGAACAGCAGTATTCCATGCTTCGCTCTTGCGGGCGTTGTTGTCATGCCGTACCTTTGCAGCGCAAAACCTCAAACTATAAAAAACAATGAATAGAAAAATTGACAGAACGAATGTGCAGGCCATGCTTCAGCTCCTCTTATTCCTTATTATTCATATGCAGGCGGCTCGGGCCGATGTCCTCCACGGCTGTGTCCTCGATGCCGAAAATACGGAGTAAATTATTTCAGTAATTTAAGTTTCGGAAGTAATGAATATGTTAAGAATTAGCCCCGTAGGGGCGATGGATATTAGGCAGGGGTGTAGTAAAACGGAACCCCTGCTCCATGACAGCCAAAACATGAGCCCTGTAGGGGCGACGGAATAATCTCAATCACTCCGTCGTACCTACTTTAAATTTGCAGCCTCAAATAAGAGTCTTTAGCGAACTCTTAAAATTATTAACGTTTAAAAAACTCAATAACATGGAAAGATAGACCAGTTATTCCTTACCTTTGTTGTAGAAAGGAAGGATTGAC
>JAFROT010000054.1 GCA_017429525.1 Bacteroidaceae bacterium | reverse complement strand
GGCGACGGAATAATCTCAATCACTCCGTCGTACCTACGGCACTCTGGTTAACCGTCAACGGAGAGCAGGGGTTTCGCTTCGCTTCACCCCTGCCTAAATTCCGACACCCCTACGGGGTTTGAGCTTCCGAAACTTCAATAACTTTACATTTACCTCTGTGCCTCCGTGTTCTTTGTGTACGAAAGCCATTTTGTTAGTTGTGAGCGCATGCTCGTCAAGGCATTTCTCTGCCCTCGGCTTCTGCTTTTTCCCCTTTTCCCGCCACTTTTTTCTCGTTTTCCGACTCTCGTGTTGAAATAATCCTTATCTTTGCCGCCAGAAAGATATGAAAAAGAGCCGTAGAGACATGAATACGCAAGAAATGATACAGAAAATTGCGGAGTACTTCAAGACCCAACCCGTCCTGAAGGCATGGCTCTTCGGCTCGTATTCACGGGGCGAAGAACGGCCCGACAGCGATGTGGATATCCTGGTGGCTTTGGATTATAACCAATCCATCGGATTACGCTTCTTCGGGATGTATGAAGATTTAAAAGACTTGTTGGGCCGTAATGTTGATTTAGTCTCAGATCGTACGCTGGCTCCGTTTGCCAGAGAGAGTGCAGATCACGATAAAAAGTTAATTTATGAGAGAACCGCTTAGAGACCGTGAACGGTTGGAGCATATGAAGACCGCTATAGATCGCATTCTTCGATATACATCAGGCAAATCGTATGAAGATTTAGTCTCTGATGATATGATGTATTATGCTGGGGCTTAATAGAAACGAACATCGTGAGGTTTGCCTCATTAAACTTTACACCCTTAAACTTTAAAATGTTTATGAAATAAACCATATTAGATAGACATATAGACTGAAGCGTCCGCTTAGATTCTTGTTCTCCTAATTCGCCAAATTAAGAACAATCCAAGAGTAAAAGCACGGATGCTCACGCCGATGGCGTGGGCTTTTACTCGTTGAAGCTTGCAAGGTGTTTGGCGATACCTCCGAAACGTAGACGATGTGAAGTCCACGTTTTCTTTTTGTGTCTTTCCCGAAATGTAATCTAACCAACAAACAACTCCTAAAAACAATTCATCGTATGAAAACAAAGAATCTTCTTATGCTCATGGCAGCCATGCTGCTGAGCTGTGCAAGTGCATTCGCACAAAGTGGTAACACCCCTGCAAAGGGCGATGTGAACGAAGACGGAACGGTCGATGTGGCCGACATCGTGAATGTCATCAAGATTATGAAGGACGGCGGCGGTGCTGTCGGAGAAAAGACGTACTATTGGTACGCCGGAACGAATAATGGCAATGCTGTGACGGCTGATAACTTCACTGATGTTGCCTCGCGTATTCCAGAGAGCGAAGTCCCGGAAACAGGCTCCGTAACGGCCAACGATCAGTACGTCTATTTCGTCATGCCAGAGACAAAACATCTGGAGTCACTCACTGATGGAAATGGTTCCGCTGTAGAGCTTATATGTACTGATGTTATGGGGTACCATATTTACAAGACGGCCAGTGAGATTAGTGGAATGTTAAATTACACTATAGAGCAGACTCTTTATTATTGGTATGTTGGAACAACACCAATAGATGATACAAATTATAATGATACGAATATAGTATCTCAGGTTACAACTATTCCTACAGAGACAACTATTACAACAAATGATGAGTATTTGTATATAGTTGTTCCAAAAGAAAAAACAGTAACTGTTTATGGTGGTGGATTTGAAATAAATTTAGAGACATATAATTCATCTACTCATACATTCACAAATGCTGAAACATATGTAGGTGATTATGCTATTTATCGTTCCGCGCAAATAGGATTAGGAACTTCTAAAATAGTTGTTCGTGATTAAAAAATAAATAATAATATAATATGGAAAATATATTGATAATAATTGCTTTGAACGCTCCAAATGACGTGGAGCCTAAAACATATTACTTATAATTCAACTTGTAAAGGAATACAATATGAACACTATCAATAACAAATTGTCTGTGGCAGATGCCATACAGGCATATCTCAACCATGGCTTCGGTACAATGACAAAGAATGACTTCGAGGTATGGATTTTCCATCAGCTACTCTGTGGCGAACTGCGTGGTAAAACAAATCGCGAAATTAGCGTTGCGCTACGCATACCAGACTCCAAGGTAAAGCGACTGCGTTATGAGGCCGACCTAAAATGGGGAAGACCTAATGATGATAAAGCTTACCACGATGCTTTGGTAAACGTCATCCAAAAGGCTCGCCTTGCGAAGGACAGAACCCAAATACTACTTGTTATTGAGGACACTGCCTTGCTAAAGTATCTTGATGCCAAGATGAAGAACGCGAATGTGGTATGGGACAAGTCTTTCAACTCCGAGAATATCTATATTGATTTCGAGCAGTATGAAACATTCTGCAAGGAAGTGTTGACGAATGAATACCAAGAGACGATTAATTTCTTGAACGATAAGTTCAAGGACAAGCCAACGCTGGCTAAGTTTTTCAATAAATTCAAAGACAAAACCTATGACGAGGTAATCACCGAGTTGACCGAAGGTGCTGTCACTGTCGCCAAGGAGGGAGGGAAATACGTCCTTCCATTGCTGATTCGCATGATATAAAAACAGTTGCCGACATCTGGCAAGGGTTTAATTGCCTCCAAGCGCTCTTTGACATACTGACACAGACGGATATTTTATTCGAAGGGGGTGCAGAATGTCCCTTTTTTCCGTGGCTCTGTGAAAAAACGCCTAGAAATGTGCGGCGTGTCGGAAGTTTGTTGTATCTTTGCGGTGGTAAACGATAAAAAAACACATGAAGATATGGCAACGACAACAGCAGTAAAACGCACGACGCGCCCTTTAAGTTACTACTGGGGCGTGGTGAAGGATATGGACGATAGCCAGAAGCTGGAGTTGGTGACTATGCTCATTGAGAGCGTAAAGCCCAAAATAATGGCAGAAGCACCAATGAGACGCTACACGATGGACGACATCAACGCCATGCTTGACGTGGCCGAGGCTAATATAGCTGCAGGTAATGTTATCGACGATGAAGATGTGTGGCGCGAACTAGAAGAAGAGTTCGCTCGTGAGGATGCCGAGGAGGACGCCCACCAGGCAGCTTGTATTATTGAACCATAAGCTGAAACGGTATGAAAATAAAATGGGATCCTACGGCAAGAGCATCATTCCGCCAGGTAGCACGCTATATCAATACAAAGTTTGGGCGCAAGGCAAGACAGGAGTTCTTGCAGTGGGTAAAGGATGTGGAAAACCTTATCAAGCAGAGTCCGAACATCGGCTTCATTGACCCACTTTTCTCCGAGCGCCCACAAACCTACCGCAGTTTCATCGTCAACAACCTGAACAAAATGGTGTATCGCGAAGATGGCGATGTCATCTATATCGTAGCCTTCTGGGACACGCGCATGGAGCCAGAGCAGCAGGCCTCAAAGGTGAAGTAGCCCAATCCCCTACCGAACAGAGATATCCGCCGCCGAGACATCTGAAAAGATGTTCCGGCGGCTTCCGTTTGTAGCAGCATGAAACAGACAACAAACAACAACAAAAACAACAAATAACAATGAGACAGATATTACTAAACATGCTGGTTGCACTGACGGCGATGGCCGGCAGCGCATCAGCCCAGACCCTCAGCATTGCTTCCATCGAAGCCGAGGCTGGGACACAGGCAGAGCTGGTTGTGACGGGCGAAAGCATCGGCAATGCGGTGACAGCCCTGCAGTTCAACCTCTCCCTGCCCGAGGGTATCACCCTCGACGAGGCGGCCATCACAAAAGGGGCGGCTGCGAGCGGACACGAACTCAGCGTCAGCACACTCGACAGCGGCGAGCGCCTCTTCGTGCTCTATAACATGGACCTCGATGCCATCGGCAACGGTGAACTGCTGCGCCTGCCCATCACGATTGGACAGAATGCTACGAGCGGCAATGCCCAGCTCTCTACCGTCCGTTTTGCCTCCACGGAGGCTGTGAGCACGGCAGGGAGCAATGTAAGCGCCGCCATCAACGTAACGACAGACGATGAGCTCCTGCGCTACGATGTCAATCGCGACGGCAAGATTACCATCGCCGATGTGACGGCGCTCGTCAACAAGATTCTCGGCAGGAATTAAACCGAGGGTAGGCGTCAACACATTCAGCACATGATAAGCGTTACCTCAAGCGGGGTAACGCATCGGAGCAATACGCTTTGTTCATTGAGATAGCAGAGCCTGACTGAAGAGGGCTGGCTGACCGAACGACGCATACATATAGTCGCTCAGGGGTTAACGTCTGTACGCTCAGGCCTTCACGAACGGACGTGGAGGCCGCCGTGAGCGGACGAAGGGACAAGCGGATAGAATGACGAATGACGAATGAAGAATGACGAATAAGATTTACCTACAATGGCTACAGGTAACTTGTATTCGTCATTCGTCATTCGTCATTTGTCATTAAAAGATTTGTCATTCGTCATAATGACACCTGGAAGGTGGAAGCGGGCAGACCAGCGGCATTGCGGAGGTCGGCATCGGTGAAGCCCTGCCAGCCGTAGCGGACGGCGGCCGGCCATGATACAGAAGGCGATGAGAGCATAATCTTGTCGCCTTCTATCTTTATCGTCGCAGGATAGAACAGGCCGTCGTGGCCGGCAATCTCAAAGCCCCGCGAGCAGGTGAGGCCGTCGGCATGATCAAAGCGCAGAACGGCGATATGGTTCTGTCCTAAGCCTGCTGAGCGGACGACAGGACCTTCGCACTCAAGCGTGTGGCCATAGGTGTGGCAGAGGGCTTGCAGGGCCAGACGCTCGCCCACAGGTCGCTTCGTACGATAATGGACGTCGGCAGCATCGCCCACGTCCGACGAGACGGCCATCCACATGTCGGGCAGCGCAGCGGCCAGGCGGCGCTGGCTGTCACGGAAGGCTGGCCACGAGGGTCGGGGCAGGCTGGAGAGCTGTACGACGTAGAACGGCAGAGCGGGCTTCTTCTGGAACTCGCAACTCCAACGGCGGGCGAAGAACTGGCGCCACGACTGCTCGAGAAGCGTGAACAGCCGCTCGTGGAGCTCCACGTTGTGGGCGTTCGACTCGCCCTGATACCACAGCACGCCTTTCACAGGGAAATGTTCGAGGGGTGCGATGGCGGCCTCGAAGAGGTAGGCAGGGTCGTAAGGATGGCGCTGAAGGGCGTTGAAGGCAGGCGACTCCTTGTCGAGGGCATGCGCGATGTTCTGCGTCATGCGGCCGCGCGCCCACGGCTGGCCGTAGTCGCCGTTGCGCCAGTCGGTGAGGATGTTGGGAAGCTCGCGCTCGAGCGTCGTGCGGTCGACCCACGCCTCCGTGGTCGAGCCGCCCACGGCGTTGCAGATGATGCCGATGGGCACGTCCCCGAGGCTGTCGGCCAGCACACGGGCGAAATTGAAGGCTATGGCCGAGAACCGGCTGACGGCTTCGGGCGAAGCCGCTGTCCAGCCTTGGAAATCCATGTGGCGAAGCTCGTTGGTGAAGCGCAGTACGCTGTCTGGCCACTCCACGGCATCCGTCCGGGCGCGTGCGGGCATATTATAAAGATGTATTCGCTGGCTGAGCCGACGCGCGTCAGCCAGATCCTGCTCCATGGTGTTGCACTGGTCCACGCGCAGCTCCATGTTCGATTGCCCGCTGGCCAGCCACACGTCGCCGAAATACAGGCTGTCGATGGTCAGCGTCTGCGGCTTGGCCTTGATGAGGTTTTGCAGCTCGAAGGGATAGTGCTCAGGATAATAGCTGTGATAGTGGCCGACGGGCAGAGGGCTGGCAGTGAGGGTGAGCTTGTAGGGTCCTCCGGCCTTCATGTGGGGCAGCTCGACGGACCACGATCCGTCGGCTCGTGTGAAGGCGTCGCGTTTTTCAATCGTCTTACTGCCCTGCTTCAGCACGACTTTGATACTACGTCGGGCGTCGGCTTTGCCCTCGATGAGCAGATGCTCGTCGCGCGGCAGCACCATGCCGTTGCCATAGAGCGCCGGCAGACGCAGGCCGCCGTAGTCGCCAGTGAGGGCTCCATAGACGGTCTTGGCCAGAATCAGTGCGCCCTCGGGATTGGGATGGAGGGCATCGGGGAAGAGGTCGGGACGCGAATGGAGGGGCGTATAGAGGTCGACGAGCTGTGCACCGGCGCCGAGTGCAACCTGGCTGATGGCCTCCTGGATCTGGGCATGCCAGTCGCGCGTGCCGCTCTGGAAGCGCGGATGGCGGTCGAAGATGGGCGTCATCCGGCAGATGAGCACGCGCACATCGGGGTTGGCGACGCGGAACGAGTCGATAAGGGCACGGTAGTTGGGGATGAACTCCTCCTTCCAGTCGGGCCAGTTGCGTGGGTCGGTGTCATTGAGGCCAAGATGGATGACGACCCAGTCGGGACGGAAGTCGAGGGCCTGATGGAACTCGGGCTGCTGGACGTAGGGCCGATGACCTTTATATAATAAGGTGGCGCCCGAACGACCGAAGTTGCCCACCTGGAAGCGCCCGCTGCCGTAGCGCTCGTCGAGCATCTGCTGCAGCCGCACGGGATAGGCATCGCGGTCGCGGTGGCGCAGGCCGTAGCCGTAGGTGACGCTGTTGCCCACACAGGCCACGCGCAGCGGGGCAGGCTGCGCCTTCCTGGAGGCATTGAGGGGGAGGCTGACCAGCATGGTCAGCACGATGAGGAGGGAGAGGGGACGAGGCATGAGAAATGAGAAATGAAAAATGGACAATGGACAATGGGGAATGGGGAATGGACAATGGGCGAGCCCTGTAGTGACTTATTTTGGGCCTTTGTGCCATCTGCTTGATATGAATTGCTTAAAGGCGAAAAGGGATGACGCCTGCGCTTATTTGTGCGTCATGATGTCGAGCACGAAGCGGTCTGTCTCGTCCATACCTCGGCTGCCGATGCTGGTCAGGTTGTGGATGCTACGGTCGACGTCGTCGTCGATAATACCTTCGGCTGAAGTGACATATTTATGCTGGATGGCCAGCATGGCGCTCATGACGGCCGTGCCGACGCCCGTAGTCAGCTTGAGGGCACACGAAGGCTTGGCTCCGTCGCAGATCATGCCCGTTAGGTTAGCGACCATATTCTTGACCGAGTACGCTATCTGTTCGTAGGTGCCGCCCATCAGATAAGTAATGCCGCAGCTGCTGCCCGTCGAGGCGACGACGCAGCCGCAGAGCGCCGAGAGGCAGCCGAGCGACTGCTTGATATAGATGGCGGTGAGGTGGGAGAGGGTCAGCGCCCGGATGAGCTCCTCCTCTGTATTATGGTTCTCGCGTGCGAAGACGACGACGGGCATCGTCGCACAGATGCCCTGGTTGCCGCTGCCCGAATTGCTCATGACGGGAATCTTGGCGCCCGCCATACGTGCATCGCAGGCGCAGCTGGTTTCGGACAGCACCTTGGCGAAGATGCTGTCGCCCATGATGCCGCGTCCGAGCGGCGAGCACATCGTCTTGCCCAGTTGATGGCCGTAGTTCTCGCGCAGACCCTCCTGTGCGGCCGCCTCATTCAAGTGCTTGGCCTCGAGAATGAAACGCAGGTCGTCAAGGGGCGAAGTGGTGACGAATTCGTAGACGGCATGAAGGGTCAGGGAAGGCTCGGCGCATCCTGCAGCCCTGCCCTTGGGTTCCTTCTCGTTGGTGGGCTGGGGGAGGGGCTTTTCGTAGTTCTCCACGAACTTCGTATGCCCGCCTTTGATGCAGGCCTCCTCGTGGCGGTCGCCCGCCGAGACGCTGACGTGGATGAACAGTTTGTCGGGGTCGTGCTCTTCGAGGCTGATGTGTATGTGGTCCTCGGCGATGTACCGCTTAGCTGCTGCGAGGTCGTCGTCGGTGCAGTCGCGCAGCACTTCCAGTCCGAGGCACGACTTGCCGCCGATGGCCCCCATGGCCACCGCGATGGGCAGGCCAATCATACCGCCCGTGCCGGGGATGCCGACGCCCATGGCATTTTTGAGGATATTGGCGCTCAGGCGCAGGTCGATGCGCATGGGCCTCGTGCCGAGCTTTTCCGTGGCACGCGCCACGCAGAGGGCTACAGCCATCGGCTCCGTACAACCGATGGCAGGCACTACCTCGCGATGCAGCAGTGCCAGATATGTGTTTCGTTGTTCGTTCGTAAGCATAAGTTTGTCATTTGATGGCGCAAAGATAGGAAAAAGCTGAAAACCTACGCACGAAAACCTGAAAATTATTCGTCTGATGACCAAGAAATGGTGCTGACGACTGACATCTTGTCAGTGAATCACGCTTTGGCACGCCTTTCGCTCAGTCGAGAAGTGGACACGCAAAGTCCGGAAACCTAAGTTCACATAAACTCATAAACAATAACTCATAAACTCAAAACAACTATGAAGATTCAACCGCTTGCAGACCGCGTGCTCATCGAGCCCGCTCCTGCTGAAGAGAAAACCATCGGTGGTATCATCATCCCCGATACTGCGAAAGAGAAACCCCTGCAAGGCACCGTTGTTGCCGTAGGCCGCGGCACCAAGGACGAAGAGATGATCCTGAAGGCTGGCGACACCGTCCTCTATGGCAAGTACGCTGGCACGGAACTGGAGTTCGAAGGCACCAAGTACCTCATCATGCGTCAGAGCGACGTCGTAGCCGTCCTGGCATAAGCGCGCGATAGGCGCGCGCTGAGTTTAATAAAGTTTAAGGTTGAATGAAGATGCCTTGAATAGTCGACTTTAAACAGCAACCGCCGCAAAGCAACCCTCATTAAACTTTAAACCTTGAACTTTAAACTCTACCCAACCCTCATTAAACTTTAAACCTTAAACTTTAAACTTAAAATGGCAAAAGACATTAAATTCAATATCGAAGCCCGCGAGCAGATGAAGCAGGGCGTGGACCAGCTGGCCAATGCCGTCAAGGTAACCCTCGGTCCGAAAGGTCGTAACGTAATCATCGAGAAGAAGTTCGGTGCTCCTCAGATCACCAAGGACGGCGTCACCGTAGCCAAGGAGATTGAGCTGGCCGATGCTTTCCAGAACGCAGGCGCACAGCTCGTCAAGAGCGTAGCCTCCAAGACGGGCGATGATGCTGGCGACGGCACCACCACTGCTACCGTCCTCGCACAAGCCATCGTGCGCGAAGGTCTGAAGAACGTCACCGCCGGAGCCAACCCCATGGACCTCAAGCGCGGTATCGACAAGGCCGTAGCCAAGGTCGTCGAGCACATCGCATCGCAGAGCGAGCAGGTAGGCGACGACTACAGCAAGATTGAGCAGGTGGCTACCGTCAGCGCCAACAACGACCCTGAGATCGGTAAGCTGCTGGCCGAGGCCATGAAGAAGGTCTCCAAGGACGGCGTCATCACCATCGAGGAGGCTAAGGGCCGCGACACCACCATCGGCGTCGTCGAGGGTATGCAGTTCGACCGCGGCTACCTCAGCGCCTACTTCGTCACCAACACCGAGAAGATGGAGTGCGAGATGGAGAACCCTTACATCCTCATCTACGACAAGAAGATCTCCAACCTGAAGGACTTCCTGCCCATCCTCGAACCCGCCGTGCAGACTGGCCGTCCGTTGCTCGTCATCGCTGAGGACGTCGACAGCGAGGCCCTCACCACCCTCGTCGTCAACCGCCTGCGTGGCCAGCTGAAGATCTGTGCCGTCAAGGCTCCTGGCTTCGGCGACCGCCGCAAGGCTATGCTCGAGGACATCGCCGTACTGACTGGCGGCGTCGTCATCAGCGAGGAGAAGGGTCTGAAACTCGAACAGGCCACCATCGAGATGCTCGGCTCGGCCGACAAGGTGACCATCAGCAAGGACAACACGACCATCGTCAGCGGCCACGGTCAGAGCCAGCTCATCCGCGACCGTATCAACCAGATCAAGAACGAGATCCAGAACACCACCAGCACCTACGACAAGGAGAAGCTGCAGGAGCGTCTGGCCAAACTCTCAGGCGGTGTTGCCGTGCTCTACGTCGGTGCTCCCTCCGAGACAGAGATGAAGGAAAAGAAGGATCGCGTGGACGACGCCCTCTGCGCTACCCGCGCAGCCATTGAGGAAGGCATCGTCGCCGGTGGTGGCGTGGCCTACATCCGCTCCATCAAGTCGCTGGAAGGTCTTGAGGGCGAGAACGCTGACGAGACCACTGGCATCCGCATCGTAGAGCGTGCCATCGAGGAGCCTCTGCGCCAGATTGTCGAGAACGCCGGTCTCGAAGGCAGTGTCGTCGTCAACAACGTCAAGAACGCCGAGGGCGACTATGGCTACAACGCACGTGCCGACCGCTACGAGGACCTCCGCAAGGCGGGCATCATTGATCCTGCCAAAGTGGCACGCGTAGCCCTTGAGAACGCTGCCAGCATCGCTGGCATGTTCCTCACCACCGAGTGCGTCATCTGCGACGCTAAGGAGGACAAGCCCGAGATGCCCATGGGCGGTGCCCCAGGCATGGGCGGCATGATGTAAGAACAGGCTTCTGGAGCCACGTCCTAAAGGACCTTGGTCCAACACACAGGGGGCGTTCACTCAGTAGGGTGGACGCCCCCTCTTTATTGTCGTGAGGTTGTGAGGTTATGAGGTTATAAGATTTTAAGGTTATGAGCTTTTAATTATACCGAACTCACGTCAATCATACGTTTCTTCATCGCTGCCACAGCACTACGCGGCCTTCGGCCAGGGAGCGGGGCACGTTAATGAGGCGTTGGTTGGCGGAGCCGCGGAAGAGGAGGTCGGTAGAGCGTTGGGCCTCGATATAGGGCCCGTCCACGAGGACGTCGACGAGTTCCAGCAGCTGGCGCTGGGCGGGCATGTGGAGAAGTGCCTCGAAGGTGTAGCCCGTGTAGCACCAGATATTCTTATTTGTTCGCGCGCGTATGGCTTGTGCCAGCGCCGTAAAGCCTTCAGCCTGCTGCATCGGGTCGCCGCCGGTGAAGGTGACGCCGGGCGCGAAGGGGTCGGCCTCGATAATCTCCATCAGCTCCTCGACGCTCATCTCATGGCCGCCATCCGGAGCCCACGACTGCGGGTTGTGGCAACCGGGGCAGTGGTGGGTGCAACCGGCACAATAGATGCTGGTGCGGAAGCCGGGACCGTCAACGGTGGTGTCATCCACTACACTTAAAACTAAAAGAGACGAGCCTAGCCCAAGACCCCCTCCCCGCCCCCCCTCAGAGGGGGGGAGTGGAATGTTTCGCTGATGGGGGGAATTATGAGGCATTGGGGATTGTAGGATGTGGGGGGGTGAGGGATCGTAGGATGTCGGGGGGTGAGGGGAATGTAGGGAGGATAGTAGGTGGAATTGTGTGGAGTGGGGGGTGAGGGGATTGTAGGGAGGAGGGGTAGGTGGGATTGTGTGGAGGGGAGTGTGGGAGAATTATTTGAAATAGTCTTCTATTTGTTGGAGGACGTTATCGATGTCGAAGAGGACTTCTTCGTTGGTGAAACGGAGGATGTGGAAGCCCATGCGTTCAAGCTCTTGAGCTCTAAGCTCATCGCGTTCGTGCTGTTCAAGCTCAGCGTGGTAAGCACCATCAACCTCAATGATTAAGCCTTGCTCTCTGGACACGAAGTCGACAATATAATCTCCGATGATGTGTTGGCGTAGGAACCTTACGCCCAGCTGCTTCCTGTCGAGGCATTTCCAAAGCTCTTGCTCCGCAAGCGTAGGATTCTTCCTATTCTCTTGTGCAAAAGCCTTTAGAATTTCATACCTGTCAGGCGAAGCAGTACGATAGTCCATCTTCTTTAATCTTTGAAGAATTGCTTTAAGCTAGAATACCCTTCTTGAAATGTGACCACCTCCCCCCTTGAGGGGGGACGGGAGGGGGGCTATTCCCTAAACTCCAAATACTCCGTATTATGGATGACACGGTCGTTGAGTTCGGCGAGTTTGGCGCGGTTCCAGCGCTCGGTGGTGCCTACGAGGTAGCCGGTGATGCGCTGCAGGCGGTCGAGGTTGGTGCTATGGCAGTGGGGGCACTCCTCGATGTGGTCGGCCGTCTCGTAGCCGCAGTCCATGCAGCGTACGCGGGTGTGGTTGACGCTGCCGTAGCCCATGTCCATGGCGTCCATCATATCTACGATGTTCATGATGGCCTCGGGGTTGTGGGTGGCATCGCCGTCGATCTCGACGTAGAAGATATGTCCGCCTCGGGTGAGGTTGTGGTAGGGTGCCTCGACCTCTGCCTTGTGGCGTGCCGAACATTTATAGTAGACGGGCACGTGGTTGGAGTTGGTGTAGTATTCGCGGTCGGTAATGCCGGGGATGCGGCCGAACTCCTTCTGGTCGCCGCGCGTGAAGCGTCCGCTGAGGCCTTCGGCCGGCGTGGCGAGGACGGAGTAATTATGCTGATAGCGCTCGCTGAAGTCATTGACACGGTCGCGCATATAGGTGACGATTTTCAGTCCGAGCTCCTGCGACTTGGCGCTCTCGCCATGGTGTTTGCCGGTGAGGGCCACCAGACATTCGGCCAGACCAATGAAGCCGATGCCGAGTGTGCCCTGATTGATGACGCTCTCGATGGTGTCGTTGGGCCCGAGTTTTTCGCAACCCACCCAAAGGCTGTGCATGAGCAGGGGGAACTGCTTGGCAAAAGCCGTCTTCTGGAACTCAAAGCGTTCGTGGAGCTGGCGCGCCGTCAGCTCGAGCAGGTTGTCGAGCTTGGCGAAGAAGGCTGCTATGCGCTGCTCCTCGTCCTTGATGTCCATACACTCGATGGCCAGCTTGACGATGTTGATGGTGGAGAACGAGAGGTTGCCGCGGCCTATGCTGGTGCGCGGTCCGAAGCGGTTCTCGAAGACGCGGGTGCGGCAGCCCATCGTGGCCACCTCGTGGAGGTAGCGCTTGGGGTCGTCGGCGCGCCAGTCGGGGTCTTGGTTGTAGGAGGCGTCGAGGTTGAGGAAGTTGGGGAAGAAGCGGCGTGCCGTGACCTTGCAGGCGAGGCAGTAGAGGTCGTAGTTGGGGTCGGTGGGGAGGTATGAGACGCCGCGCTTCTTCTTCCAGATCTGAATGGGGAAGATGGCGGTGACGCCGGAGCCTACGCCCTCGTAGGTGGAGTTGAGGATCTCGCGAATGATGCAGCGTCCTTCGGCGCTCGTGTCCGTGCCATAGTTAATAGAGGAGAAGACCACCTGGTTGCCGCCGCGGCTGTGGATGGTATTCATGTTGTGGATGAACGCCTCCATGGCCTGGTGCACGCGTCCGACGGTCTTGTTGACGGCATGCTGGATGACGCGTGCTTCGCCCTCGAGGCCTTCGAGGGGCTTGGTGAGGTAGTCGTCGAGGGCGACCTCGTAGAGGTGGCTGTAGTCGGCTGCGAAGAGTTCCTCGAGCTTCTTTACCTCCTCTACGAAAGTCATGCGCACGTAGGGCGCGAGATAGAAGTCGAAGGCAGGGATGGCCTGCCCGCCGTGCATCTCGTTCTGCGCCGTCTCCATGCTGATGCAGGCGAGCACGCTGGCCGTCTCGATGCGCTTGGCAGGGCGACTCTCGCCGTGGCCTGCCATATATCCGCCCTCGAGGACGTGGTCGAGCGGATGCTGCACGCACGTCAGCGACTTGGTGGGGTAGTAGTCCTTGTCGTGGATGTGGAGGTAGTTTTTCTGCACGGCTTCGCGGATGTCGTCGCTCAGGAGGTAGTCGTCGACGAAGGGCTTGGTCGTCTCGCTGGCGAACTTCATCATCATGCCGGCGGGCGTGTCGGCATTCATGTTGGCGTTCTCGCGTGTGACATCGTTGCTCTTGATGTTGATGATCTCGAGGAACATCTCGCGCGTCTTGGCCTTACGGGCGATGGAGCGCTGGTTGCGGTACTGGATGTAGATCTTGGCTACGTCCTTGCGAGCGCTCTTCATGAGCTCGAGCTCCACGAGGTCCTGAATCTCCTCGACGGTCATCTGTGCCTTGCCGCGCATGCTGATGCGGTCGGCTATCTGGTGGACGAGGTGCTCGTCTTCGCCCTCGTCGGTGCGGAGCATGGCCTTACGAATAGCGGCCACAATTTTCTCTTCATTGAAGCCGACGATGCGTCCGTCGCGCTTGACTACAGTCTGAATCATAGTTCGTGTGTCGTTTAACGTTTAGCGTTTAACGTTTTGGGTGAAAAGGTTAAAGTTTCGGTCGAATGGAATTGCCAAAACGGACTTGAATCTACAAATCCGAAGGACGGTGCAAAGGTATGTAGTTTGCCTGATATGTGCAAGAATTTGCGGATATTTTTTTCAAAGTTTTCCAAAATAATCAAATTTACTATTGATAATGAATGGATTAAAGAAATGTGATGCTGGAAAAGTTTTCCAAAATGAAAATTGTCGTATGCTTGCGGCCTCGCGATTCGTGCAAGGCATCCCCCTCGTGAAGACGGAACCTCCAAAGGGTCAACCGCTTGGGCTCTCGGGAAGAAAAAATGGCAAAAAAAGCATATTTCCGTCGCTTTTCTTGGAGTTATGAAGAAGTTACATTAATTTTGCTGCGCAAAACCTCATAAACATAAAAAAGAAAAGACATGAAGAAGCTATTATGGATCCTGCCCCTTGCAGGTATCGTATTCGCAGCTTGCAGCACGGTCAGCATGACGGGCCGCAAGCAACTGAATCTGGTGTCGGAGTCGGAAATCCTTTCGGCCAGCCTCACGGAATACCAGAGTTATATGAAGACGGCCAAGGTGTCGACCGACGCTGCCGCCACGGCCGTAGTGAAGAACGTGGCTGAGCGCATCGCAGCAGCTGCCGAAGCCTATCTGACGGTCACGGGGCAGACGGCCGACCTGCAGAACTACGCTTGGGAATTCAATCTGACGGAGGATCCGAACCTGAACGCCTTCTGCATGCCTGGTGGCAAGATTGTCGTCTACTCGGGTATGCTGAAACTCATCGGTAATGGTGCCGACCGCGATGACGAGTTGGCAGCCGTGATCGGTCACGAAGTAGGTCACGCCATCGCCAAGCACGGTCAGGAGCGTGCCAGCCAGCAGATGCTGGCCAGCATGGGTAGTTCTGTCTTAGGCGCCGTCGTGGGTGGTGCCAGTGCTGAGACTCAGCAGATCGTCGCCACGGCCTACGGAATGGGCACGCAATATGGCGCTCTGCTCCCCTTCTCGCGTAAGCATGAGTTGGAGGCCGACTACATCGGTATCGTCCTCGCCACCATCGCTGGTTACGATGCCAACGCCGCGATTACGCTTTGGCAGAAGATGGAAGCCGCCAGCGGAGGTAGCGCTCCCGCTCCGTTCATGAGCACGCACCCCAGCAGCACCAAGCGCATCAGCGAGTTGCAGAAGAACATCCCGAAGGTGAAAGCTGAATACGGCGCCGCCTCGCAACCTGCCGCCAAAACGAGCACGACCAAGAAAGCCACAACGACCAAGTCGTCCACCAGCACGAAGAAGGGCACGGGCTTCAAGATCGGATAGGACGCGATGGCAGATCGTCTGATTAACTGATTAACAGATTAACAAATTAACTGATTAACGGGTTGACTGATTATCTGATTGACAGATTAACAGGTTGACCTAACGAGTTGAAAAGTTGAAATTCGAAAATATAAGGGCCGTCGTCTTTGATCTCGATGGCACTCTTCTGAACACGCTTGAGGATCTGGCCAACGCTACGAACTGGGCTTTGCGGCACAACGGGCTTCCCGAGCGGACGATAGATGAGGTGCGGCGTTTCGTGGGCAACGGAGTGCGGCGCCTCATCGAGCGTGCAGTGCCTGCTGACACCGAAGCGGCACTGTTGGAACAGGTCTTTGCGGACTTCAAGATCTACTATGTGAGCCACTGTCAGGACTGCACTTGCCTCTACGACGGCATCCCGGAGATGCTCGAACAGCTGAAAGCAGGTGGCTATAAGATGGCCATCGTGAGCAACAAGTTGCAAGCCGGTGTCGATGAGCTCTATGAGTTCTACTTCCGCGAGACCATAGAAGTGGCCGTCGGCGAGCGCGAGGGCATTCGCCGCAAACCTGCTCCTGACATGGTTGAGACGGCGCTGAAGGAACTTGGCATTTCGGCCGACGAGGCCGTCTATGTAGGCGATTCGGATGTCGACCTCCAGACGGCCCGCAACAGCGGCCTCGCGTGCATCAGCGTCCTTTGGGGCTTCCGCGACCGCGACTTCCTCGTGGAGCACGGCGCAACCTGCATGGTGGAGCGGCCTGCTGAAATAGTGAGTCTGCTCAATCGGCAGGAATCGCAAATCGATAATCTCTAAATCGTAAATCTTTAAATCGTAAATAAGTTGTCAATTTGTCTCATCACAGGCGGACAGCGCTCGGGCAAGAGTCAGTATGCGGAAAAGCTGGCTCTCTCGCTTTCGCCGAATCCCGTTTATATGGCCACGGCTCACGTCTGGGACGAGGAGTTCCATGAGCGCGTGCTGCGCCACCAACAACGGCGCGGCCCCGAATGGACAAACATCGAGGAGGAGCGCTGGCTCAGCCGCCATGACGTGCGGGGTAGGGTGGTGCTGGTGGACTGCCTGACGCTCTGGGCCACCAATTTCTTTTTCGCCGACGGGGCAGAGGCAGACGTCGACAGCGCTTTGGATGAGCTGAAGACTGAGTTCGACCGTTTCACCGCGCAGGACGCTACCTTCATCGTCGTGACCAACGAGATCGGTTCCGGCGGCACACCCGTCAACGACGTCCAGCGTCGCTTCACCGACCTGCTGGGCTGGCTGAATCAATACGTGGCACAGAAGGCCGACGAGGTCGTGCTGATGGTGAGCGGGATAGCGGTGAAGGTAAAGACCCACCCCCCAACCCCTCCCGTGAGGGAGGGGAGGTAAGTTACCTTCCAAGAATGGTTGCGAATGAAAACCAATAAAAGATGGAGAAAGAAATAAGTACAAGCGGTCAAATACATTCCACTCTCCCCTCCCTCACGGGAGGGGTCGGGGGTGGGTCTTTACGTGCAAAGATTGACAACCTCAACAAGCCCAAAGGGTCGCTGGGGCGACTGGAAGAGCTGGCGCTGCAGATAGGTCTTATCCAGCAGACACTCTCGCCTTCGTTGCGCCATCCCGTTCATCTGCTCTTCGGTGCGGATCATGGAATCGAGCACGAGCAGGTCAGCGTGTCGCCACGCTGCATCACTTGGCAGCAGATGCAGAACTTCACCCGCGGCGGTGGAGGCGTGAACATGTTCTGCCGTCAGCATGGCTTCGAGCTGCATCTTGTGGACGTCGGTGTGGACCATGATCTCAGTGCTTATCCGCAGATTCTGAATCGCAAAGTGACGCCGCACGGCACGGCCAACTTCCTCTACGGCCCTGCGATGACCGAAGAGCAGTGTGAGCAGGCCCTTGACGTGGGGCGCGAACAAGTAGATGCGGCCTTCGACAGAGGTTGTAATATCATTTCCATCGGTGAGATGGGCATCGCCAACACTTCGCCCTCCAGTATCTGGATGAGCCTCATCCTTGATTTACCATTAGAACAATGCGTTGGCGCTGGTGCCGGACTCAACAGCGAGGGCGTCCGTCACAAGCTGGACGTGCTGCGTCGTAGCATCGAGCACATGCAATCGGAGTTAGATGCCCACGGACAAACGGCAACGCCGAGCTATCTGCTTCGCTACTTTGGCGGCTTCGAGATGGTGGCTGCCGTGGGCGCTATGCTGGAGGCTGCGGTCAAACGCATGGTTGTCCTTGTTGACGGCTTCATCATGACGGCCTGTGCCTTGATTGCCAGCCGTCTGGACCCCTCGTTCATGGATTTTGCCATCTTCTGCCATTGTGGCGACGAGAGCGGGCACCGTCTCATGCTCGAACGCATGGGCGCCAAGCCGCTGCTCAGCCTCGGCCTGCGCCTCGGCGAAGGCACGGGCGCGCTCTGTGCGTTCCCCATCATCGACAGCGCCGTAAGGATGCTGAATGAGATGGGCAATTTTGAGGACAACAAGATAACCAAGTACTTTGAATAATTCACAAATCATAATTCACAATTCACAATTGATAATTCACAATTCATAATTGATAATTCACAATTCATCATTCGCCATGCGTCTTCTTGCTTCTCTCATCTTCTTCACCCGCCTGCCGTGGTGGCGTCTGCATGCCGTCCCGAAGGAGGCCTTCGAGCACGTGGTCGATTATTGGCCTTTTATCGGTTGGCTCACTGGCGGGACTATGGCCCTCGTCTATGTGTGCGCCACTGCCCTCGGCTTTGCTCCTATGGTAGCTGCCTTGCTGGCAATTGCTGCTCGCCTGTTGCTGACGGGCGCGCTCCATGAAGATGGGCTTGCCGACTTCTGTGACGGCTTCGGAGGGGGTGGTACGCGTGAGCGGACATTGGCCATCATGAAGGACTCGCACATCGGCACCTACGGCGTGCTCGGCCTCGTGATTTATTTCGCCCTTCTCTGGTCGAGCCTGAGCCAGGAGCTTCCCTTGCCGTGTGCCACGGACGGCCGTTCATTCCCGCTTATGGCCGCCGAACTCCCCGGCTGGCTGAGCCGAGGTTGGGGCTGGGCCGTGATCATCCTTCTGTTTGATGTCGCGGCTAAGTGCGCAGCATCGCTCATCACGGGGCAGTTGCCCTATGCCCGTACCGCCGAGGGATCTAAAAATCAAGTCGTTTACGTCGGTCGGTCGCTGCGGGGGTGGCTCATGCACGGACTGCGTTGCGTCGTCGCCCTCGCCTTGCCGCTTGCCCTGTGCTGCCTGAGCGGCTATCCTCAGGTAGTCGCCTTGCTGCCCGTTCCCTTTGTGGTCGAGTTGCTGTTGCAGATGTGGATGCGTCGCCGTCTCGGAGGCTATACAGGCGATTGCTGTGGCGCACTCTTCCTGCTCTGCGAACTGTCGCTCTATCTCGCACTTCCTTTGCTTTTCTGAACACAAACACCCCTTACCCTCCCTTTCTTCATCGCTATGCTCGGCACCATCACCAACACCATCACGATCCTTGTAGGCTCCGTCGTGGGAGCCGTCCTGAAGCGCGGCATCAAACCTCAGTATCAAGGCGCACTCTTCACAGCCATGGGGCTGGCCTCGTTGGCCTTAGGCTTTAATGCAGTAGCGCGAACGATGCCCAAGAGCGACTATCCCGTGCTCTTCGTCGTGAGCCTTGCCGTCGGTGCTCTCTTCGGCACGGTTTTGGACGTCGACGGGCGCTTCAAGCGATTAGTCGCTCGCTTGGAAAAAGCTGACAACGCTGGAGCCGATGCCTCCTCGTCCTCCTTAGCCAAAGGACTCACGACGGGGATTTTGTTGTATTGCATCGGAACATTCAGCATCGTAGGGCCGATGCTCAGCGCGCTCGAGGGCGACAACACGTTTCTTTTTACCAATGCTACGCTCGACCTAATCACTTCTGCCGTTCTTGCGGCGACCTACGGCATCGGCATGGCCTGGGCTGCTCCAGTGCTCTTCTGTTGGCAAGGCTCTTTCTACATGATAGCCAAATTCTTCGGACCCGTCATCCCCGATGCCTTGGTCAACGAAATCATCACCGTCGGCGGCACGCTCATCGTCGCGTCGGGGCTCTCGCTGCTCAACATCAAGGACTGCCGGTCGCTCAACCTGCTGCCTGCGCTGCTCGTGCCCGTGCTCTTCTTTTTGTTGAAAGGCCTCTTCTGATTCCGTTCAGCCCCTGCCTGAAATCCGTCGCCCCCCTGGGGCTTTGTGCCAACTGCTATATCATTGCCAAAGTATATAGCTGCTAACCCTCACAACCTCACACCCTTAAAATCTCAGGCCTAAAACTATATAGCTGCCCAAGTCAATTTCAAGGCGTGAACGGAATCGTTTTTTGAGGCGTATAGGTCATTTTGCAGGATAGTTTTGTAGTACTTTGTTTCAATGGGTCAAATTGCAGGATAAGAAAATGCTGCTTTTATTTGTCCACATCTTCAGGATTAAGTATCTTTGCCCCGCAGTCTGAAGCATAGTGGAG
>JAFROT010000053.1 GCA_017429525.1 Bacteroidaceae bacterium | reverse complement strand
GTCTTATTCAAGGCGGTTATAGCGGCGGGGTCCCACCTCTTCCCATCCCGAACAGAGAAGTTAAGCCCGCTTGCGCCGATGGTACTGCACACCCGTGGGAGAGTAGGTAGCCGCCACTTTTTCTGAGAGAGCCCCGACGTCTGAAAGGATGTCGGGGCTTCTTCCTATCCGTGTCTGTCTCCGCCTTCGTCTCCGTTTTCGTTATCGTTTTCGTTATCGTTATCGTTTTCGTCTCCGTGCCTGTGTGCCGGAGTGAGGGGAGAGGAAAGGATTGAGGTGAGGGTGAGCCGTTCCGGGATTTCGGAATGTCGTTATTCCGATATTTCGATTTCTCGAGAGGTTATTACTACTTTATTACGGGCTGATGAGTGAAATAATTCCTCCATCTTTTGTTTTTGACTTATATTTGTTCAAAATTGATACGTATTTCATGCGTTTAATGCGCAGAAATAGCTATCTTTGCCGTGAAAATCTTTATTTAAGGCGTTAACTTACGTCGTTTTTTTACGTTTCATAGATGGATAGAAGACATTTCCTTAAGCGTCTCGGACTGATGGGTACGGGCGTTCTGGCGGCCACAAGTCCGTGGCTTTCGACGTTCGCTTCTGTTGATGATAGTGCGCATGAACGCTGTCGACTGGGTATGATTGGCCCTGGTTCGCGTGGACGCTTCCTGCTCAGTTTCCTTTCGCAGAATCCTAAATGTGAGATTGTAGCGTTTGCTGATATTTATCAGCCTTCGTTGGATGAAGCGTTGAAAATGGTACCAACGGCTAAAGCGTATAAGGACTATCGCAAACTGTTGGAAGACAAGAGCATTGATGGCGTTGTAATCGCTACGCCCTTAAATACCCATTTCCAAATTGCGATGGATGCTTTTGATGCGGGTAAGCATGTCTATTGCGAGAAAGCTATCGCTTATACGATGGAGCAGACGTTGGCGCTCTACCGACGTCATCAAGAGACGGGAAAGGTTTTCTTCACGGGTCAGCAACGTCTTTTTGATCCTCGTTACATCAAGGTAATGGAGTTGGTGCACCAAGGTCTCTTCGGTGAAGTCGCAGCAGTTCATGCTTTCTGGAACCGTAATGGTGACTGGCGTCGTGAGGTACCGTCACCCGACTTGGAACGTCTGATCAACTGGCGCCTTTACAGTGAGTCATCGAAAGGTTTGATGACGGAGCTGGCTTGCCATCAGTTGCAGGTCGGCACTTGGGCGCTCGGCATGTTGCCCAGCCGCGTGATGGGCTCTGGTGCAATTACCTTCTGGAAGGATGGACGTGAGGTGTACGACAATGTCCATTGTATCTACGAATTCGAGAATGGAAAGCAGATGACCTATGCTTCTGTCATCAGTAATAAATTCTATGGTTTGGAAGAGCAGATTCTCGGTAATAAAGGCACTGTTGAACCAGAGCGCGGGAAGTTCTATTTCGAGGACTATGGTCCTGCTCCAGCACCGGCTTTCGTCCAGATGCTCATGGAGTGGGAGGATAAGATTTGGGGTGTCAATACCTTTGCTGGCAGTAGCTGGGATCCCGAGGTGGCACGCATCAATCCAGGTGAGTTCATCTTGGGCAAGGCTCCCGACGCAGATGGTACTTCGCTGCTCACGGAGGCGTTCGTGGAAGCCGTCTGTACGCAGAAGCAACCACCTCGTATTGCAGAGGAGGGCTATTATGCTACGCAACTTTGTCTGATTGGTCATGAAGCCATCGTCCAGGGCACGGCACTTCCATTCCCCGATTCGATGAAGATTGACTATGAACCATATGGCACCAAGAGCGCTCAATGAGAGCTCGTGCTGAACAACTTTCAATCCTATATTAACTCATTTCTATACGTTTATTAATCATTTACCTGGATGCCAACTATTCATATTCCCGAGCAGAGACTTCGTACCGAGCTCCTTGCATTGTTTGTCTGTTTCTTGATAGCCAATGCATTAAACGTTTATGCAATCATTCATTATGAGGCGCCTGCAATCGAACTGCTCTCGTCCATCCTCTATGTGCTGATGGCAACAGGTGTGCTTTATGTTGTTTGGGTAATCATTCGGTTGCTCGTCTATGGGTTCTTGCGTCTCATTGGGCGTCGTCCCCGGCACAGCAACCGCCAACGCATTCACCATCTTTATCGTTCTTATTAACAATCCCTTATAAGACATGACAACCCGTAGAAATTTCCTCAAGACGATGGGCGCAGGCGTTGCAGGCCTGGCTCTCGGCGGTGTACAAAACTTAGGTGCTGCTACACCTCATTTGATGACCTCTCGCGAGACCGCTGATGCGAAGAAGGACAAGGTGAAAGTGGCCTTTATCGGCATCGGTAATCGTGGAGAACAGGATTTCGATGACTTCCTTCGAACCAATATGGTAGAAGTCGCAGCTCTCTGTGATGTAGACCTTGATGGCAAACAATGTCAGAAGGTGCTCAACAAATTCCCCAAAGTAAAGCGCTATCGCGACTTCCGCGAACTCTTCGAGAAGGGATCAGGGGATTTCGAGGCCGTCGTGGTTGCTGTTCCCGATCACATCCATTTCCCCATTGCCATGATGTCCCTCGCCCATGGTAAGCATATCTATCTGGAGAAGCCGATGGTGCGTACGTTCTACGAGGCTGAACTGCTAATGCAGATGGCTCGTCGTCATCCAGAGTTAGCCACTCAAGTGGGTAACCAAGGACATTCTGAAGCCAACTATTTCCAGTTCAAGGCATGGCAGGAAGCCGGCATTATCAAGGATGTCACAGCCGTGACTGCGCACATGAACAATAGTCGTCGTTGGCATAAGTTCGACCCGAATATGAAGCATCTGCCTGATGCTCAGCCGCTTCCTCAAGGCATGGACTGGGATACGTGGCTGGGAGCTGCGCAGTGGCACGACTACTCTGAGAAATATCACCAGGGTGAATGGCGCTCATGGTATGACTTTGGGATGGGTGCCTTAGGCGACTGGGGTGCTCACATCCTTGACACTGTACATGAGTTCCTTGACCTCGGTCTGCCCTATGAAGTCACTCTTCTGAACCAGAAGGCGCACAATGACTTCTTCTTCCCTTACTCCAGCACCATTCTTTTCCGCTTTGGCGCTCGTGGCAATATGCCTCCTGTGGACATCACGTGGTATGACGGTCTCGACAACCTGCCGCCATTGCCGGCGGGCTATGGCGGTTCGGAATACAATGCCAACATTCCATCTACGAATCAAGGAGAAACTCCTCGAGCTCAGCTTAATCCTGGCAAGATTATTTATTCGCGTGACCTCATCTTCAAGGGCGGTAGTCATGGCAGCACGCTCTCGATTATCCCCGAAGAGAAAGCACGTGAGATGCAGAGCCGTCTGCCCGAGGTCCCGAAGAGCCCAAGCAATCATGCCGAGAACTTCCTACTGGCTTGCATGGGCCGTGAGAAAACGCGTTCGCCATTCGAAATCAATGGCGTGCTCTCGCAGGTCTTCTGCTTGGGTGTCATCGCGCAGCGTCTGAACACGCAGCTCTTCTTCGATCCCCGTACGAAACAGTTCACCAACAATGCCTTTGCCAATGCCCTCCTCGCAGGTGGCCTGCCGCCGCGTAAGGGATGGGAAGAGTTTTATTCGTTGAAATGAAACATGTAAAATTGGCTTCTGTTGGTTTTCATACCATTAAGCTATTAGTCAGATTAATAACATCTCCAGCATTATGAAACGCAATCATTTATTCCTTTTTTCTACTCTTTTCTTTCTTACCTCTTTGTCAGTCTCCGCTCAGGAATGGACTTCACTCTTCAATGGCAAGAGCCTAAGTGGTTGGACGCAGCGTGGTGGGAAGGCCGAATATAAGGTCGAGAATGGAACCATTGTGGGCTATACGAAGTTGAACACCGAAAACAGTTTCCTCTGCACGAAGAAGGACTACGGCGATTTCATTCTCGAGTTTGAATTCCGTGTTGATGATAGCCTTAATTCAGGTGTTCAGTTGCGTAGCACCAGTATGAAGAGCTATCAGAACGGCCGCGTTCACGGCTATCAGTTTGAGATAGATCCCAGTAAGCGTGCCTGGTCAGGTGGTATCTATGACGAGGCGCGGCGTGGTTGGCTCTACCCGATGACCAAGAATCCTGCTGCACAGACGGCATTCAAGAATAATGAATGGAATCGTGCGCGCATCGAGGCCATTGGTAACAACATCCGTACGTGGGTCAATGGCGTAGCTTGTGCAGACCTCATCGACGATGTCGACCTCAAAGGTTTCATTGCCTTGCAGGTACACAGTATTGGTAGTGACGCTTCGAAAGAGGGGAAGACCGTAGCTTGGCGCAATATCCGCATCTGCACAAAAGATGTCGCGCGCTATGCTTCGCCCGAAGACCGTCGCACGCCACAGGTGAATGCCATCGACAACACCCTCTCTGCACGCGAACAGGCTGAAGGTTGGAAACTCTTGTGGGACGGCAAGACCACTGAGGGCTGGCGTGGAGCCAAGCTCGATGCCTTCCCCGAAAAAGGTTGGATCGTAGAGAATGGTATTCTAAAAGTGCTGAAAGGCAATGGCGGCGAGAGCACGAATGGCGGTGATATCGTCACGACACGCACATATAAGAACTTTGTCCTCTCGGTTGATTTCAAGATCACTAAAGGCGCCAATAGCGGTATCAAATATTTCGTTGATCCTACTTTGAATAAAGGCGCGGGCTCAGCTATCGGCTGTGAATTCCAGATTCTTGATGACGAACGCCATCCCGATGCTAAACTCGGCGTTAAGGGCAATCGCAAGCTTGGCTCGCTCTACGATCTCATCCCAGCGCCCGAGAAGAAGCCATTCAATATCAATGAGTTTAATACGGCTGTGGTCGTCGTTCGTGGTCGGCATGTAGAACACTGGCTCAATGGGGAAAAGTTGCTGGAATACAATCGTGATGATCAGGAATGGAATGCTCTCGTGGCTTACAGCAAGTATCGCGATTGGCCCAATTTCGGTAATGCCGCAGAAGGGCATATCCTACTGCAAGACCATGGCGATGAGGTCTGGTTCAAGAATATCAAGATTCGTGAAATCAGTGATGAGCAGATGCAGCGTTTCCAGGGCCGTCGTAATGGTCAGCGTGGCAATCGCCAACGTGGTCAGCGTCCGTGAGCTCTCTTTTCACCTAAATTGTTCTTCCTTTGCCCCACCTCTTTTACCCTTCGTCTCCACAGCATCGCTACTATGCCTGGTTTGAAGCCTTGCATACTCGAGTAGACTTATTGCTATTCGGGAATCTTGATGAAACAGGCTTCGAGAGGGTAGAGGAGGAGGTGCTTGTGTGCCTGGATCAGGTAGCCGCGATGGGCAATCGTTTCGACCCTCAGAGCGAACTCTCTCAAGCCGTACGCTCTGCCTCTCAGGCATTAGGCCAACCAATACCGATAAGTGCAGAGCTCTTTGGCTTGTTGGAGAGATGCCTGCTTGCCAATTCTGAGACAGATGGGCTCTTTGATATCACGGTCAATTCGCCTCGCTTTGAGCCGGGGCTCATCAATGCGGTCGAACTGAAGAACGCGATCCCCCGCGACAATACCACTGAGCGCGGTGAGCGGGGAACGGCTGGTGGCAGTCTGTGCCTCCATCGTGAAGGTATTATCATTGATCTTTCAGGAGTTCTCAAGGGCTATGCGCTTGAACGTGTGCGTCTCCTCCTGTCAGCATTAGGGATTCGTGATGCACTCGTCAACCTCGGCAACAGTTCTATCCTGTCTATTGGCAACAATCCTTCAGACATTCCATCGGGCTATGTCCTTACAACTTCTGGCAATGCTACTGCCGAGCGTCGTCACATCCGTAACCCCCTTACGGGAGCTTTTATTGAGGGCGCGTGTCAGGTCTCTGTCACCACTGCCGATGCTGTCGAAGGTGAGATACGCTCTATTGCTACGCTATTGAAAACGAGCTTATAGCTCAGACCTTTCACTGCCGTAGCTCTCACGTAGGAAGCATGCATTAGAATTTCTTATGACTTAGCTTCGGATCTTATCAAAAAAGGGGCTATGCCATTTGCTTGGCGTAGCCCCTTCGTTTATTAGCGGATGTCCGATTACTTGCGATAGCTCTTGCGTACGAATTTCGACTTGCTGAGGTACTCGGCACAGCGGCGCACACCCTCCATGATGTCGATTGTACCATCGGTGCCTTCCATCTCTACGACGTAATATTCAAGTCCAGCCGTGTCGGCAGCATTGAAAATAGCCTCGAAGCCCAGCATACCACTTGCGCCCAGTTCGTAGAGGTCCTTGATGTGCAGCATACGGAAGCGCCCAGGATACTTCTTGAAGAACTGCACGGGCGATTGCTGTCCCATTACACACCAATAGGTATCCATCTGCCAGAAGAAGACATTGGCGTCCGTGTGTTCCATCATGAAGTCAATCCAACGTACGCCTTCAACCTTCTGGTACTCATGTGAGTGCGTGTGGTAGCCATACTTGAGGCCAGCGGCGGCACACTTGCGTCCGATCGCATTCTGGTAGTCGCACATCGTCTGTGCTTCAACGAGCGTCTTAGGCACGCCCCATCCGGGGGTCACGATATAGCTCATGCCTGCGGCCTTGTGGTCGGCAATTGCTTTGTCCCACCACTTCAGAGCTTCGGTGAAATCGTGATTCTTCAGTTCGTTCTCGTCGAGTCCGCGAGTGGTGTGACTGCTCAAGCACTCCAGACCGGCTGCTTCGCAGTCTGCCCGGAACTGCTGGGGCGAGACTCCGTAAAACGTGCCGCGCCCTTGATCGTAGCTGGCAGCTTCGACGGCTGTATAGCCCCAGTCATGAAGCTTCTTGAACACCTCGACATGGTTCTTAGCATAATTCTCGGGAGAGCCTATGACCTCACGGATGCTATAGAGCTGAAGTGCCATCTCCTTCTTCGGCTTGGCTGAAACGGGCAGCACCAGGAGAAGCGCTGCCAGTATGATCATTGCTTTTTTCATCTTATTCCATCAATTTGATGCGGATGTTACGATACCAGACATCGTCGCCGTGGTCTTGCAGGCCGATATAGCCCTCGTGATTCTCACCGCCGATGTTATTGAGGAGGTTGAATGCATAGGGGAATTCGCCACCTTCGGCGAACTTGCTGGCTTGCAGCATCTCCGTCCATTTGGGTGTCCAGAGGTGATACTCGAGGACGTTGGTGCCATTCTGACCGTGTACGACCGTTCCTTTGTAGACCATGATTTTGGCCTGATTCCATTCGCCTGCGGGTTTGGCATTCTGGGGCTTGGCAGGAATCATGTCGTAGAGCGAAGCCGCCTGACGGTTGCCGTCGATACCGAGCTGAGCATCGGGGTGCTTGGCGTTGTCAAGAACTTGGTACTCAGAGCAGGACTGCCAGATAGGCAGATACTCTTTGCCTTCGGCGTCCTTAACCTCTTGTGCGAGGTAGAAAATACCGCTGTTGCCGCCTTCGGAGATCTTGTACTCCAGTTGGAGTTCGAAGTTCTGGAACTTGTGAGCGAAGATGAGGTCGCCGCCACCTTCGGCCTGTGCCTCACCCGTGCCGGAGCCTTTCAGATGAATGGCGCCGTCGGCTACTTCCCAACTGGTGGGCGGGACGTCCATACCATAGCCTCGCCAGCCGTTGAGCGTCTGACCATCGAAGAGCGTGATGAAGCCTTCCTCGTCAACGGGGAGGGTAGAAATGTCGATATTGGGGCCGTCGGCTACGAGAGCCACGAGACTCTCACCTGCAGATTCAGGAGCCTCGCAGGACTTGTTGCAGCAAGGCAGGCCATACTTGTCACCGACCCATGCTCCTGCAGCAAAGATGATGAGAGCAAAGATGAGATTTAAAAGAAATTTTTTCATAATTGGTTAGGTTTACAAGTAAACAGGTTGGTTTACAACTCTTTCACGCGGATGTTGCGGTACCAGACGTCGTCGCCGTGGTCCTGCATGCCGATGAATCCCTTACGTTCGGGGCCTCCGCAGTTGTCGAGGAGACGGAAGGCTGCGGGCCATGCCTTCTCGCTGAACTTGCTGTCCTGCAGCAGGGCGGTCCATTCGGGCGTCCATAGCTTGTACTGGAGCACTTGCACGCCATTCTGGAAGTGGGTGACGACGCCGTCCTTCACGCGCACGCGTATCTTATTCCATTGTCCTGCTGGCTTGGCGTTCTGCGGCTTGGCGGGAATCATGTCATAGAGCGACCCGGCCTGACGGTTGTTGTCCTTGCCGAGTTTAGCGTCTGGGTGACGCTCGTTGTCGAGCACTTGGCACTCAGGGCATGAGATGTAGATGGGTTCGAGGCCGGAACGGTCGGCATTCGCGGTCTCCTGGGCAAGATAGAAGATGCCTGAGTTGCCGCCTTCGGAGATCTTCCACTCCATCTCAAACTCGAAATTGGGGCCGAATTGGTGAGCGAAAATGATATCGCCGCCATCGCCCTTAGCTTTGCTGTCGAGGTGAAGGCAACCGTCTTCTAACTTCCACTTTGAAGGCAAGTAGTTCTTGCCATATCCGCGCCACCCTCCAGTATCTTTGCCGCCGAAGATGGTGATGAAGCCGTTCTTGTCGACGGGCAACTGGTGGCGGTCCCAGAGCTCAGGGCCTTGGAAACCTTGAGAACAAACGATGGTGGCAGTCTTCTGTGCTACAGCCGAAAGCGCCGTAAGCGCGAAGAAGGCGCATGTGATCAGTATTTTCTTCATGACTATATTTTTGGGGGATAGCCACGGATGTTGCAGATTGAGCGGAACACGTCTGCCCTGCAACCTCCGTGGCAGATTTGACACAATTGCGGATTACGGCAGTTCGGGGAGTTTGTAGCCGTTCTGATAGACGGGCTTGATGAGTCGGGCTGCGTACTCGTTGGCATCAATGAGGACCTTGTCGGCCGAGTCGAACGAGGGATGACCGTCGTGAATCTCGAAGGCAATGGCGTTGGAGACGTGCAGCTTGGCATCGGCAGCGATATTCGTGAAGCGCATGCGCTCGCCGTCCCACTTGAGCCACTGGTCGAGCTCCTGCAGACGCACGGCAGCTACGCCCATGACGATGTTCTCGTTGAGGGGACCGGAGATGGAGAAGTCGGAGCTGGCGGGAACGCGGCTGCTGGCGCTTTCCTTGCAAGCACGGATCCAGTCCTGCTGATGGTTGTCGTCCTTGACGATGCGGCAGAGTTCGGGCACGACGGGCTCACGTCCGCTGACGAGGAACGGATTGTAGCCATAGGTGCCAACGACCATGATGTCCTTGGTTCCGTAGAAGATGCAGACGCCGTTGCCATCGAAGTGCTTGCCTTCGGGCATGTCGAACGGGATGTTGGGGCGCAGACCGCCGTCGTACCACGTCAGTTCGCATGCGGGCAAGGCCAGCTTGGGCAGGTTGTCGCGAGCGGGGAAGCGGTAAGTTACCTTCTGGGCAGAGGGGCAGGCGTCGGGCATCAGCATTGTTGAGCTGCCGAGGATGGCCGATGGCGAGCCGAGCTTCAAGCCGGTGAAGGCAACAGCGAGGATGTGGTTGGCCATATCACCGAGCGCGCCAGAGCCGAAGTCCCACCAGCCGCGGAAGTTCCAGGGCGTGTAGACCTCGTTGTAAGGACGCATCTTGGCGGGGCCTATGAAAGCTTCCCAGTTCATGGTCGAGGGCACAGCCTGTGCCGCTTTCGGAGCTTCCATGCCTTGGGGCCAGATGGGACGGTTGGTGAAGGCTTCAATTCGGGTGACCTCACCGATCTCACCGTTCCACAGCCAGTTGAGGGCCTTGCGCGAGCCTGCGCTGGAGGCACCTTGGTTGCCCTGCTGGGTCGCGACTTTATACTTAGCGGCGAGTTTGGTGAGCAGACGGCTCTCGTAAGCGTACAGGGTCATCGGTTTCTCGACGTAGACGTGCTTGCCAGCCTGGATGGCATCGGCAGCGATGATAGCGTGAGTGTGGTCGGCAGTGGCAACCATGACGCCGTCGGCCGACTTGAGCATCTCGTCGAACATCTTGCGATAGTCGTTGTACTTCTTGGCATCGGGGTACTTGTCGAGGACGTGCTTGGCGTATTTCCAGTCGACGTCGCAGAGGCCGATAATGTTCTCGGTCTTAGCCATCTCTGCGATGTCAGCAGCGCCGCGCCCGCCGACGCCGACGCCGAGGATGTTCATCTTGTCGGACGGGGCTTTCTTGCCAGCTTTGGCGCCGAGTACGGTGTTAGGAACGATGGTGGGGGCAACGATCATGCCCGCCAGCGCAGCCGAGCCGCGCTTGAGGAAGTCTCTTCTTGAAAGGTCTGCCATAGTGGTTCTTTTTTAGAGGTTATTGGTTAAGGGTTGTTTATACATTCTTGTTGTTGCGAGGCAGGAGCCCGTAGCCGTCCTTGAGGTTGCGGCGGCGTTCGCGTATGCGTTCGAGTTCGTCGAGGTTGCCGATGGCCGGCATCTCGTGGGTGCGTGCGTCATCGAGCATCTTCCAGGCATACTCCGATGCGATGGCGGAGTCGCGCAGGCGGGGCATGTCAGGATGGCGGCGTTTCTCAAGGATGGTGGTGGCCATCTGGCTGATGAGCACATCGACGTTCTTGCCTCCATGTGGACGCTCGATGTGTTCGGTCACATTGACGCCGTGGAGGTCGATGACTGCAGTCTTGAAGTCGTGCGTCATGTGGCAGAAGCCTTGCGTGCCGATGAGCTCGACGTAGGAGTTGTGCGTCTGGTCCTTGGACAGTTGTCCGTACACGAAGCCTTGCGTGATGTCGAATACGACGCCGTTCTGCATCGTGCCGTGAGCCTGCAGCCACCATGGGTCTTTCCATGACCACATGCGCAGCGCCTGTGCGTGCCACGTCTTGTACTCGCTCTTCGAGAGAAACCGTGCCAGCCCGACGTAGTGCATTCCGCAGTCGTGGAAGGACGGGCCTTCGGCTTCGTGTCCTTCGCCAGGTGCGAGGCCCGGAGTCATATGGCAGATGCGCATAATTGCCAGTTCGCCGAGCTCGCCGCTGTCGACGATGCGCCGCATTTCGTGGTGATACCAAGAGTTGAGCAGATACATGTTGACGGTGGTGAACACGCCTCGTCGCTCAGCCTCTTCGGCAGCAGCTACGACTTGCCATTCGTGCTCGGTGGAATCGGCAATCGGTTTCTCGGTGATGACGTGTTTGCCGTTCTGGATAGCTTGCTGTATTTGTTGTTGTCGTACGTCTGCAAGTGCGCAGAGGCACACGACTTGTAGGTTGGGATCGGTCATGGCCGCCTGTTCGTCGGCATCGATGTGCGCCGTGGGTGCCAGCTGTGCCGCCAAGGCCCTGCACTCGGGGCTGGGGTCGCAGATGTGAGTCACGCGGTAGCGCGCATCAGCCTGAAACGCCTTGAGGTAGCAACGCCCCATGCGTCCGAATCCGATAATGGCCACAGTGATTTCCATGTGTTGCATCTGGATGTCTGAAATGGTGTTAGGCTTGATTTTGTCTTTAGTTGCTGCAAAGATAGTTTTTTTATGCCAATGCAGCAATAGAAAGGCCTAAATAGTGCGATTTTTTTTTATTCGTTAAACAATTTGTGCCCGTTGTGGCGAGGCGAAATGGGAAGACGGGGATGTATCATGAGTTCTTTTGTTTTAGCGTTAAAAAACGATGTCTGAATGTGGTGCAAAGGTACGCTCTTTCACGAGAAAAGGTGGCAAAACACTCGCCATTTTTGGCAACAAATGGTTCAAACCGATGATACAAACTGCGAAGAGGGCGTCTTTTTGGCTGAACGTTCGTTTTTCTTACGTTCAGGAGGGGGTGGGATGAGTAGAGTTGTAGAAAAAGTTAAGAAAAAGGAAATCGTTTGTTTCGTTTTTGCTTATCTTTGCCGCCGAAAACGCAAAACAAATCATCGATGGAGAAACTGACAAACCTCCTGGGCGAGGCTCAGGCATGCTTGACGCAGAACATCCTGCCCTTCTGGTTGGAGCAGATGCGCGACGTCGAGCGCGGCGGCTGGTATGGACGTATGACCGGCCGTGGAGAATTGCAGAAGGACGCTGAACGCGGAGGAGTCTTGTATGCTCGTCTGCTGTGGACGTTCAGCGCGGCCTACCGTGTAATGCATGACGGGGCGTTGCTCGAGGCGGCATCACGGGCGAAGGACTACATCGAACGCTTTTTCATGGACCACCAGTATGGAGGCTCTTATTGGAGCGTGACTGCAGAAGGGGCGCCACTCGACACGAAGAAGCAGACTTATGCCATCGGCTTCATGCTGTACGGCTTCTCGGAGTATGCACGGGCTACGGGCGACGACCACGCGTTGGACGTTGCGCTCAGTCTGTTCGATGTCATTGAGGAGCATGCTTGGGAACCCGAATATGGTGGCTATCTTGAAGCCTTCACTCGCGACTGGCAGCCGTTGGCCGACATGCGCCTCTCGGCCAAGGATGACAACTGGCCGAAGAGTCAGAACACGCATCTGCATGTCATCGAGCCCTATACCAACCTGCTGCGCGTGCTGAAAGAGCGTGGACGGAGCGGCGAGCAAGCTGTGACGGAGCGAGTGGAGAAGGCCGTAAGGCGACTGATCGACCTCTTTGCCCATCGCATCTTGAATCCCGAGACTCACCATCTTGACCTCTTCTTCGACTTGGATTGGACGCGCATGAGCACAACGGCCAGCTATGGGCACGACATCGAATGTTCGTGGCTGTTGCATGAGGCTGCATTGGTTGTGGGCGACGCCGGACTCCTGTCGCAGATCGAACCTATCGTGAAGGCTGTAGCTGCAGCCAGCGAAGGCGGTTTGCAGACCGACGGCTCGATGGTCTATGAGAGCGGTGATGCCGACCGCCACTGGTGGGTGCAAGCCGAAACGGTGGTGGGCTTCGTGAATCTCTATCAATATTTCGGTGATGAAGAGGCCTTGGCAAAAGCTCTCCGCTGCTGGGATTATGTCAAGGCGCATCTCATTGATCGTGAGCGTGGAGAATGGTTTTGGAGCGTCCGTGCCGATGGTAGCGTGAATCTTGACGACGATCACGCAGGCCCTTGGAAATGCCCTTACCACAACAGCCGAATGTGCCTGGAGATTATGGAACGTTTCGGCCGCCGCAAATGACAAAAACTGAAGCTGTATGACCAGTCAAGACTATAAACAGGAGCCTGTTGCCATCCGTGAGATTACGCCGCTGACGGACAGCGATTGTTTTTATGTCGCCGATCGCCACAAGTCGGTCTTCGACTTCCCCATTCATTGCCATCATGAGTACGAACTCAATTTCACGGCTCATGCTGCAGGCGTGCGACGCACGGTTGGCGACTCGTCGGAGATTGTCGGCGACTATGACCTCGTCCTCATCACGAGCCCCGATCTCGAGCACGTCTGGGAGCAGGGAGACTGCGTGAGCACGGATGTCCGTGAGATAACCATTCAATTCACCGAGGATGTCCTACCCGAGAGCCTGTTGGTTAAGAACCAGTTCGCATCCATTCGTCGGATGCTGGAGCGGGCGCGCTGCGGCTTGGCATTCCCTCTGCCGGCTATCATGCGGGTGTACAACCAGTTGGATGCGTTGGCTACGCGCAAGAAAGGCTTCCCCGCGTTCCTGGCCTTCATGGGATTGCTGTATGAGCTCTCGCTGTGCGACGATGCGCGCCCCCTCTCGTCATCGGCTTTTGCCCGCGTCGAGACCCGCAATGAGAGCCGCCGCGTAGAACGTGTGCAGGGCTACATCGCAGCTCATTTCCACGAGGACGTCCGGCTGGAGACGCTGGCCGAACTGGTGGGGATGACGCCAGTGGCCTTCTCGCGCTTCTTCAGGCAGCGAACGGGGCATCGCCTCTCCGACTACATCATCGAGCAGCGCATCGGGGCGGCAGCGCGTCAGTTGGTGGATTCCTCGCAGCCGATATCTGAGATCTGCTATGACTGCGGCTTCAACACGCTGTCGAACTTCAACCGGCTGTTCAAGCAGCGCAAGGGCTGCTCGCCCAAGGAGTTCCGCGAGAACTATAAGAAGAAGAAGGTGATCATTTAGGGCGGCTCGGTGATGGGCTGGCTGCTTGAGGGAAAGCGCAGGGCGCGCTTGTGGGGAGGCGACGCGGTAGAATCGCGTCGAAAGAGACGAGATGCTCTCGCGCCTTTGAGGGCGGTTACGGCTGTCGCCAAACGCTAGGGCATGGGCATGACGATGGCCAATTTTTCCCTCGCGCGCGTTAACAGCTGCAGTAGTAGGTTTCTTTTTATTCTCTTTTGCTTCTTTTCTCTTTTTTTCTTGAAACTTGCTTTTTTTTGAGCTGTTTTTTTGAAGTCTTTTTTCCGCAAAAAAACGAGGAGGCACTGCAGCCCCTCCGCGTCCTCCTCCGCCAGCGTCCATTCGGCAGAAATTGTAAAAGCGAACGAACGGGAATCCTGAAAAATCGGATGAGGGGCGTACCGGCGAACGCCCCCGTCTGCACGTATAAATCTTCAGGCCTTAAGGTCAAAATCCTATGCGTTGAAGATTTCAACCTTAAGGCCTGAAGATTGATACGTTTGAGGCGAAAGTCGGGAATGGGGGCACTTTCACGTCCGTTCGTTAAGGCTTACGCGACCATTCGCTAAGTCTTGCGCGACCGTTCGTTAAGGCTCACGCGACCGTTCGTTAAGGCTCACGCGACCGTTCGTTAAGGCTCACGCGACCGTTCGTTAAGGCTCACGCGTCCGTTCGTTAAGGCCTGCGCGACCGTTCGTTAAGGCTCACGCGACCGTTCGTTAAAGCCTGCGCGACCATTCGCTAAGTCTTGCGCGACCATTCGTTAAGGCTCACGCGACCGTTCGCTTGAACTTGCTCGTCTCAAAACCGAGCCTGCATTCAGCAGGTGTTGGCCAACAAATGCGTTGTTGCTTAGTAGGTGACGACGGGTTCGAGCTGCTTAGCTTGCTCTACCATCTTGATGACCTCCTTCAGCGAAGGCACGCGACGTACGAGGTGCTTCTCGGCGTTCGTCTCCTCGAGCTTGGGCTGGAGGTTCTCGGGAACGCGGTGACGGAACTCCTTAACGGTGTCGACGCCGGCAGCTTCGAGCAGCTCAGAGAACTGGGGACCTACGCCCTTGATGCGGAACAGGTCGGCGTGGTTGGTCCAACGCAGGATGAGCTTGTCGCTAATGCCCGTCTCCTCGGCGAGGGCAGCGCGGCCCTTGGGCGTAGCGCACTTCACGAGCAGGTCGCTGACCTTGATGATACCAGCGGCAATCAGTTTCTCAGCGTAGACTTCGCCTACGCCTTCGATGTCAATAATCTTGTAAGCCATAGTTGTTTGTTTATAAGGGTTAGTGAATAAGGTTGTTTGTGGCGGTCTCTTTGGGCGTCTGAGCGGCCTAAATCCGCTTAATCCTGCGCAAATATACAAAGAATATTCATTCCGCCATCAAAAAATGGCGAAAAAATTTCAAAATGAATCGTTTTCGGGCTATTGGGGCGGCTCAGAGATACTGCATAAGTACGTGCCAGACGCAAAGAATATGACACACAGAACCGGCCAGGACAAAGAAGTGGAAGACGGAATGGACGTAGGGCCGTCCGGGCGAGAAAGCGTAGACGACGGCTCCCGTGACGTAGCAAATGCCCTCGGCGATGAGCCAGCCGATGGCCACGGGCTCGACGCATTGCATGAGCGGCCCGAAGGCTACCAGCACCGAGAGGCCCATGAGGACGAAGCAGGCCGTCTCGAGGTAACTATGCTCGCTCAGCCGGACCAGACTGACGGCGGTTCCTGCGATAGCGGCGAGCCAGACGAAGCAGAAGAGCCCCCATCCCCAGAGGCCGGCGTCGCGCATCGCGATGAGGGTGACGGGCGAGTAGGAGCCTGCGATGTGCCAGTAGATGGCGGCATGGTCAAACCGCCGCCACACTTGACGTGACGGCCAATGGGCGGGCAGGCCGTGGTAGACGGTCGAAGTGACGTAGCTGGCGAGCATCCCGACGAGATAGAGGCTGACGGCCGTCGTGGCCCAGCCGTCGTCGGCGCGTATGCACCAGATGATGAAAATGATGCCTACGACGACACCGAGCGCTATGCCAGCCGCGTGGCTCCACGCGTTGATGCGGTCTTCATGTGCGGTATACTCAACCATGGCGCAAAGGTAAGCATAATCCTTGAACGGAGGGCCCGGCGAAGGCTTTTTTTTGCATCTTTTACCTTTTGTTAGGCTCTCGCATGAGTGCTCGCATGCGGTCCACTATTCATCAGCGAAATGACAGCTGGACGGAGCGAGGATTGCTTATGAATGTTAAGATGAAGGTGAAAGTGGAAAATAGTTGGCTTTTCATAGGCGGTAATTCATCGATTTTTTGTATCTTTGCACCGCAAAACTAACTAAATCTATCATAAATATGACGAAACGATTCGCACTGATGGCGCTCTGCCTCATGGCTGCCCTGACAGTCAGCGCAGATCCTATCACTCGCAGCGAAGCCCAGAAGAAAGCTGAGCAATGGCTGCAGAACAAGAGCGGCAGTCGCCGCCTGGCCCCTGTCACCAACCAGAAGAAGCTCGCCCCAGGCCGCGTCGGGACCAAGACCAAGAAGGCCGAGGCTACGGAACTCTACTACGTCTTCAATCGTGGTGCGAGCGAAGGCTACGTGATTGTGGCTGGCGACGATAAGTTCGACACCTTCCTCGGTTATACCGATTCGGGCGAGTTCGACTATCAGAACATCCCCGATGCTATGCGCGAGTGGCTCGACGACTATGCCGACTATGTCGATTACATTCAGCGCACGCCCAGCGCATCGCCCTCGAAAGCGCCTGTCCATCCCGCCATCGCACCGATGGTGACCACGAAATGGAACCAAGGCGACCCCTACAACCAGTCGTGCCCCGACTACTTCCATCAGGGACGCTCGGTCACGGGATGCGTAGCCACCGCTATGGCTCAGATCCTCTATTATCAGCGCGCCAAGTCGCCCTCAGAGACGCAGGCCGACATGCCCAGCTATACGCTTACCGACCAGAACTACGGCACGATGACCGTCAATGGCATCCCCGCAGGTTCATTCATTGACTGGGACAATATGACGGACACCTACAGCAGTAGTAGTTCGGCCAAGTCGAAGAAAGCTGTTGCCGATCTGATGCTGTACTGCGGCGTGTCTGTGAAAATGGGCTATTCCAACAGCAGCTCGGGCGCTTATTCGTCCAACGTCCCCGATGCGCTCAACAACTATTTCGGCTATGGTTCAGCTGCCAAGTATGCCTACAAGGGCAACTACTCCGACGAAGCCTGGGATGCGCTCCTCTACAAAGAGCTGGCCGAGGGTCGCCCGTTCTACCTCAGCGGTAATGATGGCGAGGGCGGTCACGCTTTCGTGGGCGATGGCTACGATGGCAACCAATGTTTCCATATCAACTGGGGCTGGGGCGGCTCGAGCGACGGCTACTTCCTGCTCACGAAGATGAAGCCCGGCTCGCAGGGCATCGGCGGTTCGGACGGCGGCTACAGCGGCAGCCAAGAGGCTGTCATCGGCTGCGAACCGGCCAATTATATGGAGAAGGCTATTCCTATCGCTAACTCCTCGGCCAAGAAACTGTGCACGGCCGCCTTCGATGCCGACGGCAATGGCGTCCTCACTTATGGCGAGGTCGCAGCCGTGAAGTCGCTGGGCGATACCTTCAAGGGGCAGGGCTTCACCTCATTCCCCGAACTCTACTATTTCACGGGCCTTACGGAGCTCGATGACCATGCCTTCGAGGGCTGCATTAAGCTGAACAATGTCAAACTGCCGAAGGGCTTGAAGCATATCGGCGCCAACGCCTTTGCCGAATGTCGTGCCCTGAAGACCTTGCAGTTGCCCGATGAGCTGGCGTCCATCGGCGAAGGTGCGTTCCAGGGCTGCCGCAACTTGACGGGGCTGACCCTGCCCGAAGGCTTGAAGTCGATCGAGGCTAACACGTTCGAGGGCTGCCTCGCCTTCACCGAAGTCGAACTGCCCCTGGGCCTCACTCATATTGGCAGCAAGGCTTTCGCTGACTGCTCTAAGCTCACAAGCGTGACGGTCAAGAGCGTGACGCCTCAGCAGATCAAACTCGACGCGAGCGTATTCGAAGGCACTGACCTCACCGCAGCAACGCTGAATGTGTCGCAGGGCACTGGCGACTACTTCCGTCAGACGGCTCAATGGCGCGACTTCGGCACCATCAACGAGCAGCGCACGCTCGCACGCGGACAGTTCGACAAGCTCGAAGTGAAGAAAGCCTACTACCTTTATAACGTCGGGACGGGCTACTACCTGACTCGTGGCGAGGCCTACAATACGCAGGCTGTCGTAGCGAACACGGCATCGCCTATGCGCTTCGAGTTCCGCTCGACCAGTACGGAAGGCGTTTATTCGCTCTACTCCGAGGACACGGGCAATGCCAACCACTACCTCTTCCGCACGAGCACCGACGGCCGCGTGGGTTCGGGTGTCAAGGCTTGCTTCGTCGACGGCGCCTCGTCCAAGCTGACCGACCGCTCGGCCTATTGGCAAGTCGCTCTGGTCGAGGGCACGGACAACGTCTACACGCTCCAGACGCCCAGCAACGTATCGGGCTACGTCGCTACCAACTTCCTGGGCATTCAGCCGTCGCATGACAGCAATGCCGCGTCGCCCACCTATGGCGCTTACAGCGATATCAACTATGACGATTATGCGCTCAACTGCCAATGGATGCTCGTCCCCTACGAAGAGGGTCCGACGGAGGTCTACGGCCAGTCACTCCAACTGAAGAACCTCATCGCCCTGGGCGAGAGCAAGCGCATTGATGTCTCTACCGAGCAGGAAGTCTACTCCAACCTGAACAGCACGAAAGAAGACCTTCAGAAGGCTTGCCGCCGTCTGCGCAAGAAGCTGAACTTCATCCATTTCGAGGACGAGACCGTTCGCCAGATCTGCGTCGCTCACTACGATATGGACCTTAACGATGAGGTCAGTATCAGCGAAGCTGCTGCCATCGCAGAACTGGGCTCCTGGTTCTCCGAGCAGAGCGCCATCACGGCTTTCCCCGAGCTGGTCTACTTCACTCACGTGCAGGCCATCGAAGGCAATGGCTTCAAGGATAATAAGAAGCTGACCGAGCTCACCCTGCCCAACAGCGTCGTGAATATCTACTATCGTGCATTCCTCAATTGCAATAAGTTGGAGAGCGTTCATCTGTCCTCTAATCTTGAGTATATCGGCGACAATGCTTTCTATGGCTGTACGTCTCTCAAGGAACTTTACGTTCCCGTGGCCGATCCCGCTTTGATTGATCTGGGGACTGGCATCTTCACGAACGTGAAGGTGGCCAACGCAGTGCTCTACGTGCCGCAGGGCTCGAAGGAGTTGTATGCCAATGCCTCCGTATGGAAGAACTTCGGCGAGATTCGCGAGATGCGTGCGGTGAAGCAGCCTACCTTTGTCCCCTTGGCTGCCAATACGGATGTCTACGTCTACAACCTGGGCATGCGTCGTTCAATCAACCATGGCGAGGCTTATGGTACGCAGGCAGTCGTCGACAAGGCTGGACTCGTCTATCAGCTCCGTCGCAGCACGACGATGGCCAAGGATGTCTACTACCTCTACTCCGACCAGACGGGCAAGGAAAACAAGGTCCTCTTCCGCACGAGTGAAGACTCCAAGGTCGGTAAGGGCGTCAAGACTTGCTTCGTCGATGGCACGCTCTCGTCGGCTGCTTATTGGCACGTGGTGCCGGTAGAGGGTAAGGAGAATGTCTACACCTTCCAGGTCCCGGCCAAGGATGCTACATACGTCGAAGGTGAGTACCTCGGTACCGACTACTCTCATCAGACCGATGTTGATTATACCACGCGTGGCCTCTATTGGGACATCAACTACGACTCAGATCCCGAAGCCTGCCAGTGGGCCTTCATCAGCGTAGAAGAAGCCAGGGCTGCACAGGAGTTCTACGATCTGACCGAGCAGCTGCGCAAGCTGTTGGTCAAGGCCGACAACAAGAATCTTGACGTCGCTGCCGAGCATGCCGTCTATGATAACTTCGATAGCACCGAGGACGAGATCAGCAACGCCATCCTCTCCGTGCGTGCTAAGCTGGACTACATCGTTTTCATCGACAACCGTGCCAAGACCGCATGTGTCAATACCTGGGATAACGACGAGGACGATGAACTCAGCAAGGAAGAGGCAGCTGCGGTCAAGAGCATTGGCGCGGCACTGCGCGGCGTCACGGGCCTCAAGAGCCTCGAGGATTTGCGTCACTTCACGGGTCTGACCGAGATTCCCGCTGAAGGCTTCCGCTCCAATTCGACGATGGTTTCGGCTATCCTGCCTGCCGGCATCACCAAGGTTGGCGAACACGCCTTTACGGGTTGCACCAACCTGAAGTACCTGGCGCTGCTCAATGACAAGCAGGTCGTTACGGCTGAGAACGCAGGTCTGCCCATGCGCAACCTGACCGTCTTCGTGCCAAAGAATATGATCGCTGCCTACGAGGCCGATGAGGTTTGGGGCGAATATACCATTCTTGAGTACACGGGCGTGCCTACGATCACGGGCGAGCCTTCGAGCCGCCAGTATGGTCGTGCTAACGGCAAGTTCACGTATGCCGTCACGGGTGCTCCTATCAATGGCGAACCTACGCTCACGGCAGAGACTGACGCTGCTTCTCCCGTTGGCGATTATCCGATTGTCCTTGAGGCTGGCACGATTACCAGCGAAGGACTGGTTTGCGTGAACGGAGTCCTGACAATTGAGCCTGCACCCGTTAATGTCACGGCTAAGTCCTATACGATTAACGTAGGAGAGACTCTTCCTGAGTTCGCAATCACCTATTCCAGCCTCCGTAACCGCGAGAAGATAGCCGATGTCCTGCTGAAGGAACCCGTCGTTGAATGTGATGCCAAGGATTCCAACACGGCTGGCGTCTACGAGATTCGTGTCTCAGGCGCTGAGGCTCAGAACTATGAGTTCAACTACATCTCCGGTAAGCTGTCCATCGTTGATCCCGTCGGCATTCGAGGGGTGGCTGATGATAGCGCTGACAAGGATGCGATCTACGACCTCGGTGGTCGTAAGGTGAATGCTAAGACTTCCGTCAGGAAGGGCATCTACATCCAAGGCGGCAAGAAAGTGGTTCGTTAAGAGACCTACATACTCGAAAAAGCAGTTGGCACGTTCTGGTGTCAACTGCTTTTTTAGGTATATCAGTTAGCTTTGAATAGCTGTTTTTTTCAGGCAGCTTCGACTTCAATGCTGTTGCAACCCTTGAACATGTAGGGCATAAATACACAGAGACACGGAGGATTTCTCAACTCCGTGTCTCTGCTTGTAGATTCTATTCTTCTCTTCTTGGCATAGCCTCCGACTACAGCGTAGCGCGTCGGGGCTGAAGGAACTCGCCTATGAGGCGATGGGCTTCGTCAAGGTCGTTGATATCCAAGGTCAGGGCCTCGACCAGACACATACCGTCGCCTGTCCAGTTGATGATATGCGGGACCAGACGATCGTAGGTCAGGGGCACTTGTGCATCAGTCAGCACTTGAAGGGCAGGCTCGCTGATGAGGTCGGCATGGACGCTGGCGACACCTCCCTTGACTGCCAACAGGGCTGCCCCACGTCCGATGATGCGATCAGCCAGTTGGCCGCCCGTGAGGAACGAGGGCTCGTCGGTAATAAGGTCGTAGAGGTCTACGACGCCTTTGCGATGAAACTCGCGCATCTGCCCGTCGGCAGAGCGCGCCAGGCCATGAATGGCAGGCGATGAGTGGAGCTGCTGTATAAGATCTTCCATTTGCGCGTTTTAAGTTATCTGTGTCAATCTCAGGACTTACAGGGGGCCTCCTTCGCGGCGCAATTTCTCAGCGTACTCATCAATTCGGCGCAGTTCACGTGGAATGTCAATCTGCTGTGGACAGTGGACGGTGCATTGTCCACAGCCGATGCAGTGGCTGGCTTGGCGCAGGCGTGGGACGCTGCGGTCGTAGCCTACGAGGAAGGCACGGCGCTGCTTACGGTAGGTAGGGCTGCCGCTACTCTGAGGCGTATTGCCCTCGCGTATGCAACGGTTATAATGGGCAAAGTTGGCGGGGATGTCAATGCCATAGGGACAAGGCATGCAGTACTGACAAGCCGTGCAAGGCACTTCTTTCTGACCGAAGATTTCTTCTGCGATATGCATCAGGAACTCGTGCTCCTCGTCGCTGATCGGATGGAGCGGTGAGTAGGTACGCACGTTCTCTTGCAGATGCTCCATGAACGTCATACCGCTCAGCACGGTAAGCACGCCCTCGGGCGTGCCGGCAAAGCGGAAGGCCCAGGACGCGATGGTGGCTTCGGGGTCGCGCTGCTTGAGCTCTGCGGCAATTTCGTCGTTGACGTTCGCTAAGCGTCCGCCAAGCAGCGGCTCCATGATGACGGCAGGAATCCCGCGTTTGTGTAGTTCGCCGTAAAGTGTAACGGCATCCATGTTCCCGTCGCTGATTTCGTTGGCATAGAACCAGTCGAGGTAGTTCAACTCAATCTGTACGAAATCCCAGTGATAGCGGCCCTCGTCGTGCAACTGCAGCAGGTACTCGAAAGCGCGGTAGTCGCCATGCCACGAGAACCCGAGGTTGTGAATGCGGCCAGCCTCTTTCTGCTCGACCAGCCAGTCCATGAGCCCGTTGTCGATGAATCGTGCTTTGCAGGCGTCGAGGCCACTGAGGTCGTTGCCTTCAGCATCACGTCCTCCGTTGCCTGTGCTGTGGAGCAGAAGGTAATCGATATAGTCGGTCTGCAGTTCCTTCAGCGAGTTCTCAAACATCTCCTGCGAGGCTTCGAGCTTCCATTGCTCGCTGCCGAAGTTCGACAATTTGGTAGCGATGAAGTACTTGTCGCGCGGATGACGCTTGAGGGCGATGCCCGTGCAGCGCTCCGAGAGGCCGCGACAGTAGACAGGGCTCGTATCGAAGTAGTTGACTCCGTGTTCGAGGGCGTAGTCAACCTGTCGGTTGATCATCTCCTGATCGAAGGGACCCGTCTTCGGGTCATCGGGCGTGCCCTCTGGCAGCTGTGGCAAACGCATCATTCCGTAGCCAAGCAGGCTAACGACATCACCCGTGTTGGGGTTGGTGCGCATCGTCATCTCCGACAGTCCGTCGGCTTGACTTTGCGCGTCCTTTCCTTTGCAAGAGGCCAGGAAGGCAGCAGCGGGAGCTACAGCTGCTGTGCTGCCGGCCAGATATTTCAAGAAGTTACGGCGAGAAATTTCCTTATTCATCATGCGAGTTGATTCTTAATAACCTTTAAACCCTCAAGTCTTTAAATCCTTAAACCTTTAAATCCTTAAATCCCGTGGCCTTTAAACCGTCTTGTGTACCTCGTGCCCTTCGACATAGATGGCCGAGAACGGGCGGGCGGGGCAGAGGTTCTCGCAGGCTCCGCAGCCGATGCATTTGGCCTCGTTGATGGCAGGGACGTAAGCGCCGAGTTCGTCTTCGGGGTCGAGGGGCACCATTTGTATGGCTCCAGTCGGGCAGTGGCGTTCGCAGTTGCCGCAATCTACGCCTTCGCTGACGGGGAGGCAGTTCTTCTTGATCCATACGGCATGACCGACCTGAGTGCTGGATTTCTCTTCGGTGGTGATGGGGCGTATGGCACCAGCAGGGCAGACCTCCGAGCAGCGGTTGCACTCGGGACGACAGTAGCCGTGCTCATAGCTCATCACGGGTTGCATCAGCGTCATCAGTCCTGTCGACGGACGCAGGACGCCGTTCGGACATTGGGCTACGCAGAGCTGGCAGCCTGTGCAGTGGCTGGCCAAGTTCTTGGCCGAGAGAGAGCCTGGAGGCGTGATGGGCGTCTGGCGCTCGGGGGCAATCTTGTCTTCGATGTCAGCTAAGCCGCCGTCCACCTTGAGCGCTTTCTTCTCTTGCGCTAAAACAGCAGTAGTGGTGGCTATGCCTGCCCCAATGAGGAAAGCACGGCGGGAAGTAGGCTCCGTCGCCGCCTTCCCAAGGGAGGGAGCAGAATTATCTGAAGGCTGAGGACTCTCACGTTTAAAGGTAGCCGCGTCCTCACTAACCGGGAGGACGGAGGGAGAGCCGAGGGCCTTCCCATATTTCAGTGCCCCGAACTTGCAACTCTCCAAGCAGTTGCCGCAGACGACGCAACGTGAGTAGTCGACTTGATGGTTCTTGAAGTCAATGCAAGAAGCCTTGCAGGCCTTGGTGCAGGCGCTGCAGTTGCGGCACTTCTCCTCGTCGAAATTGATTTTCAGCAGCGAGTAGCGGGAGAAGAAACTGAGGACGGTGCCGACGGGGCAGATGGTATTGCAGTAGGTGCGGCCTCCTACCCATGCGAGCACAGCCAGCACGATGAGTGTCGCGGCGGCGATGATGAAGGTGGGCAGACTGCGCACCCATACCTCCGTGCTGTAGAAAGCGTAGCTCTCATAGTGCTCGGCAATGGCGGCGAGCCCGTTGTTCGCGAGCTCATAGAGCGGGCGGAACAGGTTCGTGATGATGCGCCCGAAGCTGCTGTAGGGCGCCAGTAGGGCTACGAAGGAGCCTATGCCAGCTATGATGGCCACGATGAAAACGGCGAGCACAGGATAGCGCAGCCACTTCATTTCGGGCGAGTAGCTGTAGCGCCCCACCTTTTTATTCTTACGCGGGCGCAGGCGCGCGAGCAAGTCTTGGAGGATGCCCAGCGGACAGATGATTGAGCAGTAAATTCGCCCGAAAATCAACGTCAGCGCCAGCAGCGCAATGATGACGCCCACGTTTAGCGCCAGCACGGCGGGCAGGAATTGGATCTTGGCCAGGCAGCCCAGGTAGGAATGAAGCACGCCCGTGACGTCTAAGAACAAGAGCGTAATACCAATGAAGACAAGCGTAGCAAGGCAGATGCGGATTCTTCTTAACATAAAAAGTCGTTTTGAATGGAGTCTGTGGTTACATTTCTGAATGTGTTGAATCGTCGTTTGTTGCCCCTTGATTGTAGCTGTAGTCGGCATCGCCCATCGGTTCAGCGTCTTCAGCGGGGGCAGGGGGCACTGAGGCCTCTGTCGGGCTGTCGGTTTACGTTGCCGTCGCCGTGTCCTCGGTCCGTTCGTCTGTCTCTTCGCTTTCTTGCTGCTCTTTAGCGTTGGTGAAGCGCACAATCCAGATGCTCAGTTCGTAGAGCAGCCAGATGGGTAGCGAGACGACGATGAGCGTCATGATGTCCGCCGTCGGGGTGATAATGGCGGCGAGAACGAGGATGGCAACAATGGCGTGACGCCTGTACATCGACATCCACGTGTGCTTGAGCATCCCGAAGCGCGCCAACAGCCAGGCGATGACAGGTATCTCGAAGACGATGCCGAAAACCAGGCTCATCAGCAAGAGCGTGTCGACGTAACTGGATAGCGTGAGCATCGTCTCGACCTCCGAACTGACGCTGTATGTGCCCAGGAAGCGCACCGTCAGCGGGAAGATGAGGAAGTAGTTCACGACGATGCCGACCATGAACATCCCATAAGCCGCTCCCACGAGTCGGTAGCTGGCTCGCCGTTCGTTGTCGTAGAGAGCAGGCGAGATGAAGCGGAACAAAACGTAGATGATGTAGGGCGAAGCCACCAGCAATCCCGAAATGAGCGAGACTTTCATGTGGATCATGAACTGCTCAGTCAGCTCGGTGTTGATCAGATGCAGCTGAAAAGGTTCGGCTCCGAGCAGACGGTAAGTGGGGAAATTGCTGTCGCGTGGCCACAAGACGATGTCGAAGAGCCAGTCCTTCAGGAAGAAGACGCCGATCCCCATGACAACAGCCGATACGAGTACGCGTATGATGCTGCCCCGGAGCACGTCGAGATGGTCCCAGAAGGTCATCTGCTCTTCCATCACTTCGCCTCGTTCTTGTCGTAGGTGGTAGCGTCCTTGACCTCGTCGTCCAGGCCTTTCATGCCATCTTTGAAGCTCTTGACACCCTTGCCAAGGCCTTTCATGAGTTCAGGAATCTTTTTGCCTCCGAAGAGCAACAGCACGACGAGAGCAATTAGCAGGATTTCAGGAGTACCTAAGTTCATAGTGATAATCTGGTTTTTTTATGTTTTGGGTTCATTTGTGGTGCAAAAATAGAAAGAAAAGTCGAAAAAGATGTGATTATTTTCGTTAAATTATGCTTGTTGGTGAATAATTCGTTATATTTGCACGCAGAAAGGCAAATTATTAACCCTAAAATTGTTCTGTAAAATGAAAAAACTATTACTTGCATTGTGCCTGACGCTGATGGGCACGGGAGCTTTTGCTCAGGATTACTATGACAGTGCCGAAGGCGGCGACTGGGGCGTAGGTTTCGGTCTCACCATGGGTTCGGGCAGTGGCTTTACGGACTTTGGTTTCCAACTGCCGAAGTTGATGTATTACTTCACGGGCCACACACGCGCCGAGTTCACGTATGAGTATTTCATCAAGAAGGATTATACCACCGTGTGGGATGTCAACCTGAACGTTCATCCTTATGTGATCCCGATGAAGTACGGCCTGAGCGTATATCCTGTCGCTGGTTTGACTTTCGTGCATACGAAGGTGGCTGTCCCTGATTATGATACAGAGCGCGATGGCCATTTCGGATTCAACATCGGCGGCGGCCTGCAGTATGATATCACGGAAAGCATCTTTGCCAACTTCGAGGCTGTCTATCAGTATGTCAACGACTTCGACCGCGCTCACTTCGCTCTCGGCATCGTCTATCGCTTCTGATTGCTCTCTCTCGAAAAATCATAGATACGTTGAAGGCTGCTCCTTTCGGGGCAGCCTTTTTCTTGGTTATAAGGCCTATGGGGTGCTCCCTGAAAGCTCATGAGGTCATCATAGGCTGAATAGTCAGCGCATTCCCCATCTCCATGGGCAGTCGTTCATGTTCGTAGTTCTTGAAGGGTCAAGCGAGCAGGTCCGAGTGCATCATTCGTCGTCGGTCCGTTCTCATCGCCCTTCACGTCCGTTCGCTCGCCTCTTCGCGTCCGTTCGCTCGCCCCTTCGCGTCTGTTCGCTCGCCCCTTCGCGTCCATTCGTGACGCCCTTCACATACGGACGTTAAGCCCTGCACGACTATATGTGTTCGTTATTCGGTCGCGACCGAATAACGAAGTTCTCTATGTCAAATCTCAGATTCTTGCAGATAACCTGCCCTGCACGAATAGAGCTTTCTCCTCTGTTGTCCTGTCGGCCGACCTCCTTCCTCCCCTTGGCGTGTTCTCGGCCTCGGTGCTCTTCCGCGCGCGCATGCGCACGAGAAAAGTTTTGCGAGCACCTACACTTTAGCACTCTTTTATGCTCATTCGTGTGATTATCAATGTGATAATCGTCTTAATAATGGTGCAGTTTGGGTGTAATTTAGGGTGCAAAAGTGTAGTTCGTACCTCGAAAATGCCACAAATGTCGGCAAAACGAGGCAGAAGTCGTCCAGCAAGTTGTCAGAAATCTCTTGCGTAAAACCTCTTTTTAAAGAGGTGGGCTTATTAAAAAGGTGGGCTTACCGCTTCACATGAATCGTGCAGGGGCGGTCGAGTGCTTTCTTCCATTTGTCGAGCCAGTCGAACCAGCCCTTGGCGTCCTTGAAGCCTTTCTGCTCCATCAGCGCGCAGATGGCCAGATGGTAACGAATATGTCCCTCGCGGGGCTGCAGGATGGTCAGGTAGTTGTAGTCGTCCTCTTTGGTGGAACGGAGGTATTTCGGGCCTACATACACGCCCAGTCCTACACCTTCGACGAGGTCTGTAGCCGCTTTGTCGGGGACGTTCTTGCCCCATGAACCGACAAGCCCGCTGCGGGGCGTGATGAGGCCTTGGTTCTCCATTTCCAGCTTCTGGACGCCTGTGCAGAACGTCTCTTCGTTGACGCCGAGACCTGCAAGGTCGATGTTCACTTCGACATCGCGGTGCCCTGCGTAGATGATGTAGCGCTGGCGCATCTGCAGCGTCTTGCCGTTGTAGAGCCAGTTCTTGTCGGTCACTTCGACGATGGCACGCACGGGGCCGCTGGCGATGACGCGCTGTCCGCGGGCTTCGACATTGTCGACGTAGGTGGGTTGCCCTTTCACGTAACCACGGAAGGAGCCTGCGCCTACGCTGGGCCCGGCAAACAGAATGTCGCAGCCGCGTCCCTCGGCGATATCCTCGCGCGTAGAGTAGAAATTCGTGCGGTCCAGCACCAGTTGCGGAGTCGGTTTGCCGTAGATGTCGATGCTTTGTCGATGGTCCATGTAGACGCGGAAGCCCACGAGTTCCGATTCCCATTGCGCGCCATGCCCGTAGATGGCATCGTAGGTGGCCAATGGGTCGTTGCGCCCTTGATATTCAATTGAATTGATGTAGGGGTAGCGGTACTTGCGGTCCCAAACCTTCATGAAAGCCGACGTTCGCGGGGGGTATTGCCGTTGCGATGGTGCTGCAGAGCACTTGACCGTGAAGGTGAGTGAGGAGTGCGACGGCATGTCGGCTACGAAAGCCAGTTCGTCGGGGATGAGATCGCCGTCGAGGTCGTCGAGTTGGCTGGGCACGGGCAGGCTCCTCTCAGTGGAGTGGGGGGCATATACCTCGGCCGACAGCAGGGTAAGGACCTTCTTGCCGAGCGTCTTTTTCAGGTCGACGACAACGGGAACGTCCGTCCGGCTTAATGTCGTGGGATTGCTCACTTTGACGGTAAACGTCTGTGCGCTTGCCATCATTGCCATTCCCCATAATAATAAGGAAACACAGAGCTTTGTCTTATTCATTTTTGCAACGTCGTTTTAGGTTCACTGATTCACTTCTCTCTATCGTTTTCACCTACTTCATAGGTAATCTTTATTATTCGCTTCTCGCTCTTTCACTCTTGCGGTATGACCTCCAGCAGATAGATGGCGTCGAGGCTCCAGAGGGCGCAGTCGTTGGTAGTTGTCTCGACGCTCTCGGTGAGCGGCTGAGGCACCTCGGGCGGCAGCAGTGGGTGCGGGTCAAAACGATAGTGCTGCTCGGGTCCGCTGTAGCGCCACATGTCCTTCCACGTCTCTTCGGCCATAGCCTTGTCGCCCAGTTTGGCCGCGCCATAACCCTTGAGGCGGCTGATGCGGAAGCGGTTCTTCGTCACGACGTGATAGCGCGCGTTATGGTCGAGGTAGGCCGCTTCGAACTTTTTGTCGGGCACCATCTCCAGCATCTCGTGCATCAGTTCAAAGCCGCCCATGATGAGCATCAAATGGTTGGTGTTCGTCATGGCGGTGTCGCCCTCGTAGCTGAGAACACCTGTAGCAGGGTCGTAGCCGAGTACGCCAGGCCCTGTGAACAGGCCGTGCGGTAAGGCGGCGATACTCTTCATGCCAGCTTTGATCTTCTTCAGGTATTTCTCGTCGCGCGTGCGCTCATATTCTGTCATCCAGTTGCCTGCATAGGCCACCCAGTCGGGACCTATGCGCAGGCGGGCTGGTGCGGTGCAGGGATATTTCTCGCGTGGTTGTGCCAGTCGCATAGGGTCGATGGTGTAGAGCATCTGGTCGGCATCTTTTACGGCTGTCATCAGGTCGCCCGTGCGCTCGTCTGTGGTCAAGTAGTAGTAGAAGCGGTTCCATGCGGCCTGCGAGATGCGGGCCTCCTTGGCTCCGCATCCCCAGTGGCTGACGTTGTGGCGGCTGCCCAAGCCCGCATAGGGCCCGATGTGGTAGACGTCTACTTCCATACAGTGGCGCGTCATCGCCTCGGCCATGCGCCATACGTCAGGACGCGCCGTACGCAGGAACGAGTACCACAGCCATGAGATTGAGCCCAGTTCTGTGTTGTCCCACGCGAAGCCGCCGACGTCGTACTTCCATTCGTGGCGCGCAGGGTCGTACTGGTGCATGAAATCACCATAGTTCCAGAAGCCATACCAGTGGTGCTCGTCGACGGCCTGCCTGTAGAAGTCCAGGTATTCGCTCAGTTGGCGCTCCACGGCTGCATGGCGGGGATTGCTGCTGGGTAGGCTCCAGATGCCGAAGGCGTGGGCATCATGCAGGTATTCGGGCGTGCAGACGAGGGGCGCATCTTCGGCCTGTTGCTGTGCGCGCTGTGCGATGGCGGCCTTGCCAGGGTAGGCACGCTCGGGAATGAGGGTAAGCGTGCTGGTGCGTGCGATGCCGTAGGGCGTAGACATCCCTTCTTGCACGTCCTCGTAGGACGCGTTCAGGTCGTGGGCCACGTTGTCGTAGTGGCGTAGATCCATGGCTCCGCCCTCAGGACTCCAGAGGTAAGCCGTCAGGAAGGCCGTGTCGTGCGTGGCGCTGTCCACCTGCAACGAGGCGGGATAGCTCTGCCAGAAGTCCTTGACGCTGACGCCGAGTCCGCCGCTGACATCGCCTGCGAAGGCGTAGCCGTCAGCACGTTTTCCTGCATGAGTGCCTATCCATTGGTTGTTGGCATGGGCGCGCTTGTTGATGGTGTAACCTTGATCGTTGGGCTGTGAGAGCCGATAGATGTTCCAGCGTGCCCAATGGTGCAGTAGGTCGCGTCCTTTCTCGTCGAAAAAGTCGGGTTCGGGGATGCGCTCACCCGCCACTTGCTTCAGCTCGAAGCTCATGTCCGTCCCCTTCGTGAGGATGCGGCGTCCACTGAGGGGCTGCACGCTCTCCGTCCAAACGCCGCCGTCCTGCGTAGCAAAGGCGACATGCCGGTTGTAGGCCTGCTCGCGCATCGGCACCTCGAAGCGCACGCCCAGCGAGCGGATGAAGTCGTGGTTCTGGTCGCCGTCATAGATAAATGTGTGCACCATTTTCACTTGTTCCGAGCCGGCGTAGAAGTACAGGCGGATGGTGAAGGGCAGAAGGGCTGACCCTCCAGCGAGGGGCTTAAGCTTCCCTTCAATCTTCACCACGGCGCGCACGTCGCCCGCGCGTTCTATTTCTATATGCTGGACCTCCGAGGCGTAGTGGCTGAAATGGATGGCGCTGAGGTCCTCGGCATAGGGCTGATCTTGCATTGCGCAAACCAGCTGTCCGCTGCCAGCCACTTTCGTGCCGCCGAGCACCAGACTGTCGATGAAGGCATTGCCGTCCTTCGCGATATATGCCTGCAGGCTGCCCGTGTTGATGCTGATCTGGCGGTCACTCTCGCTGACAACCAATGCTCCTGTGGTGGCTCTGCCTTTCGTCTTCGCTTTCTTCGTTTTTTGGAAGCTCACGCTTTCCGTGCTGCCGGGCACCACGGCTGCGAAACCGCCCCATTTCACCGAGCCGTCGGGCCAGTAGGCTGTCGGCCAGAAGTCGGCGGCGATGATTTCGCCTTTGTCCGTCGTCAGACGAAAGCCGTCCGTAGGCTTCATCTCGCCTTTGAGGAAGGGAATACCGAAACTGACAGGCTTGGCCGTCGCCGGCGTCTTGCCTATCCAATGGAGTCTGGCTGTCGGGGCTGCATATATAGCTGCCGAGCAGCACAGGAATAGGACTGTAAACAGGTGCTTCATATCACGATTCATGCTTTTTATGGCACAAAGATAGCATAAAAATAAGAAAACGATGCGCCATTTGCAGATTATTTGCTAAATTTGCAGCCACAAAACCCATTAATTCCCCTTAATATGCATAAAATATTCTTTGCTACCCTTGCTATGCTCCTCTCAGTGGGCGCTTTGGCGCAGTCTAAGGTTTATTTCATCGAGGAAATTTCACCCGAGTCGTTGGTGAAGATCTATAAGGCTGTCGGTCGCGAAGCCCATGGTCGCGTGGCGGTGAAGATCAGCACGGGCGAAGGAGGCAACCGGCACTACCTGAAGCCCACCCTCATCCGCGACCTCGTCGAGGAAGTGAACGGCACTATCGTCGAGTGTTGCACGGCCTATGGCGGCACTCGGCAGGACAAGGCCAAGCATTGGCAAACCATTCACGAGCATGGCTTCGACAGCATTTTTGCTGTCGATCTCATGGACGAATTTGGGCAGATGCGCATCCCCGTCAAGGACCGCCGCCACATTAAGTATGACATTGTGGGCGACCATCTCGGTGCTTACGACTTCATGATCAACCTTGCTCATTTCAAGGGGCATACTATGGGCGGCTTCGGTGGCGTGCTCAAGAACGCCAGCATCGGCGTCGCCTCGACCGCAGGCAAGGCCTACATCCATAGTCATGGCATCACCGACGACCCCTCGGAGTGCTGGCAGCACACCCAACCTCAGGATGCTTTCCTCGAGTCGATGGCCGCCGCCGCACAGGCCGTCCATGAGTACTTCGGACACGGGCAGAATATCTTGTACATCAACGTGATGAACAATATGAGCGTCGACTGCGATTGCGACGGCAATGCGGCGGCTCCTCTCCTGAAGGACATGGGCATCCTCGCTTCCACCGATCCCGTAGCCCTCGATCAGGCATGCCTCGATAAAGTGTTCAATCATCAGGCTCAGGCTGGCGATGACAACAAGCCCCTCATTGAGCGCATCAGTACCCGCCATGGCACCCACACCGTCGACCATGCCGAGAAGATAGGTCTCGGAAGCAAGAAATATAAACTCATTACCATCAAGTAGTCGCCTTGGCGTTCGACCTTGTTCGCCTCGCGCTGCGAAGGACCCTGACCATTCAACTCTAAACTCTTAACTCAACATGCTCACTCATCTCATTCGTCTTTCCTTTGTCGCAGCGGCATCCCTGATCGTTGCTGCTTGCACCTCTACACCGCAGAAGACCGACGAGGTCAATGACTCCACTACGCCGCTTCACCTGCTGAAGCCCGACTACAAAGTACCTTATGGCGAGCTCTCGGCCGACTCCGTCAAGGCCGCCCTCGACCGCATCTATAACTATATCGATAACGAATGTCCGTCTGCCATTCTCGACAAGGATGGCAAGGAACTGACAGAATTGCCTGGCGACTATTTCCCCGAAGGCGCTACACTCCAGCGCGGGGCCTTCCGTATCGGCAGCTACGAATGGGGCATCACGTATCAGGCATTGCTGGCCGCCAAAGCCGTTACGGGCGAAGATAAATATGAGGCTTACGTCGGCGCTTGTATGGGCCTGCTGCGAACGGCTTACCCGCTCTTCAAGCAGCGTGATATGGCCAAGGCCGAGATTGAGGACGCACAGATGGAACAGGTGATTCACCCTCGTGCCCTCGACGACTGCGGCACGATGTGCACGGCCATGATGAAATACGCTACTGTCGCCCCCGACGTACGTAACAACGCCCCGCGCCATCCGAGCGGCACCATAGTGTCTATCGACACCCTCATCAACAACTACTTCCAGTTCGTAGAGCACGGCCAGTACCGCCTCGAGGACGGACTGTTCGCCCGTCATCGTCCGCAGCACAACACCGTCTGGCTTGATGATATGTACATGGGCATCCCGACCATAGCCTATGCAGGCATCTATTTCAGCGACCCGAAGTACTTCGACGAGGCTGCTACGATGTACAAGAACTTCGTCAAGCGCATGTGGGTGCCTGAGAAGCGCATCTACCGCCACGGCTATGTCGAAGGTCTCGCACAGCAGCCCACTTACCATTGGGCACGTGCCAACGGCTGGGCCTTGCTGACCACCGTCGAGCTCCTCGACATGTTGCCCGAGTCCCACCCTGACCGCGAGTTCATCCTGAACCAGCTGCGCGAACATATCGCAGGCCTGTGTGCCCTGCAGTCCAGTGAAGGCTTCTGGCATCAGCTCCTCGACCGCAACGACAGCTACCTCGAGACATCGGCCACGGCCATTTACTGCTACGCCATCGCCCACGCCATCCGTAAGGGTTGGATTGAAGGCATCACCTACGGCGGCGTGGCCCAGCTCGCCTGGCATGCCATCAGCACGAAGATTACCGACGAGGGCAAGGTCGCTGGCACTTGCGTAGGCACAGGTATGGCCTTCGATCCCGCTTTCTACTACTATCGTCCCGTCAGCGCCGCCGCTGCTCACGGTTACGGACCCGTCATTTGGGCTGCTGCTGAGATGATCAACCTCCTCGGCGAGTGGTATCCACGCACCAACGACAGCGGACTCCACTACTACGAGCAGGAACAGAAGAACCCCTCGCCCCTATTCTATCTCACTGAGGACGGTCAGGGCGAAGCCGTCAAGTAGTCGAATATCCGACCACTGCAGATCGTCATCCGAGTGGGGGCTATGCTTGTAGCCTCCACTCTTGTTTTATTGCCATGACAAGTGAGTGCGAACGAATTCTCAGTCTTCGTTCAGGCAACTGACTGAAGAACGTATTCTCAGTTTCCGTCCCGTTTTTGCCGATTGTATCAGCACGCCCAGCCTCAAAAGCCATCTTCTCTCTCCAAGCAGGGCTGAGGCTGTTGTCCGGCTGAGACCGGAGGCCCGAATGGTGTTTCTCATTACTTTTTTGCGGAATTGTTTGGCGGTTCGGCTGAATTGCGCTACTTTTGCTCTCCGAAACAGTGAATGATGATAGACCGACAGACTGTCGATAGAATTCTGGACGCGGCGAACATCGTGGATGTCGTCTCGGACTTCGTAACCCTCAAGCGCGCTGGAGCGAACTTGAAGGGGCTGTGCCCGTTCCACGACGACCGCACGCCCTCGTTCATGGTCTCGCCTTCGAAGAACATCTGCAAGTGTTTCGCCTGCGGCAAGGGGGGGACGCCTGTGCACTTCATCATGGAGCATGAACAGCTGACCTACCCCGAGGCGCTGCGCTATCTGGCCAAGAAATACCATATTGAGGTGCAGGAGCGCGAGCTGACCGACGAGGAAAAACTGGAGCAGAGCGAGCGCGAGAGCCTGTTCGTGGTCAACGAATGGGCCAACGAGTGGTTCCAACGACAGATGAATGAGACGGTGGACGGTCGTGCCGTGGGCCTGGCTTATTTTCGCCAGCGCGGCTTCCGCGACGACATTATCAAGCGGTTCCAGTTGGGCTTCTGTCCCGACAAGTACGATGCGCAGTGGCAGGCTGCCAAGGCCGAGGGCTTCAACGAGGACTACATCCTGAAGACGGGCCTCTGCATCCGTAACGAGGCGGGACGCACCTACGACCGCTTCCGCAATAGAGTCATCTTCCCCATCCACACGCTCTCAGGCAAAGTCGTGGGCTTTGGCGGACGTGTGCTTGATAGTCGCACGAAAGGTGTCAACATTAAGTATCAGAACTCGCCAGAAAACGCTATCTACTCGAAACGCCGCGAGCTCTACGGCCTCTTCTTCGCCAAGAAAGCCATCGTGAGGGAGGACCTCTGCTATCTGGTGGAGGGCTACACGGACGTGATGGCCATGCATCAGATGGGGGTGGAGAACGTGGTGGCCTCCAGCGGTACGGCGCTGACGAACGAGCAGATTCGCGCCATTCATCGTTTCACGGAGAACATCGTGGTCATTTATGACGGCGATGCAGCCGGCATTAAGGCCTCGCAGCGAGGCATCGACATGCTGCTGGCCGAAGGCATGAGTGTGCGCCTGCTGCTGCTGCCCGATGGCGACGACCCCGACAGCTTCGCCCGCAAGCATACGGCCACCGAGTACCAGTCGTATTTGAAAGAGCATCAAGTAGATTTCATCCGCTTCAAGACTGACCTTTTGCTCAACGAGGCGCAGGGCGACCCCATCAGGCTTTCGCGATTGGTCAATAACATCGTCGACAGTTTGGCTGTCATCCCCGACGAGATCACGCGTACCTTTTATATTAAAGAGACCTCGCAGATGCTGGCGCTTAGTGAGAGCATCATCACTAACGCGGTCGCCAAGCAGAGGCAGCGGATGCGTGAGGAGCGACAGCGTGAGCGCGAACGGCAAAGGGCCAGCGCTGAAAGGCCCATCCCCAACCCCTCCCTCCAGGGAGGAGGGGAAACTGGCGAACAGCCGACAAGTCAATCGCCAGACTCCTCAGCTATTCATCAGGGAAGGGATGAGGCAGGCGTACAGCAGGGGCATGGCGAAGAGGCTTCTTCAGAACCTGCTGCTGTCGGCAGTTTCCCCTCGCAGAGAGATTCAGATGTGGATCCCCTTTCCCTTGCGGGGGCGGACGTGAGCAAGAGGCCTGCAGCAGGGGCTTCTCCCTCTTTAGTCCTTCAGACCGAGGCGTTGCTCGTACAGATGATCGTGCGGCATGGCGAGAAGGTGATGTGCGAGTTACCCGATGAGCAGGGCGGCCAACGTCCGCTGACGGTGGTGGAGTTCGTGCAGTACGCGCTGGCGCAGGACAATTTGGAGCTGAGGGCTCCCCTGCATCGTCAGATTCTCGACGAGGCGTTGCAGCACTTCCGCGAGGAGGGCTTCCGCTGTGCTCGTTACTTCGAGAACCATCCAGACCTGCCTGTTGCCGAGTTGGCCACCGAACTGGCCCATGACTCCGAGACACTCAGCCGCATACACGAGAAGGGCATCCCAGTGAAGCCCGAGGAAGAGCGACTCATGGAGTTGCTGCCTCACCTCATCGCCGACTACAAACTGGCCCTCGTGGACGATGAGTTGAAAGGGCTGATGCAGCAGATGCGCGACCCTGTTGTGCTCGCCGACAAGGACGCCTATATCAACCTTATTCAGCGTTATCAGGAGCTGAAGCAGGTGCAGGGCGAGCTGGGGCGTCTGCGGGGCGATCGTGTTTTCGCCTGACAGACGGCTTCAGAGGCTGATGCCGTAGCAGTGTTTGACCTCGTCCATGACAAACGAACTCTTCAGCGAACCCAAACTCTCGATGGTGCCTAACTTGTCGAGCAGGATCTGTTGGTATTGCGCCATATCCTGAACGTTGATCTTCAGGAGGTAGTCGAAGTCGCCCGATATGTTGTAGCACTCGGTTACCTCTGGGATTTCGCGTATGCGGCGCGTGAAGTCGAGGGCTATATCGTGGTTCATGCGCGAGAGCTTGACGCTGCAGAAGACCACAAACGCGCGGTTGAGTTTCTGCGCATCCAGCACAGCCACGTATTTCTTGATGACGCCCTGGCGTTCCAAGCGCTTCAGACGCTCGAAGACAGGTGTCGGTGTGAGGTGGACGGCAGCGGCTAACTCTTTGGTTGTCAGCTTGGAGTTGTCTTGCAACGTGCGTAGGATGGCGAGGTCGATGCGGTCGAATTGTTCCATGCTTAGAATATTTTTCTGTGAAAGAGCCTTTGAATGAATGGCTTTAGTTTGTTTATTCTCTAACGCGCTGCAAATTTAGTGTTGTTTTCTGAGTTTGCAAAATCATTTGGAGGATATTTCCAAAAAGTCGTACCTTTGCAGCGCAAAACAGATATAAGCGTTAACGAAAACGATAACGAAAACGTCAGCGAAAACGATAACAAACGCTAATCATTAATCACTAAACAATAACAACTATGGCAAAAGAAAAGAAACTCCGCTTCGAGACGCTCCAACTGCATGTTGGACAAGAACAGCCCGACCCCGCTACCGATGCACGTGCGGTACCTATTTATCAGACGACGAGCTACGTCTTCCGCAACTCGCAGCATGCGGCCGACCGCTTCGGTCTGCGCGATGCCGGCAATATCTACGGCCGTCTGACCAACTCTACGCAAGGCGTCTTCGAAGATCGCGTGGCTGCTCTCGAGGGGGGCGTCGCCGGGCTGGCTGTGGCCTCAGGTGCTGCAGCCGTCACCTACGCTCTGCAGAACATTGCACAGGCGGGCGATCACATCGTGGCTGCCGACAACCTCTATGGCGGCTCGTTCAACCTCATCACGCACACGTTGGCTACGCAGGGCATCACGAATACCATCGTCAAGGTCAATGACCTGGCTGCCCTCGAGGCCGCTATACAACCCAACACGAAGGCCATCTACGCTGAGACTTTCGGCAATCCCAATTCCGATGTGACCGATATCGAGGGCGTAGCTGCTGTGGCGCATCGACATGGCATCCCCTTCATCATCGACAACACATTCGGCACGCCTTACCTGATTCGTCCGATTGAGCATGGGGCCGACATCGTGGTCCATTCAGCTACGAAGTTCCTGGGTGGCCACGGCAGCTCGCTCGGCGGCGTGATTGTCGATGGAGGCAAGTTCGACTGGAAAGCCAATCCCGATAAGTTCCCATCGCTGGCCAAGCCCGATCCCTCCTATCACGGTGCCATCTTCGCAGATGTGGCGGGGGCGGCGGCTTTCGTGACCCGCATCCGTGCGGTCATCCTGCGCGACACGGGCGCTACCATCTCGCCATTCAACGCTTTCATCCTCCTGCAGGGTGTAGAGACGCTCAGCCTGCGTGTTGAGCGCCACGTAGAGAATGCGCTGAAGGTAGTCGATTTCCTCAAGAATCACCCGAAGGTGGCCAAAGTCAACCATCCGAGCCTGCCCGACCACCCCGACCATGCCCTCTACAACCGCTACTTCCCCAATGGCGGCGGCAGCATTTTCACCTTCGAGATCAAAGGCGGACAAGAAGAGGCTTGGCGCTTCATCGATGCGCTGCAGATTTTCTCTTTGCTGGCGAATGTGGCCGACGTGAAGAGCCTCGTCATCCACCCCTATACCACCACCCACTCGCAGATGAGCCCGCAGGAACTGGCCGAGCAGCACATCACGCCAGCCACCGTCAGGCTGTCCATCGGTACGGAGCATATTGACGACATCCTAGACGACCTCGCTCAGGCCCTCGACAAGATCTGAAGACGCACATTTTAGGGCTTTCATTACCGCATTCTCGCGAAAAAACAGTATCTTTGCAACACAAACACACAGACATAGACCCGCGCCCTCGCTCGGTCAGTCCCGCAGAAGGGACTAATAGGAGGGCTCAAGATTATGATTGCTAAACAATTGACAGACCTGATTGGTCATACGCCCTTGCTCGAATTGAATCGTTTCTCTGCAGCACAAGGTCTTACCACGCCGCTCGTGGTGAAGGTGGAATTCTTCAATCCTGGTGGTAGCGTGAAGGATCGCATCGCCCTTGCTATGATCGAGGATGCCGAGGATCGAGGCGTACTCACGCCCGGCGCTACCATCATCGAACCCACCAGCGGCAACACGGGCGTGGGGCTGGCACTCGTGAGTGCCGTACGCGGCTACCATCTCATCCTGACCATGCCTGAGACGATGAGCGTCGAGCGCCGCAACTTGGTGAAAGCCTATGGCGCAGAGGTGCGCCTCACGCCAGGCAAGGACGGCATGGCGGGTGCTATCCGCGAGGCTGAAGCGTTGCGCGACAGCATTCCGGGCAGCGTCATCCTGCAGCAGTTCGAGAACGCCGCCAACCCGCGCCGCCACTATGAGACCACGGGCATTGAGCTCTGGCAGCAGACCGAGGGTACAGTAGATATCTTCGTGGCAGGCGTAGGCACCGGCGGTACCGTCTCGGGCGTAGGCCGACGGCTGAAGGAGTTGAATCCGCAAGTGAAGGTGGTGGCAGTCGAGCCTAAATCGTCGGCTGTACTGAACGGACAGCCCAGCGGTCCGCATAAGATCCAAGGTATCGGCGCGGGTTTCGTGCCCAAGACCTACGACGCCGCTATTGTCGATGAGGTGTTCGACGTGGAGAACGACGATGCCCTCCGCACCAGTCGTCAGTTGGCTCAGCAGGAAGGGCTGCTCGTCGGCATCTCGGCAGGCGCTGCTGTCTATGCCGCTGCTCAGGTAGCACGTCGGCCCAAGAATGTAGGCAAGCGCATCGTCGCCCTGCTGCCCGACACGGGTGAGCGCTACCTCTCGACGCAACTCTACGCCTTCGAGGATTACCCGCTCTAAAAGGAGCTTATGGCTTCTGTCACAAAAGTAAATGCGGAGTTAATAATTTCGAAAAAAACATAAGACCTATGTCATTATCTGGAAGAAATTAACTCCGCATTTACTTTATTTACTTTCAAGGTCAAATATAACCCTTTGACTCTTGCAAAGAACTCTTAGCTATTCCATGTTCCTCCCTTTCTTCACCGCCTCAAGGGAGTCCTCGAGCATCTGTTGCTCATAGGCTTCGCGAAGCAGTTCGTCGAACGTTCTTACGCGGTCGAGGTTTTCCAACGCTTTCATGGCCCGCTTGCGCCGCCGTTCCTTCTTGCGTTGCTTGATGGCAAAGGGGTGTGTGGCTTTGTCGTTGAAATCGGGGATGATCTTTCCAAGAATGTCGCCAAGCGAAGGTGGAGGCAAGGCGATGGGAACATTGGGCTTGCCGGAGAGTGGGAATCCGTTGGTTGGCAATATACGTCCCGCCCTCACCGTCACTTCGTGCATTGTGTCGGTGGGAATGGAATCCGCCTCGTTGCGCAGCGTATCTGCTGGAGTCATCGGATTACCACTGATGAGGACTAAAGACAAAAGAATTGTCAACATTGAGGCAAAAGTAGTACTTTTAGCTCAGCTGACCAATCCTTTTACCATTTCTTCGCATCAATTAAACTTTCTTCAGAGTGAGTGGCCGGCTTGTCCATTCAATCTCCGATGCGCTGTACCACGAATTCGCAGGCCGAAAACCATTCGCTGCCAAGGGCCGTGAAACCCGTTATCTCGGGACGAGTCGTGATGCCGTAGGTGAGGCATCCGCTGCTGCCCACGCGGATGTTGTCGATGACTAATCGATTCCATCCGTAGCCCCGTCCTTCATTGACGTACAATCGGTTGAGGTCATTGCCAGGCACGCTCGTTGTCTTGCTCGGATCTCGATTCTCATAGCGCAAGGTAGCTGAGTACCAAATGTTTCCTCCCGTCCGTCCTGCGGCAGGCACCTCGACCGTCCTGAGCGAGGAGGGTTCATCCTCCGCCTTACAGAAGAGGCTTACGCCAGAGTGCTCGGCCTCAGCCGCACGAACGGCCGCCAGCAGCCGATAGCGGCCAGGAGTAAGATCATGCAGCGTGTTCTCCACATGGAAGTCCTGCCCAGCCGCCTCGCGGCTGACTTCAAGGTAAGCTTCCTTTCTCTCGCCAGAAGGATGCTCGCCGCAGGCGGTGAAGCGGACGTGTTCATAGTCCACAGGCTTATGCGAGAGGGCGAGATGGTTGCGGCAAAGGAAGTCTTGGTCGTCCTGATGCAAACTGTCATTCTCCTCTGTCAGGTTCTGTAGAGGTTGGAATATTTTGAGGAATGATTCTTGAACCGGCCATAGTTCCTCTTTCCTCTCGTCTCTCACCTGGTACCACATCTCGTTCAATTTATCAAGCTGGCGGTTAGGGAGCTGGAAGGGATATTGGCTGACTTCGCGTTGCAGCGTGAGGCGGATGGCGCTCAGTTCCGTAGTCGATGCCGTGCGACAGAGTTCCATGGCTCGCTGCACCTTGGCGTGCAGGGCCTCGTAGGTAGCATGGAGGTCTGGGTGCGTGGTCTCTCCGTAGAGATCAGCCTTCATCTGCGCGAACGGATAGAGGCGAGCCTCTAAGAGCGTGTCTGCGGCCAAGGTGGCAGCGCGGGCGGGATCGTTCTTCTGCAAATCGCGCACGAGAGCGTGGGCCGTGCTGCGTGGGGCACTGCTGCGGTCGTGGTACTTCTGCGGAGCCTCGCTCTCAGTTGGCGCTGACGATTGAACTTGCGGGCAGCAACTCTCATAGACGAACCCCGAGACGTCATAGACAGGCACCTCACGCCCACGCTTTGCCGTCTGCTTGCCTGTCTGCTTGGCTTTCCAGGCCACGAGGAACGTGGAGCGGAAACCGTCGTCGTCCTTGAAGCCGATGATGCGGACCTTCAAGTCCGGGTTCAGTCGCAGCGGAAAGGTCCAGGCACCCTCACCGAAATGGAGGTTCACGCCCGGGAAAGCCGTCTGCGGGTCGTTGCCGTTGTAGCAATAGTAGCTGGTGCTGTAGGGGGCTTCCTGCTCGAAGGCGTTGAGCAGCGGTCGCAGGGGCAGCGTGGCATCTGCGACCACCCCCTTGAAGTCGAAGTGATGGCCGTCAAGGTACAGCGGACCGACATTTGCGGTCACGTTGCTTTTCGTCTTGGAGAGCAGGATGGTATGACATTTCTCCTTCGGCACCAATCCGCCTCCATCCAGCGGCTCCCAGTAGGCTTCGTCATAGGGCTTGCTCTTAGGGTCCATTCTTTCATAAAAGATGGTGCGCACGAGGGCTTCGTGCAGTTTGGCGGCGTGCGGGTTCTCTTGTGCGTGCAGGGCGGTCCCCGTCCATGCTCCTACCGTGAGGAGGCAGAGGATTGCGAGTGTAGATAACTTCTTCATTTATGCTGTGTTTTTAATGTCCGTTATTAGAAATTCAAGTAGTTGGCCGTGCTGTCGGCTGAAACCGTGTTCATGGCAGTCTCCACTTCAGCGTGGACGATGCGTTGCACCAGCTGTTGCAGTTGGACGTCGGTGGCGATGAGCTGTTCCAGGTGCTCTCGGGCCATACTATCGTCCACGATTTGCATCTCCGCTTCGAGGCGGGCGAGGTAGTAGCGAAGGCTGTCGGAGGTGGCAGAAGACGACTCTCCTCCCGCCTTTCCCGTAAGGGAGGGAGCGGTTGCCTTCGATGGCTGCGTACTTGCAATCGAAGATTCTTTCGCAGGTTGAGCCGTCTGAGCGGTCAGTTCCGCTTTTGAATCATCTTCATGAGCGCTTGCAGAAGCGGTTTGACTTGATGAGCGATGACTGTCGTCAATACTGACTGCTCTCTCCCTGATGGGAGGGGAGGGGAGTGTGTCTGAAGGCCCCTTGAATTGATCGCTTATGGCGATGAAAACCAGCACCAGTACAGCAGCGGTAGCAGCCAAGGGCCACCAGCGCATTATTCTTCGTCGCGGTGACTTACGTTCTGCTGTGATGCGGTCGAACTCCGCTTCGGCTGCGTCCAGTTCCTCATCGCTCGGCAGTCCTATCCGCTCCGTTTGCAAGGGCTGCTCGCCTGCCAGATAGCGGTCCAACGAAGACAGAATGTCTCCATCGTCCATTGTCCATTGTCCATTATCCATTGTCCATTTTCCATTGTCCATTTTCCCCTTCATAGAATCCCTCCTTTCTTCAATTCGTTCTTGATTTTGTTGCGCGCTGAGCTGAGCATGCTGCTGACGGTTCGCACGCCGATTCCTGTGGCTGCCGCTATCTGTGCGGCGTCCATCTGCGCTTCGGCAAACATGATCCACAGACGGCGCTCAGATGGACGCAGATGCCCGATGGCCTGCGACAGGGCCTCTCGCAATTCGTGCTCGTGCAGCAAATCGCTGGCGGCGACACTACTGCTGACTTCTGGCGCAGATTGCTGCACCAAGGGCACGAAAATCCCTTTGTGTTGACGCCTCAGCCCGCTGACACATGCGTGCTTGGTCAATCGCACCGCCAGGCGCTCGGCGTCAGCTGCTGTCGGCAGTTGCGTCCAAGTCGTCCACAGCCGCATCAGCGCCTCCTGCACGGCATCCTCTGCTGGCTCGGCATCGCCGAAGAAACTGCGTCCCAGGGACAACAGCCGAGGGCGCAGCGATGAAGCGATAGAGGTGAATTCTGCAGGTGTCATACAATTCTAAAACGTATGGCCGCCTAAAATGTTATGCGCCATAAATAATTTTTAACATAATCTGGGCGGAAAACTGCAGCGTGCTTTGCGCGAAGATGTGCTTGAGCCGACGTGAATGACAATTAATCTCAAATGGATCACCACTGTTCATCAACACAATCATGGGCAGTCAACTCAAATGGTTCAACCGTATGCGTGGCTCAACACATATAGATAAAATGCCTTAAGCGACTATTCCTGTTGCGCAGAGCTTGCTGATGTGGCGTTTGACCCATGCGCATTGAACAATGGACCCATACGCATGGGTCCATTGTTCAATGCGCATGGGTCAAAGATTTCATATAGATGAAACGGGGACTGGCAGAGGATGCATGACTCGTTGGGAATAACGAAAAAGGGGGCCCCGCATATACGGCAGGCCCCCAATGAGCAATGGATTCAAGCTGATAATAACGATGATGCCCCGAAAATGGTCATGCTGTCCCGCATTTTCGAATGGAAGCGCCGCAGCTTTTTCTACCAAGACCACACCTGCAGAAAGGAATCTGGCAACAGGCAGGTCTGACCATTCATGCGTCAGCTGCTCCTTGCGGGAGGCCTTGAAAAAGAGGAGGGGCATTACGTGTCAAGCTGGCTCTCCTTCTCGCGGAGCTTGGACAGTTCAGTCTCTACGGTCAGGTGGGCGCGGAAGAACTCGTTCAGCTCCAAGCGCATATAGTCCTCGATATGGGGAATCTCAGGGATGAATAAGATGATCGTGTGGCAGTGGACGTCCATCGTATTGCCTTCGTTGTCGATGGTGAAGACGGTCTTCACTGAGCAGTTCAGGTTGGCCTCGTTGATGGTCTTGCGCAGGCGTGCTATTTCGTCGATATCATCGAGCTCGACGCTCTTCCAACAGTAGTCCCAAATGGAGACGTAGGCATGGTCGTTGCTGGCGCCGACGACGAAGCGCTCTCCCTGATAGGCGAAGAGGATGCGGCCGTCGTTGTCGATCTCGTACTGACAACCAATCTTCAGGAGCGTGTCGACGAACAGCTGCCTCGAGTTGGGCTGTGCATGAGCTGCAGGTGTCTGCCCGTAAGCGGTCTCTACGGGTGCGGGTGCCTCCTCGACGGGCGTGGGAACTGCCTCTGTCTCTATGGCGGCTTCCGACTGCTCGCTGACAGGCGGCTCGGCCTGTCGTGCTGAGGCTTCGGGCGCCTCCGCCTGGCTCCTGCTATTCGCCTGCTCCTTGCTGTTCTTGGCGAAGGCTTGCGCCAGCAAGGGAATGGCGATAATTGCTATGAGTATAGTCCAAATAACCATGTTCTGCTATGCTTTGGATTTCATGTTTCATCCGACCTTTTCTCGCCATGGCCGAATTGATGCGAGCATCATTCTGCTCATCTGGCTTAACGAAAACGTTCGCTTTTCTCGGCACAAAGTTACATATTTATTTCTATAGACCCAAAAACCTGCCAAGGTTTTGTAGGCCAAGGCAGGTTTTATTGTTCGTGAAGCGAGAGGGTTACTTCGTCTGGCGCTCAATCCAGCCGATGGCCTGCCCCTTCAGCACCTTCTGGCCTTGGCGCACGGTCACGTCTACGAGCTTGCCGCCGAGGGCGGCGTTGATGGGCAGCGTGTGGCCCCAGGGCGTCTGGATGTAGCAGAAGAAATCGCCCTCCTTGTAGGTCTCGCCGATAGCGGGCTCAGCGCAGCGCATGACGCCGGCGTCGCCTGTGATCTCGAAGAAGATCTGCCCGTTCTCCGGTGCCACGATGGCGTCGGCCTTGGCGTGCTTGAACTCGGCTATCTGCTCGGGCGTGAGCTTCGGTCCGCCTGCAGCTTGCAGCTTGGCCACCTTGGCCTTCTCCAGGTCGGCGAGGAAGTTCTTCTTGGCCTGTCCGCTCTTGTAGTTGCGGTACTGCTCGGGGTGCATGGCCAGTTCGTAGAGCTCTTCGTCGTCCTGACCGCGATCCCAACCGTTCTCTTCCATCTCGCGGATGAAATCGGGCAGGGCATTCTTGAGCAGCGTGTGCGGGTCGGCGGTGGTGAACTCGCGGCCCTGCTTCTTGGCCAGCTCCACGAGCTCGGGGTCGATCGTGCCGGGAATCTTGCCGCTCTTGCCGAGGATCATGCCCCACATCGAGTCGTCCATCATGACGAAGCGACCCTTGCCCTGAGCCATCGTGAGCAGGTTCATCAGGGCGATGTTCTTGACGTACTGCGAGAAAGGCGTGACCAATGGAGGATAACCGACGCGCGGCCAGACGTAGGCCACTTCGTCGAACAGCTTGACGAGAATCTCGTCGGTCGAGAGCTCGGGCTCGCCCTTAGCTTTCAGCGTGTTGTTGATTACGCCGTGGATGCCGGCCAGGTCTGCCATCATGGAGCCCATCATGCCGCCAGGCAGGCCGCAGCCAAGCAGGAGGGAGGACATGTGCTTGTTGCCCGGGTTGATGAAGTAGCCGAGCCAGTCGTCGATGAATTCCTGCGTCAACGCGCGTGCACGCATGTACGCGTTCATATTTATTTCTTTTACCTCGAAGCCTTCGTTCTTCAGCATCGACTGGACGCTGATGATGTCGGGATGGACCTTGCCCCATGACAGCGGCTCAATAGCGGTGTCGATGACGTCGGCTCCGTTGTTGCAGACCTCGAGGATGGAAGCCATCGACAGGCCTGGGCCTGAATGGCCGTGGTACTGGATGATGATGTCGGGGTGCTTGGTCTTAATGGCCTTCGTGAGCGCACCAAGCAGAGCGGGCTGTCCGATGCCTGCCATGTCCTTGAGGCAGATCTCTTCAGCACCGGCGGCGATGACCTGATCGGCAATCTCGGAGTAGTACTCCACGGTGTGTACGGGCGAGGTCGTGATGCAGAGGGTGGCCTGCGGCGTCATGCCGGCAGCCTTGGCCCACTTCACAGACGGGATGATGTTGCGGACGTCATTCAGGCCGCAGAAGATGCGGGGAATGTCGACGCCTTGGGCGTGCTTAACCTTGTATTGCAGTTCTCGGACATCGTCGGGCACGGGGTACATGCGCAGGGCGTTCAGACCGCGGTCGAGCATGTGTGTCTTGATGCCCACTTCATTGAAGGGCTTGCAGAATGCACGCACGGCAGCGTTAGGATTCTCGCCGGCAAGCAGGTTCACCTGCTCGAAGGCACCGCCATTGGTCTCTACACGGTCGAAGACGCCCATATCAATGATGGCAGGGGCTACGCGTTCCAGTTGGTCCTTGCGGGGCTGGAACTTGCCAGAGCTCTGCCACATGTCGCGATAGACGAGGCTGAATTGGATTCTCTTTTTCATTGTTTATGCTGGTTTGATGAGTCTATTTGTAGGGATTTGATGTCTTTAGGTCTGCAAAAGTACGGATTATTTTGGAATTCTGAGCCTTTTTGCCAAAAATAATCATTGCATCTTCCATTTTTTGCCCACTTTGACCATGGGCAGGCCTATCTCTTCGCATGTGCTGTCGGCAAAGCAAACCTGAAGAAATACGTGGGCTTGGTCGTCGCTGATAATGTCATTAACGGCCTTGACCGTTGTCATGCGACCATGCTGTTGCTCGAGCGTGGAGGCATGCTCGCGCAAGAGGTCTGTCATCTGTGATCTATAGTCCTCGCTCATCGAGTCGGAATAGGCTATCTCATGGACAAACTTCTCGTATTTGCCTTTCATCAGCAACTCGTAGTCGCGCTCGGCAGCATGCCGCAGACGACGCTGCTCACGCGAGAGATCAGAGCACGCGACCACGAGGGCCAGCAGCATGGCCGTCAGGAATGTATGCGCGATGAACTGGAGCAAAGGCCGTTTGTGCTTGGCGCGATGATTGTTCTTGTTGTGTATCATTGGAGGTCTTGATTGTGCCAATTTGTCAGTCTTTCGACTGCAAAGGTAGTCGTTCTGGCGGGAATAGGCAAGAAAACAGCCCTTCTTTTTTCAATATAATTGTATCGAGGCGGGCAAATGAGTGTTTTGGCATACTGTTTGCTCGATAGAAGATGTGTCCGCATGGACATCCGAGACTGTAATTTAATGACAAACTTTAAAAACAATACAACTATGGGAAAGATTATTGGAATTGACTTGGGTACGACCAACTCGTGCGTATCCGTTTTCGAAGGCAACGAGCCTGTCGTGATTGCTAACAGCGAGGGCAAGCGCACTACGCCTTCTATCGTAGCCTTCATGAAGGATGGTGAGCGCAAAGTGGGCGACCCCGCCAAGCGTCAGGCTATCACCAACCCGAAGAATACGATTTTCTCGATCAAGCGCTTCATGGGCGAGACCTATGACCAGGTGCAGAAGGAGATCAGCCGCGTACCTTATCAGGTAGACCGTGGCGATAACAACACGCCGCGCGTCAACATCGACGGCCGCCTCTACACTCCGCAGGAGATTAGCGCCATGATTCTTCAGAAGATGAAGAAGACCGCCGAGGACTACCTCGGACAGGAAGTCACGGATGCCGTCATCACCGTGCCTGCCTACTTCTCCGACTCTCAGCGTCAGGCTACGAAGGAAGCCGGTCAGATTGCAGGCCTCGAGGTCAAGCGTATTGTCAACGAGCCTACTGCGGCTGCCCTGGCCTATGGCGTTGACAAGGCAAACAAGGACATGAAGATTGCTGTCTTCGACCTCGGTGGCGGTACATTCGATATCTCCATCCTGGAGTTCGGCGGCGGTGTGTTCGAGGTCCTCTCGACCAACGGCGATACCCACCTCGGTGGCGACGATTTCGACCAGGTCATCATCGACTGGATGGCTAATGAGTTCCGTATGCAGGAAGGTGTTGACCTCAAGCAAGACCCCATGGCCCTGCAGCGCCTGAAGGAAGCTGCCGAGAAGGCTAAGATTGAGCTGTCCTCCAGTACCTCTACCGAAATCAACCTGCCGTATATCACAGCCGTCAACGGCGTGCCTAAGCACCTCGTCATGACCCTCACCCGTGCCAAGTTCGAGCAGCTGGCCGACAGCCTCATCCAGGCTTGTAAGGTTCCCTGCCAGAAGGCTATGCAGGATGCAGGTCTTACGAACAGCGATATCGACGAGGTCATCCTCGTGGGCGGTAGTTCTCGTATCCCCGCCATCCAGAAGCTCGTCGAGGACTTCTTCGGCAAGGCTCCGTCCAAGGGCGTCAACCCCGATGAGGTAGTGGCCGTAGGCGCCAGCATTCAGGGCGCTATCCTGAACAAGGAAAGCGGCGTGGGCGACATCGTGCTGCTCGACGTGACGCCTCTGTCGATGGGTATCGAGACCCTTGGTGGTGTGATGACTCGCCTCATTGAGGCCAACACCACTATCCCTTGCAAGAAGAGCGAAGTCTTCTCCACCGCAGCCGACAACCAGACCGAAGTGACCATCCACGTGCTCCAGGGCGAGCGTCCTATGGCCTCGCAGAACAAGAGCATCGGTCAGTTCAACCTCACCGGCATTGCTCCCGCACGTCGTGGTGTACCTCAGATTGAAGTTAGCTTCGATATCGATGCCAACGGTATCTTGAAGGTCAGCGCCAAGGATAAGGCAACCGGCAAGGAGCAGGCCATTCGCATCGAAGCTTCCAGCGGCCTCTCCAAGGAAGAGATCGAGCGCATGAAGGCTGAGGCTGAGGCTAACGCTGATGCCGACAAGAAGGAGCGTGAGAAGATCGACAAGCTCAATCAGGCCGACTCGATGATCTTCCAGACCGAGAACATGCTCAAGGAAAGCGGCGACAAGCTGCCTGCCGACGTAAAGGCCGAGGTCGAGGCTGCCCTCCAGAAGCTCCGCGATGCCCACAAGGCACAGGACCTCGCAGCCATTGACGCCGCCACTGCCGAGCTCAATAATGCAGCCCAGAAGATGTACGCTGCCGCCCAGCAGGCAGGTGCCGGCCAGCCCGGCGCAGGCTTCAACGGTCAGGCCGGTCCTCAAGGCGGAGCCGGTTTCAACGGCGGTGCCCAGGGCGGTCAGCAGAACAGCGGCCAGCAAGGCGACAACATCCAGGACGCCGACTTTGAGGAGGTCAAATGAGACGCATAAGTAAAGACATAACAAAACACTATCAAATGGCGTGTAGCTCAATGAGTTACACGCCATTTGCTTTTTATGGGCTCATGTTTTCTATGTGCTTATTCTGCCTTTTTTTACGGCTTTTTT
>JAFROT010000052.1 GCA_017429525.1 Bacteroidaceae bacterium | reverse complement strand
TCTTCATTCGTCATTCATCATTCATCATTCGTAATTCGTCATTCATCATTCATCATTCCCCATGTCCACTCCTCTCATCATTCTCCTCCTGCTGCTTGCTTTTGCCATTGGCGCACTCATTGTGTGGCTCGTCATGCGCGGCAAGCTGAACGTGGCCCGTACCATTCTCGACGAGCGTACAGCCGAAGGCGTTCAGTATCAGCAGACCATCCGCGAGCGCGAGCAAACCCTCGCCACCCTCACCGATGCCCGTCAGCAGCTCGCTATTCGTGTCGAAGTGCTCACGTCTCAGCTCGCTAATGAGCAGCAGAACAGCCGCGAGGCCCTCGAGAGTCGCGAACAAGCAGCCCGCATCGCCCTCGAGGCCCAAGAACGGCGTCATGCCGAAGCCATTGCCGCCCAGCAGGCACGCTTCGACGAGACCATCGCCCGCGTGTCCGCACAGATGAAGGACGCCACCAACGAGATGCTCCGTCAGCGTCAGAAAGAGTTTACCGAGGCTTCCGGCACAAGCATCGGTGTAATCGTCAACCCGCTGAAGGAGAACATCGAGGAACTCAAGCGCACCCTCGCCGAGAACAAAAACCAGCAGAGCGCCGACAGCGGAGCCATCAAGACCATCATCCAGCAGATGATGCAGTCCAGCGAGGCTGTTCGGCGCAGCACCGACGAGCTGACCCGCGTCTTTCGCCGTAGCAACAACGTCCAAGGCGTCTGGGGCGAGACCGTCCTCGACGAACTCCTCGAGAGCCAAGGCCTCACCCGTGGCATCCACTACGACGTCCAGCCTACCATGCGCGATGCCGCCGGCAATGCCATCATCAGTGATGAGGGCTCACGGCTTCGTCCTGATGTCATCCTTCACCTCGACCAGCGCCGCGACGTCATCATCGACTCCAAGGTCTCGCTGGCCGCCTACATGGACTACGTCAATGCTCAGGACGAGGGCGAGCGACAGCGTTGCCTCCAGGCTCACGTCAACAGCATCCGCGAGCAGGTGAACCGTTTGGCCACGAAGGACTACAGCGCCTACGTCCTGCCGCCCAAGGTCAAGATGGACTACGTCATCATGTTCGTGCCCCATACAGGAGCCCTCTGGACAGCCCTCGGGGCGCAGCCCGACTTATGGCGCCGCTCGATGGAGCGTGGTGTCTACATCGCCGACGAGCAGACCCTTTTCGCCGCCCTTCGCATCATCAACCTCACGTGGACGCAGATCCGTCAGGCCGAGAACCACGAGAAAGTCTACGCCCTCGCCAGCGAGATGATGGATCGCGTAGGGCAGTTCATGAAGAAGTACCAGGCCATCGGCACAGCCCTCCAGAAAGCGCAGCAATCCTACGACGATGCCGAGCGAAAGCTCTCGCCCTCTGGGCAGAGCATCCTTCAGACCTGTGCCAAGCTGCAGCGCCTTGGGGCCAAAGCCTCTGACAAGAATCCCTTGCCGCTGATCACCGATATCGACGACATCCCCAAGATTGATAGCGGCAGCGCAAATGACTCTTCCGTTCCCGAGGACTCGCACGTATAGCCATGTTCGTCTGAACGTGCAGACGCACAACCCTACACATATATTCGTAGGGCATTGAGCGAACGTATGTGTAAGTGCTTAAAACGAAAAACGGGCGCTTCAGAGCGCCCGTTTGTTCGTTTGTGGGTTTACCATTTCGTTGAGAAGATGCGTGGACTGACGTTCAGCGAGAGCCATGCCCAGTCCTGCCAGCTCTTGTGGCTGCCGCCCTTCATCGTGTCGAGGGTGGAGGTGCCCATCATGACGGAGTAGCCTGCCGAGAGGGTGGCGTCCTTGGCCAGACGGAAGGTCAGCTGCAGATCGGCCTCGTGGCCGATGTTGGTGTCGAGGTTCTTGAGCTTTTCGGCCGTCATGAAGTAGTGGTAAGTCAACTGTAGGTTGACTGCCTTGCCCATCTGCGATTCGATGGTGGCGTGAGCGTCCTGCAGTCCGGGGTTGAGCTGGATGGCGAGGGGGGTGGAGTAGAAATAGTCCATCGCGCCGTAGAACTTGTGCTGCGTGCCGAAGAGCGTCGTGAAGGCGTGCTCGTTGGTGTTGCGCCCGTCATTGCCGCTGAGGTAGTCGTAGCCCAGCGTCAGCTTGAAGGCAGGCAGGAAGGTGTAGCCCACGCTTGCGCTGGCCATGAAGGCGCCAGTGTTGTATTCGTAGTGGCCGATGACGCTCCTGCCCATCTGATAGTAGAATGAGGCGGCGATGTCGAAGGCCGAGGGGCTGTAGGTGAGGTGTGTGCCGAGGGTCTGCATGAAGTAGGTCTTGCCTTTGCCCTCGTCGCCTTTCTCCTTGCCTACGTTCAGCACGAGGGCAGAGATGCCGACGGGTGCATAACGCGCCTGATAGTGGTACCAGGCGCCCTGCATCGTCTTGTAGGGCATGGGACCGCCGTAGTAGAGGCCGCGGTCGTTCTCGGCCATCTGGTTGAACGAAGCCAGGAGGTGCAGGGTGTGCTCCTCGCTTTCGTAGCCCAGGCGCAGGGCGTCGTGGCTGTTGCCTGCCACGCTCCAGTCGGAGGCACCGAGCAGGCGCTCGTCATCGTAGCTGAGGATCTGACGGCCGGCTTGCATGAACAGTCCGTTCTTGGCCTTCACCTTGGCCCATGCCTCGTTCAGGTTGACGCGGCCGCTGCGTTCGTTGAGGACTTCCTGTCCCCAAACACCAGTGTGCTGGGCCGACACTTTCAGTTCGACGGCTCCGCGCTCGTAGCCAATGCCTACGCGTGCGCGTTCGTTAATGAATAGGGCGGGGCGCTCGCCCTCGCTGCGAGGGGTGATGGCGCCGTTGTTGTATTCGCCGCGACTGCGCACCTGTGCATCGATGGTCAGGTGGTTGACCTCCTGAGCTACGGCGCTGGAAGCCAATAGAATGGCGGCGATGAAGAATCTGGTTCTCATGTCTGTTGCGTGTTATCGGGCGCAAAGATAAGCAAAACTTTCCACTTGGAGCGCATCAGCACCCTCTTTTTTGCCCTCAGCGCTAATGAAGAATCGTCTTGAATGAAGAATCTCGCTTCACTCGGAATGAAGAATGAAGAATCTCGCTTCACCTGGAATGAAGAATTCAAGTTACCTGCATGTTCTAAAGGTAATTCTTATTCTTCATTCTCCATTCTTCATTCTCCATCCTCCATTGGAGCCTTCACTCGGGCAGGATGCCAAGCTCGGCTGCGGAGGCGTAGTCCTGACGGTCGTGCGTCGAGAGGACGACGAAGCGCAGGTAGCGACCCTCGACCGTGGCGGGGAGGGCTATCTCCTGCACTACCGATGAGTTTTGCAGGCGTCCTTTCAGTACGGGTTCGCCCCAGTCGCCGTTGGTCTTGCCGATGTAGACTTCGTAGCGGGCGACGCGGCCATTGGTCATATCCTCGCGTCCTTGATAGACGAACTGCGCCACGCGGTAGTTGGTACCCATGTCGATGACAATCTCGTGGGGGCAGGCAGGCTTCTGCGGGCTGTACTGCGAGTGCCAGATGGTCTGCGCGTCCTCGTCGATGACGTTTCTGGCGGCTTCGTTACCGCCTTGCTCACTGCTGCAGCTGACGATGCTCCAGGCGGCTTTGCTCACGTGCGGGTAGATGCGTTCCTCGGTGACAGGGCTGGCGCTGAGGCCATTCGACAGGCGCTTGGTTATGTCGTCGACGGTGGCGTATGCCCTGACGATGCCGCCCTTGGGCATCGCGAGCGGCTGCTTGTACACCTGCTCCTTGCCTCCGTTGATGCAGTAGCGGATGGTGGCGCCTGGTGTGGGGCAGGTGAGGGTGACGAGTCCCTTGTGGGTGCTGATGGTGACGGGTGTGCAGATGGGCGAGATGACGCGTGCGCGCTCGGCCAGCTGCTGGTCGGTCTGTGCCTCGGTCACGGGCATGAGGATGAATGAGAAATGGGTCTTGGCGGCACGGATGCGGTACTTGTCGATGACGTCGGGGCCGCAGCTGGCGTTGCCCAGGGCGCGGTTGTAGGCGTCGAGGTTCAGAATGGTCGGCTTGCACCAGATCATGTCGCTGGGATGCTTCTTGCGGTCGCGGCCGTTGACATAGTTGTCTTCGGGGCGCCAGTGGGCCGCACTTGCCGTGATGAGGTCGGGCGCTACGACGAGCAGGCCGCGGCCCTCGTCGTTGGTGAGGGCCATCCAGCGCACTTCTTCCTTATTACCTTGTTCCTGAGGCAGTACGTAGTTGGTCCATTCGTCACTGACGCGGCTGTGGTGGAGCCCTACGAAGGCGGCTTCCTTGCGGTCGCGGTAGCTGTCTTGTGGCCCGCGGCCCAGCCAACGCATCTGCTCTGTGCCTTCGGGCAGTTCGGTGCGGAGGCCCAGGCGGGGCAGCTCGCTGCCTTTGGGCGACGGGTCGATGCTGGTGTTGACGATGATGGTGCCGTCGGCCATGACCTTGAAACTCTGGCGCACTGCGAAGCGGCAGTCGCCCGAGGTGGTGTAGACGTTGGAGATGGAGATGTTTACGGTCTGTCCGTCCTTGCTCTTCTGTACTTCCCAGGTGCCTGGGGTGAGCATCAGGTTGCGAATGCCCATCTGGTCGTAGCTGCCGGTGCGGCCGCGCTCGTTGTCGGTGGGCAGACGGAAGGCTTGCAGCGTCAGGGGTGCCGTGATCAGGTTGCGCCCATCGACGGTGTAGCCAGCGAGCTGACCGCCTGCGAATGTTGCTGTGAAGCGCTCGCCCGCGATGACGACCGTTTCTGCGTTGTTGCTCACGCTGAGGGGCTTACCCTTAGCTGCTGCGTATGGCTTTCGCCCCGTGGCAGCACGCAGACGGAACTCCTCCTTGGCCACCTCGAAGCCTGCATCGGCCCATTCGGTGGCATGTTTTTGAGTAGCGCTGAAGCGGATGAAGTATTCGGCATCAGCATGTTGCGGAGCCGTCACGGCACGTTGGGCTTCGGCTATCGTGACCTCCATCGTCTGCCCGACGCCGAGGTGTACGTCGTCAATGGCGCCATGGCCGATTTCGATGCCGTCCTCGAGGAGGGTGTAGCTGACGTTGAGGTCGTCGAGTACGCGCTGCTGGAGCTTGCTCTTGAGCGCGAAGGTGCCGGCAGTGCTGTCCTTCATGGCGAAGTCCAGGGGCTGGTAGACCTTCTTCATGTTGAAGCTCTTGGCTGTCGGTGTGTTGTCGGCAAGGACGACGCCGTTGCAGCAGAAATCGTTGTCGTTGGGGTTGTCGCCGAAGTCGCCACCGTAGGCCCAGTACTCACCTTTTGAGGGGTCGAGGATGGAGCGGACGTCGGTCTTGCTCTTGAGGCCTAATGCCTCGAAGCGCAGCGGGGCGTTGGTGGCGCTGACCTTCAGGCCCTGATCCTTCCAGTCCCATACGAACTCGCCGCAGAGGGCAGGGTAGCGCTCGTAGAGGTCGAAGAACTCGCGTTGGTTGCCCATGGAGTTGCCCATGGCGTGGGTGTTCTCGCATTGTACGTGCGGACGGATGCCTGTCTTGCCGTCCTTGTAGTCCTGCAGGCGGCTGCGGCCGGTGTTCTCGATGAAGCCGAGGTTGGCGTACATCGTACTTGTGACGCTGCTCCACTGGCTGTTGCCCTCGTAGTGGGTGAGGCGTGTCGGGTCGAGAGCGCCGATGCTGTCCATGACTGTGGCGAAATTGTTGCCGCCTCCGCTCTCGTTACCGGCACTCCAGATGATGATAGCGGGGTGGTTGCGCAGGGTGAGTACCTGACGCACGGAGCGCTCCACCATGGCGGGCTTGAAAGCCTCCTCGTGGGAAAGGCGGGTGTTGCCGTGACATTCCACGTCGGCCTCGGCCAGGACATACAGACCGAGACGGTCGCAGAGGTCGTAGAGATAGGGGTTGTTGGGGTAGTGGCTGGTGCGGATGCCGTTGACGTTGAGGCGCTTCATTTGCAACACGTCGGTCTCGATCTCCGCCTTCGTGAGGGTGCGACCGCCGTTCTCGCTGAAGCTGTGGCGGTCTACGCCATGGAAGATGACGCGGTTGCCGTTGACCAACAGGGCACCGTCGGCACGGACGCTGACCGTGCGCAGTCCCACTTTCAGCGTGCGCACGTCGGTCGGCTTGCCTTTCTGAGAGAGGATCAGACGAAGGTCGTAGAGGCGCGGTTGCTCGGCGCTCCAAGCGGTGATGCCTTTGATCGAGGCGAACTGCAGCTCCACGTCGCCTGTTTGGGCCACGGCTACGGTCTGCTGTGCCAGCACGCGTCGGCCGTCCAGGAGCTGTGCTTCCAGCGAGGCTTTCTTGGGCTTGGCACCGGCTATGTTGACGGTCAGCGCGGCCGCGGCTTCGGTGTTGTCGTTGGTCAGGGCCGTCGTGCGGAAGAAGAAATCGTGGATGCGCGTCTTGGGAGCGCTCCAGAGGTAGACGTCGCGGGTGATGCCCGTCAGTCGCCAGTAGTCCTGACACTCGAGGAACGAGCCGCTTGTGAAGCGGTAGATACGCACGCTGATATTGTTCACGCCCGCGCGTACCTTATCTGTTATCTTGAACTCGCTAGGCAGGTAGGAGTCCTCGGCATAGCCTACGAATTGGCCGTTGACCCAAACGTAGTAGCCGTGGCCGGCACCATTGAAGCGGATGAAGACGTCGCGCCCTTTCCAGTCCTGGGGCAGCGTGAACTCACGGCGGTATGAGCCTACGGGGTTGGCCATGTCGCCACGGTAGGTGAAATAGTCAGGACGCTCTGTCATGACGCTCCAGGTCTGACGGTCGTAGGTAAAGGGGTAGCGGGTGTTGACATACAGTGGTTTATCCCATTGCTTGTTGTGGCGCAGACCGTAGACTTGCCAGGAGGAGGGCACTTCAATCTCGTCCCATCCCGAGGCGTCGAACTGATCTTGGAAGAAGGTGCCGCTGGCCTTGTCGGGCGTGCCGACCCATTGGAATTTCCAAGTGCCGTTGAGGCTGAGGAAGTAGGGTGAGGCCTCCAGGGCGTTGGTGGGGGTGTAGGCAGCAGCGGCTTCGGTGGCCGATGCTACAGGGATGTCCAGCGTATGGGCGCGCTGGCGGTTGAGGCTGGTGACGCTGACGTCGTCCCATTCCTTGAGTGTTTGTGCATTGGCTGTCAGGCCGCAAACGATAGCCATGACGAGCAGAGAAATACGGGTTTTCATAGAGTTGAGTGTTAAATGTTGCGTTTTCAGCGACAAAGATAACGAAAAATTCAATATGCCCCTCTCTTTTTCAAAAAAAATGGCGCAGAAAGGAAGTTTCCGTTGTCGCAAGGGTCCGTAGCTGCCGCAACAACTGTTTGCCGTCACTCAACAATTACTCATGATAATGCCTTGAGGCCGATGATTGAGCCTATTAATGTCGTCAGAAAGAAAAGGCGCCAGAAGGTGGCGGGTTCCTTGAATATGAAGATGCCGACGAGCACGGCGCCCACTGCACCGATTCCCGTCCATACGGGGTAGGCTGTACCCAGTGGTAGCGTCTGCGTGGCCTTTGCCAGTAAAACCGCACTCAAGACATAAAAGGCAGCGAAGCCAGAAATCCATGTCCACCACTCTGTGCCACTGACTCCCTTCGCATTTCCGAGACAATAGGTGAAGAGCACCTCACAGAGCCCCGCAAGAATCAAAATCATCCAACTCATTATGCATAATGCCTGTTCGAGGGCTGCAAGACTATCTCGGCGACTCCTTCTAAGGCGCTGCAAAAATACATATTTTCATTGAAAGATGCTTAAAAAATGTTGCAAAAACAAGTCCTGTCAGATGTATTCTACTGGTGTGTGCCTATCTTTGCGCCTGAATTCAGTTATAGTTTATGAGAAAGATGAAAACGCTAAAACCCATTTGTGCCAGCAAACAGCTGATTGCCGCCTGTGGCCTCTACTGTGGGGCGTGCAGGAAATTCCGTAGGAACAAATGCCCCGGATGTCATGAAAACGAGAAAGCGACTTGGTGTCGAATCCGGAAGTGCAGTCTCGAGAGGGGCTTCCATACGTGTGCGGAGTGTGATAAGAATGTGATAGACTGCAGCATCCACACCAATCTTATCGGAAAGCTCTTCGCACTCCTTTTCAACAGTGACCGTGCAGCCTGCATCCACTATATCTGTCGCTACGGGGAGGATGCCTTTGCCGAGAAAATGGCCTCGGATGAGACGATGACGATTAAGAAATGAGAGGGGGCTGACGTGTATGTAATCCTCGCGATAGTTGGGTATCGCTGAAGGCAGTGCTCACTGGCCAAAGAGGAAAATGGCGGGCGTCTTAGAGAGGTCGGGTAGGGTAGTGCGACGCCATTGGGCGACGGTGTGCGTTCGGATCCATTCGTCGTCGGTGGTGATGCCTGCAGCGATGCAGAGGCGCGTCTGCGGACGTAGCGTCTGGCAGAGGGTGTCGAAAAATTTGTGGTTGCGGTAGGGGGTCTCAATGAAGAGCTGCGTCTGGTGTTCCTGCAACGCGCGCGTTTCGAGTTGCTTGATGCGACGTACACGGTCGGATGGGTCGATGGGCAGATAGCCGTTGAAGGCAAAGCTCTGTCCGTTGAGGCCCGACGCCATCACGGCCATGATCATCGACGAAGGCCCCACGAGAGGGACAATACGGTAGCCTTTTCGCTGGGCGATGGCCACGACGTCAGCACCGGGGTCGGCTACGGCGGGACAGCCGGCTTCGGAGATCACGCCGATGTCAGCGCCCGACTCAAGCGGACGCAGGTACTGCTCGAATAGGGTTGCGTCGGCGTGCTTGCCCATGGGGTAGAAAGTCAGGGCGTCGATGTCGATGTCGGTGTCGACACGCTTCAGGAAGCGACGTGCTGAGCGCACTTCCTCGACGATGAAATGACGAATGCCGAGGATGAGTTCGCGGTTATATGGGGGAAGGACGCGCTGCTGTGGCGTCGGTCCGAGCTCAACGGGAATAAGGAATAGGTTCCCCTGAGCGTTCGACCTGGATTCGGAGGAGTCTTTCATAATCGTCGATGAGGTATTTCTCGTAGGCAGCGATGACGTCGTCGACGATGGCGCTGCGCACCATCTCCTGGCACTGCTCCTCAGAGTAGTATTGGTGGTAGATGGAGAAGTCGGCCCCGAGGTATTTGTCGAGGCTAATGCCGATGAAGGTGTCGGCGACGACGACGCTCTGGTTGAGGCATGAGATCTGTGCGTAGACTGCTGGTCGATGATAGTTGGGGTAGCGCTTCTTGAGCTGCTCCAGTCGCGTCTGCAGGGAGCGCTCGATGTCGCTGAGGTCGCTGTATTGGTGGTGTACCTCGTCCAATAGCACCTGTACGGTCGAGTCGAGGTAGAAGTAGCGTAGGCGTTTCTCGATGTCGGGGTCGTCCACCTTGCCCAGCTTCAGCACGTCCTCAATGAGGAGCTTGGTCTGACGTGGGTATTCAGTGTTCATCTGATGCAGAGCCGTGTAGCTGCCCAGGGAGACGTACTCGTCGAGCACGCGGTCAAAACGCGCGATATGCAGGCCGCTCTTTGTCTGCTCGGCCTGAGCAGGCATATACCACCCCTCCCACGGCTTCGCCATCCAGCTCCAAATGCCCACAGCACCGAGCAGGACGACCATAGCAAGCAGGATGAGAGATCGCTTCACGAGTCTTTATCTTTGTTAAATTTCGCGGCAAAGATAGTGAAAACTTGTTTAACTGCCAAAGGAAATGCTAAAAAACTTAAATAAAAGTGCGATATCATTCTCATGAAGGCCTCTTTGGCGCCTATAACTCGCTGCTGAGGAGCATGAAGAGGATGATGGGGTGGACATTCGCAGACGTACGGAGCAGGATGCTGCTCTGATAAGGCTCGTTGCGGCGATAGACCTTATTGTCCTTGTAAGTGAATAGCACGTCGGACTGATAGACGGAGCGCCCGCGGAACATCTTGCCATCGCGCCAGGTGGCTAAGACGTCTGAGTCGTAGGTCGAGCGTCCGCGGTAGATTTTGCCACTGCGATAGGTCAGCAGGATGTCGCTGGAGTAAACACTATTGCCGCTGTAGAGGCTTGTGCCGTCGAAGCGGGCGATGATTGAAGAAGTATATGGCTCCTGCCCCCTGTAGACCTTTCCTTGCTCGATATGGCAAACGATGTCGGAGTTGTAAGAGGAGTTGCCGCGGTACACCTTCTGGGCAGCGCCCAGCATGGCGGTCAACAGGACGAGTAGTGTGAGGGCGGTTCTTTTCATTTCGAAGTCCTCTTGATGATGGGGAACTATTGTTTTTGCGCTACAAAGGTAGGCATCTTCTGCGAGATGAACGCAGCAAAACGTGTGAAAAGTCTTTAAAACTCGTATCAAATGCTTCAAAAGATGTCTCATGCGCATATAAAATAAGGAGAGCATTTGCTCATCTGCCCCTTTCTGCCTATCTTTGCGACGTAAAACGGAGAACTCTACGCTCAAGCTTAAGCCGCTTCTTGAAGTGTCAAACGTCACCCTTTGGGATGCCGAGTGCGCTTGCGAAGAACGCTATGCCAGGGCTTGATCCATACTTGGAGTAACTCTTAACCACTTTCCACTCTGAACTCTAACTTCAAAAAACTCTCTGCACGCTAAACACATGACCATTCGTAGCCTCTTCACCCTATTTTTCCTGACAGCCACGCTGTCGGCCAATGCCATCGATCATCCAGGAGCCTCGCAGCCCACTGTAGGAGCAGGACGCTTCGTACTCATCAACGACCATCAGCCAACGGCCATTCTGTGTGACCCTTCTGATGATGCCGGTGTACTCCGTGCGGTGCGTTCGCTCGAGGACGATTTCCAACGCGTATGCGGTCAGCGGCCAGCCGAACTCCATGAGGCTAAGGTTGCCACCTGCATCATCATCGGCACGCTGGAGAGCAAATGGGTGAAGCCGCTCCTTCGAAAGAAACTCATCGATGCCCGCCAGCTGAAAGGCAAGTGCGAGAAATACATCATGACGACCCTTGTGCGGCCACTGCCAGGCGTCGATAAGGCGCTGGTCATCGTAGGTAGCGACAAGCGAGGCACCATCTACGGCATCTATGAACTGAGTGAGCAGTTGGGCGTCTCGCCTTGGTACTTCTGGGCCGACGTGCCTGTGGAGCAGCAGCAGACGCTGAGCATCGCCGACGGCACTTACACGGCAGGCGAACCCGTTGTCCGCTATCGCGGCATCTTCCTCAACGACGAGGCACCTTGTCTCACGTCGTGGGTGCGCACCACCTATGGTACTGAATATGGCGATCACCGCTTCTACGAGCGCGTCTTCGAACTCATCCTGCGACTGCGCGGTAACTTCCTTTGGCCCGCTATGTGGGGCTGGGCATTCTATGCCGACGACCCACTCAATTCGCCGACTGCCAATGAGATGGGCATCGTCATCGGCACCAGCCACCACGAACCGATGGCGCGCGACCACCAGGAATGGGTGCGTCATCGAGGCGAATACGGGGCATGGGACTACGTTACGAACAAGACCGTTATCGACCGTTTCTTCCGCGAGGGCATGCGTCGTGCGCGTGACACAGAGGACCTCATCACCATCGGTATGCGCGGCGATGGCGACACCGCCATGGGCGTAGCCGAGGGGCATGAGGAAGAGCGCCCCGACGAGCAGCGTAACATTCAGCTGCTCACCGACATCATCAGCAACCAGCGCGAGATTATCCGCCAGGAGACGGGACGGCCGGCCAAGGAACGTCCGCAGGTGTGGGCCCTTTATAAGGAGGTGCAGCGCTACTACGACCTCGGTCTGCGCGTGCCCGACGATGTCACCATCCTGCTCTCCGACGACAACTGGGGCGATGTTCGCCACCTGCCCAATGCTGAGGAACGACGTCGCAGCGGCGGATGGGGGATGTACTACCATGTGGACTATGTCGGTGCGCCGCGCAACTCCAAATGGCTGAACGTCACACCTGTGCAGAACCTATGGGAACAGATGACCCTCACTGCGCAGTACGGCGTCGATCGTCTTTGGGTGCTGAACGTCGGCGACCTGAAGCCCATGGAATATCCCATCTCCCTTTTCTTGGATATGGCTTGGAAGCCCGACCGCTACACAGCTGCAACCCTGCATGACCACACGGTGGCATGGTGCCGACAACAGTTCGGAGCCGAATATGCCGACGAGGCTGCACGCCTGCTTAACCTCTACAGCAAATACAACGGACGCATCACCCCTGAGATGCTCGATGCACGGACCTATGACCTCGAGTCGGGAGAATGGCAACAGGTCGTGGCCGACTATCGGGCTCTCGAGGCCGATGCGCTGCGACTGCGTGATCAGTTGCCCGACCGTTATCGCGATGCTTACTACGAACTGGTGCTTTTCCCGATTCAGGCCATGGCCAATCTCTACGAGATGTACTACGCGCAGGCTATGAACCGTTATGCTTTCGAGCGCCGCGACCGTCAGACCAACACGTGGGCTGCGCTCGTGGAGCAGTGCTTCCGTCGTGACTCTGTACTATGTGCTGCGTACAACAACGTCCTCGCCGAAGGCAAATGGAAGGGAATGATGACGCAGAAGCATATCGGCTACACAGGCTGGAACGACGATTTTCCCCGGGACCGTATGCCTGAGGTCAGGCGACTTGCAGAAGGTGAGGCCGTTGAGGGACACTGCGTCTTCGACCTCCCGCGCACCAACTGCCTGAGCATCGAGGCCGAACATTTCTACGAGGCCAGCGCGCCCGAGGGCACGGCATGGACGGTGATTCCCGACATGGGCCGCACCCTCAGCGCCCTCAGCCTGCAACCCTATAATCAAACGGCCACGGGCGCACGTCTGACCTATTGCGTCCAACTGCCCGAACAGCTCGCCGATGGTGCGGAGGTCGCTGTACACGTCGTCACCAAGAGCACCCTCGCCTTCGAGCGCAAGGAGGGCCACCGCTATCAGGTCGGCTTCCGCGGAGGTAAGGCTGTTGAGGTCAACTACAACGGCAATATGAACGAAGAAGATGGGAACATCCATACGCACTACTATCCCGTTGTGGCGCGCCGTGTGGTCGAGAAGAAGGTCGCCCTGCCCGTCAGCCGCAGTGCAGATGGACGTGTCTACCTCGAACTCGCACCCCTCGATCCAGCTGTCGTCTTCGAGAAGATAGTTATCGACTGGGGTGGCTACTCGCCTCAGTATCTCTTCGGACGCGAAGGCCGCTGGCATCGTGAGGTGAAGTAGTCAATGCCGCTAATCGGCGGCTACGATTCGTGCGTAGGCCGCAGGGCCGACTCGAGTAGAACATTCATCACTTGATTTAAGATCCAAAACCATTCAACCTTTTAACCATTCAACTATTCATGAAGCGACAACTGCTTTTGCTATGCACCATCGCCTTGGCTCTTTCGGCGTCAGCCCGCACGATAAGGCTGACGGTGAACGACACGCGCTACCAGACCATTACGGGCTTCGGCGCTGCCTGCTGCGATGGCGCCATGTGTCCTTTCGGCAACGACACGCAGCCTGTGAAGCTGCTCTACGGGCCGACCTCCAAGATTGGTCTGAACATCATGCGTATGGAGATCTCGCCTAATTTCGTCGGCGACATCATCGTGCCCGAATGGGGCAACTGGGACTCGCCCTACGACTGGAAAGGCTCCCTGCCCTCGGCAAAGATTGTCAAGCAGCGCGGAGGCATCGTCTTCGGTACGCCTTGGTCGCCGCCAGGAGAGTACAAGACCAACGGGTCGGCACAGGGTGGCGAGTCGGAGGAACAGGGCAAGCAACGCGGTCAGTTGCGCGAGGACTGCTACGACAAGTTCTTCCCCTGGCTGAACACGTTCCTGGACTACATGAAGAAGAACGGCGTCAAGGTCGATGCCGTCTCCATCCAGAACGAGCCAGACTGGTGGGTCAGCTACTCCGGTTGTCTCTACACGCCACAGCAGCAGCTCAAGCTCGTCAAGAACTATGCCCACATGCTCGACCGCGAGAAGTTCCCGGGTGTGCGCCTCATCAGCGCAGAGCCCTTAGGCTTTACGCAGAACTATTCCGACATCCTGCTGAGAGACCCCGTAGCCCGCGAGCAGATTGACATCATCGCGGGTCACCTCTATGGTCATCCGCCTTTGGAGAAAGGCAATATGAAGGACGCCGCAGTCCTCGCTGCCAAATACGGCAAGGAGGTTTGGATGACCGAGCACTCCGTCACCGACAACATCGACCGCCTGCCCAACTGGCATGAACAGCTGCTTTTTGCAGAAGAACTCAACGAGTGCATGCTGGCCGGTTGCACCGGATATATTTATTGGTACATGCGCGCGCATTGGGCTTTCGTAGGTACGGGCGAGGCGAAGTACAACCCCGGCAACACGAAGAACGCATTGCTGCCGCGTGCCTATGTGATGTCACACTTCTCCAAGAACGTCACGGGCTCCACCCGTCTGGGCACCAAGTGCTCTATCCCTGTTACTACGAACTCCTATTTCGAGAACTCGGCCTTCATCAAAGGCGACTCGCTCATCATTATGGCCATCGACACGATAGCCTCCGACTACGACCTGCATCTCGTGCTGCCTTATAAGGTGAAGAGCGGTACGCACATCCTCTCCACTTCCAATACGAGCCTCTGCAAGCATAGCCCCATTGAGATCGAGGAGCCCGTCAGCGAGCTGACCGTCAGCATGCCTGGGCGCAGCTTGAACACCTATATCTTCACGATTGCTCACGACGAGGAGGATGCCATTGTTGACATCTCCGATGACAGAACTAACGGCAACGCCGTAAATGGTAAATCTATGAATGGCAGATGGTTTGACCTCTATGGCCGACGCACCCGCAGGCCCTCTGGCCTTCTCATCGAGCAACTTCCCGACGGAACTTACCGAAAGGTCTACCGCAAGTCATAGTCGCAAGGCTTGCTATTTGATTATCACACAGCAGTTGGCAGATGAGTTTGCCAACTGCTGTGTTTTTTTAGGGGGATAATAGGATTCGTAAATCACGTATATACGCATCGGCCCTCACGAACGAAAAGATTCTTGAAGTGTCAATCTTCGTTGGATGTTTTAGACGTCAATCTTCGTCCGCTCGGCCCGAAGGGTGGCTTGAAGGCGAAACTGAGTGTTTCGATTGAAAAGACTTTGACACTTCAAGAATCTGGACGTCAATCTTCGTTGAATGTTTAGGACGTCAATCTCCGTCAATCTGGACGTCAATCTTCGTCCGCTCGGCCCGAAGGGTGGCTTGAAGGCGAAACTGAGTGTTTCGATTGAAAAGACTTTGACACTTCAAGAATCTGGACGTCAATCTTCGTCAATCTTTTTAGGCGTTAGGGAGGGTGGGGCGGCACATATGGAGGCAGCGGCTTACACGTATTACGTGAAGGGCGATGCGTATAGTACGCGAGGGGCTGAGCGTATATACGTGAGGGGCTGAGCGTATATACGTGAGGAACTGAGCGTATATACGTGTGAGGCTATGCGTATAGTACGTGAAAGCGGTAGCGAAGGTCGTGATAAAAAGAGTCGCCCCGAGCGCCATTCTGAGGCACTTGGGGCGAGCCAGTTTTCGTTGTAGTTCCCGTTAACGTTACTCCTGCATCGCACAGCCAGTTATCGTTAATGTTCGCTCGACCTTTGGTCGCTTCGACACTTCGAAGAACGTTCCCATTACCTACTTCCCGAGGATGATGTTCACGAGGGCGGTGACGTCGGCGATGGTGACGAGTCCGTCGCCATTCACATCGGCAGCTTGAGGCCTGTATTGGCCTTCCGTGCTCTTGCCCAGGATGATGTTGACCAAAGCCGTTACGTCGGCGATAGTGATGAGATTGTCGCCGTTGATATCGCAGTCAATCTTCTGTATGACTACATTCGAGGCAATATTTCCGGCGGGGTCAACGACGTAGGTGTGGCCGTTTTTCTGCATCACCTTACCCTGCGCGGGGGTGCTTATTCTATAGCTTGCAGGAATGGAGATTGTACCATCGGCATCCATGGCAGCTTCAGTTCCGGAGAGGTTCACGTTGCCAGAGACCAATTTGATGTTGCCTTCGGACCTAATGGCCGTAGACCCTTCTGCTATTATGTCGCCATTGATGGTTACGTCGCCATTGGCATAAATACACTTGCTTGTTGTTTTTGCATTCAAATTGCCATTGATATTGACCTGTTTGGCGTAGATACCTGTATATGCCTTTTCAATTTGCAATGCGCCATTGATGGTGAAGGCGCCATCTGGTGTCCAGATGCCATTGAATTCTGGTGAGTTAAAGGTGAATTTGCCATTGATGGTGATATCGACTCCGCTGCTAAATGTGTTGATGCCAGATGCCTCAGAATTAATGCTTAGGTCGCCGTTGATGGTCAATTTTTTATTATCGCCATTTATCCATATACCATAGGACGACGAGTTGAGGGTGAGGCCATTGGAGGGGGCTACTATGGTTAGGTCGATGCCGTCGACAGCTATGACTGCATTATTTGTCAAGCCACTGATGTTGCCGGGCGTTTTCGTGAAGGTCAGGGTGTTGGTTTCATAGAAAGGTCTGAAGCTGACCGATCCATCGCCAAGGATGTTGTCCTTATTCAGGTATGTCACCTGCGTATCGCCTATCCAGAGGGGATATTTAATCTTCTCTTTAGCCTGAAACGTGCTGCTGTAAAACCCGTCATCAAGCTTTTTCTCCTCTGAACCCAAGTTGTCGCCAATAGTGATGCCGCCGCAGGTGCCTTGGAAGCCCGCGCCAACAGACGCAAATTTTGCAATAGCCACCACCTTCTCGATGCCATTGGTGATGGTGATGTCACCGCAATAAGAAGAATTCTCAAAATTAGTAACGCCGCTGCCGATGGCTGCTGCATGTTCTCCGGCTGTTGCCGTGACCGTACCGCCGCTGATGGTGATGTCGCCGCAGCCAGACGATGCTTCATAGGCTAAGCCGCTGCCGATGCCGGCACCACTATGTCCACCTATTGCCGTGACCGTACCGCCGGTGATGGTGATGTTGCCGCAGCCAGAATTAGCCTTATAGGCAATGCCGCTGCCGATGGCTGCTGCATAATCTCCGGCTGTTGCCGTGACGGTGCCACCATTGATGGTGATGTTGCCACAGGCAGACGTTTCTTCGTAGCTCGTACCGCTACCGATGCCGGCTGCCCAGTCACCACCTGTTGCCGCGACCGTTCCACCATTGATGGTGATGAAGCCGCAGATAGACGGGGCTTCATAGGAAAAACCGCTACCGATGCCGGCTGAGTACTTTCCACCCGTTGCCGTGATGGTGCCTTCATTAATGATGATATTGCCGCCAAACATATTTAAGCCGCCACCGATTCCAGGAGCAAAGAGAGAATAAACGTCATCGTTTGGATTGCCACCGCAGATGGCATTAAGCGTGCCGCTGCCATGAATGATGAGTGTCTTGCCTTCGGGCACGTAGATGCCGGGATATTCATTACAGAATCCCTTCACGGTGTTTGTGTTTTCGAGGAAGATGGTAGCATCGCCCTCGCAGGTGATGCCTGCCCAGCGGTAGGTGGTATCCCATACTTCGTCGTAGCCGCTGGGGTCTAAGTTGATGTTCACATCGCGTAAGGACACGGTAGCTCCGTCGGCGATGCTCACCTTGTAGAAGTCGTTCAGCGTGCCGGTTACCCTCATGTTGTCGGGTATCACGCAGTCGGCAGTGAGCGTTGACAGGTCGATGGTATTGGAGGGGTTAATCTCATTCTCCTTCTTTCGGATGATCACGTGCTTGGCAGATTTCCATCCGCCGTTGCCGTCCCATGCCGTGATGCCCCTCTTGTCGTCACTGACCTTGGCTACAAACAGGGGATTCTCCGCGTTGTAGATTTCGTGAGTGAAAGGCATCATGATTCCACCCGCAGGATTGGCATTTTCTACTTTTTTATCTGCGTGAATAGTCCCTGTAACCGATTCTATTTCCCACGTACCCGGTCCGAGATGCACGTAGCCGTCCAAGGTTCCTATGCTCCAACTGGATGATTGATTGTTCGTTTTGACGTCAACATCGCCGGTGATTCTTACATCGCCTTTTCTTACAAAGATTGCTTTATCCGTGGTTCTACCGTGCAGGCTGCCGTTGATGGTGAGGTCGCCATTCTCCAACCACAACGCATTAACGCCTGTGGTCATCTTGAAGTTGGCGTTGATGGTCAGCGCACCCTCGTTAGCTACATAAATGCCGTAATTCGCTCCTTCACCGGAAATGGTCAGTTCGGAAGGAGCGCAGATGGTCAAGTCGATGCCCTCGGCATAGATTTTCGAGTCGGAGTGAACGCCGTTGATGGTGGGCGTCGACGTGGTGAAGGTCAGCGTGCCTTTGCCCTCGTCGGGAATGTATCTGACAGTACCGTTGCCCAGGACATCGTCCTTGTTAAAGAGGCTCACCTGCTGGGAGCCTACCCAGACGGGTAACAAGGCGTTGTTCTCCCCTTTCTCAAGCTGCCAGACGTAGTTCATGTCCCAGCTGTACTCAGCGAGGGGGCCTCCCGTTCCCTGGTTGACCGTCCAGAAGGCCTTGGCTACCCAGGCCCAACTTGTTTGATCATCGCTGGACATGACATTTGTTGAGCGGATGGCATATTTGCCCTCAGGGTTGAGGAAAAACACCTGTGCTTCCCATGTGTTGCGGGCATCTACATTCGTTGTGTTCAGAGAACCCATAGTCAGAGATTCCTCGGTGCGTTCTTTGGGATTAGTGAAATAGGTGTCGCCATTATTCAGCTTGAAGCCATACTCGTACGCTTCGCCAGCGGCCTTGATGAATCCGAATGATGGAGCGTCATCTACGTTGGTCGACAAGTGGCCGTCGGCGGTGACATAGTACTTTTGGCCGTTGTACATGGTGAACACCCTGTAGCACTCGCCATTCTCGATGGTGTTGAGTGCCCGCAAATAGTTGGCCGTGATGTCATCAACGGTGGCACCGATAGTCTTGAGCGAGAGATTTTTGAAGCATGGGCCAAATTGACCGGCCCAGTTTACTGCATCCTGTCCTTTCACCTCATACTTCAGCTTACGCGTTCCGGTCACCAGCGTGAATTCAGTGCTGAAAGTGGTCCATTCTGTGAAGATGCCAGTGTCGTTGAGCACCGTTTCGGTAGCCAGTACGGCATCGTTGGCATCGAGCATCTGCACTGTCACTTCACAAACCCTTGAGCCCCTTCCATTACTTTCAAATTGAGTGAGTATGTCGGCAGATGCTGAGCATGTCACTTCACCATTGTCGATGCTCTGGGCACCGATGGCGTAATCAGCCAGAGTAATGGTTTGCGAAAGTGTACAGACTTGGTGAGAGGATGCCCAGTAGTAAAAATCGTTGAACATTCCGACACCCCAGCCGTTGCCGCCGTCGGTCTTCGTCCAGCCTTCGAAGCTTCCGTCGCACTGGCCGTTGATGAGCAGTTCGTCGGTATCGGCCTCCAGCTGCCAGACGTAGTTCATATCCCAGCTGTACTCGGCAAGAGGGCCGCTCGTTCCCTGGTTGACCGTCCAGAAGGCACTGCCTATCCAGGCCCATCTACTAGGGTCGTCGATGAATTTGGTATTGGTGGAGCGGATGGCATACTTGCCCTCTGCATTGAGGAAGAACACCTGTGCTTCCCACGTGTCGCGGGCGTTTTCATTCGTTGTGTTCAGATGGCCGATTGTCAGGGCACTCTCGTCGAGTTCTGCGGGATTGGTGAAATAGTAGCTACCGTTCTTGAGCATGAAACCGTATTCGTATTCACTGGCACTCTCGGGTCTGATCATGTTGAATTGGAACAATGGCGCATCACCCTTGTTCTTCGATAAATAGCCGTTGGCGGTGACGTAGTACTTCGCGTTATTGTAGATGGTGTACACGCGATAGCTATGCCCATTCTCGATGGCGGCGAGGGCCCGCTTATAGTTGAGCTGCGTCTTTTCAATGTCATCGGTCTCGAAGGGTATAGGCGTGATGGATCCGCTGAACGTATGGTTCACGCGATCGTAAAGTCCCGCCGTAACATCATATAAGGCTGGTACAAAATCGCATTTCAGCGTGCTCCCTTCGTAGATTTGGCAACTGTAGAGCTTCATCACCGATAGGGATCCGTCAGTTTGTATGCCACCTTCAGTGCTTGACGTGTTCAGGTTGAAAAGGAACATGGGCGTCTTGCCCTCGTCGGCTGTTCCCGAGGTGGTCACGCTGCCGGCCACCGTGTTTGGGTTGGAATAACGCTTCCAAGTGGCGGTCTGCCCCTCACACGTCAGGATGATGCGCTCGCCATAGACGAAGCCTGTGCCATGCGACTGATTGCCTGTTCGGCAGAAGCAGGGTATGTCGCTGCCGTCGGTGCGCGAGAAGAAGTAGAAAGCATTGTGATCTTGGTCTCCCAGTCGAGCCCCCAACAGTGACTCCCAGTGGTGCTGACTGTTTTGCGTCACTTCGCAATCCATCACCACGCGGGTGTTGGCCTTGTGTGTGTAGCCCGTGTTGAAGGCCTGAGTACCCGTCGACGAAATGGAGCGCAAGATGGTCACCTGGCTCTCGTCCAATGTCGTTTGGGCGGAGATGGCCACCGTTGTCATGAGCAAACAGATGATGGCTGCCGATAGTTGAATAAGTTCTTTTTTCATCTTGATGGCGAGGTTATGTTTGTATATTCTTAAATACTTAGACGCTTCATCTTTAGGGGATTATAACGTATTCAGATAGGTGCGAGACACATTGTTCTCCCTTCCCGTCTGCAAAGTTATAAATAAGTGAGCATCTAACAAAATAAAATGGTGTTTTTTTGTTTATTTTTGTCGGATTATGCTTGAATAGGCGTTAACTTGACGAAATTAGGCCAGCTCTATCCTCTGCTGATTCCATAAGGGCTGAGCCAATCGATGTTTTCATTCCTCGCCTTGATGACGATGCAGTCCTTCACCCGGACTAACTTGCATTCGTATGCTTGCGGACAATTATCGCATCTCTTCTCATCGTCCATGTCTTCGTCCTCATCGTCCTCAGAGGGGAGCGCCGAGGGGACGCTTCCCCTCGGCAATTCCTCGCGCGCGTTAAACGACGTCGTCGTCGCAGTTCTTTTTTATCCTTTTGCTTCTTTTCTTTTTTTCTTGTTCCGTGCCTTTTTTTCAGCCTCTTCATGACGCTACTTAAAAACGCAGTCGGAAGCATCGGACGGGATGCCGTGTGGACGAAAAAAATGACGAAAAGATTGACGAAAAGATTGACGAAGATTGTACGTCCTAATTCAAGTAGCTGTTGATGTTTTAGACGTCAATCTTCGTCAATCTGAACGTCAATCTTCGTTGAATGTTTTGGACGTCCGCTCGGCCTGAAGGGTGGCTTGAAGGCGAAACTGAGTGTTTCGATTGAAAAGACTTTGACACTTCAAGAATCTTCGTCAATCTTCGTCAATCTTCGTTGAATGTATCAGACGCTTTTACGGGGCTGTTGATCAATTACTTGATTATCCCCCGTTTCTTTCCGCCTGCGATGACGATCTGATGGGGGTGAGGCTGAGTGATGGGGCGCCCTGAGAGGTCGTACAGGTTATTGCTCCCGTTTTCGTTCCCGTTCCCGTTAATATCCTGAATGCCGACGAGGATTTGCATCTGACTCTGACGGATGACCTCGAAGTCGGCGGGGGTGGTCTTGTCGGAATAGACGAAGGAGCCTGCGGTGTGGCGGTCGAAATTGAAATAACGGCCTTCCTTCTCCGCTCCACGCAGGCGGATGGTGGTGTCGTCGGTCTGCTCGACGAGGAACCACTGCGCGTGGGCCGTGGCATCCTGCTTGTCGGTGGCGTTGACATGCCATCCGTCAACAGTCATATAGCGCAGCGGCTGACGGGTGTTGAGCGTGTAGAAGGCTGTGTATTTGGAAACTTTACCGAAGTGGAAGCAATAGGAGAGGTCGTTGATGTTCTGCTGCGTGACCTTGCCGAGGGCAAAGGCTCCCTCGCCGCTGCCGTCGACGAAATGGAGGAAGAGTCCCGATGCCTTATGGCGGAGGTAGTAGTAGGTCGTTGCCGTAGTCGTGAAGGCAGCAGCAGGCGCTTCTCCCTTGTCGACCTCGGCCTCGGGGATGATGCCTATCTCGGCGGCAGAAGCATAGCCTTGGTTGTCGTGGGTGGAGACGACGATGAGCTTGATATAACGGCCTTCAGGACGTGAGGCGAGTTCTATCTCTTGCACTTCAGAGGAGTTCTGTAGGGTGCCGCTGGCAGCGGGCGGTCCCCAGACGTTGGGACTTTGGCTGACGTAGAACTCATACTTGGCGATGCGTCCGTTGCCCATGTCCTCTCGCCCTTGATAGACGAAATGCGATACGCGGTAGTAGGCGTTCATGTCGATGACGAGCTCATGGGGGCAGGTGGGCTTCTGGGGGTTGTACTGAGTGTGCCAGATGGTGGAAGGGTTCTCGTCGATGACGTTTTTGGCGACTTCATTACCTCCCTGCTCGCTGCTGACGCTCTTCACGGTCCATTTGGCCTTGGAGACGTACAAGGGTACTTGCTCTTCCTCGACGGGGCTGTCGGCGAGACCTTCAGCCGTGGCCCACGCACGGACAACGCCCCCTCGGGAGAGGTCGAAGGGATGGTCGTAGACGCGCTCTTCGCCGCCGTCGATGGTGTAGCGGATGACGGCCTTCGGGGTCGCACAGGAGAGGGTGACCTTGCCCTTGTTGCTGACGATGCTGACGGGCGAGCAGACGGGCGATGCCACCTGAGCCCGCTCAGCCAACTGCTTGTCGGTCTGTTGCTCGAAGATGGGCAGGAAGATGAGGGAGAGGTGGGTCTTGGCAGCGCGGATGCGGTATTTGTCGATGACGTCGGGACCGCAGCTGGCGTTGCCAAGGGCGCGGTTGTAGGCATCGAGGTTGAGGACGGTATTGCTGATGAACGACATCTCATAGGGGTGTTTCTTTCGGTTGCCGCCGTCGGTGTAGTTGTCCTCTGGACGCCAATGTCCGCAACTGGCAGCCATCTGCTCGGGGGCTACGACTTGAAGACCGGTGCCCTCGGAGTCGGTGAGGGCCAGCCAGCGAACCTCTTCCTTATTGCCTTGTTCCTGAGGCAGTACGTAGTTGGTCCATTCGTCGCTGACGCGGCTGTGATGCACACCGACGAGGGCGGCCTCTTTGCGGTCGCGGTAGCTATCCTGCGGTCCGCGGCCGAGCCAGGTCATCTGCTCGAAGTCCTTTGTCAATTCGGCGCGCAGACCCAATCGGGGTAGTTCGACGCCCTTGGGCGGGTCGATGCTGGCATTCAGGATGACGGCGCCGTCGGCGAGTATGCGGAATGTCTGATGCAACTGGAAGCGATTGCCGCCGCCGCTGGTATAGGTGTTGGTGACGTCGATGGTGACGCTCTGATGGTCATCAGCTTGGGTAACGGTCATTGCTCCTGTAGTCTTCGTGAGTTTGCGCAGTCCCATTTGGTCGTAGGTGCCAGTTCGTCCGCGCTCATTGTCGGTAGGGAGACGGAAAACATTGAGGGTGAGTGGGGCTGCTAACAGGTTACGACCTTTGATGCTGTAAGCCGTCAGCTGTCCGCCGCTGAAGCGTGCGCTGAAGCTGTTGCCAGTGATGGTGGCAGCGGTGCTGGTCTGCTCAACGGTAAGCTCCGCAGAGGCCTCCTTGGAAGTGGCGGCTGTGTAGGGCTTGCGGTCGGTGGCCTGACGGATTTGGATTTCTTCGGAGGCTACTTCGAAGCCGGCAGGCGCCCACTCGGTAGCGGCCTTCTGACAGGCCTTGAAACGTACAAAGTACTCAGCCGCACGGTTGTTGGGCGCGGCGATGGCGCGCTTGGCCTCGGGCAGCATCATATCGGTCGACTCGCCTGGGGCGAGGTTGAGGTCGTTGATGGTGCCGTGAGCGTATTCGATGCCGTCCTCGAGGAGGCTGTAGTAGACGACCACATCATCAAGTACGCGCTGCTGCAGTTTGCTCTTGAGGGTGAAGGTGGCAGAGGTGCTGTCCTTGAGCGCGAAGTCGATGGGCTGGTAGATCTTCTTCATGTTATAGCTCTTGGCCGTGGGTGAGTTGTCGGCAAGGACGACGCCGTTGCAGCAGAAATTGCCATCGTTGGGATTGTCGCCGAAATCGCCTCCGTAGGCCCAATACTCTCCCTTGCTGATGTCGAGGATGCTCTTGACATCTTCCTTGCCTTTCAGACCTAAAGCCTCGAAAGTGAGGGCTTGACCTTTGCTGCTGACCTTTAGTCCCTGGTCCTTCCAGTCCCAAACGAACTCACCGCAGAGGGCGGGATAGCGCTCGTAGAGGTCGAAGAACTCGCGTTGGTTGCCCATAGAGTTGCCCATGGCGTGGGTGTTTTCGCATTGCACGTGAGGACGAATGCCGGTCTTGCCGTTCTGGTAGTCGCGCAGGCGGTCTTTGCCAATGCTTTCCATGGAGCCGAGATTGCCATACATCGTCGAGGTGACGCTGCTCCATGTGCTATTGCCCTCGTAGTGCGTGAGGCGGGTGGGGTCCAGCTTCGCGATGGAGTCCATGACGGCTTGGAAATTATTGCCGCCGCCGCTCTCGTTGCCTGCGCTCCAGATGATGATGGAAGTATGGTTGCGGAGGGTCAGCACGTGACGGACATTACGCTCTACCATCGGCATGCGGAAGGCCTGCTCGCTGGAGAGCCCCATGTTGCCGTGACATTCCACGTCGGCCTCGGCCAGGACATAGAAGCCCAGACGGTCGGCGAGATCGTAGAGGTACGGGTTGTTGGGATAGTGCGAGGTGCGGATGGCGTTGACATTCAGCCGCTTCATCTGCAAAAGGTCGGTCTCAATCTCGGCCTTGGTGAGGGTGCGTCCACCATTCTCCGAGAAGCTATGGCGGTTGACTCCGTGGAAGATGATGGGGTTGCCATTGACGAGCAGAGCGCCATCCTTCCGGACGCTGACCGTGCGGAAGCCTACTTTCAACGCTCGAATGTCGGTGGGCGTGCCGTCTTGCTTGAGTGTGAGTACGAGGTCGTAGAGTTGGGGGCGTTCTGCGCTCCAGGCTGTGATGCCGGTGATGCCTTTCAGCTGCAATTGTAGATCGCCCGTCTTGGTGACATCCTTTGTCTGTGATGCCAGCACTCGGCCGCCGTCTAAGAGTTGCGCTTCAATGGTGGTGTTCTTGGGTTGTGCACCGCTTATGGTTGCCGTAAGGGCCGCCTCGGCGGAGCTATTGTTATCCTCTAATTGGGTGGTACGGAAGAAAAAGTCGGAGATGCGTGTCTTGGGGGCACTCCAGAGAAAGACGTCGCGAGTGATGCCCGTCAGGCGCCAATAGTCCTGGCACTCAAGGAAGGAGCCGCTCGTGAAGCGATACACGCGTACGGAAATATTGTTCACGCCTGTGCGTACCTTAGAAGTGATGTTCCATTCGCTGGGGAGGTAGCTATCCTCTGCATAGCCCACAAATTGACCGTTGACCCAGACATAATAACCATGGCCGCAGCCGTTGAAGCGTAGGAAGATATCGCGTCCGTCCCAATCGGCAGGCAGTGTGAACTCGCGGCGGTATGAGCCTACGGGGTTCTTCTTCGCGTCGCGATAGGTGAACCAACCCGGTCGGTCGGCCATCACGCTCCATGTCGATTTGTCGTAGCTGAAGGGGTAGCTTGTGTTGCAATACAACGGCTTGTCCCATTGCTTGTTGTTACGCAAACCATAGACCTGCCATGCAGAGGGCACTTCGATGTTATCCCAACTGGAAGCATTGAACGAGTCATCGAAGAAGGTCTTCGGAGCTTGTTCGGGCGTGCCCACCCATCGGAATTTCCAAGTGCCGTTGAGGCTGAGAAAGTAGGGCGATGCCTCCAGGGCATTTGTGGGAGTATAGGCTGCCGCAGCTTCGGTGGCCGAGGATACGGGGATGTCAAGAGTGTGGGCCCGTAGACGGTAGAGGTTGGTAACACTCACATCGTCCCATTCCTTAAGGGTCTGTGCCATCGCTGACGCGGCAGTGAGGAACGCCAGAGTTAATAGGGTGTGTCGGATTTTCATCATGATATGTAAGGATTTCGTTTATGGTTTTCACCTTGGAGGGCTAAAGCTCTTGACGAGGAAAGGAAATGCGAAGGACTCGAGCCCCGCATTTCCTTTCCTCGTCAAAATAAAGTTCTTCAGTAGCTTATTCCCACTCGATGGTTCCTGTGGGTTTCGGCGTGAGGTCGTAGAGGACGCGATTGACGCCGGGAACCTCCGTGATGATGCGTTGTGTGATGTGGTGCAGGAGGGCGTAGGGAATCTCCTCGATGGTGGCGGTCATGGCATCGCGCGTGTTCACCGCACGGATGATGACAGGCCAGTCCCAGCTGCGCTTGCCCGCCTTGACGCCCGTCGACTTGTAGTCCGGCACGATGGTGAAGTACTGCCACACTTTGCCTTCAAGGCCGTTCTTGGCAAACTCCTCACGCAGGATGGCGTCGCTCTCGCGCAGTGCCTCCAGGCGGTCACGCGTGATGGCACCTGTGCAGCGAACGCCCAGACCGGGGCCGGGGAACGGCTGACGGAACACCATATTGTCGGGCAGGCCGAGTTCCTTGCCTACTACGCGTACCTCGTCCTTGAAGAGCAACTTGATAGGCTCCACGAGTTCGAACTGCAGGTCTTCAGGCAGACCGCCTACGTTGTGGTGCGACTTGACGGGACCGGACTCGACGATATCGGGGTAGATGGTTCCTTGAGCCAGGAAACTGATGCCTTCCAGCTTGCGTGCTTCCTCCTCGAAGACGCGGATGAACTCGGCGCCGATAATCTTGCGCTTCTGCTCGGGATCGGCAACACCGGCCAGTTTGTCAAGGAAGCGGTCTGTGGCATCCACGTAGACCAGGTTGGCGTCCAGTTCATCGCGGAACACGCGTACTACCTGCTCGGGCTCGCCTTTGCGCAGCAAGCCGTGATTGACGTGTACGGAAACCAACTGCTTGCCTACGGCCTTGATCAGCAGTGCAGCGACTACCGATGAGTCGACACCGCCGGAGAGGGCCAGCAATACTTTCTTGTCACCAATCTGAGCACGCAGCTCCTTAATTTGTTCGTCAATGAATTTCTGGGCCAAAGCCGGAGTAGTGATGCGCTCCATGTCAGCCGGACGTACGTTACCTTGTGGCATAATAATCAGTAATTTTCGTGAATAATGTAAGTTTCAATGAATTTTGCGGAGCAAAGGTACGAATAAGTGGGCATATCGCCAAAAAAACGTGTGGAAAAGTTCGATAGGGCTTTCGTTTTCACGGATTTCAGCCTATTCTGCCTCGCTTGCCGAGTCTGCGGGCAATTCTTCGTGAGGCGATAGCTTGAAGGGATGTCCTTCATCCACTCATCCTAATTGAAGTTTCGGAAGCTCAACCCCCGTAGGGGTGTCGGAATTTAGGCAGGGGTGAACAATGGACAATTGGAAATGGACAATGGACAATGGAAAAGCCCCAGAGGGGCGAAGGAATTTAGGCAGGGGTGAAGTCCGTAGGACGGAACCCCTGCTTTTATCGGC
>JAFROT010000051.1 GCA_017429525.1 Bacteroidaceae bacterium | reverse complement strand
CTCCACTATGCTTCAGACTGCGGTGGCAAAGGTATACAATCGTTTCTACAGCACCAAAATTTTGATAAAGAAATGCAGCCTGCAATTTGAGCTATTGACTACCTACCACTCAAAAACAGCCTGCAAAATGAGCTATACGCCTTGATTGGCCAACTGATTCCACTCGTCTCTTCAAGTAAAACTACAGCTCTGCACGACTAAAGCCACTGCTCGATGCAGGCAGGCGGATAGGTTGACCCATGCGCATGGAACGTTTGACCCATGCGCATGGGTCAATGGACCGATGCGCATGGGTCAAACGTGATATATTGACGGAACGAGGGCGGAAACAGGATGTGTGGACCGATAGATATAGGGGAGTGGCCGTTCGTCAAAGGCGGCGGATGTAGATGTCGCGATAGTAGACCTTGCTGCCGTGGGCCTGCAGCTCAATCTGGTCGACGGGGAAAATGGGACGGGAACGGTCCCAATAGTTCTCGAGGACGACATTGTCGACGACGAGGATGCCATTGAGGCGTACGGTGACGCGGTCGCCTACCATGCGGATGTAGAAGGAGTTCCATTCGCCGAGCGGATTGTCGGCCACGCAGAGGGGCGTGCTGCGGTTCTTCTGGTTGTTGTAGAGTCCGCCCGAGCCCACTTCGGCGCCGACATCGGTGCGAGCGATATCCCAGATCTGCACCTGCGGCGTGCCACGGAGGTAGATGCCGGCATCGGGTTCCTTGCCTTTGGGATCGAGACGCCAATCGACGAGCATCTCGAAATCGCCGTATTGTTCGACGGTGCAGATGTTATCGTAGCCTGTGCCGACGTAGGCCAGGAGGCCATTCTCGACTTTCCAGTCATCGCGCATACGGCGGTCGGCGTCAACTTGCTTCTCGGCCAACTGAACGGGGGTCATGCGCTCACGGGCAATGGGGTTCTCGACGAGCCCCTTCCAGCCAGTGAGGTCGCGGCCGTTGAAATGACTGACGAAGCCCTCGACGGGTTCTTTGGCCAAATGGGCGTAGATGGCCTTGCGCTGCTTGCCGCTGACGTAGGGCAGGGCACGCGCCATAAGATGACGCGTCAGATGGCCGTCGAAGTCGGGGTGAGCGAGGGCGATGGTGGCTACGCCAAGAGCTGCCTCGCGGCGGAGGGCTGGCTCATCGAGGTAGTGGGCAAGGGTGGTCATGGCCACGAAGGTGCCGGTCTCAGAAATCTGACGGAGAAGGGCGCGTTGCTGCTTCACGTCGGTGGTTTGCTCCATCTGATGACGGAGGGCAATGAGGCGGTTCTCAGGGGTGACGGTCTGAGCGTGTGCGAAGGACGCACAGAAGGCGCAGACGAGGAGGAGGAGGATGGGACGGTTCATAGGGGGAGAGGGGAGAGTTAAGAGTTAAAAGTTAAGAGTTAAGAGTTAAAAGTTAAGAGTTCTTCGCAGAGCGAAGCGAGCAAGCTCGAGCGGAGAGGTGAGAGATAAGAGTTAAGAGTTAAGAGTTAAAAGTTAAAAGTTAAAAGTTAAGAGTTGAGAGTTAAGAGTTCTTCGCAGAGCGAAGCGAGCAGGCTCGAGCGGAGAGTTAAGAGGTGAGAGTTAAGAGTTAAGAGGTGAGAGTTAAGAGTTGAAAGGTTTGTCATTTAGGCGGTGCGTCGTCGTATTCGCGATAGAAGGCATCGGCAGTCTGTTCGAGTTCGTCGTACCATTCTTGGCCGAAGCGGCGGATGAGGGGCTCGCGCAAAAAGCGGTAGACGGGTATGCCTAGCTCGCGACCGCGCTTGTAGGCGGCATCGCAGACGGCCCAGTGATGGAGATTGAGGCCGATGAGTCCGCCGCCGAAATGCTTCTCGCGAATGGGATAGAGGGCGCAAGAGATGGGTTTCATGAAACGCGAGCGTCCCTCGCGACAGGCTTTCTCGAGGGCACAGAGGCAACAGCCTTCGGGCAGGTCGGGGACTTGGGAGGGGGGATAGTTGTAATAGGTGAAGACACAGTCCTTGCCACCAACGATAGAGGTGACGAGTTCGCCCTCGGGGTCGGTGTAGGCTACACCCTGACGGTCGACGACGGACTGGGCCATAGCCGACATCTGCGGCCAGGCTGCATCCAGCGCTTCTTCAATCTGCGCGACCTCATCAAGTGTCACGGGGGCACCTGCGTCGCCCTCAATGCAACAGGCTCCGCCGCAGGCCGAGAGGTCGCAGCAGAAATATTCTGTCAGGAGGGACGTGGAGATGAGGACTCCACCGACGTCGAGGATGGGAATGCGGTTCATTGAGTGAGTTGACGAGTTGACAAGTTGACGAGTTGACAAGTTGACGAGTTGACAAGTTGACGAGTTGACAAGTTTTTAGCAAGCGAAGCGACCGAAGGTCGAGCGGACGAGTAATCTGACATGCAGAAGAGGACGTTTCACCATTGTATGGGTGTTTGACCGTGAGCGACGAGGTAGTCGTTGCAGAGCTGGAAATGATGGTTGCCGAAGAAGCCGCGATAGGCCGAGAGGGGCGAGGGATGGGCCGAGCGCAAGACGAGATGGCGCTGAGGGTCGATGAAAGCGGCCTTCTGCCCTGCATAGGAGCCCCACAAGAGGAATACGATGTGGTTGCGCTCGGCAGCGAGGGCTCGAATGGCAGCATCCGTGAGTTCCTCCCATCCGCGCCGCTGGTGGGAGCCTGCTTGTCCGCGGCGCACGGTAAGTGTAGCGTTGAGCAGCATGACGCCTTGCTGCGCCCAGCGGGTGAGGTCGCCCGAGGTGGGAGCGGGCGTGCCGAACTCACTCTGTATCTCGGCATAGATGTTCTTCAGCGACGGCGGCAGGACGACACCCTCGGGGACTGAGAACGAGAGCCCCATGGCCTGCCCGGGTTCATGGTAGGGGTCCTGACCAAGAATGACGACTTTGACCTCGTCGAAGGGCGTGGAGTTGAAAGCGTTGAAAATCTTGCTGCCTGGAGGATAGCAAGGGCCTGCTGCGTATTCCTGCCGCACGAAGGCCGTGAGGTCGGCAAAATAGGGCTTGTCGAACTCGGGTTGCAGGCGCTGTCGCCAGCTCTCTTCTATCTTGACGGTCATGGGGGGAGGGTGATGGGGAATGGGGAATGACAAATGATGAATGACGAATGACGAATGACAAATGACAAATGACGAATGAGAGGGCCCTACCCTACTGTTCCTTCGAGGGAGACGCTGAGGAGCTTCTGTGCTTCCACGGCGAACTCCATGGGCAGTTTGTTGAGGACGTCCTTGGCATAGCCGTTGACGATGAGTCCAATGGCCTCTTCTTCGGGGATGCCGCGCTGCTGGCAGTAGAAGAGTTGCTCCTCGCTGATCTTGGAGGTCGTAGCCTCGTGCTCGACGATGGCCGAGGGGTTCTGCACGTCCATATACGGGAAAGTGTGAGCGCCACACGTCGGGGAGAGCAACAGGCTGTCGCAAGAGCTGTAGTTGCGAGCATCCTCTGCCTTCGGCGCCACGCGGACAAGGCCTCGATAGCTGTTCTGGGAGCGGCCTGCGCTGATGCCCTTTGAGATGATCGTGGAACTGGTGTTCGGTGCGAGGTGAATCATCTTGGTGCCCGTGTCAGCCTGCTGGTAGTTGTTGGTGACGGCGACGCTGTAGAACTCGGCTTGCGAGCCTTCGCCTGCCAGGACGCACGAGGGGTACTTCCACGTGATGGCAGAGCCTGTCTCGACCTGCGTCCAGGAGAGTTTGGCGTTGGCTCCGCGCAGGAGACCGCGCTTCGTGACGAGGTTGAGGACACCGCCACGGCCGTCCTTATCGCCGGGGTACCAGTTCTGGACCGTAGAGTACTTGACTTCGGCACGGTTCTCGACGACAATCTCGACGATGGCGGCATGGAGCTGGTTCTCGTCGCGCATAGGTGCCGTGCAGCCTTCGAGGTAGCTGACGTAAGCGTCCTCGTCGGCCACGATGAGCGTGCGTTCGAACTGTCCCGTCCCCTGCGCGTTGATGCGGAAATAGGTGCTGAGCTCCATGGGGCATCGCACGCCCTTGGGGATATAGACGAAGGAGCCGTCGGAGAAGACTGCGCTGTTGAGGGCAGCAAAGAAGTTGTCGCGATAGGGCACGACGGAGCCGAGATACTTGCGCACGAGATCGGGATGCTGCCTGACGGCCTCGCTGATGGAGCAGAAGATGATGCCCTGCTCGGCCAGCCGCTCGCGGAAGGTGGTCTTGACGGAGACGCTGTCCATGACAGCATCGACGGCCGTACCGCTCAGCGCGAGGCGCTCCTCGAGGGGAATGCCCAGTTTGTCGAAGGTCTTCATGAGCTCGGGGTCAATCTCGTCGAGGCTCTTGGGGCCGCTCTTCTTGCGGGTAGGGTCAGCATAGTAGGAGATGGACTGATAGTCGATCTCGGGCATCTGCAGATGTCCCCACGAAGGTTGCTGCTGCGTCTGCCAATAGCGGAAAGCCTTGAGACGGAACTCCAGCAGCCACTCTGGTTCGCCCTTCTTCTCGGAGATGAGGCGCACGGTGTCCTCGGTGAGTCCGCGCTCGATGATCTCGGTCTCAATATCGGTCGTGAACCCATACTCATAGGCTTTGTCGGCCACTGAGCGGACGAACGCGTTAGAATCTTGTTTCACTTGTCCGTCATTCATCGGCATGGGAATCATCGGCTTTCTGCCATTGAGTCTTGGCGAGGTCAAAGGCAATGGAGGTGGTACGCTTGAGGGGTTCGAAGAGGATGGAGTTCTGCTGCGACTCCTCCTTCACGAGGTGGGTGATGGCGAGTACGTTGCAGAGTGCTCCGAGGATGATGGCATACTTGATGACGCTCACGAGTGCGCCACCCAGATTGTTGACGCCTTCGAGCCCAATCCATTCCAGCACTTTGGTGAGCAGCGAGCCCAGGATGCCCAGCAGGATAGGTACGCCCATCCAGATCAGGGCGAAGGCGACGATGCTGGCCATGCTCGGCGAAGTGCCGATGCGAGGCGCCAATTCATACCCCACCTGTTCGTAAAGCAAATGGGCTACATAAAGACCGACGAAAACACCAATGAGGCCGAGGACCTCTTTCAGGAGACCGTTGCTCCATCCTTTCCACGCGCCCACTACGAGCACGAGGACGAAAAGAATATCAAATCCGTTCATATCAAGACCCACCCCCAACCCCTCCCGTAAGGGAGGGGAGAGGCTGGCGCGCAGTTATTGTTGTATAAGTATAATTATGTATCTTGGCAATTTAGCTTAAGTCTTCCCATCACCCCGCAAGCACTCCCCTCCCCTTTGGGAGGGGTTGGGGGGTGGGTCTCTTATAGTTTTGCCTTGACTTCAATCTCCTGGAAGGTCTCGATGGTGTCGCCCTCGCGGATGTCGCTGTAGTTGACCAGCGAGATACCACACTCGAAGTTGGTCGACACTTCCTTGACATCGTCCTTGAAGCGCTTGAGGGCATCGATGGCACCCGTGTGGATGACGATACCATCGCGGATGACGCGCGCCTTGTTGGTACGGCTGACCTTGCCATCGACGACGTAGGCGCCGGCCACGGTACCGACCTTGGAGATGTGGAAGACCTGACGTACCTCCAGCTGAGCCGTGATCTCTTCCTTGAGCTCGGGCGCAAGCATACCTTCCATGGCCTCTTTCACCTCCTCGATGGCATCGTAGATGATGCTATAGGTGCGAATCTCGACGCCCTGCTGCTCGGCAGCCTTGCGGGCCTGAGCAGACGGACGCACCTGGAAGGCGACGATGATGGCGTCGGAGGCAGCAGCCAGCGAGACATCGTTCTCGGAGATCTGACCGACAGCCTTGTGGATGACGTTGACGGCAATCTTCTCGGTAGAGAGCTTGATGAGCGAATCGCTGAGGGCTTCGATAGAACCATCCACGTCGCCCTTGACGATGACGTTCAGCTCCTGGAAACCACCCTGTTCGATGCGACGACCAATCTCGTCGAGCGTCAGGTGGTGCTGCGTGCGGATGCCCTGCTCGCGTGCCAGCTGCTCGCGCTTCGAAGCGATCTCGCGTGCTTCCTGATCGGTGTCCATGACGTGGAAGGTGTCACCTGCCTGGGGAGCACCATTCAGGCCGAGAACGGTAGCAGCCTCAGCCGGGCCGATCTCCTTGATGCGCTGTCCACGCTCGTTGAACATGGCCTTGATGCGACCATAGTTGGTACCGGCCAACAGGATGTCGCCCACGTGGAGCGTACCATTGGAGCAGAGAACCGTAGCGACATAACCACGACCTTTGTCGAGCGACGACTCGATGATGGAACCCGTAGCCTTGCGGTTGGGGTTGGCCTTGAGGTCGAGCATCTCGGCCTCGAGCAGCACCTTCTCCATCAGTTCGGGCACGCCTATGCCTTTCTTGGCGCTGATGTCCTGACTCTGGTACTTGCCGCCCCAATCCTCGACGAGGAAGTTCATCTGAGCCAGATGCTCCTTGATCTTCTCGGGGTTGGCTGCAGGCTTATCAATCTTGTTGATAGCGAATACGATAGGCACGCCCGCGGCTACGGCGTGGTTGATGGCCTCCTTGGTCTGAGGCATGATATCGTCGTCGGCAGCGATGATGATGATGGCTACGTCCGTGACCTGTGCACCACGGGCACGCATGGCGGTGAACGCTTCGTGACCCGGCGTATCGAGGAAGGTGATGTGGCGACCGTCGTCGAGCTTGACGTTGTAGGCACCGATGTGCTGAGTGATACCACCCGCCTCACCGGCGATGACGTTGGTCTTACGGATATAGTCGAGCAGCGATGTCTTACCGTGGTCGACGTGACCCATGACGGTGACAATCGGGGCACGGGGAACGAGGTCGGCCTCGTCATCGGCCACCTCAGTCACGGCCTCGCTGACATCAGCTGAGACGAACTCGGTCTGGAAGCCGAACTCATCAGCCACGAGATCGATGGTCTCCTTGTCCATGCGCTGGTTGATGCTGACCATGACACCCAGACTCATGCAGGTGCCGATGACTTGCGTGACGGGGATGTTCATCATCGAAGCCAGCTCGTTGGCGGTGACGAACTCGGTCAGCTTCAGGATCTTTGACTCCTGCTCCTGCTGTTCGAGCTCAGCCTCGATGCCGGCACGGATGTTCTCGCGCTTCTCGCGACGGTATTTGGCGCCCTTACCCAGGGTCTTGTTCTTACCTGCCGTGAGGCGTGCCAGCGTCTCGCGAACCTGCTTGGCCACCTCCTCTTCGCTCTGTTCGGGCGTGATGACGGGTTCCTTCGGCTGGTTCTTCTTGCGGCGCTTGCCTTCGCCCTTAGCCGGCTGATTGTTCTGGGCCTGCTGGTTGCCGCCCTTCTTCTTCTGGCCGCCGCCCTGATTCTGCTGCTTGGCAGCCTCAGCGTTGATGTCAACGCGCTCGCCTTTCTTCTTGTTGCGACGGCTCTCGCCCTGAGCGCCATTCTGCGTGGCACCCTGGCCATTGCCGTTGCCGCCTTTCTTGCGCTTCTTGCTGCGAGCCGGACGCGTGCTCTGGTTCAACGAATCGAGGTCGATATGGCCTTTAATGTTGAGGGTGAGCGGGGGCTCAGAAGGGCCTTTGACGCGATAGACGCCATCCACCTCTTCCAATTCTACTCCACTTTTTTTCTTCTTGCCGGCCTGGGCGGATGCAGCCTCAGCAGGGGCCACGTTGGCAGCAGGAGCCTCGGGCTCGACCTGGGCTACCGGCTGAGGAGCCTCAACGACGGGCTCGGCCTTCGGCTCGGCTTTGACCTCGGGGGTAGATTCCACCTTGGGTTCGGGCTTTACCTCGGGCTTGGGTTCGGGTTTGGGCTCAGGTTTGGGTTCAGGCTTAGCCTCGACCTTGGGCTTGGCGTTGAGATCGATGTGACCGACAATCTTGGGGCGTTTGACCTCCGTCAGCGGCAGGGCCTTGTCGTCCTCGGTCAGCACGATGGTCTCTTTCTTCTCCTTGGCTTTGCGAGCCGTAGAGATTTTCTGGGCCTGGGCGAGCATGCCTTTATCCTTGTTGAATTCAGCTTGGACAAGAGCATACTGCTCATCGGTAATCGTAGCATTAGGATTAGGCTCGACATCCGTGAATCCCTTCTTCTTCAGGAAGTCCACCAGCGTCTGCAGTCCTACGCTACATTCTTTGGTTACTTTATTGATTCTTATAGGCATATACTATATTTTAGTGAAAAGTGAAAAGTGAAAAACAATATTTCTTCGTGTAAAGTGCAAAAGTGTAAAGTGTGAAGCCATGATCTGCACTTTACACTTTTCACCTTTAACTTTCAGCGGGGGCGTCGTTCCCTTCTTCGTCCTCAGGGAATTCAGCACGGAGAATGCGGAGCACCTCGTCGACCGTCTCTTCTTCGAGGTCGGCATTCTTGATGAGCATCTCACGAGGAGCCTCGAGCACGGAACGGGCCGTGGTCCAACCGTTCTTCTTGAGTTCCTCGATGACCCACTCGTCAATCTCGTCCTTGAAATCGTCGAGGTGGATGTCGTCCTCCAGCGTCTCCTCTTCGCCCTCGGGCAGTTCGCGATAGACGTCGATGACGGTATCGGTGAGCATCGAAGCCAGACGGATGTTCAAGCCACCCTTACCAATAGCGAGGCTGACCTGATCGGGGTCGAGATAGACTTCGCAGTGCTTCGACTCCTGATCGAGGTTGATGCTATTGATCTCGGCCGGACCGAGCGCACGTGCGATGAGCAGCTGCGGGTTGGAAGTCCACTGGATGACATCCAGGTTCTCGCCACGCAGTTCGCGGACGATGCCATGGACACGGCTGCCGCGCACACCGACGCAAGCGCCTACGGGGTCTACACGGTCGTCGAAACTCTCGACGGCAATCTTAGCACGCTCGCCCGGCACGCGGGCAATCTTGCGGATCGTGATGATGCCTTCGGCAATCTCGGGGACCTCAGCCTCAAGCAAACGCTGCAGGAAGACGGGACTCGTGCGCGAAAGGATGATCTTGGGGTTGCCCGTTGAATTGTCCACGCGGGCCACCACAGCACGGGCGGGCTCTCCCTTGCGGAAGAAGTCACCGGGGATCTGCTCGTTCTTCGGCAACAGGAGCTCATTCCCATCTTCGTCCAACAGCAGGATCTCCTTGTGCCAAACCTGATAGACCTCGGCCGAGATGATGTCGCCGACCATGTCCTTGTACTTGTTGTAGAGGGCGTCGTGCTCCAGCTCGAGGATGCGCGAAGCCAGCGTCTGACGCAGCGTCAGGATAGCACGGCGGCCGAAGCGCGAGAAGTCGACCGGCTCCGACACATCCTCGCCCACCTCATAGTCGTCAGCAATCTGCCGAGCCTCGGTGAGGGAAATCTGGATGTTGGGGTCGGTCACTTCGCCATCGGGGACGACCGTACGGTTCTGATAGATCTCGAAGTCGCCTTTGTCGGGATTGACGATGACGTCGTAGTTCTCGTCAGTTCCCTTCATCTTGGCGATGACATTTCGGAAACTCTCTTCGAGCACGCTCACGAGCGTGGCGCGATCGATGCCTTTAGTGTCTTTGAACTCTGTGAACGAGTCAATGAGTTCGTTGTTTGCTTTTTTTGCCATTATATGATTTTGTTTAATGTTTCAGGTCTGATGGGCCAACGCGATTACTTGAAATCAATGAGATAGCGTCCGCTCTTGACATCGCTCATCGGCAGTTTGACATCGACGTCCTGCAAGACGGGGCGCTTCTTGCCTTCCACCTGCACTTTCTGACGCGTTGTCAGCACAACGTTATCGGCATCAGCCATCTGCAGGACACCCTTCAACTTGCGGCCATCGGTGGTGACGATTTCCACGGATTTGCCCACATGGTTCTCCCATTGACGCAGCACTTTGAAAGGCTGTCCCAGTCCGGCACTTCCGACTTCGAGCTCGTAGTCCTCCTCGTCGCGCGAGAGGTGCTCTTCGATGAAGCGGGAAAGCTGAACGCAGTCCTCAATCCACACGCCGTCGGCTTGGTCGATCTCGACGGTAATGCAGTCATCGGGCGTAATGGTCAGGTCAGTCAGGAAATACTCTTTTCCGTCGAGCCATTCCTCGACGAGTGCTTTCACTTTGTTAACGTCAATCATTGTCGTTGATAGAAGTTTGTTTGAATTGGGTTTGTTTTTTTACGAGCGAAGCGAAGAACCTGTGCGGCCCCTCGCTTCATCATTTTGCGCTGCAAAAGTAGTCAGAAATTCTCGGATGTGCAAGAAAATCAGCGATTTTTTCATCTTTTCAGCCTTTCTTTTCGCGCTTACGCGTCATTTTTCTGCTTTTACCTATCGGTTTCGCGCCGAAAAGCTGCTGTTCAGGTGCGATCATCACCCTTGAAGAATTTCCGCCAATCGCCCTTTTTGCCCTTCTTGCCCTTGGGTTCAAACTCCTGCTGCGGTTTACGTTTCTTTCCTGTTCGCTTGTCCGTTTGCCGCTTGTCAGCGCCCTTGGCTTGTGCCTTCTCGAATCGACGTTGGGCCCTGTTCTTAGGCCCCTTGGCTGCGGGCTCGGCAGGAGCGGATGTGGGTTCGGCAATGTCGACGCCGATGCGACGTCCCTTGACGGTAAGGCTTTTGAGACCTTTCAGCACACGGTCGGCCTCGTCATCAGGCACTTCAAAGAACGAGAACGTCGGACGCAGGTCGATGCGTCCGAGCTCAACCTTGGGACCCGGACAGCGGTTGTTGACCAGCCCGATAATCTCGCGGGCATAGAAGCCGTCGACCTTGCCCAGCGTGATGAAGATACGGGTGAAGCCCTCCTCGGGTTCGTGGTCGCCTTCGGCACGACGGCGGTCGCCCTTACTGCCCTCGCCCTTCGCTTTCTTGCTCTTACTCTTCTCGTCGGGGTTAATCTCCTCGATATCAGGCGCTGCAGCATAGTAACGGAGGAAACGGCTGAACTCACGACTGATGATGCGACGCATGAGGTCGTCCTTGTCCAACCACTCCAGTTTGCGGCGCACCTCAGGCAGGAAGTCGGCTATCTCCTCCTCGTCCACCTCAACGCGCTCGATGTCATCAATGACCTTCCACAACTGCTTCGAACAGATTTCCTTAGGCGATGGCAGCGTGCCACGGACAAACTCTTTCTTGATCGTCCGTTCGACGTCACGGATGCGGCTACGCTCACGCTGGTGGACGATGCAGATGCTCGTCCCCTTCTTACCTGCACGGCCGGTACGGCCGCTTCGGTGGGTATAGTTCTCGATGTCCTCGGGCATGCCATAGTTGATGACATGCGTCAGGTCGTCAACATCCAGTCCGCGCGCAGCGACATCAGTGGCCACGAGCAACTGAATGCGATGCTGACGGAAGCGCTGCATCGTCAGGTCGCGCTGCTGCTGCGAGAGGTCGCCGTGAAGGGCGTCGGCATTGTAACCGTCCTGAATCAGTTTGTCGGCTATCTCCTGAGTCTCTAATCGTGTGCGACAGAAGATGATAGCATAGATTTTCGGATAGTAGTCGACAACGCGTTTCAGCGCCAGGTATTTATCGCTCGCGCGAACCATATAATAGATGTGGTTGACGTGCTCAGCACCTTCGTTGCGGCTGCCGACGACTATCTCGCGGGCGTCATGAAGATAGTTCTTGGCGATGCGCTCGATCTCGCGGCTCATCGTCGCCGAGAACAGGAGCGTCGTATGAGCGGCAGGCACACCCTCGAGTATGGCGTCGATACTCTCGGAGAAACCCATCGACAGCATCTCGTCGGCCTCGTCCAGGATGACCGTCTGCACCTGCTCCAGCCGAGCGGCACCGCGGTGCATGAGGTCGATGAGTCGTCCGGGCGTTGCCACGATGATGTGGACGCCCTGTCGCAGGGCCCGCAGTTGAGGTTCGAAGTTGGCACCGCCGTAGACAGGCAGGATGTGCACCTCGGGCAGGTACTTGGCAAACGACTCCAGGTCGTCGGCAATCTGCAGGCACAGCTCGCGCGTCGGCGACAGGATGACCGCCCTGGTGGCGACAGGCTCGGTGTCGGCACCCAACTTCTGCAACAAAGGCAGGCCGTAGGCGGCGGTCTTGCCCGTTCCAGTCTGTGCGAGAGCGACGAGGTCCTGGTCGCTGTTCAGCTGATGAGGGATTACGGCTTCCTGCACCGGCATCGGCGCTTCGAAACCGAGTTCGCTGATGGCCCTGAGCAACGGCTCACTGAGGCCAAGGTCTTGAAATGTCATGATGTGGAATTTGATTGAAAAAAGTCCGCACACTCCGAAGAGATATGCGGACCAACGCCCTAAGCGCTCCAGGATGGGCTTGAACCAACGACCCCCTGATTAACAGTCAGGTGCTCTAACCAACTGAGCTACTGAAGCAGTGCTTTTCCGAGTTTTGTGCGCTCCAGGATGGGCTTGAACCAACGACCCCCTGATTAACAGTCAGGTGCTCTAACCAACTGAGCTACTGAAGCAGTCCTTTAAGACCTCTCGGGAGAGAGGGAAAAGCCTAAAACAAGGTTAAAAAACGACGTTTTATTGCTTTTTTCTCGGAATTGCGGGGCAAAAGTAGTGCTTTTCTCAAAAATAAGCAATACTTTTGCAGAAAATTTTTCAAAGAATGGCAAAAATCATAGGAATTGGCAACGCTTTAGTGGATATTTTGGTCCATTTAGGCGATGAAAACGTCCTTAATGACCTCGGATTGGTCAAAGGTGGGATGACACTCATCGACGACGATGCGCTCACACAAATTAATGATATGTTCGCACGTATGCGCGCGCATCGCGCAACAGGTGGAAGTGCATCCAACACCATCCATGCCCTCAGTGCCCTGGGCGACGCAACAGGTTTCGTGGGCTCGGTGGGCGATGATGAGCTCGGACAGTTCTACGCCAGCCGCATGGCAGAGCGCGGCATCGTCGCTGACCTGAGCGTGCAGGCAGGCCTCCGCACAGGAGTGGCCTCGACCTTCATCACGCCCGACGGCGAGCGCACTTTCGCCACCTACCTCGGCGCTGCAGCGCGGGTGGAGGCCGAAGGGCTGCGACGCCTCTTAGCCCAGCAACCCGAAGCCGAGATCCTGCACGTTGAGGGTTACCTCGTCCAGGACCACGACCTCATCCTCGACATCCTCCGTACGGCCAAGGAGGCTGGTCTGCGCGTGAGCTACGACCTGGCCTCGTGGAATATCGTGCGCGACGACCACGACTTCATCTATGCCCTCGTGCGCGACTATGTCGACATCGTTTTTGCCAATGAGGAGGAGGCCACGGCCTTCAGCGGCGAGAAGGATCCGAACATCTCGCTCCAGCATCTGGGCGAACTCACCGACATCGCCGTTGTCAAAGTGGGCAAGCGCGGTGCTCAGGCACAGCAGAACTTCAGCGACCACAACGAATTCTCGTTCGCTCCGGGCTTCCGTCGCACGGTCGTCGACACCACTGCGGCAGGCGATTTCTTTGCGGCCGGATTCCTGCACGGACTCATCCACGGCAAGGACGTGCGCACCTGCCTCCACTACGGCAACTGCACGGCAGCCGAAGTCATCCAGGTCATGGGTACTCAAGTGAGTGCCGAACAGTTGCGTGCAAGCCTCACCTCTATTGATTAACCAAGTTCAGACGATGAAACGACAACTCTCTCTCTTCCCAGCCATCGCCCTCTATTTCCTGACGGTTGTTACGCCCTCAGCCTCAGCCCAGCAGCGCCAGCAGACGGGTTTTGATATCTCTCGCAACCTCGAGATTTTCGCTGACATCTATCGTCAGCTGGACATGTTCTACGTCGACAGTCTCTCGGCCGACACGGCCGTCCGCTGGGCCATCGACGGGATGCTGGCACAGATAGACCCCTACACCAACTTCTACCCCGACGATGATCAGGACGAACTCAAGATGATGGCCACGGGCCGCTATGCCGGCATCGGAGCCCTCATCCGTGCTTACAAGAAAGAAGACCGCGCCGTCGTCGAAGAGCCCTATGAGGGTTGCCCAGCTCAGGAGGCCGGCGTCCGTGCTGGCGACGTCATCCAGAGCATCGACGGCAAGGACATCAAAGGATGGACAGTCTCCAAGGTGAGCGAGAGCCTGCGTGGCGAACCAGGCACTACGTTCGAGCTCATCGTACAGCGTCCCGGCGAGAAGAAGCCAAGAGCCTTCAAAATCACCCGCCGGCAGATTCAGTTGCCCTGCATTCCCTGGTACGGCATCGTCGACGACGAGGCGCACGTCGGCTACCTCTATCTGACGGAGTTCACCGACAAGTGCGCTCGCGAGGTGCGCCATGCCATCCTCGATATGAAGCAACAAGGCATGCAACGCCTGATCTTCGACCTCCGCGACAATGGCGGCGGGTCGGTCAGCGAGGCCGTGGAGATCGTCGGCATGTTCGTGCCGCGTGGCAGTCTGGTCGTCTCAACGAAGGGCAAAGTACCTGCTACCTGTCATGACTACGCAACGCCTGCCGAGCCTATCGATACGCTCATGCCTCTGGCCATACTCGTGAACGGAGCCACCGCCTCGGCTTCCGAGATTGTTGCCGGCTCGCTTCAGGACATGGACCGCGCGACAATCCTCGGACAGCGCACCTACGGCAAAGGCCTCGTACAAGGCATCCGCGAACTGCCCTACCGCGGACAGCTCAAGATTACTACCGCCCGCTACTACATCCCCTCGGGGCGTTGCATCCAGGCCTACGACTACCGCCACCGCACGGCCGACGGCGCTGCCACCACCCTCCCCGACAGCCTCACACGTGAGTTCAGGACCCGCAGCGGGCGCATCGTTCGCGATGGAGGCGGCATCCAGCCCGACTCCATCCTCGCGACCGACTCCGTGCCCACGATGGTCTATGACCTCACCGCGGCCGACATCTTCTTCGACTACGTCACCGACTACGCCACAACTCATCCCACCATTGCACCCGCCGGCCAGTTTCATCTGAGCGACGCCGAATGGGACGATTTCGCCACGCGAGTAGCGGCCAGCGATTTCACCTACAACGGCCGTACGGCAGCTGCCCTCGAGAGCCTTCGCAAACTGGCTCACTTCGAGGGACGCGATATTGAGGCGCAGGCTGAGTTCGATGCCCTCGAGGCTAAGCTCAAGCAGAACGACCTCGCCACTGACCTCAAACGCTTCCGCGAGCACATACAACCCTACCTCGAGACCGAGATCGTCAGCCGCTACTACTATCAGCGCGGCGCACTCCAGCAGACCATCGGTCGCGACAAAGGCATACAGAAAGCCATTAAGCTCTTCCAATTGCAGTGACTTCAGATCGATAATCTCAAAACCCAAAATTACCCAGACATTCAGCCTCTGCTCTGCAAAGAACACGTCCGCTCAAGCTCTGCTCGCTTTGCTCTGCAAACAACTTGTCAACTCGTCAACTCGTCAACTTGTCAACTCGTCAACTTGTCAACTCGTCAACTAAAAAAACATCTATAATGCGTAAACGTAAAGCTCAAAAAACCAATCAAACCATCATGCGCGGCGTCATCGCGATGGCGCTCATCGTGCTACTCGTAGCCTACCTCTTCCTCACGCTCATCTCATGCTCGGGCAGTGGGCCCAGCTTCCGTGTCGAAGGCACGGTCGACGGTGCCGAGGATTCCGTTCTCGTTGTAGAGGCTATGGCCCTCGATGGCATCCAGCCGCTTGACTCCGTGCGGCTGAAGGCCGACGGTGCCTTTGCCTTCGACCTCCCGGCAGCCCCTCAGGACTCTACCGCGTCGCCCGAGTTCTACCGACTCCGCATCGCCAACCAGGTGATCAACTTCGTCGTCGACTCTACCGAGACAATCACCATCAAAGCACCCTTCCAGCGGATGGCCACCGACTACGACGTCCAAGGCAATGAGGCCTCGCGCACGATGAAGACGCTCACGCTGCTCAACATCCAGCTGCAGCAGCAGTTCCAGCGTCTGCGTGCCGACAACTCGCTCTCGGCCCTCGAGAAGGTCGACCGCATGCAAGCCCTCGTCGATGAATACAAGCAGACGCTCAAGCGCGACTACATCCTGCGCGACCCGGCCTCGCCGGCAGCCTACTTCGCCCTCTTCCAGAGCGTGGGCGGACAACTGCTCTTCGACCCCGAGACCGACAAGAGCGACGTCCAGTACTTCGCAGCCGTAGCCACACAATGGGACGCCCTCTATCCCGCCGCTGCCCGCACCGAGAACCTGCGTAACATCGCCCTGCGCGGACTCCGCAACACCCGCCAGGTGCGACCCGTGGAGATCGAGCTGCCCGAGGACAAGGTGCGCGAGACGGGCATCATCGACTTCGGATTCCCCGACATCCAAGGCCGCGAACGCCGACTCTCGGACCTGCATGACAACGTCGTACTGCTCGACTTCACCGCCTATGCCCTGCCTCAGAGCCAGCAGCGCACCATCCTCCTACGCGAACTCTACAACAAATACCACAGCCGCGGACTCGAGATCCTGCAAGTGTCGCTCGACGCCGACGAGCACTACTGGAAAACCATGTGCGAGCAGCTACCGTGGGTCTGCGTGCGCTGCGAGGAGGGACTGGCCAACGACATCGTACGCATCTACGGCGTTACGGCCCTGCCCGCTTACTTCCTCGTCGGACGCGGATCTGACATGAAAGCACGCGGCGAGACCATCGATAATCTTGAAAAGGCCATTGAGGCGCTACTTTGAGTATTTTTTTGGCTAAAAATTTGGAGCGTATTGAATTAACTCCTATCTTTGTGCCGCCAAAGACATCAGAAAGGGCTTCCGCTAACACCCATGCGGAGGTCTTTTCCTTTTGTCTGCGCGACCTGTAAACCTACACTACACCATCAACTGTAAACTCAAAAACTAAAACAATTATATGGCTTACATGACCCAGAAAGGCTACGACCGACTCGTGGCCGAACTCCACCAGCTGGAAGCGGTGGAGCGTCCCAAGGCATCCGCCGCCATCGCCGAGGCACGCGATAAAGGCGACCTTAGCGAGAACGCTGAGTACGATGCCGCCAAGGAGGCACAGTCCCTCCTCGAGATGAAAATTACGCAGCTCAAAGGCGTGATTGCCGATGCCAAGATCATCGACACCAGCAAGCTCAATGCCGACACGGTGCAGATCCTCAGCCGCGTTGAGCTGAAGAATGTGAAGAACGGAGCCAAGATGGCCTACACCATCGTCTCGGAGACCGAGGCCAACCTCCGCGAGGGCAAGATCTCCGTCAAGACGCCTATCGCACAGGGCCTCCTGGGCAGGAAAGTAGGCGAAGTAGTCGAGATCAAAGTGCCGCAGGGACTCATCAACCTCGAAATCCTCGGCATCAGTTTCGAAGAGTAATAAGAAAAATCCGACAACCCCATGGCAACTATATTCTCCAAGATAGCAGCAGGCGAGATCCCCAGCTACTGCTGCGCACAAAACGACGAGTTCTACGCCTTTCTCGACATTAACCCGATGGTGAAAGGCCACACCCTCGTCATCCCTCGCCGCGAAGTCGACTATATCTTCGACCTCGCCGACGACGAGCTGGCCCGTCTGCACGTCTTTGCAGCCCGCGTGGCTCGCGCCATCAAGAGCGTCATCCCTTGCGTCAAGGTCGGAGAGGCCGTACTCGGACTCGAGGTGCCTCATGCCCACATCCACCTCATCCCCATGCAGAGCGAGCGCGACATGCTCTTCTCTAACCCCAAGCTCCAACTGCCCGCCGACGAGATGCAAGCCGTCGCCGATGCCATCCGACAAGCCTTCGAAAAGGCGTGAAAAGTGAAAGAGTGACTTTTTTTTAAATGACGAATGACGAATGATGAATGACGAATAAGAGTTACCTGTGTCCCATATGTCCTAGGATGGTATCTTTTATTCGTCATTCATCATTCGTCATTCATTATTCGTCATTCATCATTCGTCATTAAAAATGTCATTTTTCATTCTTCAAGCGACTGCCTGAAAAACGCTTCCAGTTTATCGTAAGGGATGACACCGGCCTCGTCATCGTAGAGATCCACGTGGGAGGCTCCGGGGATGATCAATAGCTCCTTATTGCCCACTTTGGCCGATTCGTTCTCCACCTTCTTGCCCGTCATACGTTCGAAGGCATACTCGCTGAAATAGCGTGAGTGGGCCTTACTGCCATGGACCAGCAGCACTGGCGTTTCAATCTCATGAGCCCAGGCCAGCAGCGGTTGGTTGAGGAACGACTGGCAGCCCACCACGTTCCAGCCGTCGTTGCTGTTGCCGCTGCGCTTGTGGTAGCCGCGTGGCGTCTTGTAGTAGGCATGGTAATCCTTCACGAACCATGGTGCATCGTCAGGCAGCGGGTCGATGACGCCTCCGGCACGCTGGTAGCTGCCCGCCTTGTAGTCGGCCGTGCGCTGGGCGGCCAGTGCGCGCCGCTTCTCCATTCGCTGCTGTGGCGTGTCCTCGCTCTTGAAGTAGCCCTCTACGTTCACCTTACTCATGTCGTACATTGTCGAGGCCACGGTGGCCTTGATGCGCGGGTCGAGGGCAGCCGCATTGACAGCCATACCGCCGAAACCACAGATGCCGATGATGCCGATGCGCTCGGCATCCACATTCTCCTGGACAGACAGGAAGTCGACAGCCGCCAAGAAATCCTCGGTGTTGATGTCGGGCGAAGCCATGCGACGGGGCTCGCCACCACTCTCGCCCGTGTACGAGGGGTCGAAGGCTATCGTTACGAAGCCGCGCTCAGCCATGTGCTGGGCATACAGGCCGCTCGACTGCTCCTTCACAGCCCCGAAGGGACCGCTGACGGCTATGGCCGGGTATCTGCCGCCCTTAGCCTCCTCACGCTCCGCCTTCGGGACGTACATGTCGGCAGCGAGTTCGATGCCATAACGGTTGTGGAAGGTGACCTTCTTGTGGTCTACTTTGTCGCTCTTGGCGAACGTCTTGTCCCATTCCTGGGTCAGTTGCAATGATGTATTCATATTCTCTTGGTTTGAGTTATTCTTGTTGCCACAAGCCGCCAACAGCCCAGCGGCAAGCAGCAGAATCAATCTTCGTGTTCTCATTTTCATCAGGGCAGCTTATCGTAAATATCGTCGCCCACGGGCTCCAGCCATTCGTTGGAGGCTCCCTCCTCGACATGCGCGTGGAACGTCAGGTGCTGGAACCACGAGTCGCGAGCAGCGCCATGCCAGTGCTTGACCTCAGCCGGGATGGCAATCACCGTGCCCGGGCGCATCGGCACGGCCTCCTTGCCCCATTCCTGGTACCACCCACGCCCAGCCACGCAGATCAGCACTTGCACCTGACGGTGATGGATGTGCCAGTTGTTTCGGCAACGCGGCTCGAACGTCACGTTAGCCACCTCGCCCATAGGAGCGAGGAAACTGTTGCCCGTGAAGTATTGCGCATAGGCATCGTTGGGATTGCCCTTCGGCCAGACGCCGAAGTCCACCGTCTCTACGGCCTGTGATGGCTCGCCGAACACCGCCGCCACAGCCTGCTCACAGCGCACGGCCTCAGCTTCCAGCCCATGCTGCCGCAGCACCGAGGGGATGGCATGCAGCTGCTCATCTGTCACGCCCATATTGCGGGCTCCGCTGACGTGAGCCTTCAGCTGCGGAGCGCAACCTTCCAGGGCCGAGATGGCCGAGACCGTCACCATCTCGCGCTCGGCGAACGTCAGGTTGTTGCGGGCGAAGATGTCGCCGAACAGGTGAGCCTTCAGGTAGTAGTCGGTCTGCGGTGCGAACGTGTAGTTGAACGGCTGCCCCGTGAGGCGCGTCTGCACCTCCGTGCCCTGGCGCAGGGCGTCGTAGTCAGCGGGCAGCGGGTCAGCCTCGCGTCCCGCCTCGCATTTCAGCCCAGCCGCCGTGCGCGCTGCCACCACCTGCTGCAAAGCGCCCAGAGCGATCAGCGAGCGCGGGAAGCCCGTATAGGCATACAGCTGCGACAGTGCCTCCTTGGCTTCGCTCACCGTCAGCCCAGCCTCCAGACCGTCATTCAGTTCTCTCTTCAGTGTGCCAAGGTCCCCCTTGGCCTCGTTGGCAGCAATAGCCACCAGCGCTTGTTGTTTGTTAGTCAGTTCCATGATATCCTGTCCATACAAGCTGCTCGCGCTCATCAGCGCCGCAGCAGCCAAGATTGATAATTGAGTCATTTCACAGGTGCAAAAAACGTTTCACGCTGCAAAGATACCAAAATATTTGATAGAACAACCTTCCCCGCCATAAATATTGGCAATAAATCAAGTTTCGGTTGTTATGAAGGAGTTATGAAGTTCACTTCGGGCCGAGCGGAGGCCGTAGGCCAACCCATGCAGAACAACCAAAACTTAAATAATGTATTCTTGCCGCTTATATCAGAACTTATTCCTACCTTTGTGCCATCATTCATTAAAACCTTAGACGATGAAACGTATTCTCTTCATGTGTGCCCTCTGCCTGCCCCTATGCGTGCAGGCACAAACGACCGAGCCCTTCGCCGGCTATCTGTTCGCCTATTTCGAAGGCAGCGGCGACAACAACCTGCAGGAACAGCTACGCTTCGCCGTGAGCGAAGATGCCGTCAATTGGTATGCGCTCAACGGCAATCGACCCATCATCGCCAGCGACAGCATCAGCGAGAGCGGCGGCATCCGCGACCCCCATATCCTGCGCGGCGAGGACGGGTGCTACTACATCGTAGCGACCGACATGCATACCTTCGACCCCAAGCAGGGGTGGAATGCCAACCCCGGCATCGTACTGATGAAGTCCCACGACCTCGTCAACTGGACGCATGCCAAGATCAACCTCAGCCGCGACTGGCCCGCCTTCAGCGATGCCTACTGGGTGTGGGCGCCGCAGACCATCTACGACCGCCAGGCGCGTAAGTACATGATCTACTTCACCCTCCAGCGCACGGGCGACAACCGCCAGAGCCTCATCACCTACTATGCCTATGCCAACCCCGACTTCACCGCCTTCGAGAGCGAGCCCCGCCAACTCTTCGCCGCCAAATACGGCTCGATCGACAACGACATCGTCTATGCCGACGGCCTCTACCACCTCTTCTACAAAGGCAACACCAAGGACAAGAACGGCAAGGAAGTGAAGAACGGCATACAGCGCGCCACCGCCAAGCGGCTGACAGGCCCGTGGAAAGAGGACTTCAAGTACCTGGACGCCTATGCCGGTACCGACACACACGTGGAGGGCAGCAGCGTCTTCATGCTCCACCCCACCAAAGAACAATCCTTAAATCGTAAATCTTTAAATAGTAAATATATCCTGATGTACGACCTCTACGGCAGCGGACGCTACGAATATCAGACCTCGAACGACCTAAGGACATGGACGCGCCAGCCCCAGTCGTTCCGTAAGGACTTCTTCCCGCGCCACGGCTCCGTCATACCCGTCACCAAGGACGAGTTGGAGCGCCTGCAGGAGGCGTGGGGATGGGTGCTGACGCATCAGTTCGAGAGCACCGGCAACCCCATCATCCGCCACAAGCACACCGCCGACCCGTCCGTGCTCGTCGAGGGCGACACGCTGTGGCTCTTTGCCGGTCACGACGCCGAGGGCGGGCAGAGCAACTACGTCATGAAGGACTGGCTGCTCTACTCCACCACCGACCTGCGCCACTGGACCGAGCACCCCTCGCCCCTCCACGTCAGCGAGTTCAAGTGGGCCACCAGCCGCCAGGCCTACGCCGGGCATCCCGCCAAGCGCAATGGCAAGTACTATTTCTACGTCTCCACCAACTGGTGCGGCATCGGCGTGGCCGTGGCCGACAACATCACAGGCCCCTACAAGGACGCGCTGGGCCGTCCGCTCCTCACCAACGCACAGTGCTTCGCCTCCAAGCACTCATGGGCCTGCATCGACCCCGCCATCTTCGTCGACGACGACAACACGCCCTACATCATCTGGGGCAACGGACAGTGCTACTACGCCCGCCTCAAGGACTCCATGACCGAGATCGACGGCGAAGTCCACCAGATCGACCTCCCCCGCTTCACCGAAGCCCCGTGGGTGCACAAGCACCAAGGCCGCTACTACCTGACCTACGCCTCAGAGTGGCCCGAGAAGATAGCCTACGCCGTGGCCGACCACATCGGAGGCCCCTACACCCCCATGGGCATCATCAGCGAGATAGCCGGCAACTCCAACACCACCCACCCCGCCATCGTGCGATTCAAGGACCAGTGGCTCTTCTTCTCCCACAACGGCGGCCTGACCGACGGCACCAGCTACAGCCGCAGCATCATCGCCGAGCCCCTGAGCTACGACGCCGAAGGGCGCATACGCCCCATCCCACCCACCGCCGAAGGCGTCAGCCAGATTGCCAGCAGACCGGCACCCGACTGCACAGCCTACCTGATGGTCTACCACAAAGACGCCGACCACGGTCTGCACATGGCGCTGAGCCGCGACGGCTACAACTGGACAGCCCTCAACGACGACCGTCCCGTCGTCAGCGGCGACACCATCGCCGAGCAACGAGGCATCCGCGACCCCCACATCTACCGCGGCCCCGACGGCACCTACTACATCGCAGCAACCGATCTCCACCTCTTCGGGCGGCGCATGGGCTACCGCGACACCGAATGGGAGCGCGACGGCGACCTCTACGGCTGGGGCAACAACCGAGGGCTCGTACTGATGCGCTCGCGCGACCTCATCCACTGGACGCACACCGTATGCCGCATCGACAAAGCCTTCCCCACGCGCTTCAGTCAGATCGGCTGCGCATGGGCACCACAGACCATCTTCGACCCCGAGGAAGGCCAACTCATGGTCTACTTCACCATACGGCCTACCGGCAAAGGCAAGACCAAGCTCTACTACGCCTACGCCAACCCCGCTTTCACGCAACTCACCACCGAGCCCCAGCCTCTCTTCGAGTACCCCGACGAGAACATCCAAGTGCTCGACGCCGACATCACGCCCATGCCCGACGGCCGCTACTGCCTGACCTACTGCGCCCAGGAGAACCCCGGCGGCATCAAGATGGCCGTCAGCACCCACATCAACCGCGGCTACGTCTACCAGCCCCAGCAGATCGACGCCGAACAGGGAGCATGCGAAGCACCCACGATCTACAAGCTCAACGGCGAGGACCGCTGGCTGCTGATGTACGACTTCTTCAGCATACGGCCTCACAACTTCGGCTTCATGGAGACCACCGACTTCGAGACCTTCCGCCCGCTCGGCCACTTCGGCGACGGACCCACCACCCGCGCCAACTTCGCCGAGCAGAAGCATGGCGCCGTGACCTCCATCACCGAAGAAGAAGCTCAACGGCTGGAAACCTATTGGAATCACAAGTGAACAAGCACACCGACGACACACCGCACACGTCTGCCCAGCCCTGCACAACCTGACATGAGGCCCTGCATGACCGATCCTTCAGCCCTTCACGACCGATCCTTCAGCCCTGCACGACCGCTCGCATCGCCCATCACGACCATTCGTAAAGGGCTACACGTTCGCTCGTGAAGGGCTTCACATATAGACGCATCGCCCTGCACGACTATATGTGTTCGTTATTCGGTCGCGACCGAATAACGAAGTCCTCTATATCAATTCACCAATTCCACCAGTCAACTGGCCCTGCACGAGCAAAGCATTCATCCTCATTGACCTATCAACAGGCATCCGTTCTCCTGTCGACCAGCCTCCGTCCTCCCACTACCGAGTACCCCTCTCCTACGTCTCCTTACGCGCGCACGCGCACGTAAAAACTTTTGCGAGCACCTACACTTTAGCACTCTTTTACGCTCATTCACT
>JAFROT010000050.1 GCA_017429525.1 Bacteroidaceae bacterium | reverse complement strand
TCAATCCTTCCTTTCTACAACAAAGGTAAGGAATAACTGGTCTATCTTTCCATGTTATTGAGTTTTTTAAACGTTAATAATTTTAAGAGTTCGCTAAAGACTCTTATTTGAGGCTGCAAATTTAAAGTAGGTACGACGGAACAATCACAAAATTTCCGTCGTACCTACGGCACTCGGGTTAATCGCCATTGGAGAGCAGGGGGGCCGTTTCACTTCGCCCCTGCCTAAATTCCTTCGCCCCTCTGGGGCTTACTTCTCCGTTCAATGGGTCAACTGCTATATTATTGCTAAAAAAAGAGCTGAAAGGTATGTCCTCGCGCCTACTGGACGATGTCGGCGTAGCGCATCAGGTAGGTGTCATATTGCGTGTAGAAGGGGTGTCGGGGGGCTGGTACGTCAGTGGCATTGCCAAAGAGGTCCTGCAGAAGTGGAGAGTGGGCATTGGCGCTGACGCGGTAGAGGTAGAACTCGCCCTGTGCGGCACCGACATCGCGGGCGGTGACGGGATAGGCGGTTCGTGCGAACTTAGGCCCTTGACCGGCGACTGCAGCGTTCGCGGTGACCACGATGCCACGATCGGTCTGTTCGAAGTTGATGTCGCCTTGCTGGCTGAGGAGTAGCAGCCCGTTACCCTCGGCGTCTGTGAAGAGGGCGGCGTCGACGCCACGGCGGTTGCCCTCAAAATAGAGGTCGCCCTGACGCATGGCCCAGAAACCATAGCGGTTGGCGCGGTAACGGCCGGGGTAGGAGGGGAAAGGTCCTTGGCCTATCCACCTGACGCGATCGATGGAGGGGGGCAGGAGAAAGGCCAGACCGAGTTCGGAGAGGAACGTGTCGGAACTGTCGGGGGTGAGTTCGAAACGGACGCGGGTGGCATAGCCCGTGGTGGCCGTTCGGATGTCGGTGGCTATGGTGGCGGCATGGCGACCATCGGGGTCGAGACGCAGGAGGTAGCGCTCGAGTCGTTTGTCGCCTACTTTCAGGCGCTCGGCCATGGTAGGCTTGCGCCCTGCGCGCACGAGGAAACCTTCTTGTAGGAGTGCGAGCGGGTCGGCGGCGGGCTGGCTGAAGAGGGCCATTAGCCGTGGCAGCAATGGCTGCGGGTTGATGGGCAGGGCCTGGCGGAGGAACACGAGTCCGGCGGCATCGCTCACGTCTACATGGAGCAGGCACAGACGTGCGCTGTCGGGCTCGATGGGCAGGGAGAGCATGTAGGTGGTCTGCCTGCGCGGTGGACAGGCGGGCGAGAAGGCTCCTGTGGCCAGCGTGTCGCGGTCGGCCGTCAGTGTCCAGCGGAATGTGACGTTGTCCTTGAGGTCAATGTAGTCGTAGCGGTTGCAGATGTGGAGGGTAAGGGTTGGTGCCTGGCTGTGCCGATCGACCTGCAGGATGCTGTCGGCGATGAAGGCACGGGCGTAGTTGTGTTGTAGCTCATAGTAATTTGGTAAAGGCGTGCGATCGGCATAGAGCAAGCCGTCGGTGCCTTTGTTGCCCGCCATCATGAAGCCTCCGTGGGGCGAGGTGAATACGCGTTCTTCATAGCCGTAGGCATCGGCGCGCTCGTCTTGGAACGGCATCCCCTGGTCAACCCACTCCCAGACGCTGCCACCCGCGAGCCATGGCGTGCGTTCGATGATCTGCCATTGGCGGTCGTGGTCTTCGAAAGAGATGCCCAGTGTATGGCAGTACTCGGTGAAGATGACGGGGCGGTCGCTGCGCTGATAGAATCCTCCTATCTGCCCCACGGTGGGGTAGTGGGGCGCATAGATGTCGGCCACGTCCGGGAACTTGAAGTCGAAATGGCGGAAGTAGCTGCCAATCTGCGGATAGCAGATGGGGCGCGTGGCGTCTAACTCGCGTTTGACGTCGCTGCCAAGACGCAGGCAGATGTCGGTGAGCGGGTTCTCGTTGCCAAGGCTCCAGATGAGTATGCAGGGGTGGTTCTTGTCGCGGCGGATGGTGGCCTGAGCACGCTGGTGCAGTTCGGCATAGAACGTAGTGTCGGAGAGGTGCTTGTCGCCATAGCCGAAGGGAACCTCGTCGATGACGTAGAAGCCCAGAGAATCGGCAAGGTCATAGAAACGGGGCTCACGCGGGTAGTGTGAGGTGCGGATGTAGTTGACCGATGCGGCCTTCATGAGCCGCATGTCCTTTAGTGTGAGGCTGTCGGCGATGACCTTGATGGTGCGTGGATCCGTGGCATGGGAAGTGACGCCGCGGAGCTTGATGGGCTGCCCGTTGACCTTCAGGACCTTGCCGTCGACGCTGACTTCGCGAATGCCAAAGCGGTGACGGAAGTGCTGCAACTCCTTGCCCTTGCGGATGAGGCGTGTGTGGAGAGTGTAGAGATAGGGCGTCTCGGCTGTCCAGAGGTAGGGGGTGTCGACGTGCAGATGGGCTTGCAGCCCTTCAGCTTTGAGTCCTAAGGGTTCGATGGTATGTTCTACGACGGTATGCTTGTCGGCATGAGCAACGAGCGTGTTCACTTCCACGTCACCATTCATCTTCGTTGTGATGGTGAGGTCGGCGAGATGGATGTCAGGCACGGCAAAGAGCGTCACGTCCCGGAAGATGCCACAGGGTGCCCAGTCATCGTTGTAGTCGAAGTCGCTGCTACGGTGCTGCGTGACGACGCGCAGGGCCAGCTGTTGGTGCTCGGCTCGCCTGTCGATGAAGGGCGTGAGGTCGAAGAGGGCACTATTGTAGGCTGAGTGCCAATCGCCTACATGGTGACCGTTGAGCCATAGGTCGTAGCCATAGAGTACGCCGTCCAGACGGAGAACGATGCGTTGCCCCTTCCATTGCGATGGGATGGCGAAGGTGGTGCGATAGTAGCCAGTCAAAGGGAGGGCGCTGTCGTAGCTTGGCGGACAGAAACCATAGGCCTCCCAACAGCCGGGAACGGGTATTGACCGCCATGAGGCATCGGCCTCTGGCACCGCCTTGGATGGAGCAATGCCTTCTTGAACTTTCAGTTGCCAAGTGCCGTTGAGGCTCATGCTCATCTCGGGGTCGGTGACAGGGAGGATGCCTTGAAAGGCATCTTCGGCGACAGCATGGCAGTTCAGAATGAGCGCGATGGCTGCCAGCAGTAGGCGTAGGCTCTTGAAGTTCATGACGTCATTTACCATTTAACGATTTAACATTTGGCGATTTACCATTTACTTAACTTCTTAACTCCTTCGCTCCCCTGATGAATCACTCTTCTCCGATCTTCTTATAGCGCAAGTCGATTCGGGTGTATTGGCGTTGCTCGCGGTTGTTCCAATGTTCAAGCAGTCCAAGAGGCTCCGTGAGAGCCTTGCCTTGCTGTTTGTAGATGGTGCCGCTGGGGGCGTTGGGAATCATCGCCGCCTCGCGAAGGTATTCATCGCTGTAGTTGAGGCTCTCAAACTCGGGCCATTCGCTGATGATGAGATCCATGCCTACGGCATCACAGGCGAGTTCGTCCTGCGACGCGATGATTGAGCATGGCCAGTCGCCGAGGAAGGGCGGTTGTGCCCATTTGGGAGCGGGCGCACCATTGACGTCGCGCGAGGCATAGGTGGCGTCAATGAGGAAGAGCAGGGTCTTCTGTCCGAGGTCCTTGTGGGCCATGAAGTCGACGAATGTCTTGTAGGCTGGACGGCCGTTACGCTTGTCGGGACTCACGTGCTCGTGGGCGTTCTGTTGCCAGATGAGATGGATGTCGGTGGCACCGTACCAGTTCTTGCCTGTCAGCGTCACGCCTGGCCCCTTATGGGTCTTCAGCAGGGCGCTGTTGATGAGGTAGGTGGCGTCGACGATGCAACGCGCGAGCCCTCGTGCCATAGCACCATTCTCGGCAGAATAGGTGATTCGTTCGGGATAGAAGCCGCAGCGCTGGCGGCCGTCGCCTCCGATGTGGTCAACGAACACCACTGCTGGGAACTCGCGATGGACTTTGTCGTAGATGCTGTCCGTAATGGCGCGGCTGGGCTCACAGAGCACGATGTCCTGCTGGCGCACGCCGCCGTCGCGAACCATCGAGCGCACTAATGCCAGGGTGACGAACGGCGAAGAATTCAGCTCGATGGTGTCGTGGTGGGTAAGGGCATTGTTGAGATTAAGCTTCACGGCGATACGTTCCCCCCGCTTGTAGCCTCGGCGTCCTCGTCCATGTGTCTGGTTAAAGTGTCGGAAGAGTGCGCGCCACGCCTTCTTGGGTGTCGGTTCGCCCGTGAGTTGGACGACGGCCTCGCGCACCATCGCATCGGCTTTGGTCTGGTCGTTCCAACGGTCTTCTACCCATAGTCCTGTCCTACCATCCCAACGTGCGACGCCGGGTGCGTGGACCCATGCGACACGCCCGGGGTGAATGCCGCGTCCGATGCCGAGCGGCTCGTTGGGACCAACGAACAGCTTTGGCGTGCGGCCGTTGAACTCACCGAAGAACAGACGGTCGCGGTTCACGGCCTGATTCAGGGGCTGGATGGTGGTGGCGGGGCCTAAGTCGGGATTCTTCCACGTGCGCAGCTGCCATACGGCCTGCCCTTGTGAGTCGATTTCGATGGCCTGAACTGGGGCGTTGAGCGTGTCCATCGGTGTCTTATTCCATTCGTTGTACCAGTTGTTGATGATGGCGTTTCCGTTGCGCAGGCGTACCATCTTCTGGGGCGACGTCGCGCCGAGGGGTGCCGTATTGATTTGCCAGACGACTTCGCCGCTGCGCGTCAGCTCTTGGATGTGACCACGTCCGCCGACGATAAGGAGGTGCTCGTCGGGCGTCTCGGAGACCGACCATGCACGGGGCGCTTCCCAGCGGGCGAGTTCAACGCCGTTGGCTGCATATTCGCTGACGAAGTTCTGACCCATATTGGCTACGAGGAGCGTGCCGCGGCGAGTGAGGCGTGCATTGCGGAACTGGCCGTGAACTGAACCTGTGGCGTTGGCTGGGAGTTCGAATTCACGAACGATGGTCAACGACGGAATCTCCATGACGACGGCCTTGGCCGGATGACCGTTCTGTACGAACACCACATGCCCGCGTCCGATGGGTTGAAGGGTGTGAATCTCGGTGTCGGCGGGAGCGTCGTAGTGCCAGATGACGCGGTCGTCCTGTGTCACCTCGGCGATGCCGTACTGATGAGCCATCAGAATGTGGCCGTCGGTGAGCAGGATGGCATCGCTGATCTCGCCGCGCCAACTCTTGTTCTCGTAGGTCCAACTCACTTGGCCATTTTTGACAATGAACATGCGCATGCGCTTGCTTTGGCCTGCGTAGAAGAAGTCGTGGCGGCTGAGGCTGCTGTCCTGTGCTATGGCGCAGACGGCGGTGAGTGAAAGGATGAAAATGGAAAATAGTCTTCGCATATCGGTGTCAGATATTGAGGTGTGTGGTTATCGCATATAAACCTTATGGGCTATTCGACCATTGGCATAGCTCTCTTTAATGATGTTCAGCCCATGGCTGAGGCCGTCAGGTTGCTGACGCCCCAGTAAGTCATAAGTTTCACTCCCATTAACGTTCCTGACGATGCGGTATTCTCGGCCGAGCATCGTGATCATCAGGCGGAGTGATGTAGTTAGTCGGTTCGTTTTCATGATTTTCGTGCTTGAAAAGTGAATTCACGGGTCAAAGGTATTGAAAAAACAACGGCAAGACGAAAAAATGGTGTCATTCAATAGCATTATATGCGCAAATTATGGCCGAGGGAAGGAATAAATGGCTTATGATGTAAAAAAAAGAACCTGAAGTGTAAAAAAATTGACGCGAGGTTGATGCCGTTTTCTATAAAATCCCTATCTTTGCATAAACTAATTAACAATCAAGATGAACTTCTCAATCGACCAATTGCATCTTTTCATGCTTAATGTAGGCATCTGTCGCCACGACGGCGACTGGAACTGGAAAGATGTCTGCAGCCCTTTCTCGCGCCTGTACTACGTCACTGAGGGTGGGGCAGAAGTGGTGATGCCATCGGGCACCTACAAGCTGCGCCCAGGGTATCTCTATTTCATTCCGGCTTTCACGCGCCATAGTGACATCTGCGACTCGCTCTTTACACATTATTATATACATGTGTTCGAGGACTTGCACAATGGCACCAGCATTCTCGATGAGTACGATTTCCCTGTCGAGGTGAAGGCTGAGCCCATGGATCTCGAGCTCTTCAAGCGGCTGTACTATGTCAATCCATTTCTGAAGGTGCCCGAGTCCAACCCCAATTCCTACGACAACCATCAGACGCTCATCGGCAACTACAAGAAAAATCTGCAGCGTCCGTTCTGCGACAAAGTGGAGTCGCGAGGCATTGTCTTCATTCTGATGTCGCGTTTCCTGAAATACGCTACGCCCAAGACGCAGGTCGAGGATGGCCGCATCCACAAGGTGCTGACCTACATCCGTCGCAATGTCAGCTGCCGTCTCGATATCGACGACTTGGCCGGGCAGGCGTGCATGTCGAAGGGTCATTTCATCCGTGAGTTCAAGAAGGCTACGGGCGAGACGCCGAACGTGTTCATCACGCGCCTGCTCCTGGAGCGTGCCCAGTTCTCGCTCATCACGACCGACCAACCCGTCAAGCAGATTGCCGATTCACTCGGTTATGAGGATTTCTCCTATTTCAACCGCCTCTTCAAAAAACACATAGGCATGACACCGCAACAGTACCGTATCAACCATTTCTGACGTCGGTCTTGTGCTAATGATTGTTGCTTTTGTCCTATCAGTGCCGTGCTGATAGGACTTTTTCTAATCATTTGTTATTAAAATCCTATGGAAAGTCGTTATTTTCTTTGACGACCGCCCGCGTCATGCCTACTTTTGTCATGCTTTTTGGGGACAATCAGCCCTTTTCATGAGCCATCCCGAGAGGCATAACTGACTGACACAACCAACAAATATCAACTAACTAATTTCAACATCATGAAACAACGTTTACTTTCTTTGATGGGACTCTTCTGCCTCACGCTGGCTGTTATGGCACAGTCGTGGGTTGCACCTGTAGCTCCCACCGAGCCTACCGTTACGGGCTCTGATGTAGAGGCCGGCTCTGCCTACTACATCCGCAATGTCGGTGCCGCTCAGTACCTCACGGCGGCTAACCTGTGGGCCACACGTATCAGTCTGTCTGACAACGGCGTGCCCTATGTCCGGATCATGGTCGAAGCCCTCGACGAAGCCGAGCAAGAAACCTATCCCGACTGCTACAAGATGCGCCTCAATGGCACGTTCTACTTCAACGGCCCGCAGCCTAACGGAACGATGCGTACCGACTATGCCGTGACCGACAAGTACCTCTTCCGTGAGTACGCAGCGGGTGGACCTGCTACGGGACAGGTGGACCGTCGCAATCAGGCTTGCTGGTACTTCAAGATTACCAAGAACGACCATGGCTATTATCACATCCAGTCGGCTCCCGGACTGAACAACTTCAACGTCGATGGTGACGAGTATGCCGGTGGCGAAGTCCCGGGCGATCCCGTACTCTTCGATTACCCCGCCGATAGCAAGTTCATCGACTGGGAGTTCATCCCCGTCGGGAGTGTCAACCTCGATGACTTTGAGGTCTACGGAGCAGCCTTCGAAGTTTATTCCGCACGCCTCCGCCTCTACGATATGCTCCTCGATGCCGCGCGCTATGGCGCTGACACATCTGCTGCCGGAGCTGTCTATAACAACGATGCTTCCACGGCCGAGGAGATCGATGCCGCTGCCGAGGCGCTGCGTCCACTCGTCCGTGCTGCCATCCTCGCCTATGGCGTCAAGAATTCCAAGGCCGACAGCCCTGTCGACCTGACCAAGTACTTGCTTACCAATCCCGACTTCTCCACGGGCAACACCAACGGCTGGGTCCTCACCGAGGGCATCGGGCAGAACCAAGGCTTCCAGGCCAATTCCGTTTACGAGAACACGCGTGACGGCATCCGCATCGAACAGTTCATAGAGGCGTGGCGTCCCGCACCGGCCATCCTGAACGACGGCTTCATCTATCAGACGATCACTGGTCTGCCAGCTGGCCACTACGTCCTCGAGTGCGATGGCATCGCTCGCAACGCCTCGCCCGACAGCAGCGATGACTATGTCTCGCCCGACGAGTACAAAGGCGCCTACCTCTATTACACCGATGGCAATGTCGTCAACCACAGCCCCGAGACGCTCTGCGACATCGAGATGGACGATGAGGACGGCAACCTCGTCCGCGTGCCAGCTCACTTCACCTTCGAGTTCGACATCCAGGACGTCGAGAGCATCAACGTCGGTCTGATGTTCGATGACACCAACCTCACATGGGTCGCTGCCGACAACTTCAAGTTCTTCATGGCAGGCCCCAGTCAGGCATTGCCCTCCTATGTAGGCCTCACAGCCGAAGTGGGTACGGTCGAGAAGTTGCTCAAGACTGATTTCGAGGCACAGCAGGCTGCTGCCGACGCCCTCAAGAGCGCCCTGGCCGAGGCTAAGGTCCTCGCCGATGCTGCTCCCGACGAGAGCAAGGACGCGCAGTACACCGCTGCCTACAACAAGCTCCATGAGGCTCGCCTCAACCTGCTCACCAGCATCGAAGCCTACAAGAAGGCACAGGCTTTCATCGAGCAGATGAACGTCGACCTCGAGCACTATGCTGCCGACGTCTACGCCCCGCTCGCACAGCAACTCGGGCAGAAACTCGATGACTTCGCTGCCGCCTACGAGGATCGTTCCCTCTCGGCTGAGCAGATTGCCGCCGACATCGAGGGCTACAACGGCTTCCTCAAGGCAGGCATCCAGCAGATCTTCGACCAACTGGCAGCAGCAGGCGCCGAGGCCAAGGAACCACTTGACATCAGCATCCTCTTCGACGATATGAGCTATGCCTATGGCGAAACGCAGACAGCTTTCGCTGGTGGCTATCCCGCCAACAACCCCGTCTGGATGAACGAGACAGGGACGGGCAACTTCAAGACCAACTACGGCACCGCCGAGGTATGGGACGTCAAGCCCTTCCACATCTATCGCAACCTCGCCAACCTGCCCAAGGGCAAGTACTCCATCCAGACGAGAGCCTTCGTCCGTATTGGCAACAATGCCGACAACTATACCAACTGGAAGAACGACACCTTCGATGCTACGGCTGAGTACGCCTACATCTACGCTGGCAACAACCACGCCAAGCTCTGTAACGTAGCCGAGCTCGCACTGACCGATGGCTATCCCAGCGGATCAGCTGCCATTGAGACCGAGGAAGGCACCACCATCTACGTCCCCAACCAGCAGCAAAGCGCCTATGAGATCTTCACCTTCGACAAGTTCGCAGAACTTGGGGCCAAGACCGACGTTGAGGTCTCTGGCGTGGTCGCCACGGATGGCGGTACGCTTCGCATCGGTGTCGTCGGAACAGAGAATCTGCCCGCCGAGCACTGGGTCATCTGGCATGGATTCAAACTGCTCTATCACGGCATGAGTGGCGATGCCCTCGACGAGGAGATCGTACAGCTCATGGAGCAGGCCCAGGATGCCAACACGGGTGGCGTCGTAGCGGCCGAGAATATGCTGGCCGAGGCTCTCGAACTCGGTAACAAGGCACTTGCTGCATCCGACATCAACACCAAGAACCAAGCGCTCACCGCCCTCACCCAAGCCCTCGACTATGCAGGCAAGTCGCTGCCTCTCGTGCAGGAGATTGTCAGCAGGGCACAGGACTATTCCATTAAGATTGCCGAACTCGAGGGTGAGTTCACCGATACCGCTCTCCTGACGCTGCTCGGTCAGATTGACAATGCCGTCAAGGATGAGGCCTTCGAGAGCAACGAGAAGGTCGAAGAGTGGATCGACGAACTCAAGAAGGATTATGCTCGCTACATCCTCTCCAATACCCTCCTCGACGGCGCTACGCCCGATGAGCCCTACGACATCACGCTCCTCGTCGAGAACGCTGACTTCTCCAACGGCACGACAGCCAACCGCACCGCACCTAAGGGATGGGAACTCTATCTGAGCAGTCAGACAGGTAACGTCCAGTCCAACAATGGCGGTTACGAGGCTTGGCACACGGGCGTCGCCACCCTCTCGCAGGAGGTCTTCCTGCTCCGCAATGGCGCCTACCGCCTCACCGCCGATGCCCTCTATCGCTTCAACGACGAGACATCTTGCACCTCAGCCCTGGCCAATGGCGATGCGCCCATTGTCGATGCCTTCCTCTTTGCCGACAACGATTCCGTGCCCGTCTACTTCTGGCTCGACGAGACACAGACCTGTCCCACTCCCGAGGAGGCTGCTGAGCTCGGACTCAACGGCAACACCTACACCCTCAACGGACGCGTACTCACCAATCACGTCATCGTAGCCCCCAACTCGGGTGCACAGGTACAGTCGTTCTTCAATGGCGGTCGCTACAACGACGTCACCGTCAACTTCACCGTCAGCGGCGAAGGCGAGAAGCCTGTGAAGATAGGCTTCCAGAAGAATGCCACCTATCCCAACTCATGGATCTACTTCGACAACGTACACCTCTACTACCTCGGAGGCGATGAGGTAGGCGTCGACGAACTTGCGGCCGACAGCCGTCGCGGTAGCCAACCGACCGCCATCTACACCCTCGACGGTCGCGCCGTCAACCGCCTCGAACGTGGCATCAACATCGTTCGTCAGGCCGACGGCCGCGTGGTCAAGGTGCTGCGCTGATCAGGTCACGACCCAACGTGTACTCTATCGGACGGTCGGGCAGTTTAGAATAATAAATGATTTTGAAGAAAAAGATTGTTCAGTTAGTAATTGATTGGTAATTATTGTAGAACCCGTCCATAGAGTACACTTTTCCTACATTCAGATTGCACCCAGGGAACTCCTCTTTCCTGGGTGCAATCCTGTTTTGCATATCTCACCGTGTTATTTTTCGTTAAATATTGAACAACGAGCCTGCTTGATGCTTATCTTTGTACGGCCTTAACGCAATAATTGCGATGAACCCCTCACGGAAATGTCAAACCTAAAATAACCGTTTATGAAAGCCCTTCTTGCCAAACTCTCCGCACTCGTCTGCATCGCAGCCGTCAGCCTCGCCTCGTGCGAGAAACCTTTCGTAGGCCTCGAGCCCGAGACGCCCGATGAACCCGCTAACGTCACCTTCCGCGTGACGGGGTTCGAGCAGATACCCTTCGACAGCCCCGTGACCTCGCGTGCCGCCGAAGACATTGCACAGGTATGCTCGCGCATCAACCTCGTCGTCTACGATGGCGAGACGAAAGTGAAGAGCGTCGTGCAGAAGAAAGGCGACGCCGACTACGGCACCATCGCCATGACCCTCCCCCAAGGCTCCTACAAGGTTGCCATCATCGGACACAGCACCTCCGCATCCGCTACCGTGACCTCGCTCGAGAAGATCTCCTTCACCAACAACCTCCTCTCCGACACCTTCTCCTACTACACCGAGATCACCGTCGGCGATGACGCCCAGACCCACGACGTCACCCTGCGCCGCGTCGTTGCCATGTTCCGCCTCGTCCAGACTAAGGCCTTACCCCAAGAAGTCAGGCGCCTGAAATTCTACTACACCGGAGGTTCTAGCACCCTCAGCGCCGTCACAGGTTACGGCAGTGTCAACAGCAAGCAGACCGTCAACCTCGACGTCGCTTCCGGCCAAACGCAGTTCGAAGTCTATACCATCCCTCACGCCGAGACAGGCGTCCTCCGCATGACCATCTCTGCCCTCGATGCTTCCGATACGGTCCTCAAGGAGTGCGTCCTCGAGGAAGTGCCCGTACAGCGCAACCGCATCACCGTCTACACTGGCGACCTCTTCGACGGCTCCTCTGCCGAAACGGGCGAAGACACCTTCCGCCTCAAGGTCGAAACCGCCTGGGGTGGCGAGGATAATTACGAGTTCTGAACTCTTTCCTCCCTTCGCCTTCCTCCGTATTGGGTTGCGCCAATAGTCGTGATATGCCGCTAAGACATATTCCTCTATTCGCGCAGCCCTGCACGTTCATTCGCATCGGCCTGTACGACCGTTCGCTCAGCCCTGCACGACTGCTCGCAACGCCCCTCTCGACCGTTCGTGAAGGGCTGCACATATAGACGCATCGCCCTGCGCGACTATATGTGTTCGTTATTCGGTCGCGACCGAATAACGAAGTCCTCTATATCAATTCACCGATTCCTCCAGCCAACTTGCTCTGCACGAGCAGGGCATTCTC
>JAFROT010000049.1 GCA_017429525.1 Bacteroidaceae bacterium | reverse complement strand
GCGACGGAATAATCTCAATCACTCCGTCGTACCTACGGCACTCTGGTTAACCGTCAACGGAGAGCAGGGGTTTCGCTTCGCTTCACCCCTGCCTAAATTCCGACACCCCTACGGGGTTTGAGCTTCCGAAACTTCAATTATATATAATATAATAATCTTTTATGGTGATTTTCTCACCCTCATTTTAATACTGTCACGCTTGTCACGCTTGTCACACACAAGAGGCAAGAGGCGAGAGGCAAGGGGCGGCCCTTCACGTCTATATGCGTAGCCCCTTCACGTTTATGTGTGTAGCCCTTCACGTCCGTATGTGTAGCCTTACTACCATCAAGGATACATTTCAATTTATTCAACTGTTGTCGTTCAAAACTTTCTGCTCAGATAATTTGTAAAACGCTGAGGGCGCCAGGTTGCTGCGCACTCTCAGCCCTAAGAGCGGTGTCTCAATAGTCATGTTCTTTCGTTATCTTACAACTTTTATGCTAAAAAGAGTTATCACAAGAGGTCCTTGCTTGGTCATTTCGTCGAAAAAAATTAACTTTGCGGCGTCAATCACTTACATTTGCCTTATGAATAACGAAAATACGACCAATCAAGGTGGCCTGCAGCAACCACGTTCTTTTGAAATCTCACAGCTTCCCGCTAACTTCGGTACGGGACGTCTTCAGAACCTGTTGGTGACCTTTGATAATCTTGAACGTGAGTTTCCTTTCACGGCCCATGAACCTTCGTTCCCTGTGAAAAGTGAATCGTTCTTCACGCTGACGCTTCTCAGAGGATCTATGCGTATGATTGTGAACCTGCGAGAGGTGGAGATTCATGAAGGGCAATTGTTGGCGATGATGCCCGGTTGTATCTTCGAGGGGCGCTGGTACAGCCATGACCTACGTTTCTGTGGGATGGTGGTCGACAAGGATTATATGGAAACGATGCGTAAGAACGTTGGTATCCGGATGGACCTCACTCATCGCTACTATAATTATATGATTAGGGATATAGCCCCGGCAGTCGTTGAGAACCATCTCCAGATGTACAAGATGATTTGCCGCGAACTGACACGCGAGGACTATACCTATAAGAAAGAGGTCATCCAGCGCTATTGCGAGATTGGGGTGCTGAAGAATATCTCATTAAACAATTATATTGACGATAAGCCCGAACTGAACAAGCCGCTGAATCGCAAGGAGGAAATCTTCCATGATTTCCTGTCACTCCTTGAGACTTATTATACGCAGGAGCGTAGCATCAGTTTCTATGCCGACCGCATGTGCCTCACGCCGAAATATCTCTCAACGATCATTAAGGAGGTGAGTGGCAAGCATGGTATGCAGTGGATAGACGAGTATGTGTCGTTGGAGGCGAAGGCTTTGTTGCGCAACAGTACGTTGAGCGTAAAACAAGTAAGCGACCAACTCAATTTCCCTTCGCAGAGTATGTTTGGTCGCTTTTTCAAGAAGATGACGGGCTACTCGCCCAAGCAGTATATGTTGCTGTAGAGGATATTCTCTATTCGTCCTCTGCATTGAGGGCCGGAATGGGCATCTGACGCGTGAACGCCTCCTGGAAACTGATGATGGAATCGGTGCGTTGCAGTCCAAGTGGGCGCAGTTTGTTCTTGATGATTTCCATCATGTGGGCATTGTTGCGAGCGTAGAGTTTGACGAAGATGTCGTAGCCACCTGTCGTGACATGACACTCGACTACCTCGGGAATCTCGCGCAGGCCTGCCATCACACGGTCGAAGTCCGACGGCTCTTTAAGATAAATACCAACAAAAGCGCATGTGTCATAGCCGATCTTGCTGGGGCTGAGCACAAACTGAGAGCCTTTGAGGACACCGATCTTGAAGAGACGTTGGATGCGCTGGTGGATGGCCGCACCGCTGACGTTGCACAGTCGTGCTACCTCGAGGAAAGGCTTGCGTGCATCGGCGGCAATGAGATTGAGAATTTTCTCGTCGAGCTGGTCGATGGTTGTATGACTCATAGATTTTACGTTCTGATTTGTAAGAATGTTTCTATTCTTCTTTGCGAAAAAGCGGCGACCTCCTCTGACAGAGGTCGCCGATTTATAAGGGTTTGCCTTTTGCGTCGAACGCTGACGTCCGTCGCTTAGTTGCGTCGCGTGGCTGAATAGTTAATCTTCAGCGCCCACGATTTACGCAGCACCTCCTTGATATCGGTGATGATACCCATCTGGGTGTGCTGGTCGATTTTCATGGACATGACCTGCGATGCCGGATCGGGCATAGTGGTACGCTCCTGCGCCACGAAGTCCATAACCTCACGAGGTTCGGCGTAGCGGTCGTTGAGCTGGATACGAGTACCCGAACCCATTTGAGCGCGCAGCTGGTCGGTGGGAGGACCTACGTAGATGAACGATACGCACGACTTCTTCTCCAGCTTCTCAAGCTCCGTACCAGCAGGAACGGTGAATTTCACCTTCAGCGTCACCTCACGCATGGTGGTAACGATCATGAAGAAGAACAGGATCGTAAAGATCAAGTCGGGGAGAGATGAGGTATTCATCTCAGGCATTTCTCTTTTTTCCTTGTTACGTGCCATGATTAGTTTCCTCCATAGTTTTTAGGTTCGGCCTCAGAGATCTTCTGGGGATAGTAGGTGCGGATGGCGACTTGCTCGTCCTCGGAGCAGCGGGCATAGGGATGTCCGAACTTAGCGATGGCCAGGTCGTCGCGCAGCTCGTTGTAAGCGGCAACGAGTTCGTTCTGCACTTGGAAGTAGACATTATAGGGCGTGCCGCGGTCAGTCTGCACGGAGATGACGTGCTTGTCTGTGACATAGCAAGTCCCGAGCAGGTCAATGACCTTGGCGTGCAGCTCTGGCAACTTCGGGTTGTTATTCTTGTTCTGGATGAACTCCTTGGCGCGAGCGCGGAGCTGGCTGATATCGATGAAGTCATGATTGACCATCAGATAACCAGCGGCATTCAGACGCACGTTGAGCACATTGCGCTCCTTAACATCGATCTGAGCATCCTCCTGATTGGGTTCGGGGGGCTGGGGAAGGCGACGGGCCAAACCCATATCCGTGTCCATCGAAGTGGTCACCAGGAAGAAGATAAGCAGGATGAAAGAGATGTCCGCAGTAGAACTCGAGTTCAGGCCAGGCACTTTCTTTTTCTTTCTTGCCATTGTTGTTGGTTTAAAGTTTAATGTTTAAAGTTCAATTGGGGGTGTTTAAAGTTTAAAGCGTAATGCTTGACTCATGCTTGAAGTGGACTTCTGCACGTGGGTTTTCATTAAACTTTAAACTTTAAACATTAAACTTAAGGATTATTCCTTCGGCGTGGCGCTCTTAGTGAGCCATCCGCTCATGCTGACGACGACAGCGATGATAGCTACGATGGCGAGGATGTAGATGGCCACGAGCCACATGTCAACGACGGTTACCATGCTTGCAGCAGTGGTCTTACCGGAGACCGTGGTGAAGGGCTCTTCGCCGAGGCCGAGGACGACACCGATGATGAGGGCTACGATGACCGTGCCCCAAGTGAGCAGTGCGACCTTACCACCAGGGATACCTGTTGGGCTGGGGCCTGTGTTACCAGAGTTGACTGAAGCGCCACGGATGAGACTCCAAAGGGTGAGGCATGCCGTGATGACAAACAGTGCATACATGAGGATCAGGACGAGGTCCGTCAGCTTCGGGGAAACGTGTACACCGTCGAAGTCCATGTTGTTGTAGTCCACCAGGAAGAACAAGGCGAAGCATACAACACCAATTCCGATGACGGAATACAGCGCCATATTTGAAAGCTTTTCAAGTTTCATAATTTAATTTTACGATTTTACGATTTACGACTATACGATTTACAATTCGTCTTTCACTTGTTATGCCCAAGGGCCGTGAAAGGGTGAAATCGTCAAATTAACTTACTTCTTGCACTTCGGAGACTTCACGCACATCTCGAGCAGGCTCATAGCGGTCTCTTCCATGTTGGAGTTCAGAGCCTCGATGCGGGAGAGGATGTAGTTGTAGAAGACCTGCAGAACGAGGGCAACGATGATACCGAAGATGGTTGTGATAAGGGCGACCTTCATACCGCCGGCAACGACTGTCGGGCTGATATCACCTGCGCGCTCGATATCGTCGAATGCCTGGACCATACCGATCACAGTGCCGAGGAAGCCGAGAGACGGAGCCATGGCGATGAACAGCGTAATCCATGAGCAGTTCTCCTCGAGGTAAGCACCCTGCACCTCAGCTTCGGTGTTGATGTTACGCTCGATGGTTGCGATGTCGTTCTGGTCGTCAGAAGCGAGGCATTGCATAGCCTTCTTTGAAACCTGAGCTACGGGGCCGCGAGTGCCTGCGCAGTAGTCGATGGCCTCCTGGAGCTTGTTGGCTTCAACCTTGCCGCGAAGCGTCTCGAGGAACTTGCGTGTGTTCACCTGAGCGAGGGTCAGATAGATGACGCGCTCGATGCAGAATGCGAGACCCAGTACGAGGGCGATGGCTACGAGGCTCATGAAGCCGGCATCACCTTCAATGAACTTTGTCTTGAGGGTCTTGTGCAGACCTTCTTCCTCCTCGACGGGAGCTACGGTCTCTTCGACAGCAGGTGCTTCGGCTACGGAATCAGCGGCTGCGGAGTCAACAACTGCAGAGTCGACCTGTTCGGTAGCAGCAGCTACTTCGTCCTGAGCCATCACAGAAGGTGTCATGCCAAACGTGCAGGCAGCCACCATTGCAACAATTGCAAAATACTTTTTCATTTTGTTTTTGGTTTAATGATGAATGAATTTGTTGTTATGATTGTTTGTACTTAGTGCTAAATCGCTACAAAAATATCCTTTTTTTTGTTTACTTCCACCTTTTTCTCAAAAAAACTTTGCTTTAGGGCGTGTTTTTCTTCTTTTTTGACCCTGAAAGGGCCTTTTAGCGGGCTTTAGGGAAGGTTTGGAGGGCATTTATTGTTGTAATTTCGGCGATTTTGTCTTCCGTCGTTTCATAAATTTCCGCGAGTTTGGCAACAGTCCCTTGAATGAAGGCTGATTCGTTGCGCTTACCTCGATAGGGAACAGGCGCCAGATAGGGCGCATCGGTCTCGATGACGATGCGGCTGAGGGGTACCGCTTGTCGAAGCACTTCGGGGAGGGGGCTCTTCTTGAACGTTACCACTCCACCTATACCCAGCATGAAGCCGTCAAAACGAAGCAGTTCTTCGGCCTCTTCGGCTGTTCCGCCGAAGCAATGGAAGACCCCGGTCAATTGACTATTTGACCGTTTGTCGTTTCCTGTCTGATGATTCGCCGTTTGATGGCGCAGCACGTCGACCATCTCGCGATGGGCGGAGCGGGTGTGTATCATCAGTGGCAGTCCGTATTGATAGGCCCAGCCGACTTGAATGGCAAAAGCCTCCTGCTGTTCCTCATAGCGTGAACGGTCCCAATAGTAGTCGAGTCCGACCTCTCCGACGCCGATGAAGGGGTGCGTCGGATCTTTCAGCAAGAGCTCCATCTTGGCGAGGTCGTTGTGCCATTCATCAGTCAGGTCCTCGGGGTGGAGGCCGATCATAGGATAAAGGAAACGCGCGTGCCTGCGCGCGAGCGTGAGCATGGGTGCTATGCTGTCGGTATTGATGTTCGGTAGGAATATCTTGGTGATGCCTGCTGCTTGTGCGCGGGCAAGGACCTCGTCAATATCCGAAGCAAATTCTTCGCCGTAGAGATGGCTGTGAGTGTCTATGATCAAGAGGGGAATGGAGGGTAGGGGTGAAATAGATGAGAGGTTAGTGCTTGCGTCCCATGAGGGAGAGGGCGAGGTCGCGGAGGGGCTGCTTGCGCTCGGCTGGCAGTGCGACAGCGTCAAGATCCTTGAAGGCTTCCTCAAAATAGGCCGTGATGCGTTGCTCGGCCAGCTGTCGGACGCCAATCTGATTGTAGAGAGCTGTTACGGCTGCGATCTTTTCGGTTGCACTTTGTCCTTTTGGGCAACAGCCTGAAGTTCCGATGCCATCGGCGTCAACAGGAGTGGCGAGCCATCGTTCAAGGGCTTCGCGCTGCTCTGGGTTGGCGAGCTGGAGTGCGTTGATAAGCATGAAAGTCTTCTTGCCTTCGAGGATGTCGCCACCGATGTTCTTGCCGAAAGTGGCTGGGTCGCCATAAACGTCGAGGAGGTCATCCTGAAGCTGGAAAGCCAGACCGAGGTTCTCGCCAAAGCGGTAGAGGTGGTCGGCATCAGCTGCGGGGGCGTCGGCCTGGATGGCTCCAAGCTTGAGGGCACAAGCCAGCAGGACCGATGTCTTCAGGCGAATCATCTCGATGTACTCTTCTTCTTTCACATCCATGCGCGTCTCGAAGTCCATGTCGTATTGCTGTCCTTCGCCGATTTCGAGCGCTGTTTCCGTGAATAGGTCGAGGACGGCTTTCAGGTGCTCAGCCTTGGCCTGGCCCATGAGCTGATAGGCCAGCACGAGCATCGCATCGCCTGAGAGGATGGCGGTGTTTTCGTTCCATACGCGATGCACGGTGGGTTTGCCGCGTCGCATGTCGGCTTTGTCCATCACGTCGTCGTGGAGGAGCGTGTAGTTATGGTAGGTCTCGATGCCGAGTGCTGTCGGCAAGATGGATTCGATGTCCTCGCGGAAGAGTTCGTAGGCCATCAGCATCAGCACGGGGCGAATGCGTTTGCCTCCGAGTGAGAGTACATATTTGACGGGAGCGTACAGCCCTTCGGGTTTGCGGTCGAGGGGCATGGCAGCGAGTGCGTTGTTGAAGAAGGCGAGTGTTTCGGCAGCTGTTTTCATAAATAGGAAGTTGAGAGAAGTGCTATTTGAAGAAAAGAGGCTGCACTTCTGTTGGCGCAGCCTCTCTATATATAATATAATAAGGTGTAAGTTCGCTGGGATTATTGCAGCTTGAACATGACGGGGAGGTTGAAGCGTGAACGCACGTTCTTGTTGCCCTGACGTGCGGGCTTCCACTTCGGCATCAGCTTGACAACGCGCTCGGCTTCCTTGGAGAGCGAGGGGTCTGGTGAACGCAGCACCTTAACGTCGACGATAGAACCGTCCTTGTTGACGACGAACTGCACGAATACGCGGCCTTGGATGCCCTGCTCCTGAGCGATAGCAGGATATTTGATGTGGTCGTTGAGCCATTTGTAGCACTCTGCTTCGCCGCCGGGGAACATAGCGTTCTCCTCAACGACTTCGAAGATGCGATCGTCATCGCTCTCCTCGCGTACGGGACCAACGGGAGCGGCTACGACAGCCGTGGGAGCGCCGTCACCGGTGACGGTGGAGATGGCCTGGTTGACTTCTTCTGAGGTCTGGACCTCTTCTTCAGCCAGCTCGGTCTCGTCGTCGACGATGTTCAGAATCTCAGCCACCTTAGGTGCGGCAGCTGGGGGAGGTGCCATCTGCTCCTTCTGGGTGGTGATAGGAATCATGTCTTCCTCGAAGTTGCTCTCGTAGATGGGCTCCAACTCCTCATACTTGATTTCACGTGTCGTGTACTCGAATGCCACGAACATCAGCGCAAGGACGAGGACGTAGCCCAGCAAAAGACTTGTCCCGCGTTGGTTGCGCAGCTCTTCAGTCATTGATTTTGTTTCTGCCATGATGGTATTTAATTTTAATTTATTGTCCGTATGCTTTGCGTGCTAAATCGTGCACTTGCGCCACAAAAGTAACACAAATTTTCGACACACGAATTTCTTTCACGTTTTTTTTTTCGTGAGAAGCGATTTTTTTGCAAAAAAATGCCCTCTTGCACCCTAAAACCGCTCTTTTATGCGTTATAATAAGGAAAAATGTCTACCTTTGTCGCAAATTTCAAGGCATGCAAACAGTGAATCGTCTTTTCCTATTCCTCGTAGTGCTCTCTGCAGCGTCTTTCATGAAGGCTCAGAGCGAGAGTACGACCATCTTCAATTTCCTGAAGCTTCCTACTTCTGCCCATTCGGTGGCGCTTGGTGGCACGCAGGTGGCCCTGCCCGATGACGACGCATCGCTTGGGGCGATGAATCCGGCGTTGCTCAGCAACTTCACTGACCGTTCCATCAACCTTGGGTTCTTGACGTATATGCAAGGTAACAAGGCGGGCAACGCTTCGTATGCGATGGCGGCCGGTGAGCGTGGCACTTGGGGTGTCGGTGCGCAGTTCGTGGGCTATGGTTCGATGAAGGAGATGTCGGTCGACGGCGTGGAGATGGGCGATTTCTCAGCGCTTGACATGGCTCTCTCGGGTGGTTACGCCTACATGCTGACGGGACGCCTCTCGGGCGGCGCGATGGGAAAATTCATCTATTCCAAATACGGCCCCTACTCGTCCGTAGCTTTGGCTGTGGATCTGGGCTTGAACTACTACGTCGTCGAGTCCGATTTCTCGGTGTCGGTCGTCGCGGCCAACGTGGGTGGTCAGGTGAAATCGTTTGCCGACAAGCGCGAACATCTGCCTTTCGACCTGCGGGTGGGCTTGACGAAGCGTCTGGCCAACGCGCCGATACGTTTCTCGGTTTCGATGGTCGACCTCACGCGCTGGCGTTCAAAAGACTATTATAATCCCACGCGCACGACGGAGAAAGCTGGCCGCATCTTGATGAACCACTTCGTCGTGGGCGTTGATGTCCTGCCTATGGATCAGTTCTACGTCTCAGCAGGTTTCAATTTCCGTCGCGCCAGCGAGCTGAAGGCAGCTGGCAGCGGCCATGGTGCAGGCCTCTCATTCGGTGCAGGCTTGGACCTGAAGCGCTTCAAGCTGGGCGTGGCTTATGCCAAGTATCACGTCTCAACGCCGGCCTTCATGTTCACTGCGCAATATTCGCTGTGAGCTATTGACAATGGGCCTTGAATAAAAGGACAATAACATAAATATAAGAATATGAAGAAGATTACAATAGCCATCGATGGGCATAGCTCATGTGGTAAAAGTACGATGGCCAAGGACTTGGCCCGTGAGATTGGATACATCTACATTGACAGCGGCGCCATGTATCGTTGCTGCACGCTCTTTGCCATCGAGCAGGGCCTTATAGCAGCCGATGGCACTATCGACGAGGCTGAGTTGGAGCGTCGCATGCCCGAGATCAGCGTTTCTTTCCAGTTGAATCCCGAGACGGGCCGTCCCGATGCCTATCTGAATGGCGAGAATGTCGAGCAACGCATCCGCACGATGGAGGTGTCGTCGCACGTCAGTCCAGTTGCCGCTCTGCCTTTCGTCCGCGAGGCGATGACGGCGCAGCAGCAGGCTATGGGGCGTGAAGGTGGCATCGTGATGGACGGTCGTGATATCGGAACGGCAGTCTTTCCCGATGCAGAGTTGAAGGTGTTCGTCACGGCTGCTCCTGAGATCCGTGCGCAGCGCCGCTACGACGAGTTGCGTGCGAAAGGCGAAGAGTGTGACTTCGACGAGATCCTGGCTAACTTGCAGGAGCGCGACCGCATCGACTCCACACGTGCCGTGGCTCCGTTGCGCCAGGCCGAAGATGCCATCGTGCTCGATAACAGCCATCTGACCATCGAGGAGCAGAAGAAATGGTTGTTAGAAAGGTTTCATGAATTAACAGATTAACGACCTCAACAGGGTCCTGTAATGCAGTTAATTTCATACCCGTTAATTTGCTAATCTGTTAATCTGTTTAAGTTTCGGAAGTAATGAATATGTTAAGAATTAGCCCCATAGGGGCGATGGATATTAGGCAGGGGTGTAGTAAAACGGAACCCCTGCTCCATGACAGCCAAAAACATGAGCCCTGTAGGGGCGACGGAATAATCTCAATCACTCCGTCGTACCTACGGCACTCTGGTTAACCGTCAACGG
>JAFROT010000007.1 GCA_017429525.1 Bacteroidaceae bacterium | reverse complement strand
CTGTTACATCCGATGTGAATGGTTTTGCATCTTTCCGAATCTTTTGCGAAGCAAGGGCTGAAAGGCTGGCGGAATACTGCCGGGGAGGCCCCCGAGGTAGAAAGCGCGATGTACCATAAGGCCGAATCGGTCGTTAGCACAAGAGACCTCCCCTCGCTTGAAGTTTTTGTCCTTAAGCGGACACGATTTAGTCCTTAAGCGGACAAAATCTTCTCTTCAAGCGAGGGGAGGTCTGTTACGGATATTGTTTCTAATGACCGATTTCCTCTATAAATAGCAACTTTTTATTCTACTGGTGTAAAGGAAATGCTTTATATGTGTTTGGGTTAAACTGCCTTATATGGGTTTGGGCTTAAAAGCGACAAGTGATAAAAGCGCGCTCTCGGAGTAAACACTTCGGAAGCGCGCTTTGTAGTCAAATTGGCATCTGACAGAAATTGAACGGCCAGAGGATTACTTCTTGGCAGCCTTCTTAGGAGCCTTCTCGGCCTTTGGAGCAGCCTTGGCAGCCTTCTTGGGGGCAGCCTTCTTAGCAGGCTCTGGCTCGTCGGCGACACCGAGTTTCTCGAGTTTGGCTTTCAGGCGCTCAATCTCCTTGTCCTTCATCTCAATCTCGTCGCCCTGGTTACGGATGGTAGTGAGGAGCGAGTTGAGCTGCTCATTGTCGATCTCCTCCGGATAGAGAGCGTTGACACGGTTAATGAAGTCGCCGAGGATGTTCATGTAGTTGGTGAAGGCATCGAAAGGCGAACTGTAGATGCCACGGTCGAGGCCAACGTTCGACTGCTTAGTGGTCATGAAGCGGAAGTTGTTCGAAGCCTGCAGGTAGTCCCAGTCCTGATTGATGCGCGGGTCGTCGGCAATGAGCAGACGGTCGGCAACGCTGTAGAGCTTTTCGAAAGCCTCACGCTGCATGGCATTACCGAGCCAGCAGGAGACGTCGCGCTCCTCATCGACCCACGACAGTGTGTCAGGCACATCGAGAGCGCCGACGCTCTTAGTCTTCAGGCAGATCTCAGTAGGCGTTGAGAAGGTGATGCCCTTCTCCTTGGCGCAAACGGGCAGTGCTTTGATGAACTCGAGGATGTTGCTCGACAGCGGCTGGGCAATACCCAAAGCAGAGAGCTCCATGAAGATGTTGATGACCTGCTCCTCTTCCGGGAAGCGAGCAATGCGGTTGATGTACTCGTCGGCAAAGAGGGGATAGCCTGGCCACTCAGGATTGTTGAAGCGCAGTGAGATATCGTCAGAAAGCTCCACGTCGCGCAGCAACAGCTTCAGCGAGGGAGCAATGTTGCAGTTATAGACATAGTGGGGCGACTTCCATCCGAGCACGTGCTTGGCACCTTCGGTGAGCATGCCCTTGAAACCGAGGGCGGCAATCTGTGCGCCGATGTCATCGCTGTAGATCAACGATGAGTTGCGAGCCACAGTAGGCTTCTTGCCGAAGTACTCCACCATCTTCTGCACCTGCTTATTCATGTCGCGTGCGAAAGCTTCAGGCTTTGCCAGTGACGAGAGACCGTGGCTGTAAGGCTCGGCGAGGAACTCGACGCATCCCGTATCGTTCAGCTCCTGCAGCTTCTCGAGCACCTGCGGAGCGTGCATCTCGAGCTGCTCAATGCCCACGCCTGAGAGTGAGAAAGCCACCTTGAAATACTTGTCGTTGTCCTTGACCATCTGGAGCAAGGTGTTCAACGCAGGCATATAGCTGCGCTCGGCGATGTCGCTGATGCTCCGCTCGTTCTCGAAGTCATCGTAGTAATAATGATCGGTACCGATGTCGAAGAAACGGTAGCGCTTGAGATGTATGATCTGATGTATCTCAAAATATAAGCAAATAGTTTTCATAACTTTCAATTTTCAATTTTCAATTATCAATTATCAATTAATTATTCCTCCCATCCGAGTGTCCGTTTGTAGAGGGTGTGGATCCACTTGCCAACCTTCTCCCAAGTAATCTGGTCAACCTCACGCTTGCCTTCCTCCTTGAGGTAGCGGAAGAGCGACTCGTTGGTACAGATGGAGTAGATAGCGTCGGCCAGGGCATGGATGTCCCAGTAGTCGACCTTGATGCAATTGGTAAGAATCTCAGCGCATCCCGACTGTTTCGAGATGATACTCGGTGTGCCGCACTGCATAGCCTCAAGGGGCGAGATGCCGAAAGGCTCGGAAACGGAGGGCATGACGTAAACGTCGCTGTCCTTTAGGCACTCGTAGACCTGCTTGCCGCGCATGAATCCAGGGAAGTGGAAGCGATCGGCAATGCCACGCTCAGCAGCCAGATGGATCATGGCATTCATCATGTCGCCTGAGCCAGCCATGCAGAAGCGTACGTTGCGCGTGCGGTGAAGCACCATGTTGGCAGCCTCGACAAAGTACTCAGGACCTTTCTGCATAGTGATACGTCCGAGGAATGTCACCACCTTCTCCTTGCCTGTATGGTCAGGACGCGGAATAGCATCGTACTCCTGCGGCAGCGGATAGACGGCATTGTGAACGGTGAAGCACTTACGCGGATCCTGATGGTACTGGTGAATAACCGTCTGACGCGTGAGCTCTGAGACGCACATGATGCAATCGGCATTGTCCATACCGTTCTTCTCGATAGAGTAGACGGTGGGATTCACCTTACCGCGTGAGCGGTCGAAGTCGGTGGCATGAACATGGATGCAGAGCGGACGCCCACTGACCTGCTTGGCATGGATGCCGGCAGGATAGGTGAGCCAGTCGTGTGCATGGATAATGTCGAACTCCTCAGTGCGGGCCACGACACCGGCAATGATGGAGTAGTTGTTAATCTCCTCGTGGAGGTTCGACGGATAGCCTCCGGCGAACTCCATGGCGCCAAGGTCGTTGACGTTCATATAGTTGAAGTCAGCGTAGATATGGTCGCGCAGCTTGAAATAATAGTCAGGGGGCATGATGTTGCCCACGCGCTGCTGCACATAGTCATGGTCGACGTCGCGCCAGGCAATGGGCACGGCATTCATAGCCACGATGCGGCAGGCATTCTGACTCTCATCACCAAAGGGATGTGGCAGGCATAGCACGGTATCGATGTCGCCCTGTGCCTTGAGGCCCTCTGATATTCCGTAATTTGCAGTGGCGAGTCCTCCGAATACGTGTGGGGGGTACTCCCATCCAAACATTAGTACTTTCATAATCTTAATTCCAAAAGCCCACCCCAAGCCCCTCCCCCAAGGGAGGGGAGTGTTTGGTTACATTTACTTGCGGCAAGCCTTATTGGGTTCCATTTGTTATCTTGTTAGTCTTATGTATCTCGACATCCCTCCCTTTGGGAGGGCTTGGGTAGGCCCTTGACCTTATTTCTGATACGAATATTTCTCCAACAGTTTCATCGAACGCAGGATTTCGGCCACGTTCATGGCAAACGACATGGCGCCACGCCCATGGAAAGGCGGATTGCCGTCGAAGAGCTCAGATATGGTTCCGATGGCATGATAGTCAAGCTCGTCCTCGTAGCCGACCATTTGTCGCTCAACGAACGACAGGCGCGTACGCTTGTAAAGCTTCAGACAGGCCTCCATGTAGAAGCCGCCGAGCCATGGCCAAGCCGTACCCTGATGGTAAGCGTAGTCGCGCTGCGTCTGCGGTCCCACGTACATGGGGTTGTAGCCGCCACTCTTCGGCGACAGCGAGCGCAGGCCTTTGGGAGTGAGCAGTTCGCGCGTACATATATCTAATACGCTCTTCATCTGCTGCTGTGACAGCGGCGAGTAGTCGAATGCGACAGCAAAGATCTGGTTTGGACGTACGCTCCAATCCATCATCTGCCCATCGACATAGTCGAGCAGATAGCCATACTCATTGACAAACGTATCGACGAAGGCCTCCTTTGTCTTCGCAGCCAGTGTCTCCAGGTGCTCCTGAGAATCCACGTCGTTACGTTCGGCAGCCATCGATGCGCAGAAGCGCAGGGCGTTGTACCACAGGGCGTTAAACTCAACGATATAGCCAGAGCGTGGCACCACGGGGCGCCCGTTGGCCGTTGAGTTCATCCATGTGATGGCCTTCTCGCGACCGTAGCTATAAACCAAACCGTTGGGGTCGAGACGCATGTTTGGATGCTTGCCGTCCTCGATGAACTTCACGATGTCGACGAGCAGCTGGCCATACTTATCGAAGCAGCGCTCGCGGCCAACGGCCTTGGCATACTGCTGTAATGCCCAGACACACCAGAGGGGCACATCGGGCTGCTCCATCTCGTAAATCTTCACTGACAGGGGCTTGCCCTCCATGAACTCCCTTAATCCGCGCTCTGCCGTCCGCATCACCAGCTCGAAGTAGTCGTCCTCCTCGATAGCCAGCGTCAAGCCAGGCAAGGCGATGAAGGTGTCGCGTGCACGGCACTTGAACCACGGATAGCCGGCCAGCAGGTAACGGTCGTCATTGGGATCGGGTTCCTTGGTGTCGCCCGACCTTACCTCGCGATTGTGGAACTGGTGGGCAGCAGTGACCAGGCAGTGGTAGAAGTTGTCACGCGGGACACGCTCGTCGACCTCCTCCTGGAACAGTTTCTTCAGCTGTGACGTCTTCTGAGCCTTGGTCGAAGCGGCAAAGACGATGCTCTCACCCTTGCGGATGGGCATCTCGAAGTAGCCAGGCACGTAAAGGTCCTCGTTCGAGGCGTAGCCACGCTCCTGCTCCTTGGGATACTCGATGCCACGATACCAGTCAGGCTGGAAGATGAACTCGTTCTTCTTGTTGAACTGCATGAACAGGTCAGGATAGCCCTGATACATGCACGTCTTGATGCCATTCTCCACGAAGTGGTACTCGCGGCTGGCCACAGAGTTCTCGTGGGTGAACGCCTTGACGGAGCGGAAGGCCAGGAATGGCCTGAAGCGCAACGTTGTTGGCGAGTGGGCATCCTCCAGAGTGTAACGTATGAGGATGCAATCCTCATAGTGGCGGAAGATAATCTCACGCTTTAGGATGACGCCACCCACACGATAGACGGTGGTCGGCACCTTCGAAGCGTCAAATTCACGGATGTACTTGTGCCCCTTGGGGCTGAAATTGTTGCCCTGATACTTGTGGAGGCCTAAGTTGAACTCCGCTCCATGCTGGACGACAGTGCAGTCGAGCGACGACAGAAGCACATGGTTCTCATCGTCGATCTCAGGGACAGGTACGACCAGCAGTCCGTGGTACTTACGTGTGTTACAGTCGACAAGCGTCGATGAACTGTAAGCACCCGAACGGTTTGTACGAAGCAGTTCACGACGAAGGCTTTCTTCCAGATTCGTCATCACGGCTTTTTCAAATCGCAAATAGCTCATAGTTCCTGTATATAGGTTTTTAATGGTTGGGATGTAGTTGTTTTAGATTTCGTTTCAAAGGTATACAATTATTCCGAAACAGCAAAATAATTTTGCATTTATTTGCCATTTGAGGCAGAAAAAGTACGATTTTCGGCATTTTATTAGGTCGTATGGCAGATTTTATGTAATTTTGCACCGAACTAAACAGACGACAATGAAAACATCCCCCGACCCTACATTGACCGCCCGACGACTCACTCCACTCTATAAAATGCTGAACGACCCGCAACGCCAACAGCTTGCCGAAAGCCTCAGCGTTCGGAGCTTCCAGCGTGACGAATTGATACACATCTGCGGACAGACGCCGACCCACCTAATGTATCTGCTATCCGGCAAGGTGACATTAGAGTTAGCAGCTTCCCAGGATAAGAATCTCATCATCCGTCTGGTGGAGCCAGGCAGCATGTTTGGCTACCGTGAGGCGCTATGCGGCCATAACTACTTGACAAACGCACGAACAGACAACAACACCCGAGTGGTGTTCGTTCCATTGCCACTCATCCTGCAATTCATCGACAACAACGCGCTGGTGGCCCGACTGTTTCTTAAGGACTTGGCCTCGCTCCTCAACCACGCCGTGTACCGCACCAGCTACCTGCAGCAAAAGCATCTGCGGGGACGTCTGGCGGAGTGTCTGCTGCGCCTAAAAGAGAAATACGGAACGAAGAGCGATGGGCAAACGCTCACCACCTACATCAGTCGCAAGGACCTAGCCAACGTCGCCAGCATGACGACAAGCAACTGCATACGCACACTTACGGAATTCACGAAGGAGGGCGTCATCAGCACCATCAACCGCCACATCAGCATCCTCGACGAGGATGGTTTACGCCAAATAGCGATGCGCAGTTAGTCGCGGTGCCTTTCCTTTGCTCAAGGCCACCTGCTGACCTGCCTCCTTGGTGGGCGGCTGAGGGAAAGCCAGCCCCTGCTTGAAGACGCGAAGGGCCTCCTTGATGGTAGGATCGTCCTGGTTGAGGTATTCCACCCAGGCATCCTCGTCAAGCAGGTTATAGACCATGCGACTCATGATGTACTCCTCGAGGAGGTGGTACGAACGCTTGATCATCAGGTTACGACGCTTCAGCCCACGCTTCTCGGCATATTGCGCAAACTGCTCCACCAGATGCTTCTTCTTCAGGAAGTGCACCAGGTCATACTGCGTGGTAAACTGACTGAGCGTCTTGCGGTTGTCGTCGGTATAGTCGTAGGCAAACTGCAAGATGAGGCCTGTCATGGCGGCCTCCTTATAATAAGATGTATAGTCGCTGGTATCCTCAGGCACGAAGATGTCAGGGGTGATGCCGCCACCGCCATAGACGGTACGTCCCATGACAGTGTGATACTCTGGGCCAGTGTGCTTAATGCTGTCAACGGTGAAGAACTCGCCATGCTGATAGCGCTGCATGAGGTCTTCCTCATAGTCCTTGTCCTGGCCACTGGCGTAGGGTTTCTGAATGCAACGGCCAGAGGGCGAGTAGTAGCGGGCAACAGTCAGGCGCATCACAGAGCCGTCGTTGAACTCTACCGGCTGCTGGACAAGGCCCTTGCCAAAGGAGCGACGACCTATGATGGTGCCACGGTCGTTGTCCTGGATGGCGCCTGCCAGAATCTCACTGGCCGAGGCCGACCCTTCGTCGATAAGCACCACGAGGGGCATGCGCTGATATGTGCCATGGCCATCGCTGGCATAGACCATCTTGGGCGAACGGCGGCCCTCAGTATAGACAATGATACGGTTACGTGGCAGGAACTCGTTGGCAATCTTTTGGGCTGCCTCCAAATAGCCGCCCGTATTGCCACGCAGGTCGATGACGAGCTGCTGGAAACCGTCCATCGACAGTCGTGCCAGCGCAACGAGCATCTCGCGATAGGTATTCTCGCCGAAGTTCTTGATTTTCATGTAGCCCGTATCGTCGTTGAGCATGTAGACAGCGGCCACACTGGTCATTGGTATCTCGCCACGTGTCACGGTGAACTCACGCTGTTCCTTTTCTCCATATCTGAGCACGCCGAGCTTCACCTTCGTGCCACTGGGACCTTTCAGGCGCGACATGGCCAGTTCGTTGGTCAGCTCCTTGCCAGTAAAAACCGAGTCGTCGACCATCACGATCTTGTCGCCAGCCAGCAGACCGGCATCCTCAGCAGGCCCGTCTGCAATGACATTCTGCACACGCAGCGTGTCGTTGCGGATAATGAACTCGATGCCGACACCCGAGAACGAGCCACGCAGATCGTCGTTGGCCGTCTGTGCCTCCTTAGCCGTCAGATAGACAGAATGTGGATCCAGTTCGGAAAGTATCTGCGGAATAGCCTTCTCCACGACGTCGACCATGTTCACAGTGTCTACATACTGGTCGTCGAGGAGTTCCAACAGGCTGTTCATCTTCTTCAGGCCTGGGGCTGTATTGATGCGCAGGTAGCCGCCAGCGTCGCGGACACTGGTACGTCCGCCAGCAATATGATTGGCATAGAACGTGCCGATGACCACGCCAAGCACCACGCTCAGCGCCAGCCATACAGGCATAAACCGGTTTTGTTTATTCTTGCTCACCCCTAATTAGTTTTTACTATTTGACTATTTCACGATTTCACTATTTGGCTGCGCCGTACCTGCTGTTGAAGGGATAGCGGCAGTAAACTCTTCACTATTCACTATTCACTTTTCACTCATCTCAAGCAGCACGACCTCGATGCCTGCTCGCTCCAAGAGGCGGATACCATCGTCAAGGCGATATTGCTCGCCATAGACAACGCGCTTGATACCAGCTTGAATGATGAGTTTGGCACACTCGATGCAGGGTGAAGCCGTGATGTAGATGGTGGCTCCGTCGCTGTTGTTGCCCGACCTTGCCAGCTTTGTAATGGCGTTAGCCTCGGCATGCAGCACGTAAGGCTTAGTGACGCCCTGCTCGTCCTCGCAGATGTTCTCAAAGCCGCTGGGCGTACCATTATAGCCATCGCTGATGATCATCTTGTCCTTCACGACAAGGGCGCCCACCTGACGTCGCTGGCAATAGCTGTTCTCGGCCCAGATGCGAGCCATGCGCAAGTAGCGCTCATCCAGTTTACGCTGTTTTGAAGGCTCAGGCCCACCCAAGCCCTCCCCAAGGGAGGGATGTTTGGTCACAAAACTATCT
>JAFROT010000048.1 GCA_017429525.1 Bacteroidaceae bacterium | reverse complement strand
TGATGAATGAAGAAAGACGAAAGACGAATGACGAATGAAGAATGATGAATGATTAATGATGAATGATGAATGACGAAAGACGAATTAAAGAACTCGTCAACACAGAAAAAGGCTCTCCCTAAAAGAATGACAGCAACGACGTTCAAAGAACTCTTCCTCCCACTGAGCGGACAGATGTATCGCACAGCCTTCGCCTTGCTCGGCAATCCTCAGGATGCCGAGGATGCGGTGCAGGAGGCGTTCATCCGCCTTTGGCAGATGCGCGACCGAGTGAACGTCGAAGAGGGTCTGCCCTCGTTCTGCACGACACTCACGCGTAACCTGTGCATCGACACCCTGCGCCGCGGACGCCTCACGGAGAGTGAGCGTAGCGCTGAAGAGGTGACGATGGCCGACGAGCACGAAGCCTCGACGGCACTGGAGACGGCAGAAGCCGTGGCCGAAGTGGAGGACGCCATCAGGACGCTGCCCGAGCACCAACGACGTGTGACGGAGATGAGCATCGTCGAAGGCCGCTCACCACAAGAGATAGAGCAAGAGACGGGCTTCAGCGCCGTGAACGTGCGCGTGCTGTTGAGCCGCGGAAAACGTAAACTTCAACAATTATTACGACGATGAAAGAGATTCATGACACGCCAGGCAGGACCGCCATGTCCGATGCGGCAGAGCGGCAAGAGATACAGATTCCCGAGGGAATGGAACAGCGGCTGAGCGCACTGGTTGACCGGCTGGAAGCAGAGGAGCAAGAGGCGAGAAAGCGTCGGCATAATCGCCGCACGCTTTCGAACGCAAGCCGATGGGCAGCTGGGTTAGCGGTGGCAGCGGTGACTGCGGGATTGGCCTTCATCGTGCTGGCGCCAAGAGGCGGAGGACACGTGATTGAGGTGAACGACCCCGAGGAAGCGCGCATACAGACCGAGCGGGCGCTGAACCTGCTGGCCACGACGCTGAACAAAGGCGTCAAAGGCATGGAGAAAGCCGAGAAGGAAACTTCTGTCTTCACCGAACGCATCAGAGGACTGCGATAGGGACTTAACTACTAACAAGACGTTGAATATAAATCCATTTAAGAATATGAAAAGATTGATCATTGCAATGGCTCTGCTCGTCAGCACGGCCACGACCTTCGCCCAGAAGGAATTCATTGACCACTTCGGCAACGTAGACGGCATCACAAGTGTCTACGTATCGAAGACCATGATCCGCCTGCTGCCTAAACTGGACGCAGGGAATATGGACCTGAAGAAGCTCAGCCAGAAGCTGGAGAGCGTACAGATCCTGACGTCGGAGAACGCGAAAGCGTCAGCCCGCCTGCGCAAAGGCTGCCAGGAGATCTTCAAGCGCGACAACTACGAGGCGCTGATGGAGGTGAAGGAGAGCGGCAAGGACAGCGCAACCATCTACTTGCGTGAGCTCTCGAAAGGGCGTAACTCGTATGTCGTCTTCGCGGGCGACGAGAGCGACCTGAGCGTCATCGTCATCACAGGAACGATAAGCGTGGAGGACATCCAGAGCATCACGAATTAGCCATAACGGATAAGCACAAACCAAGTACTGACAAAGATGAAGAAAACCAGCCTCTTAATCATCACATTCGCTGCCATCCTCACGGGCTGTCGCAGCAGCAAGACCTACAGCGACATCATGAGCGAATTCCGCGACGAGCGCGGAGCTGAATATTTCAGCATCCCCAAGATGTTGCTCAAGATAGGGACAGCCGCCATCCCGAAGAGCGATGGCGGCAAGCTGGCACGGAGCATCAGTTCTGTGCGCATCCTCGACCTCTCGGACTGCTCGCAGTCGGTACGCAACCGCTTCCTCAAGCGTATTGCCAATGCCGACAACAACGGCTATGAACCTTTCGTGCAGACCAACGAGAAGGACGAACAGACGCGCGTGCTGATGCGTGCCGACGAGGATTACGTCCGCGAGATCCTGATTGCCTCAGCCGACCGCGATGACTGCCAAATTGTTCAGATAACGGGCAAGATTCGCCTCGAAGACGTGGAAAAGGTCGTCGAAGACAACATCGGCCGGATATCAAAATAAAGAAAAAAGGGGCTTCGGCCTCTTTTTTTTGCTTCTGAGGTGTGACAAAAATCGAGGACGTGCATCTAAAGGATAGAATGGCAAAGACAGACGATGCAAGAGTCATCCAGCAAGTCGTCGGCGGCGACGTAAATGCCTTCGCACACTTGCTGGAACGCTATGAGGCCAAGGTCTATGGTCTTGTGGTGCGACTCGTGGGCAACGAAGCCGAGGCCGAGGACCTGGTGCAAGAGACTTTTGTCCAAGCCTATACGCGCCTCAGCACCTATCGCGAAGAAGCCGACTTCGGGAGCTGGCTTTACCGCATCGCCTACAACGCTGCGCTGATGCATCTGCGCCGACAGCGAACGGTAGCGCTACCGATAGACGAGCGACTGGCGGAAAGCATTACGGACGAGGAAGCAGACCGCACCCTCAACGAAGTCACGGAGTCGCGCATCGCACAACTGGAAGAAGCGCTGACGCACCTCGCACCTGACGACCGGACCGCCATCACCCTGTTCTATCTCGAAGAACGCTCAACTCGCGAGATTGCCTACGTGCTGGGAACGACAGTAACCAACGTCACGACCCGCCTCTACCGAGCCCGCAAACGTTTATCCCTTCTCATCAAAAACGCCCAATGAAAGCAATGACAGACAATAACAGCACCCACGACAAGGCTCTGCGGATGGCCCTCCAACGCGAGCAAAGCCGAATCAAGCAGCCCGACGGAATGACGGAACGCCTGATGGCTGCCGTACGCGAACAAGCGGAGGCATCGAGGACAAGACGTGAGAAGAAAAGGCCTTCGCTCATCGCCCGCTGGTGGCCGATGGCCGCAGCCGCAGCTGTCGTCGCCGTGGTCCTCATCCTACTTCCCCGCCTGACCGAGCGACAGGAGTTGGCCCGCTATGAAGGAAGTTACGTTGAAATGGGAGGTCAACGCCAGGACAACCTGCATGCCATCCGTGCTGACATACGCGAAGCTTTGGCGATGGCCGACATCGCGGAGGCAGGCATCCCGAAGGCTGATGTTGCCCAAGAGGCCGAACAGGAGATCATGCAAGCTGCAGACGACACGGAGCTGCAGAATTTGCTGGAAAGGATGCTGAACGAATAGAAGAGCAATTGATCATAATGTAACGTAAAAAACAGATATCGTGATGAAACAGAGACTACTGATACTGCTGACGTTCGCGCTTGCGACGCTGACGGCTACGGCTCAGAACCGCATCGACCGTTTTGTCGACAACGAGAGCACACTCGGTAGGAGCAGGTACACAAGTGTCGTCGAGCGCGACCCAGACACTCGCGAAGTCACCCGCGTAGTGAAAGTGCGTGAACTCACGAAGGGTATCGACATCGACCAATACATGCTATGGAAGATCCCTGAACAAGATACGCTAACCCATCAGCAAGACAGCGGGCTCTATCACACAACACTGACTCTGGACTCCGTGGTCATAACGGGTGACAATACCACCCACCGTGCCGACCGTGATGTGGTTCGCATCACACGTGCCATGCGCAAAGGAGCCCGGAATACGGCACAGATGCTGGGAAACATTGCCGGAATAGACTGTGACTATTCCAATAACGAACTTACCTATTACGGCTCAAAGAACATCCTCATCCTGATGGACAGTATCGAGAAGTCGCCAGAATACATCAAGGAACTGCACCACCTGCGTTTTGACAGGGTGGATGTGGTGCCCAACCCTACGGGGAAATATGCCAACTATGACGTGCTTATAAACTTGCATAGCAAGCCTGATTATGAGGGATATGAAGGGAATGCGTTTCAGCAGGTATCAGTCCTACCCACAGACGGCAACGGAAAAGATAAGCACCTGACTGGAAATTATTCTTCTGCCTCTTTCACCTACACCAAAAACAAGTGGAACTTTGTGGGAAGCTATAACTTCAAATATCAGCAGAGCGAACGCAACAACACCATAGAAGCTGTCATGAACAATCATGTGAACAAGTTGCAGGAAACCATGCTGACTCCCTACGGCACCAAGAATTTCTACCGCATACACAATGCATACGCCGCTGTGGATTACCAAATCAACAATAACCATTCGGTATCGGCATCCTACAACTATTCCCCCGATGCAACAGACACCTACAGCCATAGTACCATAGGACGGTGGTGTACGGAAAGCGACAGGCGCGACACCATCAGCGCCAACCTGACAAGCAGGGTGAACAGCTCACGTCACACGCTGGGACTCTACTACCGTGGACGAAGCGGTGTATGGAACTATACATACGACTTCAACTACATCAACGACGGCTGGACATCAGACAGGGACTATAGCCAAAGTTCAGGCTATGCCACCCGCTACCCCTACCGTTGCCACATGGATTACGTGTGGACTAAGAGCGAGGTCAACCGTCGTTTCCTCAACAACAAGTTCTACGTCAGTGCAGGCTACAACTTCACATGGAAGGACTATGAGCAGAAAGACCGGCAGACAGGCGACATGTTGAGCGAGAACACCTATCGGCGCAATGAGTTCTGGACGTGGCTCTCTTACCGAGTCAGTGATGACACAGACCTCAACTTCAGCGCTTCAGCCGAACATGTGCATACAGAGAGCCGCAGCTATGAAGACAACAATATGGTGTACAAACTCAGCGGCATGGCCTATCACAGATGGAGCAAATGGCTGTGGATGCGCCTCAACTATTGGTGCAACGTCACTCACCCGCAGCTGGACCAGGTGACCGAATACGGTTACTTCAGCGATTCACTGACCTACAGAAGCGGAAATCCCGCCCTGCGCACACAGGTCTATCACTCCACACGGCTGTGGCTCGACTTCTTCAAGACGTTTAACATCCAGGCAGGCTACAATTATTCGCCGAACATGTTCGACACCGTGGCCGAGGCAGGAGAGGGGACGCTTTCATCGGGAGAATACGGCACCTATGTCACCTACATGCCACAGAACACCACCTACCGTGAGTTCTGGACCTCGTTCTACATCTATAAGCGCATCAAGGCATTCACCATCAGTGGCAATGTAGGATATCAGTTCAAGAGAGCTGAATATGGGAAATACAAAAACAGCAACGATGGGTTCAAGGGAGGCTTCAACGTGAGGTATTATAACAACAAGCGATTCCTGACATTGCAATTGGGCTACAACCTCAACAACAGCTATGATGCTTCCGTGCAAGGATGGAATACCTCAAAAATGGACTTTCTTGTTTTCTACGCAGGAAAAGACTTCTTCAAGCAACGGATGAATACAAGCATACAATATGTATCCCCACGTATCTTCTGCGACGGGTATTCAAGACGCTCCGTGTCTTCGGATGCAATGACGGGCTATCGGGTTACGAATAATTATAAAAGAATGGAGCATTCCATTATGCTCACCATTGCCTACAGATTCAACGGAGGGAAAAGTGTGAAAAAATATAACAGAGAAATGTCTGGAGAAAAATAAAAATAGAACGTTAAGTTCTTGTATATTGTTTAATTTTTAAATTTTAATCTTATGAGTTTGTTAAAACAATAGTTCGTTAAAAATTCAAAATACGGCCTATCGGCTATGCCGCGCAGCCTATGTAATAATATATAATTGATATCGCGATGAAACAGAGACTACTGATACTGCTGACGCTCACATTTGCGACGCTGACGGCTACGGCTCAGAACCGCATCGACCGCTTTGTAGACAACGAGAGCACACTCGGCAGGAGCAAATACACAAGCGTCGTAGAGCGCAATCCAGACACTCGCGAAGTCACCCGCGTAGTGAAAGTGCGTGAACTCACGAAGGGTATCGACATCAGCAAGTGCAAGGAGACTTTTGAGGCGGAGCGCGCAACAGGCCGCTTCACGCATAAAGAGGAAGACGGTGAGCGTCACACCTTGATTCTTGCCGTAGAGGGCGAACAGCGGAACCGCATCTACATGCTCCAGTATACCGGCCAGAACCCCATGCAGGCTCGCGACGGTAAAGTGACCATCGTCATCAGAATGAAAAACAAGTAAAATTTAACTCAAACATAGACATGAAGAAATTTGTTCTCTTAGTCGCAGCTATCGCGACAATCGCCAGCCTTTCATGCGCCATGGCAAAGACTCCCTCGCCGGCTCAGCGCACGCTCGAACCTTCAACTACAGCACCTTCAGCGAAAGGGAGCTTGTTCACGACGCGCACGTATGACCTCAGCGACTTTACTATTCTCGATGTCAGCAACGTCGTGAAGGTGGTCTATACTCAAGGCAATGCTTACAGCGTCAAGCTGACGGGTCGAGCCGATCTGCTTGATGAGATGGAGGTCACGTCCACAGGCGGCCAACTCAAAGTGAGTGCCAAGCGCAGCAAGAAATTCAACAACGTCAAGCAGAAAGACCGTCCCGACGGCAAGCACAACTTCATCCTCCAGCTGACAGCCCCATGCCTGGAGAACATTCTGCTCAGCGGCGTCTCGACCTTCGAGACGACGGCGATGATGCCCGATTTCTTGTATGTACGACTTGAAGGAGTCTCAAAGCTGAAAGCCAATAGCATTGAGAGTCAAAGCCTGAAGATGAGTATCAGTGGCTGTTCAGAAGTGCATGTGGGCAGCGTCGCCTGCAAGGAATACGAGGCCAGCATGAGCGGTTCCAGCCAGGTTGACATCCGGAAGCTGACTGCCGAAAAAGGGGCCACCCACCTGGGCGGCGCCAGCAAGGCTACACATCCATCCTTCGCGGTCAAAGAAAAGGCCACCTTTAATGTCTATGGCGCTTCCAAACTCACCCTCTCAGCCAAGGACTGCGAGTTGTTGCAAGTAGGCTTCTCAGGCGCCAGCAAAGGCGAGGTCAGTTTCAAGGGCAATGCCCTACGTACATGGTGCACAGGGGCCTCAAAACTCGATGCCCATCTCGACTGCGCGAGTGTTCAGTCCAACTGCGATGGAGCCTCGAAGATCAACCTGAGCGGCACTGCCGACAAAGTAGAGATAGAGCGCGGCGGCGTAGCGACGAACATCGACACCAGCCACCTCAACCAATTCTGACAGGACTGACAAGACCTTAATGGACGAGAGGAGGACAGCCAGCGAGTTGCCCTCCTCTCGCTCGTTTTTACTCTTTGCTCTCTCGTGACAAGCAAACGCGAAGGACTTCTTCATGACAACCGAAACTTGAATAGGGTACATATATATGTGAAGACCTATACATATATATGTGAAGGCTTGTACATATATATGTGAAGGCTTGTACGTATATACGTGAAGGCTTGCACATATATACGCGATGACCTGAAGATATATACGCGATGGCTCCGGTGAAGCAATCATTCAGGCCAATTGTATTTATTTCTCTGAATAAGTGGTGTTTTTCAGAATTCGATGTCGATGACGACGGGCAGATGGTCGCTGATGCCGCCGTGGTACGAAGGTCCGCGGAAGGTGCGCCGAGGCGTCTGCCCGCCGTAGCTTTTGTTCTCCTCGAGTAGCCAAGGCAGACGCACGGGGCGAGCGACAGTGGTCGTCATGGAAGGCGTGACGAGGATGTGGTCGATCCACTGCCAAATGCCGCGGAAGCTATAGGTCCCGGGCGACTTCGGATCGTCTGTGAGGCGCATGGGAGACTGCCGGAATATGCGATCCTTGGCCGGCGCGTTGAAGTCTCCCATGATGACAATAGGCGGGGCAGCACCCGACACCGCTCTATTGAGCAGACTGTCGACGGCGCCCCAGAGAGTGGCCGCTGCCAATCGGCGGTTCTGGTCGCCGGTATGACCGCCTGCACGGCTGGGCAGATGGACGACCATAACATGAAGCGTGTCGGTGCCCGATGCCGTAGCGACCAACCCCTTGACGTAGAGGATATCTCGCGTCGCACGCAAGCCATGCTCACTGCTCGGAATACGAATACTGCGATGACTGAGAAGCCGAAAACGAGCGGGCTGATAGAGGAGGGCGACATCAATGCCACGAGCGTCGGGGCTATGCGTCATCACGTAGTCGTAGTGCAGATGGCGGAGGACGCTACGGCGAGTCAGGGCCGTCATGGCGCTGTCGTTCTCGACTTCGCACAAGCCCACGAGATCGGGAAGCCTATCATCGTCAGACACCGCAGCAAAGACACGCGCCACGTCGGTCAGTTTCTGCCAGTAGCAATGACTGGTCCAGCGATGATCACTCTGAGGCAGAAACTCCTCGTCGCGAAAACCTTCGTCGTCGAGTGTGTCGAAGAGGTTCTCAACATTCCATGACATGACACGCAGTGACCGCCGTTCAGGTGGTGTCTGAGCGGAACAGAGCATCAGCAGCAGAATCAAGGCAATCGACGGAATGGTGCAGGACTTACGCATGACTTTGCAAATGTACACTAAAAAGCGATTCATAGCCACCGAGCTACCCGCCTGTCTCTACCCACGAGGCGACCTCGCCGCTATTGAACAGGATGGTACGTGAACGAATAGAAATCAGCCTTGGGCTTGGAGAGGTCGTTGGCCGACTGGCAGAAGAGTCCGAGGACGATGCCCGTGAATCCTCCCGCTGTCTCGCTGCTGAGATAACGAGTGTCGGCCAGACCGACTTCGGTAAAAGTCTTTCCGTCCTCAGAATAGGCGAACCGATAGTGGTCGCGAGTGCCAGTGACACGCAGGTAGGGTTTATTCCCTTTCAGAGCGATTTCTTTCTCAACGTGATGGATGCTGTTGAGCCAGTACTCCACGACGAGCGTGTTTCGCCCGTCGTCCTCACGGCGCAGGGAGATATCGTAATGAGCAAGCATATCCATGAACACGGTCAGACCCGCCATGTCGCCTGTACGGCCCTCTACGAACTTCAGCTGGGTTGTAGCAACGAAATCGATGTGCTGCTGCCGACGGCCTACGAATGTAGGCAGGTCGGGGCTGTTCAGTGTGGCCGAAGTACCCGTCAGTCGCAAGGCGTCGGACGTCAGCTGATAGTTTTCCATCAATGCATTACGCAGGTAGATCCACTCATAGCCGAGCGGTTGCTTGCTACTGAAGCGGACATCGGTCGTAAAGTCCCTCTGCGCAGTAATCTTCACGGGCAAATCGGCCGTCATGTCGAGAGCTATGGTGCCGTTGGCGTTCACTACAGGCCAGGCTCCTGTATCCCAGCGCACGGGAGCCAGATAAGTCTCGCGACCAGTCAGATGATTCATATTGGTCTGCGGGCGGAAGGCGAGGCAGACCAACCACCACGAGCCATCGGGAGCATCCACGAGGTCGGCATGGCCAGTACCCTGAATGGGACTGTCCTGCCCGAGTTGGTTGCAATGCGTCAAGATGGGATTAGCGGGATTGGCCGTGTAGGGGCCGTCGATATGCCGCGAACGAGCGATGGTGATCATGTGAGCGTGCTCTGTACCACCTTCAGAGATGAGCAGGTAGTACCAGCCGTCTTTCTTGTAGAGATGTGGCCCCTCGGGGTAACGCCCGCCCGTACCATTCCAAATGCGGCGCGACGGCGAGAGAGTCTTGCCCGTCTTGGGATTGATCTCACAGAGCCAGATGCCGCCATCGGGATTACTGACCATATAGCAATGGCCGTCCTCGAAGTAGAGCGAAGGATCGATACCGCCTTGCTCCAACCACACGGGGTCGGACCACTCGCCACGCGGGTCGTCGGTGTAGACGAGGAAGTTACCACCCCGAGTAGTATTGGTGGTAATCATGTAGAAAGTGCCATCGTTGTATCGGATGGTGGGCGCATAGATGCCACTCCATGAGAGCGTGCCGCTCAAGTCGACCTGACTCTTGCGCGTAAGGCAATGGCCTATCTGCTCCCAGTTCACCAAGTCGCGGCTGTGCCAAAGGGGCACGCCGGGGAAATAGTCGAAGGTGCTGTTGACCAGATAGAAGTCACTATCTACGCGGCAGATGCTGGGGTCGGGATAGAAGCCTGGGATGACGGGATTGCGATAGCGGTCGGCAGCAGCGCTCCCGAGGCAGAGCGCTATGGCCAGGCAAAGAAGAATCGTCTTTCTCATGAGCAAGTGTCAAAGGATTCAACTAAAGGGAAACCTCACGCCTTCACTTCTCCACCAAGATGCGGGCATCTACGGCAACGATGTCATCGGCATCAGCCAGCAAGGGATTGATGTCCATCTCCTTGATCTCGGTGGCAAAACGAAGGAGTGTACTCAGTCGCACAATGATTTCTGCAAATTTGCGCTTGTTGATGCCTTGCTGTCCACGTGTGCCCTTCAGGATCTTGTAGCCGCGCAACGAACGAATCATCGAATAGGCTTCCTCGTAGGAGAGTGGCGCCAGGCCACTGGAGACGTCCTTGAGCACCTCGACGAAGATGCCTCCGAGTCCACAGAGGACGACATGCCCGAAATGCGTCTCATACTTGGCACCGATGAACAGTTCCGTGCCTTTCAGCATCTTCTGCACCATGACAGCCTTAGCTCCTTCTATGCGCATCATACGGTCGAACTCGGCACTGAGGACCTCCTTGCTGCGAATATTAAGGGCAACGCCTCCGACATCGCTCTTGTGGACAGGACCTACAACCTTAGCCACAACAGGATAATGACATTTCTCGGCAAAAGCCAACAAATCGGCCTTCTCGGCACTGACGAACTCAGGCACCGTCGGTATGCCGGCGCTCTCGAGCAACTCGTGAACCAAAGCAGGCGAGATATAGCCATCGGCATCTATTCCATCTATGATGCGACGGATGCGCGGCACGTCGACCCCGTTGACAACGACATTCTGGTCGGCAGGCGCAGGCGTCTTCATGACCTGCGTCAGCGCCGTGGCCAGGGTGACCTCGTCGGAGAAGTTGACATGTCCTTTCTTCAAGAACTCATGCACTTCAGGGCCAGCCGTGTTCACGCTCGGAAGGATGGGGAAAATCGGTTTGCGGCACTCTTGTATCTTCTTGTGCAGGACATCGTATGCCTCGTAGAGCTGTACAAGTCCTGGCGTGCCGAAGATGACCATAATAGCATCAATGTCGGTGAAGCGCTTTTCGCAATAGTCGATGGCGATGCCGAGGTGTTCGGGCGTTCCTGTGGCCAGGATGTCAATGGGATTGGCCACGGACGAGCCTGGCAAGAGCTTGGTTTTCAGCTCGTCGGCCACGGGTCCCGTCAATGCGGGCACGTTCATGCCACCTTTGGACAACGCATCGGTCAGCATCACTCCTGGCCCACCCGCGTGCGTGACGATGGCGAAGTTCTTGCCCGTGAACCGCGGCAGGGTGAAGATACAGCCTACCGTGGTCAGCTCTTCGCGCGAGAAGCAACGCACAATGCCCGCCTTGCGGAACAGCGCCTCGACGGCCGAGTCGCTCGAGGCAATGGCTCCTGTATGGCTCGAGGCAGCACGACTTCCGCTCTCCGACGAGCCCGCCTTGATGGCAGCAATACGGCAGCCCTTGCGAATGAGGGAAGTCGCGTGGAAGAGAAGTTTGTCAGGGTCGGCAATATTCTCGATATAGAGCAGCTTGACCAACGAATCGCGCTCGGCATCGAAATGCTCGTCCATGTATTCGAGCACACTCTCAATGCCGATCTGATGTCCATTGCCCACTGACCAGACGGAATTGAACGGGAGCCCCTTGGTCACCGCACTCTCAAGCACGTAGACAGCCGTAGCGCCCGAGCCAGAGATGAAGTCAACGCCCTTTGGGGTGAGGCGGGGGATGGGCTTAGTGAACACTGAATGGTGCCAGCGCGTGAGGAGTCCGATGCAGTTGGGGCCCACAAGGGCACAGCCATAATGCTCACATGCATCAAGGATACGCTGCTCCAGCACAGCGCCCTCGGCAGTCTCCTCGCTGAATCCGGCTGAAATAATAATGAACGCGCGCACGTGCTTTTCGGCGGCGAGGTATTCAACGTAGTCCGGACAATACTTGGCGGCTACGACGAGGATGGCCAGATCGGTGGGAGGCAGTTCCTTCACGTCGTGAAAGACCTTGATGCCCTGCACCTCATCTTCCTTGGGATTGACAATGCGCAGCGTCCCTGCATAGCCACCGCTGATGAGGTTACGAACGATGGCACCACCTGGCTTATGGGTATTGTTGGAGCCACCGATGACGACGATGCTCTCAGGCTGTAATAATTGTTGATTAATCACGGCTTTCAATTAATATTTTGTTTATCACGCGGCAAATTTAATACTTTTTTGTGGCTCCAATGAATCTTTTTCTTACTTTTTGCCAAAAATACACAGAATTAGTTGTACCTTTGTGCGGGATTCACCATTTAACAACACAAAAACAACATGATCTGGAACCCGAACAAAGAATGTATGAGTCGCGACGAGATGAGCGCGCTCCAAGGCAAACGCCTGCACAAGATTGTAGAATACGTCTACCACAACGTACCTTTCTACCGCAACAAGCTGCAAGAGATGGATATTCGTCCCGATGATATTCAAACGATCGAGGACATCCGCAAGCTACCCTTCACGACGAAGAAAGACCTGCGCGACAACTATCCTTTCGGACTGCAAGCAGCGCCACAGAGCGAAATCATCCGTGTGCATGCCAGCAGCGGCACGACCGGCAACCCCACCATCGTGGGCTACACGCGCAAGGACATCGGTGTCTGGAGCGAGTGTATGGCTCGTTGCCTGACGTCTTATGGCGTGACGCGCGACGACCTCTTCTCGGTCTCTTACGGCTACGGTCTGTTCACGGGCGGACTGGGCGCTCATTATGGCGTGGAGCATATCGGCGCCAGCGTGATCCCTGCTGGAACGGGCAATACCGAAAAGCACCTCAAACTGATTCGCGACCTCGGCATCACCGGCATCGCCTGCACCCCTTCGTACGCCCTCTACCTGGCCGAGACGATGGACAAGTTGGGCATTCGTAAAGACGATATCCGTCTGCGCATAGGTGCCTTTGGCGCTGAACCTTGGACTGAGCAGATGCGCCAGGAGATACAAGACCGCCTGGGGCTGAAGGGGTATAACCTCTATGGTCTCTCCGAGGTGATGGGTCCCAGCGTCAGCTACGAATGTCAGATGCAGCACGGCTCACACATCTGTGAGGATCATTTCTATCCCGAAATCATCAACCCCGTGACCCTGGAGCCACTGCCTGCCGGACAGACAGGCGAACTGGTGTTCACGACGCTGACCAAGGAAGGCATGCCCGTGCTGCGCTACCGCACTCGCGACCTCTGCTCGTTGTTGCCCGGCACTTGCGACTGCGGCCGCACGGCAGTCCGCATGAGCCGCATCCAAGGTCGCTCGGACGACATGCTCATCATCCGCGGTATCAACGTCTTCCCCTCGCAGGTGGAGAGCGTCGTTCTGTCGATGCCCGAATTCGCGCCACGCTATATGATGATTGTCGACCGCGTGAACAACCTCGACACGCTACAAGTGCAGGTGGAGATTCGCCAAGAATACTTCACAGGAATCTTCGACACGCCTGCCGCCATCGACTCCCTCGAGAAGAAACTGGCTTCGAAACTGAAGAGCGTACTCAGCATCGCTGCCAAAGTGCAGCTGAAGGCACCCAATACCATCGAACGCAGTCAGGGCAAGAGCGCACATGTGATTGACAAACGTAAGCTCTAACTCATTATCCTATTCCTTCACCAATGAAACTGAAGACTTCTGTCATTCGACGTCGCGTCACGCGGAACAGCACCATAAAGGAGCTGCTCTTGACCACCATCGCCACTACCCTTTCCATCGTCCTTACTTTCGGCACAGGCCAGTGGATTGAGAATTGGAAGGAGCGGCGTGACGGCCGTCAGATGGCTATGATGGTCATCAGCGACATTGACGAGAATGTGACCGCTTTCAAGGAGCTGGCCAAGTGGGAGGAAGAGCATTACGAACTGGCCAGGTACGTGGAACGTCATCTGGACCAGATAGAGCAGGTCCCGGAAGACACGCTGCTCGAGGCCTTTCAGTATCTCATCGAGGGTGACATCTACATGATTGATGGTTCCAAGGAGCGAATCTTCAACAGCAGCCAACAGACGTGGAAGAACATCGACAACGCGCTGTTCATCAGCATCGTGCAGTCGTTCTACCAGTCGCGGCGGTTCTACGACGAACAGATAGAGAACGATATAGGTTTCCGCTTCCCCATCTCCAACGAGGAGCGATACCAGGCGATGATGAATGCCGACGAATGGAATGCCGCAACCATCGCAGCTGCCCTGAAGGAATGGTTGCCCTCCCGAAAGGTGAAACTCTTCTTGAACCTCTCTCCCTCACGCAGCCGCATCTTCTACTCCAAAGCCAATGACTGGCAACAGAAGAGCGACCAGTGCAAGTTCATCATGAGCATCACCGACGAGGAACTGGAAGAATATCTCAATAAGCAGAAACGAACCGGCAACCGCGTGTCAGAGAAGCAGCTGCTGGGAACGTGGTCGGCACCGTCAGCAGCGGGAAACTCCGAGGAGGTGATAGAGTTCATGGGCGACCATCGGTTCAGGCACCTCTACCAGTATTATGCTTCAGCCACAAGCTACATCGGCAGGCTCAAATACACCAGAGTCATGGAGGGAACCTGGCAGTTAGAGGGCGATTCGCTCATACGCGACTATGACGGCGACGTCCGGTCGTTGGACAGGAATGGCATCGAATGTCTACCAGAGACAAAGGATTCCGTGGAAACACTCATCGCAGCCCAGATCGAAGAGATGGACAGATGGAATGAGAAGGTGAAACGTGAGGGGGCATCTATGGGACGACGCACCAACACCGCCTTCATCGACCGCTCAGGATGTAAGATAGAACTCGGAAAGACGACCGTCAACGAGGACGGAGAAGAAGAGACTACCACGTCCTACATGGTGAAGACCAAGCAGTGAGACCTGATTAAATCTTCAACATTCGCAGGTCGGAAATAACATGTGAGAAATTTGTATTATATAAAAAAGAAATGATTAACGTCAATTCACCTTACTTCAATCCGGAGCGCGAGACAATGTCGCGCCAACAGATTGAGGCTTTGCAGCTGGAACGTCTGAAACAGGCCGTGCGCCACTGCCTAACGAACGATTTCTACCAGAAGAAGTTCGAGGAGGCTGGCATCACCGCTGACGACATTCAGTCGCTGGCCGACGTGCGCAAGCTGCCGTTCACGACCAAGCAAGACTTGCGCGAGAGCTATCCCTTCGGCATGGCGTGTGTGCCGCTTCGCGACTGTGTGCGCCTGCATTCCTCCTCTGGCACTACGGGCAATCCGACCGTCATCCTGCACACGCAGAAGGATCTGGACGAATGGGCAAACCAAGTGGCGAGGAACCTGTGGATGGTGGGGCTGCGCCCCGACGATGTGTTCCAGAACTCCAGTGGCTATGGTATGTTCACGGGTGGTCTTGGCTTCCAGTATGGTGCTGAACGCCTTGGTATGCTGACCGTGCCTGCGGCTGCCGGCAACTCCCTGCGACAAATCAAGTTCATCAAGGATTTCGGCACCACGGCCATACACGCCATACCCAGTTATGTCACCCGTCTGTATGAGGTGATGAAGGAACAGGGCGTGGATCCGCGGCGTGATACGAAGCTGAAGGTGCTGGCCATCGGCGCCGAGCCTCACTCTGAGGAACAACGCCAGCGCATCGAGGAGATGATGGGCGTGAAGGCTTACAACTCGTTTGGCATGAGCGAGATGTGCGGACCGGGTGTGGGCTTCGAGTGCAAAGAGCAGAACGGGCTTCACTTCTGGGAAGACTACTACATCGTGGAGATCGTGGACCCCGAGACGCTGGAGCCGGTGCCCGACGGCGAGATAGGCGAGCTGGTGCTGACAACGCTCTGCCGCGAGGCCATGCCTCTGCTGCGTTATCGCACACGCGACCTCACAAGGGTGCTGGGACGTTCGTGCCCCTGTGGACGCAACCACATCCGTCTGGACCGTATGCGCGGGCGTTCGGATGACATGATTGTGCTGCGCGGCGTGAACATCTTCCCCATCCAGGTTGAGAAGATTCTGATGCAATTCCCCGAGCTGGGCAACAACTACCTCATCACCCTCGTCACCGAGGACAACAACGACCAGATGATTATCGAAGTAGAGTTGGCCGAGCCCACTGACAACTACTCGCTGATAGAGAACCTGGCAAAGGAAATCCGCCACCGCGTCGGCGACGAGATCCTGCTGAAACCGCGCGTGCGTATCGTAGCCAAGGGCACCCTGCCCGTGAGTGAGGGCAAAGCCGTCCGCGTCGTCGACAAGCGAAAAGTATATCAGTAGAAAACAGAGAGGTCTTTTAAACTTTAAAACTTCCAGTAATATGACCATTCCACAACTATCCATTTTCATCGAGAACCGTTCGGGCACACTCATCAAAGTGCTCGACGTGCTGAAGCAGGCAAACATCCAGATCATCGCCTCTACCATCGCTGACACAGCTGAGTACGGTATCTATCGCATCATCTGCAGCGAACCTACACGCGCTTGTGAGGAACTGAAGCAAGCGGGCATTGCCGTGGCCATCAGCGATGTCTTCGCCATCGAACTCGACGACCAGCCCGGTCGCGCAGCCGATGCAGTCAAGATGTTCAGCGAGGCGGGCATCAGCATCACCTACATGTACTCGTTCCTGCTCCGTGGCAAGGGCATCCTCATCTTCCGCACCGATGACAACGCTCATGCAGCTCGGGTCATCGAGCAGAACAAACTCAAAAGCATAGCCCTATGATTAGGCGCTGCGCTCTCCTTGCGCTGCTCGCCTTCTCTTACGCTTCCATCCATGCTCAGTCACCCGCCTTTGCGCGGGGGGCTGATGTTAGCTGGTGCACAGAGATGGAGGCCAGCGGCAAGCAATTCTACAATACCGACGGGCAGCAAACCGAGTTGATGGCACTGATGCGGCAGATTGGGATGAACGCCATACGTTTGCGTGTGTGGGTTAATCCTCAGTCTGGTTATGGGGCTTGGTCTGACAAGGCCGACGTTCTCGTGAAGGCGCGTCGTGCTCATGCTCAAGGGCTTTCGCTTTTGATTGATTTCCATTATAGCGACTTCTTTGCCGACCCTGGGCGGCAGAACAAGCCGTCGACGTGGACCAACTATTCACTTGAGCAACTGAAGCAGGCTGTGGCCGACCATACCACGGACGTCCTCAGTGCCCTCAAAGCTGAAGGCATAGAGCCTGCATGGGTGCAAGTGGGCAACGAGACTCGCTCGGGCATGATTTGGGACTCTGGCAAGATCGACTGGAACAAATCGGGAAGTGCTGCCTGGGCAAACTATATCGCCCTCAGCAACGCTGGCTACGAGGCCGTGAAACGCGTGCTACCTGAGGCCAAAGTCATCATTCACATCGACAAAGGTCCCGATGATAACGCTTGGTTCTTCAAGTCGTTCAAGCAATATGGTGGCAAATTCGACATGATCGGGCTCTCCCACTATCCCGAGAGCAACTGGCAGAATGAGAACTCCAAAACAGCGGCCAACATCCAATCGCTGGCCAGCACGTTCGGCGTGCCCGTGATGATTGTTGAGACAGGCTACAACGCCACCAACGAGACAATAGCCCAACAAGTGATGAGCGACCTATTCGAGAAGGTGAAAGCCCTGTCATCATGCGCAGGCATCTTCTATTGGGAACCCGAGGTCTATGGTTGGTGGAAGCCTGCCTACTACAGCAAACTCGGATGGAATGCTTACGGCAAAGGCGCATTCACGTCCCAAGGTCGCCCTGGAGCAGCGCTCAAACCCTTCTTCGACCCTACTGATGCCATTACCGTGCCCTCCTCTCCCACCCTTTTGCCCTCACAGGTCTATGACCTTCAGGGGATGAAAGCCAGCAACAATCGCCGTGGCTGCGTCATCGAGGTACACAAGGGGGTAGCTCACAAGGTCATCAGAAGATAGGAGATTACGGGGACGACCTCCTAAGGACAAAGGCCCTCAGAAACAGACGCTCCCCTCCATCACGTGCAGACGACTAACAGGAGCGCATAGGCGCCTTACAAAAAAAGCCCGTATCTCACTATCTACACGTATAAACGCAGATTCCTCAACGAACACTCGTCAAGGCCTCTGCGTTTATATGTAAACAAGGTTACCCATGCAAGGCACGTCCCATCCTTTCCGTGGCGATTCTATCGCCACATCTCCATCCCCCCCGCCTGCGCCACCTCAGAACGGCAACTGCGTTCCTTCCTTGCGATAACCACTGGCGGTAAAGACGGCTAATAGCCGACCATCACGGTCTGTGATGCGTACCTCGCAGAAAGGCAGTCGGCGATGATCCACGACTTCATGTGCTTCGGCCGTGACGAGAGCGCCCACGCCAACACTATGGACGAAAGTGATATTGGCCGTTGTAGTGACGGTGAGCGTGCCATGACTGTTGGTCGCAGCAGCGAAGGCCAGATCTGCCAACGTGAACAGCACGCCGCCCTGGACACCGCCACCTGCGTTCAAGTGACGAGGCTCAATAGACACCTGCGTGCGAGCGTAGCCCTCGCACACTTCGACGATAGTGATGCCGTTCTGCCGTGCGAACTCGTCGTGGACGAAGAAGTCTTTCAGTTTCTGTTCGTCCATTGCATCATTCCTTGACGTAACCGACAGGATGATTCAGCAACAGCAGTTGCTCCTCTACCAGGCCAAGTCCCTTGACGACTCGCTCCTTGTCCATCATTGCACGCGCTACGGTACCCAGGCCCATTGCGGTCGCTGCGAGATAGATGTTCTGCGAGACGTAGCCAGCATCTATACAGCTGAAATCGCGTGAAGGGCGCTGACCGAACTTGCGCTGATCGCTGACGATGACCAGGCAAATGGGGGCATCCAACACGAACGGCTGACGGTCACCAGCCACGGCAGGGCGAAGGTCCTCGCGAGTGACGCGCGTGAGCGAGTGGCTACGAGCATCGTAGCTGTAGGCTCCGTCCTTGCGACATACGTAGAGCTGGATATCCTGTCGGTTCATCGCCGTAGGAGCGGTCAGCCGGCCATCCTTGCGATTGACGCCGTTGGCAGCCCACAGCAGCAACGACAACTGCTCGTCGCTGAGTTCGCGCGACGAGAAGCTACGCACCGACTGACGCTGAGCCAACGCGTCCATAACACTCACCGTGGTGGCTGTGCGTTCGGGGGCTGGCAGTTTGATGACTTCTTGTGCATTGACTACGAGGCTCATCAACGCTCCCACAGCCATAATCATGATTCTGTTCATTGTTTCTTGGGTTATGATTAAGTTCTGTTTTCTCGGTTATTTCTTATAGCATGCAAACATGCGGTCGACGTCTGCCTTAGGCAGCTTGCGCGTGACCAGACTCACCAACCAGACGATGGGGAAACCGCCCACCATGGCAATAGCGCCGCAATTGATGGGGTTGATTGGATTGTCCAGAAGCATATTGACCACCGTCAGCCCTACGCCCCAGATGAAGCAAGCCCAGACCGCCGCGGGCGTGACACCACGCCAATACAAGCCCAGCATGAAAGGAGCCAGGAAAGCGCCGGCCAGCGCCCCCCACGAGATACCCATCAATTGGGCTATGAAGGTGGGCGGGTTCAAGGCAATCATCAGAGAGATCACGATGAAGAAAACAATCAGCACACGCATCACGACAACCTTGCGACGCTCCACTTTCTCTGAGACGGTATCGTCGATACTACCCTCTTCCACTTCGCCCGGAAGGGCTTTCTTGTCGCGATAGATGAGGTCGAGGGTCATCGTGCTGGAGCTGGTCAGTACGAGCGAGGCCAACGTAGACATCGAGGCCGATAGCACAAGCAGCACGACGAGGGCGATGAGGGCATCGGGAAGCGTCACCAGCATGGCGGGAACGATAGAGTCGAAGGCTATCTTCCCGTTGGACGCGATAACGGGGTCGTATAGCCGCCCGAAGCCACCGAGGAAGTAGCAGCCACCCGCCACGATGAAGGCGAATACGGTGCTGATGATTGTGCCGCGGCGTATGGCTTTCTCATCGGTAATCGAGTAGAATTTACCTACCATCTGCGGTAAGCCCATGGTGCCAAGCGAGGTCAGGATGACCACGCCCAGCAGTCCCCACGGATCGGGACCCAGCCACGAGGCGAAGCCACCATTGACCGACGGGTCGGCATCGGAGGGCAAATGGGCCAGTTTCTCCACAGCTGCTGTGAAGCCACCCTGTGCATTCAGCACAGCAGCGATGACGGTGACGATGCCAAACAGCATGATGATGCCCTGGATGAAGTCGTTCATCGCCGTGGCCTTGTAACCACCGAAGATGACATAAACCGCCGTGAACGCCGCCATGGCTACGACGCAGTATTCGTAGGGGATGCCGAAGCCCATCTCGAAGAGTGTAGAGATGCCCTTGTAGACGCCTGCGGTGTAAGGGATCAGGAAGACGAAAGCGATGACCGAGGCCACGACGCGTAGCTGCTGACTCTCGTAGCGAGTGCCGAAGAAATCAGGCATCGTCCGGCTCTCTATGTGCTGCGTCATCAGCTTGGTACGGCGGCCCAGCAGGAGCCATGCCAACAGCGAGCCTATGACGGCATTGCCCACGCCAATCCATGTAGCTGAAAGGCCGTATTTCCATCCGAACTGACCGGCATAGCCTACAAAGACGACAGCCGAGAAATAGGAAGTGCCGTAGGCAAAAGCCGTCAACCAAGGACCTACGGAGCGGCCGCCCAGCACGAAGCCGTCGACCGAGCTGGCCTGCTTGCGGGAATAGATTCCCACGCCTACCATCACGACCAGGAAGATGATGGTCAGGATAACTTTGATGAACATCTTCTTTACAATTTAATTAAACCTCACCTGCATCTGGCACATCAGGGCGTGATTGGCGCCGTGGATGAATTGGCCACCGGCGACGTATGCGCTCTTGTAGACATACTGCAGCTGTAGACGGCATTTGCCATAGAACCAGTACTGCAGACCCGCTATAGCTTTGTGCTGGTCAAGCCCTAAAGACGTGTTGAAATTAAAGAAGTCGTAGCTCCCCACGAACTCCACTTTGGGCGTGCCCAACGGAACAGCACCCGTGAGATAGGCCCCTCGGCTGACAGCCTTGCCGTCATAGCCCTCGAGGTATTCGCCGTGGACGCTGAAAGCCTTCGACTTATAGTAGGCACCAACCGTCCAACGGTTGCGCTTATAGTTGTCGCCTGCCTGGATGTCGGGGTTGTAGAGCGAGGCCGCGACGGCATGGCCGCGTCCTACCTGCCCTGTAGCCACAAGACGAAGCTCCTCGACAGGGCTATACTCCAGTCGGCCGATAAAGTCCTTGGTATTGTTGCCGTCCTTGCGATTGATTCCCTGCCCATTCATCACTTGCAGTTCATAGCGCAGGTGCCCGTCGTTGGTCTGGCCGTAGAGCGAGAGGCCAAGGTCGCGACCATATTGCACGCCGAGTAACGGGTCGCTGCCGCAGCCCGTCAGGAACGTGACGGCCTCGGAGTAGACGTCAATGGCTTCCATAGAGGTTGGGGAGAGGGGATTCTCGAGTGACAGCCCGTTCTTGAACTGACCCAGGCGGATGGTCAAAGCCTTGTTCTTGGTCAGACGGTAGTCGGTGTAGAATTCCTGTACGACACTCGAGAAGTCGTGCATGAAGAGAAACGACCAGCGGTCGGTGATGCGGGCGTTAGCCCAGAAGAGTACGCGCTTGATGTCGAAAGTGTTGGTGGTCTGCCCATCGCGGTGACTGAGGGTATAGCCACCTTGTGCATAGCCATGGATTTGGATCCGGCTGATTAGTTCTTGCTTCCAGTCGGTAGCAGTCTGAGGTGCAGCCGTCGGTTGTTGTCCCATGGCCGCCGTGCTGCTGAAGATGGCCAGTGCCACCGCCAGCGTCGCCTTAGCGAAAAACGTTCTTTGTTTCATTTGGTTTGAGTTGTAAGAAATAGGAAGAATAAACGTAATGAAAAGCCTGATAAGGGAAAGGTCGCTTGTAGGACACGGAGACGCAGCGAGGCAAAGCTCTCGTTTATGCTCTGCGCCTCCGTGCTTCAATGCTTAGCGTGCATTGTTCTTCTCGAAGATCGTCATGCGGCGGTCGAGTTCGTCGTACTGATGATCCTCGATGAAGGACGTACAGACGCGGAGCCCCTCCTGATGTGAGCCCGTTGTGACGAGGCAGATGGCCGAGACGCCATAATACATAAGTTCGCGCGCGAGCTCGCCGCTGGTCATATCGCGGTAGCCGATGGTGAAGTAGAATCCGTCGGCCACGGGACGGTCAAGATCGCGGTCGTAAACGATGTGGAAGCCATGGCGCAGGAAGATTTCTTTCAGCTTGTGGGCACGCTCACCATAGACTTTCACCTCGTCGCGGAAGTGGTATTCGCCGTCGGTGGCAGCCCGGAACATGGCAGCCAACGCGTACTGCGCCGAATGGCTGGTGCCCGACGAGAGGGCGTACAACATTCGCGTCGAGAAGACGAGGCCGAAGGGCAGACCCTCGTAGCGCGCACAGAGGTCGTCGTAGTGACGGTGGAACAGCGCATCGCTGATGCAAACCACGCCGATGCGCTCGCCTGCATAAGAGAATGCCTTCGAACCGCTGATGAGCAGCAGATAGTTGTCCGTATAGCGTGCCACCGTAGGCTGGTAAGGCGGTTCGAAAGGCACGCTGAGATCCTCGCGGAAGTCCATGGCGAAGTAAGCCAAGTCCTCCATCACGATGGCATCGTACTGCGTGGCCAGCTCGCCTATCACTTGCAACTCCTCCTCTGTCAGGCAGATCCAGGCGGGATTGTTGGGGTTGCTGTAGACGATGGCGCAGATGCGTCCTTGCTTCAGATAGCTCTCCAGCTTGTCGCGGAGTCGCGGGCCGCGATAGTCGTAGACATCGAATGTCTCATAGCGGACGCCCTGCACCTGCAACTGCATCTTCTGCACGGGGAAACCAGGGTCGATGAACAGCACCGTATCCCGATGGCGGTCGGCCTGCGAGCAGGTCAGGAAGGAGGCAAACGTGCCTTGCATGCTTCCGCTGACGGGCACACAACCTTCGGGCGCGATGTCCACGCCGATGAATGCCTTCACGAACCGTGAGGCCTCGCGCTTCAACTCCGGCAGGCCCTGTATGTCGGGATAGGAATGAGCTATGCCTGCCTCCAGCGCCTTCACCTGAGCCTCCACGCCCACGCGTGCGGCGGGCAGACCGGGGATGCCCATCTCCATCTTGATAAACTCTACGCCACTCTGACGTTCGGCCATGGCAGCCACCTGCTTGACCTCACGTATTGTAGCTTTGGCGAAGTCCTGAATGCCCAACTGTGCAATCAGGTTATCAACCACCTCACGTGCAATAGGCGTCACTGTGCTATCTTTCATTTTATTATCGTTTTGGTTAAATCGACTGCAAAGTTATATCTTTTATACCATATAGACGAACAAAATGCAAAGAAATTGCACAAAACGCCGAAATAACCCTCATCTATCTTGCCGTCAGCATCTATTTGCAGCACCATCCTTCACGATGCGCCTCAAGAACCGTTTCTATTCGCATCGGCCTGCGCGTCCATATGTATCGGCCTACGCGTCCATACGTATCGGCCTGCGCGACCGTTCGCATCGGCCTGCGCGACCATATGTATCAACCTGCGCGACCGTATGTATCCGTTATTCGGTCGCGACCGAATAACGAAGTCGACCTCATGACGTCTTCGTTTCTTCCTGAACAATCTCCTGACACGGCCGTTCGCTACAGCGCTATCGTCAGTTCGACAAACAGACAATAACAAGTCAACTGGGCGAGCTCGACTGTATGTATGCAAAAAAACATAAGCACAAAGAAACCCCTGCTACCATACGGAATGGCAACAGGGGCATACGGAGTACGGCTGACGACAGGGAGGGAAGCCAGTCGGTGCTACAGGACAGCTCAGCGGGCATCTCGTCCTATGGCGAGGGCTCGGAGGTTGGCCTCGACAACGGCATCGCCCTTACGAGCGAATACGCGACGGACGGCATCGCAGAGCTTATCGAAATCAATGCCGAGCGCACGCTGGGCGGCACCGAGAAGAATCATATTGGCAGAACGAGGGATGGCAGCGTCCTTGGCCAACTGCTCAATGTCAAGACTGACGACATGCGGCAACTCAGCAAGGGCCTGATGAAGGCTGTCGACATCGGGATAGTTGGGGATGTTGACGAAGGGCACGCTGGAGGTGATGACCCAGCCGTCGGGGGCGAGACAGGGGGCGTAGCGCAGGGCTTCCATGGGCTCCATGGAGATGATGACGTCGGCCTTGCCGCGGGGGATAAGGTCGCTGGCGATAGGACTGCTGGAGATACGCAGGTTGGACTGTACGTCGCCGCCGCGCTGGCTCATGCCGTGGACCTCGGCCTGCTTGATATAGAGGTTCTCGTTCATGGCTGCCTCGCCGATGATGGTGGCGATAGAGAGGATGCCTTGTCCTCCCACGCCGCAGAGAATAATATCAACTTTCATTTACAATTTAACCATTTACTGTTTACTATTCTTCTTTTCCTTGGCGTGGCGCTTGAAAGTCTGGATGCACTCGCGACGGGGAATGATGACGGAGACGCCATGGTAGTTGATTTCCTCGCGGATGATACGCGTGATCTCAGGCATGTTCTTGGGCAGAGGAACGACCACGTGGAGGTGTTCGTCGGGCACGCCGAGGCCACGGCAGATTGCTTCGAACTTGTTGGTGCCAGCTGAATCCTGACCGCCTGTCATGGCTGTGGTGAGGTTGTCGGAGATGATGACGGTGATGTCGGCATTCTCGTTGATGGCATCAAGGAGTCCGGTCATGCCAGAATGAGTGAAGGTGCTGTCGCCGATGATGGCTACAGCGGGCCACTGACCCGCGTCGGCAGCGCCTTTGGCCATGGTGATGCTGGCGCCCATATCGACGCACGAATGGATGGCACGATAGGGGGGCAGGAAGCCGAGGGTGTAGCAGCCGATGTCGCCAAAGACACGGGCGTGGTCGTACTCCTGCAGGACCTGATTGAGGGCCGTGTAGACATCGCGATGACCACATCCCTGGCAGAGGGCAGGCGGACGAGGGACGACTAGCGGCTTGTTTTCTATGGACAAGGGAGCATGAGCATGACTGTCCTTGGTGTCGGCGCATTGCCCATCGTTGATTGCCAATTGTGCCTTGAGCGCTTTGGCGACGCAATCGGGCGTGAGCTCGCCCGTGCGGGGAAGCTCGCCTGTGAGTCGGCCCAGGATGTGACGGCTCTCGGCAACGCCACGCACCTGCTCTTCAATGAAGGGCTGACCCTCTTCGACGACAATAACGCGCTGGCAGGCGTCCAGAAGTCGGCGCACCAGCGTCTTGGGCAGCGGGTATTGCGAGATCTTGAGAAGCGGATAGGGGCAACCATCGGCAAAGCACTCGCAGACATAGTTGTAAGCGATGCCGCTCGCGATGATGCCGAGCGAATGGTCGGGCGCATCGGTGAGGACATTATAGGGCGAAACGGCGGCATCGGCCTCGAGCTGCGGCTGCTGGGCGCAGACGATGTCGTTGCGTCGTCGGGCATTAGCGGGCAGGAGGACCCAGTTGGCTGCCTGGGCATCGTAATTGATAGCGTTCTCGGGACGAGCCTCGTCGGCCACCTCAACGACGGCACGGGAGTGGGCCATGCGGGTGGTGACGCGCATGAGCACGGGCAGACACTGGCGCTCGCTGTAGTCGAAGGCCACAGCCATCATGTCGTAGGCTTCCTGTTGGGACGACGGCTCGAAGGTGGGAATCATGGCGAAGCGACCATAGTGGCGTGAGTCCTGCTCGTCCTGGCTGGAATGCATAGAAGGGTCGTCGGCCACGAGCACTACGACGCCTCCGCCCACACCCGTCATGGCGCTGTTGACGAAGGGGTCGGCACAGACGTTGAGACCTACATGCTTCATACAGACGAGGGCTCGCTTGCCCATGAACGACATGCCGAGGGCGGCCTCCATAGCCGTCTTCTCGTTGGTACACCAGCGTGAGTGGAGGCCACGCTCGCGGGCCAGGGCGTTGCCCTGAATGAACTCTGTGATCTCTGTGGACGGAGTGCCCGGGTAGGCATAGACACCCGAGAGACCTGCGTGGATGGCGCCTAAGGCTATGGCCTCGTCGCCCAGTAAGAGTTGTTTCATCATATTCAGATTATATTGAACGTAAACGGAAGAAAAAGGGGCGCTACCATCAGAAGTCTGGCGACTAATGTTTCGCTGACCACCTTTCATTTTACATCGCGCTCCCGGAGCACGGGGAACTTGTCACGGAAATGACGGAGGGCCTCCATGTCAAGTTCGGCCGAGATGACAGCCTCATCAGCCGTCGGACAGGCTGCAATATCGTGGCCGAAGGGATGGATAATAGCCGTCTGGCCCGGATAGTCGCACACAGGGTCGGAGCCTACGCGGTTGACACCGACGACATAGCACTGGTTCTCGATCGCACGAGCACGAAGCAACGTAGCCCACTGCGAGATGCGCGCCGTGGGCCAACTGGCTACGTAGAGGGCGACGTCGTAGTCCTCGCGACAACGGTTCCAGAGGGGGAAGCGAAGGTCGTAGCAAACCATGAGGAGAAAGCGCGCACCGCGCCACTCGACGACAACGCGCTCTTGCCCTGCCTCGAAACCACGCTCACCCCCATAGAGAAAGAGGTGGTGCTTGTCGTAGTGGCGCTCTGAGCCATCGGGCATGACGAAGTAGAGGCGGTTGCGACGTTCGACGGCCACGCTACCGGCCACGGCACAGTCGTGCTGCCGCGCCATGCAGCGCATCCACTCGAGGACGAAGCCGCCATCGGCATCCATGGCCACATCCTCGGGCGCAGCGCCGAAGCCGGTGGCGAACATCTCGGGCAGGCAGATGAGGTCAGTTGGCGGGAGCGCAGCCATGGCAGCCTCCGCCCGCCGCAAGTTCTCCTGCGGCGAAGCCCATACAATGTCGCGTTGCAAAGCAGTTACTCTCATGACTTCGAAGTGCACAGGCAGCGGCTTGCCGTAAGGGCAGAGGGGGCTGCCTGCGCAAATCTGATGCAAAAGTAGCAACTATTTTGCAATTTCAACGTATAAATGAGTGAAAAATTGCGTTTTCGTCAGTAAATTGGGGGCTAAGGACATCAGAACGTCCACTTCATCGCTAACGTCGGGATGAGGTAGAAGCGATTGTTGATGCCATCGGCAGGCCAAACGAGGTTGTTGGAGATTTCCCATTCGGTACCTACGCTCCAGCGGACATCGTCGGCAATGCGGGGCAGATGCCAAAGGTTGACCCAGAACTGGGGTTCGCCCATGAGGACCCAGTTGCCGCTGACACCGCGGTCGTACCAAAGGTCGAGGTAGCCAGAGAAAGTGAGCAGGCCACGCGCGAACTGCAAACCCCAGACCTCGGTGAGCTGTACGCTATGGGAGGTACCTCCGTGGCGATGGCGGTGGGAGAGGTACTTGTACATCAGCTGCACGGAGAAGGTTCGGCTGAAGTCCTTGGAAGCCCAGTTCCAGGCAGGACCGACAAGATAGGAGTTGTCGAAGCTGCCCGTGGCACCATTGAGACCTCCGTTGATCTCGAGATGGGCGGCGAAGGGAGCTTTCCAGAAGCGCAGTTCGCGAGCGAACTCGCCATAGGCGCTCTTGACGACGTTGTCGCCCAGGTCGGCATCGATAAAGAAGAACGTACTACCCCATCGGTCGGGGGTGAAATTCTCAACGGTCGCTGTCACGCGCGGGCGGTTGGAAAGCTCCTTACCATAGAAGTCGTGACCCAGGTCGTAATGTAACTGGACGTTGAGTTGGGCATGTGCAGTCAGGCTCAGGCAGAGCGCAGCTGCAAGAAGGGTGAAGCTTCTTTTCATTACTTTTGTTTGTTTAGCTGATTAATAATAAATGAATAAACAGAGAATTGCTTCTCTAAAAAAAGTGTACCAATAAGTGAAAGATCGCATACGCTGGGACTTCGAGGGTCTCAAGCCTCAGCCTCATCGAGTTGGGTCATGAGGGAAAGCATCTGGTCGCGCAACTGAGCAGCGGTGATGAAATCGAGTTTCTTGGCGGCATCCTGCATCTGACGACGCAGACGGTCGACGAGCTTACGCATCTCGTCGCGGGTAAGGTATTCGGCTCCCGCTTCGGCAGCGACGGGTTCGCCCTCGACAGGACGCAGACGGACATTGACCTCCACTGGGCGCTCGGGCTCGACGTAAGCACGGCGGTCGCGATCGGCGCTGAGCTCCTGATGAGCCGAGACGAGGTCGCCCATCGTTCGATCCTTGCGCACCTGAGTGGGCGTAATGCCATGTTCTTCGTTGTAGCGCAGCTGCTTCTCACGTCGGCGATTGGTCTCGTCGATGGTCTGCCGCATGGAGCCCGTGATGGTGTCGCCATACATGATGGCCTTGCCATGGATGTTGCGGGCTGCACGCCCTACGGTCTGCGTGAGCGAGCGGTGGCTGCGGAGGAAACCTTCCTTGTCGGCATCGAGGATGGCGACGAGCGAGACCTCGGGCAAGTCGAGCCCTTCGCGCAAGAGATTGACACCCACAAGGACGTCAAACTTGCCAGCACGCAGGTCGTCCATAATCTGAACACGCTCCAGCGTGTCGACATCGCTGTGGATATAGCGGGCGCTGATGCCGTTGTTCAGCAAGTACTCAGTCAGTTCCTCGGCCATGCGTTTAGTGAGCGTGGTGACCAAGGTGCGCTCGTCCTGCTCGATGCGCTGCTGAATCTCCTCCATCAAGTCGTCGACCTGATTGACGGTAGGGCGCACCTCGATGACGGGATCCAACAGCCCCGTGGGACGAATGACCTGCTCGACGATAATACCTTCGCTCTGCGCCAATTCATAGTCGGCAGGGGTGGCACTGACGTAGATGACCTGATGCGTGAGCGCTTCGAACTCCTCGAACTTGAGCGGACGGTTGTCCATGGCGGCCGGCAGGCGGAAGCCGTACTGCACGAGATTGGTCTTGCGAGCACGATCACCACCGTACATAGCCGAGATCTGAGGCACACTGACGTGGCTCTCGTCGATAACCAATAGGAAATCCTCGGGGAAGAAGTCAAGCAGGCAATAGGGGCGCGTACCTGCCGAGCGGCCATCGAAGTAGCGGCTATAGTTCTCAATACCTGAGCAGTGGCCCAACTCGCGTATCATCTCCATGTCGTAGGTGACGCGCTCATACAAGCGCTTGGCCTCAAGCGTCTTGCCTATCTCCTCGAAGTAACGCACGCGTTCGGCCAGATCGTCCTCAATCTGATGGATGGCGGCGAGGGTCTGCTCCTTGGTGGTCATGAAGAGATTAGCGGGATAGACGCGGTACTCCTGAAACTCGCCCAGCCGGGTGCCTGTGGCGGGATCCACTTCCTCGATGGCGTCAATCTCATCATCCCAGAAAGTGATGCGAAGGAGATTGTCGGAGTAGGCCAAGAAGACATCGACGGTGTCGCCCTTGACGCGATATTCCCCACGCGACAGGCTGACGTCGTTGCGCGTGTAGAGCGAGTCGTTCAAGCGCCGCAAGAGCATGTTGCGGTCGAGCGTCTGCCCCTTTGTCAGCGCAATAACGTTGTCGTAGAAGGCTGCAGGATTGCCCATACCATAGATGCACGAGACGGAACTGACGACAATAACGTCCTTACGTCCAGAGAGCAGGGCTGAAGTGGCGGCAAGGCGCAACTTGTCGATCTCGTCGTTGATGGCGAGGTCCTTTTCGATATAAGTATCCGTGGAGGGGATGTATGCCTCGGGCTGATAGTAGTCATAGTAGCTGACGTAGTACTCGACAGCATTATGCGGGAAGAACGACTTCATCTCGCCGTAGAGCTGGGCAGCCAGCGTCTTATTGTGGGAAAGGATGAGCGTAGGACGCCCAACGTTGCGAATGACGTTGGCGATCGTGAACGTCTTGCCCGAGCCCGTGACGCCCAGGAGCGTCTGCGCAGGCACGCCGTCGAGCACGCCCTGCGTGAGCTGCTCGATGGCCTCGGGTTGATCGCCCGTAGGTTCGTATTTGGAAGTGAGAATAAATTGCGTCATGAGCTGCAAAGGTCTACATTTTTGCCGAGATAGCCAAAATAATCGAGCCAAAAGTGGCTTTCGGGAACTATTTTGGCTCCGCAGATGCCCGCCCGTACCTAATTTATATTAAAAAAAGTCATTTGGTTTGGCCATTTCAGCAGAAAGGCGTACCTTTGCAGGCAATTATCTCTCGAAGACTATGAAAAGAGTGTTCTCATCGTTGCTTCTGGCTTTGCTCGTGCTGACGGGTTGCGGCGAATACAATGCCGTACAGAAGCATGGCGACTACGAATATAAATACGAAGTGGCGAAGGCGTGTTATGTGCGTGGGCAATATACCCGCGCCTATGAGCTGTTCACCAGCCTTGTCACCGCAATGAAAGGCAGCGGCTACGGCGAGGAATGTCTCTACCTGATGGCCCAGAGCGCCTATCAGAGCGGCGACCTCGAGTCGGCAGCGCAGGCGTTCAAGAAATACTACCAAAGCTATCCCAAAGGCTTCTACGTGGAGGATGCGCACTATTATGCCGGGCGTTCGCTCTTCGAAGCCGTTCCCGATCCACGGCTGGACCAGTCGACGACGAATGCGGCCATCGCCGAGCTGTTGACGTTCCTCGAGGCTTACCCTTACACGCGACTGAAGGACCAGACACAAGAAATGATTCAGGAACTGCAAGACCATCTGGTCGAGAAGGACTACCTCGCAGCTAAACTCTACTATGACCTCGGAAGCTACATGCTCAATAGCCTGCACGGAGGTTCCAACTACGAGGCTTGCATCGTCTGCGCCGAGAACGCCCTGCGCGACTATCCTTACGCCAAGCCCGAACGGCGCGAACAGTTCATGTTGCTGGCCCTTCGCTCACGCTATCATCTCGCTCGACAAAGCGTCGAGGACAAACGCTTGGAGCGCTTCCGCCAAACCATAGACGAGTACTATGGCTTTGCAAACGAGTTCCCCGAATCGAAATACCTGAAGGAAGCACAAGAATACCTCGTCAAGAGCCAGCGTGCCCTCAAAGGCCAACCCCTAGAAGACGAATAGGGGAAGAACATAACGCCTATTCATCATTTTGAATCTAAAGCATCTATAGAATCGTAAATAGCTAAAATATCATCATGGATTACAAGAAAACCAACGCACCCACCACAACGGTAACCCAGAACATCATGGACCTCTGCGAAGAGACTGGAAACATCTACGAGAGCGTAGCCATCATCGCCAAGCGCGCCAATCAGATCAGCTCGGACCTGAAGACCGAGATCTCCAAAAAGCTGCAGGAGTTCGCTTCGACGAATGACAACCTCGACGAGGTATTTGAGAACCGCGAACAGATTGAGATCAGTCGCTTCTACGAGAAGATGCCTAAGCCCAGCCTGATTGCCACACAGGAATTCCGCGATGGCAAGATCTACTATCGCAATCCCGCCAAGGACAACGAGGAGGAGGATTTCTAAACCACTCACCCTCATCACGGAATCCCTACTATGATCCAACGCATTCAGACCGTCTATCTGCTCTTGGCTGTCGTCCTCTGCATGGCTTGCCTCTGCTTGCCTATCGGCTTGTTCACGCACCCCGAGACGGGCGAGCCCATGGCCACGCTCTACAACCTGTGGATTCATATGCCCTCGCAGATTGGCGACACACTTACCAACGCTCCCGCATCAGCAACCGACGCCACACCCGTATTGGCTGCTGATGCCGAAGGGAACCACCTCTTCACGCCGTGGGCGCTGTTTGCCGTGCTACTGCTGACGACCGCAGGCCTAGCATTTACCATCTTCATCTACAAATTCCGTCTCGTTCAGGCACGTCTGGCCATGCTCTGCGCCATCCTCTTGATGGGCTGGAATGCAGTCTACACAGCTTTTGCCTTTATCCTGCCGCGCGACCTTGGCACAGAATTCCGCCCCACGCCTTGGGCGGCCTTCCCGGCCATCGCCATGATTCTCGCCTTTCTGGCCTTCCGCGCTATTCTGAAGGACGAAGCACTCGTGCGCTCGCTCGACCGCCTGCGTTGACCTCTAACTTCAAGTATGAACCGCCTCACCCGATTTCTTGCTTGCACGCTGACGCTGTTCCTCAGCGCCTTGCCCATCATGGCACAGGTGACGACAGGCTACGTCCGTGTGGGAGTCGTACTACCTCTCAAGGAGAAATCACCACGAGGCGCTAAGATGGTCGAGTTCTACCAAGGACTTCTCATGGCCGCTGACAGCGTCAGACGCCAAGGATGTTCCATTGACATCGTGGCGTTGCACTCGGGTAACACGGCTGCTGCCATGGACTCGCTAATAGCCACCCGCCAACTCGTCAATCTCGACATCGTATTCGGTCCCCTCGATGCGGCTCAACTGCCTGCGCTGGCTGACTACTGCGACCTTCACGGGACACGACTTGTGGTGCCATTCACCAGCATATCAACGCACGTCGAAGGCCACCCAAAGCACTATCTGGTCAACGCGCCACGCAGCATCGTCCAGCGAGAAGCAGCTTGGTTCATTCAAAATCTCTTCCCGGAAGAGAATGTGGTCATCGTGGATTGCGGTGAGCAGAACGACGAGGGTGCAGCCCTTGTCGAGCGCGTCAGAATGGCCATGGACGAACGTGGAGTCTATGTCCAGCAAGTGAAAGTGGATGATAGCGACGAGGCTTACAATCATGCCTTAGCACTCGAAAAAAACAACATTCTGGTGCTCAATTCATCTAGTCTGCAGGCCATCAACGCCCTGCGCAATCGCTTGCGCGACTACCTCGCTGCACACACACACTTGCACATCTCGCTCTTCGGATATCCTGCTTGGCAGAGCTATGCCTCGCAGATGCTAAGTGACTTCTATCAGTTCGATACGTACATCTACACGCCCTTCTACCGCGACCCCAACGAACCGCTTACGCTACAGCTCGAACAAAAATTTCAGGACTTCTGCCGGTGGCCGATAGCGCCGACGTTCCCCCGCTACGGCCTCCTCGGCTTCGACCTCGGCTACTACTTCCTCCATGGCATTGCACGTTATGGCAAACTGTTCGAAGCCAACCTCGTCGCAGTTGACACCAAACCATTCCAGAACCCGCTGCGCTTCGTCAATCAAGGCGATGGCAATGGCCATATCAACACCTTCGTAGAGATTGTACACTACACGAATTATCAGGCCGTAGAAATACTCTATCGTAATCAATGAGTCCTGCTGCACCCCGATTCCTCACTGCCATCATCACATTCATCGTCTGCGCCTGTGCCCAAGCGCAGGTAGGACTGCCGCGTAACGACTTGGCCATCGGCGTCAACGGCGGCTACGTGATTAACCGCGTCTCCTTCACCCCTACAATTAAACAACAATGGAAAGGGGGCGAGACCATGGGACTCAGCATCCGTTATACCTGCGAGAAATATTTCTCTGCCATCTGTGCCATTCAAGCGGAACTGAACTACGCTAATCTCGGATGGCGCGAGCTGATTGAATACAATGAGGACACTTATAGTCGCGATATTCGCTATTTCCAGTTGCCGATCTTTGCCCGCATGGGTTGGGGACGTGAGCGCCGTGGCGCCCAGTTCTTCTTTCAAGTAGGTCCCCAACTGAGCTACTTCCTCAGTGACGTCGAGCACTACAGCGATCCATGGGAGGGCCGGCCACGCCCCAACAACGTCACCCAGCAGTACGGCAAGGACGTGGAGAACAAATTCGAATACGGTCTCGCTGGAGGTATTGGCCTCGAAGTGAGCACAGGTATCGGCCATTTCCTGCTCGACGCTCGCTATTACTACGGCCTCAGCGACATTTTCCACAACGGCAAGAAAGACCCTTTCGGCCGCTCTGCCAACGGAGCCATTGCGCTGAAGCTTTCTTACCTCTTCGACGTCATCCGCACAAAGGGCGATATCCGGTGAAAAAATTCCTTTAGCGTCTTTTTATTCTATTGCATCTATAGTTTCTATTCAATAGGAAAAAGGCAGAGAACGATGAGTCCTCTGCCTTTTTTGTTTATCTACCCACCTTCACAGGCAGGTGAAAGAGAATAGCGATTAACTGCTTTTAGCGTCCACGCGAACCGCCGCTGTTGCCACGGGTGCTACCACTGTTCGTGCTGCGAGAGCTGCCGCTGCTCGAGCCACGGGATGTCGAGGCATTATTGGAAGAGCGGGTCGTTGAGGTGGTCGTCGTAGTAGTTGTTGTGGTGGTGCTGCGCCTTGCGCCTCGCTGCGAACCGCTGAAGCTCTCGGGACGCGAAGTGGCGGGCTGAGTCGTGGTCGAGGGCGTGTGGTGGTGAGCATCAGCATTGTACTGGGTAGCTGCGTTATTGCTGCGGGTGCTGCCCGTACGAGCATTGCCGTTGTTGGTCGTGGCAGGACGCGAAGCTGCACCTGCATTACCACCACTTACACCAGCGCTGCCGATGTGATAGCTTGCCGTTCCGCGAGTGCTACCGCGCGTCGTTCCATGACTGGCGGGCGACGAACTGCCATAGTGCATCGTTGCGCCAGGGCTAGCGGGGCGGTGGAAGTCGCGGTTGGCATAGAAGCTTGTATGGCCCGTGTTGTGACCGCCACGGAAGTTGTAGTAGACAGCGGGACGATCGTAGTAGAAATGGGCTGCATCGTAGTAGCGGTTGCGGAGCACGAGGCTGAACGTGTGACGACGAACCCACGACATGGGACGATAGAAGTCAGGGATAGTGGTATAGCGCAACCACTGCCACTCACTGAGCACGTAACGCAGGTCGGCATTACGACGGAGCCAGTAGACGCCATCGAGGTCGGCGGGGTTATAGAGGCCAAGGAAGTAGTCGAGGTTGATCTCATAGACAGCTTCGTACTGCGAGAGACTCAGGCTAAGCTCATAGGCCATCTTATCGGAGAGGAAGAGGGCTTCCTTGCGAGCCTTCGAGAAGCTCATTGCTGCGGCGGAGGTGACCATCATCACCATCACTGCCAAAGTTGTCATCAAGCGCTTCATAGTTGTATCGTTTTTGAGGGTTATTTGTCTTATTGACAGTGCAAAGGAAATCATTTTTCGTGATACCGCAAAGGGAATTGCCGAAAACGTGAGGAGAAAATCCCTAAAAACGATAGGGATACAGAGAGCGCCCGTACGCGACACTTATATATATAAGGTACGCGCGCGGGCGCTGAAGATAGCGGGGCTAAAGGCGTTGCGCCTCAAGCACGTTGATGTCGTGATTACTCGCCTTTCTCGAGCTTAGCCTTGAGCTCAGCCAGAGCGTCGATGTCACCAAGGGTGGTGCTTGCGGCCTGATTCTGGATCACGGGCTGCTCTTCCTTAGCCTTAGCAGGACGCTTGGTGGCTGCACGCTCGGCCTTGCGAGCCTCGCGAGCCTCAGTGCGAGCGGCATCCTCGAAAATACGACTGTGCGAGAGGATGATGCGCTTGCTGTCCTTGTTGAACTCAATGACCTTGAAGGGAAGTTTCTCGCCCTGCTGAGCCTGGCTGCCATCTTCCTTCACGAGGTGCTTGGGCGTAGCAAAACCTTCGACGCCATACTCGAGCTGGATGACAGCACCCTTGTCGAGGAGCTCGACGATGGTACCTTCGTGCACGCTGTCGCGAGTGAAGACGGTCTCGAAGACATCCCAAGGATTCTCCTCGAGCTGCTTGTGACCGAGGCTGAGACGACGGTTGTCCTTGTCGATTTCGAGGACAACGACCTCAATCTCGTCACCAATCTTGGTGAACTCGCTGGGGTGCTTGATCTTCTTGGTCCAGCTGAGGTCGCTGATATGGATCAGGCCATCCACACCTTCTTCGAGCTCTACGAAGACGCCGAAGTTGGTGAAGTTGCGAACGCGTGCCGTATGCTTGCTGCCAACGGGATATTTCACCTCGATGCTCTCCCACGGATCTTCCTTCAGCTGTTTGATGCCGAGGCTCATCTTGCGCTCCTCGCGGTCGAGGGTCAGGATGACTGCTTCGACCTCGTCACCAACCTTCATGAAGTCCTGAGCGCTACGCAGGTGCTGGCTCCAGCTCATCTCGCTGACGTGGATGAGACCTTCGACACCCGGAGCGATCTCGATGAATGCACCGTAGTCGGCCATGACGACAACCTTACCCTTGACATGATCGCCAACCTTGAGGTTAGGATCGAGAGCGTCCCAAGGATGAGGAGTGAGCTGCTTCAGACCGAGAGCGATGCGTTTCTTCTCCTCGTCGAAATCAAGGATAACGACGTTGAGCTTCTGGTCGAGTTCAACAACCTCATGAGGATCGCTGACACGGCCCCAGCTGAGGTCGGTGATATGGACGAGACCGTCGACACCACCCAGGTCGATGAATACGCCATAGGAAGTGATATTCTTGACGGTACCCTCGAGCACCTGACCCTTCTCCAGTTTGGAGATGATTTCTTTCTTCTGCGCCTCCAGCTCAGCCTCAATGAGGGCCTTGTGGCTGACGACGACATTGCGATAATCCTGATTGATCTTCACGACCTTGAACTCCATCGTCTTGCCGACGAAGACGTCGTAGTCGCGGATGGGCTTCACGTCAATCTGGCTGCCGGGCAAGAATGCCTCGATGCCGAAGACGTCGACGATCATACCGCCCTTCGTGCGGCACTTGACAAAGCCCTTGATAATCTCCTCGTTCTCCAGAGCGGCATTGACGCGCTCCCAGCTCTTGGTGGCGCGAGCCTTCTTATGAGAGAGGATGAGCTGACCTTTCTTATCTTCCTGATTCTCGATGTAGACCTCTACGGTGTCTCCCACCTTCAGGTCAGGGTTGTAGCGGAATTCGTTGGCGGAAATGATGCCGTCGCTCTTGAAACCGATGTTCACAACGACTTCGCGCTTGTTGATTGCGATGACAGTGCCGTCTACGACGTCGTGGTCGCCGACATTGTTCAGGCTCTTGTCGTAAGCAGCTTCCTGCTCTTCGCGGCTTTGCTCAGCTTGAGCGGTTCCCTTCTCGTAGCCTTCCCAATCGAAGTCCTCGAGAGGTTGAATGTTTGTTAAGTTTGACATTGAGTGAATTAAAAAAATGAATAAATGTTGATAAGATTAGACTTTATGTTGTTTGAAAGTCGGGCGCAAAGGTACAAAAATTCTTTGAACGACAAGCCATTAAAGCAAAAAAAATCATACTTCAGTGCTACTTTCCTTTATTTTCTATGCCTAAAGTGCCTAAAACAGCAGTTGGCTGCACGGAAAATGGCAGCCAACTGTTAAAAAGAGGAATTTCATCTAAGCGCACAGAGGTATCAATCCTCAGCCGGTTTCTCGTCGGCCTTCTTGTCGGCTTTACGACGACGGCGCTTAGGCTTCTCCTCGACTGGTTTGTTGAGCTGTACACCTGCCAGTTCTGGGTCGATCATGATGCGGCCGCAGTACTCGCAGACTATGATCTTCTTGCGCATGCGGATGTCGAGCTGACGCTGAGGCGGAATCTTGTTGAAGCAACCGCCGCAAGCATCGCGCTGGACGTAGACGATGCCCAAGCCGTTGCGTGAGTTCTTGCGGATGCGCTTGAAAGCAGAGAGTAGACGCGGCTCGATAGTCAGTTCGAGGTTCTTCGAACGCTCACGGAGTTTCTCTTCTTCAGCGCGCGTCTCGGAGATAATCTCGTCGAGCTCGCTCTTCTTCACGTCGAGATCGTCGCGACGCTCGGTGACAGCATCAGAGCACCTACGGATTTCTTCCTGCTTGGCCTCGATGGCCGAGTTAGCCTCGCGCAGTTTCTTCTCGTTGAGCTGATTGTCGAGCTGAAGGTATTCAATCTCCTTCGTCAGGTTTTCATATTCGCGGTTGTTGCGGACGTTGTCGAGTTGCTGAGTATAGCGCTCGATATTGGCGTTATTGTCCTGCATGCCGATGCGACGACGAGCCATCTCATCCTGCAGGCCGGCGATATCGGCCTGGATCTTGTCGATGCGGGTTGTGAGGCCTTCAATCTCGTCCTCCAGATCCTGCACTTCCAGCGGGAGCTCACCGCGAAGAGTCTTGATCGAGTCGATCTCGGAGAGCATGGTCTGCAGCTGGTACAAATTCTTCAGTTTATCCTCGATGCTGAGGTCCTGAGGATCTTTTCTTTCTCTTGCCATAAACGATAATATATGATTTTATAGGATTTAATGATTCATTCTTTACTCCTCCTCAGAGTATCTGTATCGGATTAGTCGTGACTTCAGTGTCATAGACGGGCAGCTGAGCGGCGGCACGTTCGATGACTTCGCGGAAGATCTCGCGCGTGAACTGCTCGCTCTCGTAGTGGCCAAGGACCGCTATTTGCAGTTCCTGCTCATGTCCGAACCAGTTGTGGTAATGCATCTCACCCGTGAGAAAAGCATCGGCCTCGGCACGAATTGCGTCATCGAGCATGAAGTCGCCCGCGCCGCCACAGACGGCTACGCTCTGGATGGGCCGTTCGAGCAACTCGTTATGCTGCAGGGCCTCGACATCGAAAGCCTGCTTGACGCGCTGCAGGAAGGCCAATGAGTCCTCGGCTTGAGGCAGATAGCCCAGCACGCCACTACCAGCACGCACAGTCCGCTCTCCTACCCCATCGCTGACGCGCATCGTCCGCGGAGCAATGAACTGCACGTCTATGAGTCCCAATTTCTCAGCGATGCGGAAGTTGACGCCATCCTCGGCATTGTCCAGATTGGTATGAGCCGAGTAGATACAAAGGTCGTTCTGCACGGCTATCCGAATGCAGCGCTGCACCAGGTTGGCATCGCTCACCTGCTTCAGCCCGTGGAAGAGCAACGGATGATGACTCACGACAAGGTTGCATCCCAAGTCGATGGCTTCACGCAGGACTTCTTCAGTGACGTCCAGACACAATAAGGCCCCTGAAACCTCCGTCTCTGTCAGTCCGCATTGCAGGCCGGCATTATCATAGCTCTCCTGCAAGGGCAGAGGCGCGAATCGTTCAAGGGCGGCAATGATTTCCTTGATTTTCACGTCTTGATGCGCTTTTGTGGGTGCAAAGATACAAATAAATTGTGAATCTTGAATCATAATTGCCAAACTTTTTCTATCTTTGCCCCGAAAAAAAGGACTTTTTATGCTTACTCGCTCCATTTTCCGCGCTTTATGCGCAATGCTAATCGGCTTTCTGCTGGTGAGTAACCCCACGGAGATGACCGTCCTGCTGGTGCAAATCATCGGCGGTTTGTTCATCATTTCCGGCATTATCGCAGTCATTGGTTATTTCATTAATTCATCGCGCGTGCGCAAGGCAGAGCACCGTGCCCAGGCCTTGGCCGACAACCCTGCGGGCGACGGTGCAGCCACCGATACCGTCATCATCCCTTCGCGGATGACACCTATCTTCCCCTTTGCAGGCATCGGTTCCGTAGCCTTCGGCGTCTTCCTGCTCTGCTTCCCGGCGCAGTTCGTCAATTATCTGATGTACGTGCTGGGCGCCCTACTCATCCTCGTCGGCATCACACAGATTATCACCCTTGTCCGCTTGCGTGACCTGGCGCCCATCTCATGGTCGCTCTTCATCCTGCCGTTGCTGGTCACGGCCGCTGGCATCTTCATCATCCTCAAACCACTCGAAGCAGCAGCGCTGCCCTTCACCATCCTGGGCATCGCCTATATCATCTATGGTGTCACAGAGTTCCTGTTCGGCATTCGCTTCTATAGGTTCCGCCGCCGTCTCGAAGCCGAGATGTCCGCTGCCGAGACTGCCGAGGCACCTCGCGAAGCTGAGGCCGAGGAGATTACGGATATTGAGCCGACGAACTGACGGGCTGCCCAATATTATTTTACCATACAGTAAGTTTCACCATTTCATCGATTTCATTCATTAACTTCATAAAGCCCATTCACTATGAGAAGAAATATCAACTGCATCGGAGTGCTCACCAGCGGTGGTGATGCCCCTGGAATGAATGCCGCCATCCGTGCGGTGACCCGTGCCGCTATTGCCAACGGCTTCACCGTCAAAGGAATCTATCGCGGATACGAAGGTCTCATCCACAATGAGATACGCGAGTTTACCACCGAGAGCGTCTCTGGCATTATCGGCCGTGGAGGCACGATTCTCAAAACCGCTCGGTCCAAGGACTTCATGACCGAGGAAGGGCGTCAAAAGGCCTACGAGAACATGAAAGCGCAGGGCATCGATGCCCTCGTGGTCATCGGCGGAAACGGCTCGCTCACGGGAGCGCGCAATTTTGCTGCAGAGTTTGACGTACCCTGCATCGGCCTCCCCGGCACCATCGACAACGACCTGAACGGCACCGATCTGACCATCGGTTACGACACCTCGTTGAACACCATCATGGAATGCGTCGACAAGATTCGCGATACGGCCAATTCCCACGAGCGCATCTTCTTCATCGAGGTGATGGGTCGTGACGCAGGCTTCCTGGCTCAGAACTCAGCCATCGCGGCAGGCGCCGAGGCCGCCATCATCCCCGAAGAGCAGACCCATGTCGACCAGCTGGCACAATTCATCGGACGCGGCATCCGCAAGTCCAAGTCGTCCAGCATTGTCATCGTCTCCGAGAGCCCCAAATGCGGCGCTATGTACTATGCCGAGCGCGTCCGCAACGAATATCCGCAGTATGACGTCCGCGTCTCCATCCTCGGACACCTCCAGCGCGGCGGCTCGCCTTCAGCACAGGACCGCATCCTGGCTTCGCGCATGGGCGTCGGCGCCATCAACGCCCTGCTCGACGGGCAACGCAACGTCATGATCGGCATCAAGAACGACGACATCGTCTACGTGCCGTTCTCCAGCGCCGTCAAGAGCGACAAGCCGCTGAAGCGCGAGCTCATCACCGCGCTCGAAGTCCTCTCCCTCTAATCCCTTATCCTCTCTACCCCACTCACATCACTGCCGTTTCATTCCTTGTTATGACCTTCAACAAAACCCTTCTTGCGCTCCTCTTCAGCGCCATCTCCGCACTACCGCTGACTCAGGTCAGCGCTCAGACCTGCACCCCCACCGCCACCTTCAGCTACACCAACGACGATGGCGAGGCGGTCGAAGAGGAAGCCGAGAGTTTCTCTGGTTCAGCCCCAGTCAAAGGCGTCTTCCGTGCTAATCCCGACGGAGATGACGGCTACGCCTCCCGCTATGAATGGCTCATCTACGATAGCTCCGACCCCGACAACGTCATCGTCCACCGCTTCGAAGAGGACATGGAGTACACCTTCCTTCACAGCGGCGCCTTCATTGTGGAGCTGAGAGCCACCTTCGTGCTCGACGGCGACACCATCACCTATCCTGCCGAAGGCGAACAGCCCACCACCTTCTCCGTCTCGGTGCAGCAGAGCCAGCTCGAGATGCCGAATGCCTTCTCGCCCAACGGCGACGGCTGGAACAACACCTATCGCGTCAAGAAGCATCAGAGTATCGTCGAGTTCAAGGCCACCATCTTCAATCGCTGGGGACAGAAGCTCTATTCCTGGAACGACGTCAATGGTGAATGGGACGGCAAGGTGAACGGCAAGAAGGTCAAGGACGGCGTTTACTTCGTCAACGTAGTGGCTAAAGGAGCCGACGGACGCGTCTACCATATCCGCAAGGACATCAACGTCCTGACGAGCGCTGAAACGACTGGTGGAGAGAGCGGAGGTATGGAATGAGCACGAAAGGTAAAATCGAGATCCTTGGCGCCCGCGTCCACAACCTGAAGAATGTAGACGTCACCATTCCACGGCAGAGCCTCACCGTCATCACAGGCCTCTCCGGCTCGGGCAAGTCGTCTCTCGCCTTCGACACCATTTTTGCCGAAGGCCAGCGCCGTTATATTGATACGTTCTCTGCTTACGCCCGCAACTTCCTTGGCGGCATGGAACGTCCCGACGTCGACAAAATCACGGGGCTCTCGCCCGTCATCAGCATCGAGCAGAAGACCACCAACCGCAATCCGCGCTCCACCGTCGGCACCACCACCGAGATCTTTGACTTCCTGCGCCTGCTTTATGCGCGCGCAGGCGACGCCTTCTCCTGGCAGACGGGTGAGCCCATGGTCAAATATACCGAGGAGCAGATCGTAGACCTCATCCTCGGCGACTACAGCGGCCACCGGATCCAGCTCCTGGCGCCCCTCGTCAAAAACCGCAAGGGCCACTACCGCGAGCTCTTCGACAGCACCCGCCGCAAAGGCTACGTATGGGTGCGTGTGGACGGCGAGATGATGGAACTCGTGCCAGGCATGAAGGTCGACCGCTACAGCAACCACTCCATCGAAGTCGTCGTGGACCGCATGCCCGTCCGAGGCGACGACATCCGTGAGCGCCTGCGCAAGAGTGTCGAGCTCTGCATGAAGATGGGCGAAGGACTCATGATGGTGCTCGATATGGACAGCAACCAAGTGCGCCACTACAGTCGCCGCCTCATGTGCCCCACCACCGGCATGAGCTACGCCGACCCTGCGCCCCACAACTTCTCGTTCAACTCGCCGCAGGGCTGGTGTCCACGCTGCAAAGGCCTTGGCTATGTCAACCTCATCGACGCGGCCAAGGTCATCCCCGACCGCACCCTCTCGGTCAAGGAAGGCGGTATCGCCCCATTGGGCAAGGCCAAGAACCAGATGATCTTTTGGCAGATGCAGGCACTCCTCGAGCGCTACGGCGCCACCATAGGAACGCCCCTCTCCGATGTCCCCGACGAAGCCATCGACGAGATCCTCAACGGCTGCCCTGAACGCCTGCGCATACCTGCAGCCACCGCTCATACCACCAACGACTACTATATCTCCTACGACGGACTCGTCAAATATATCGAGATGATGCAGGACAGCGATGCCAGCGCCACCGCCCAGAAATGGGCCGAGCAGTTCTCGCGCACCGCCACCTGCCCCGACTGCCACGGCTCACGCCTCAACCGTGAGGCGCTCCACTTCCGCATCGCAGGCAAGAACATAGCCGAACTGGCCGACATGGACATCCGCGACCTCCACGCCTGGATGGCCGACATCGACGAGCGCCTGACGCCGCGGCAGCGGCAGATTGCGCCCGAGATTCTCAAGGAGATACGTGCGCGCTTGCAGTTCCTCTACGACGTAGGGCTCGAGTACCTCAGCCTCTCGCGTGCCAGCCAGAGCCTCAGCGGCGGCGAGAGTCAGCGCATCCGCCTGGCCACCCAGATAGGCTCCAAGCTCGTCAACGTGCTCTATATCCTCGACGAGCCCAGCATCGGCCTACACCAACGCGACAACCGACGCCTCATCCGCTCGCTCAAGGAGCTGCGCGACACGGGCAACACCGTCATCGTCGTTGAGCATGACGAAGAGATGATGCGCGAGGCCGACTACATTGTCGACATGGGTCCTCTCGCAGGCCGAAAGGGCGGTGAAGTGATTTTCCAAGGGACATTTGAGCAGCTTGTACAGCCCCAACAGACCCACCCCCGCCCCCTCCCGTCAGGGAGGGGAGAGGCTGGCGCGGTGACTGCCAATGATGACGCATCGACCGCCAAGGGAGAGGAAAATCTTCCCTCACGGGGAGATTTAGAGGAGTCTTCCTTAACTCGCCTCTACCTCACAGGCGAACGTGCCATCGAGATCCCAGTCACTCGGCGCAGCGGCAACGGCAAGGTGCTGTCTCTGAAAGGCGCACGAGGCAACAACCTCAAGGACGTGAGCGTAGACTTCCCCTTAGGGACACTCATCTGCGTCACCGGAGTCTCCGGCTCGGGCAAGTCAAGCCTCATCAACGACACCCTTCAGCCCATCCTCTCCCAGCACTTCTACCGTTCGCTGCGCGACCCGCTGCCCTACGACAGCATCAGCGGACTTGAGCATATCGACAAGGTCGTCAACGTAGACCAGAGCCCCATCGGCCGCACGCCGCGCTCCAATCCCGCCACCTACACCGGTGTCTTTGCCGACATTCGCGACCTCTTCGTCTCGCTGCCCGAAGCACGTATCCGTGGCTACAAACCCGGACGCTTCTCGTTCAACGTCAAGGGCGGCCGCTGCGAAGCGTGCGGCGGCAACGGCTACAAGACCATCGAGATGAATTTCCTCCCCGACGTGCTCGTGCCCTGCGAGGAGTGCCATGGCCGCCGCTACAACCGCGAGACCCTCGAGGTGCGCTTCAAGGGCAAGTCCATCGCCGACGTGCTCGACATGACCATCAACCGCGCCGTGGAGTTCTTCGAGAACGTCCCGAATATCCTGCAGAAGATCAAGACGTTGCAAGACGTGGGCCTCGGCTACATCAAGCTCGGACAGTCGTCCACCACGCTCTCAGGCGGCGAGAGCCAGCGCGTGAAGCTCGCCACGGAACTCTCCAAGCGCGACACAGGGCGTACCGTCTACATCCTCGACGAGCCCACCACCGGACTGCACTTTGAGGACATCCGCGTGCTGCTGGGCGTACTCCAGCGCCTCGTCGACAAGGGTAATACCGTCATCGTCATCGAGCACAACCTCGACGTCATCAAGAGTGCCGACTACCTCATCGACCTCGGCCCCGACGGCGGACGCGGCGGCGGACTGATTCTTGCCACAGGCACACCGGAGCAGGTAGCCAAGTCCCGCGAGGGCTTCACGCCCCAGTTCCTGCGCGAGGTACTGAAGGCAAACAAGTGAGTGCCCACGCTCCTGTGAAGTCCCCCTCTGATATACAAGAACCATCAAAAACATATACAGCCAAGTGAAATCAACTATTCACTTGGCTGCATTTATTTACCTAATCAAAGTGCACTTCACCGACGCCGATGCCCTGAAGCCGACGAAGCCCGTTCCTCCGTGTACGTTCGACGGCAGGCGGATAGGGCCAGACAGGTCGTGGTTGTCCTCGTAAGTCTCCGACTCGCTGGTATTCAATGCTTTCAGGTAGTAGTACTCGCTTTCCGTGATGCTCTCGACGGCCACTGTAGCCGTGCCCTCCAGCAGCGTGAAGATTGTTCCGTAGTCATACATTCCGGCAAGGCTCTTCCTGAACGTCAACGGCAGATACACGCAGAGCGAGGCCTCGTTGTCGCAGAAGAGTTTGTCGGTGAACACGCCGTAGCGGTTGATGACGTTGCCCACGGTAGGCATATCGAGGTCGCTGCTGGGCTTTATGGTGTTGCCCTCCATGAGTATGGGATCCTGAGTGCAGTCGAACGCCACCGGCACCGTCACGCTATCGATGTCATCCATGTATTCGCCGTCAGGACCTACGTAGCGATGCTCGCGCATAGCTCCCACGAGCGGCGCTGCCAAGCGGTAGAAATCTGTCGAGCCGCGATTGTCGGCAAACGTCAGTCTCAGTTCGAAAGCGTCGGCCGTTTCGTCGGTGTAGCCGTATTCGCTCAAGAACTTATGTTCTTCCACCAGCTGCGCCTTGACGCCCTTGATACCACCGACTGGCTGCGGCACAGTTTCCTCTACAAAGGCTTGGCGCTTGCCGTCGGTCGTAGCCACCTCGATTCGTACGCGGTCGCCCGGATGGAAAGGAGTAGTGATGAGGTAGCGGCGCGTGTCGCCGTCGGCTTTGCATTTCTCGCGGAACTCACCGTTCACATAGACTTCCACATGAGCCTGGTGAACGATGGTAGCCTGGTCAACGCCCGTCATGCCCACTACGAGGTGGTTGACGGCCGAGTCGGCCGAGAGGTAGCCGTGCAGGCTCAGCTGTGGCTGTTCGTGGTCGGTGCGGATATCTATGTCGTGCTCGCAAGCCACCATGGCCGTCAGAGCTGCTGTTGCTAAGAGAAAAAATGCTTTCTTCATGGCCTTACCATTTATAAGTTAGAGTGAACGAGGGTATGCACGGCAGCAGCGTGTACTTCGTCAGCTTGTCGTGGCGGTAGTTGCCCACGTTGTCTTCCTTGCGATAGACGAGCGTAGGATTCATGGCGTTGTAGGCATTGTAGAGGCTGATGTTCCACGTCCGTTCGGCTTTGCATTTGAGTTGCTTGCGAATGTTCAGCCCGAGCGAGAGGGTGTGACTGCACGGCAGACGATAGTTGTTGCGCGAGGGCACATAGTAAACCTCTTTCAGCGTGCCGTCGTCGGGGTTCATCACTATACCTTTTTGCGTGGCCAGGGTAGCTGCTTCGCCCGAATGGAACATCCATGTGCCGTCGAGGTCGAGGCGCTGCGAGAACTTGTGGTTGACCACAAGGTTCAGCGTGTGGCGGCGGTCGAAGGTGAAGGGGAAGCGATGCCCGTCGTTCACTCCGCTGTCGCGGCTGAACTTGCGGGTGCTCTTGGCCAGCGTATATGCCAGCCAACCCGTAGTGCGGCCGCTGGTCTTGCGAAGCAGGAACTCAAGCCCCGCCGCACGTCCTGTGCCTACGGCCACAAGGTTCTCCCACGAGCCCGAGAAGCCGAAGAAGCTCATGCCGTCGCGGTACTCGAGGACGTTGCGAAGATTCTTGTAGTAGCCCTCGACCGACATCTCCCAGCCCTTAAGGCCTGTGAAATAAGCGCCCAAGGAGTACTGGCTGGCCCGCTCCGGCTTGATATTGCGGGTGATGGGCACCCACAGGTCGGTAGGCATGGCGATGGGCATCGACGTGAGCAGGTGGATGTACTGCGCCATCTCAGAGTAGGCCGCCTTCAAGGCCCACGCCTCGGCCGCCTGCCACCGCAGCGACAGGCGCGGCTGCAAGGCGCTGTATGTGGTGCCGTCGACGTGGAAGAGCGTATATGCCAGTCCCGGCGTCAGGTGCAGGGCACGTGTCACCCGCCAGTTGTCCTCGGCATACACCATAGCCTCATCGGCGGGGATCTTCCGGGCGGGCATAATGTAAGCCGTGTCGATCAGCACTTTGCCTGCCGACGACTGTATCAGCTGGTTCGACGAGGTCTCCGGTCTGAAGTTGTGGCGCGTATAGGCCGCTCCGAACTGTATGCGGTGCTGCGGACGCGGGTCGTAGTCGAAGTCGATCTGAGCCGTTAGGTCGTGAATACTCGAATTGTATTTTGACGAAGCATTATCAGCCGCGCCGCTGGGCTCAGCCAGATTGTCGTAGCTCTTGAGGCGCATCTTATAGTTGTTCGTCGAGACAGTGGCATTGGCAAAGAGCTGGTCGGTGAAGACATGGTTCCAGCGCAGCGAGGCCAACGTATTGCCCCAGTGCATTCGGTCGCCATAGCGCTCGGTGTACTCGCCGTGGTCCCCCCAGTAGTCTTCATAGTCGCTCTTTAGGCGGTCCTGCCCCTGATAGAAGCTCAGGTAGAGGCGGTCGCGGTCGGAGAAGCGGTGGTTGAGTTTGGCATTAAGGTCGTAGAACGTATAGCCGAACTTCGAGTCCTTGGGCATGAAAGGGCGCGCCACCCAACTCCAGTAGCTGGTGCGTGCCGAGAGGCTGAACGAGGTGCGGTCCTTGATGATCGGGCCCTCGAAATTCAGGCGACTGCTGAGCAGGCCTATGCTTGCGGTGCCATGGTAGTGCTGCATATCGCCGTCGCGCGTACGCACGTCGACGATTGATGAGAGGCGGCCATTGTAGCGAGCGGGAAACGAACTTTTGTAGAACGTCACCTTCTTCATAGCCTCGGGCGTGAACACCGAGAAGAAGCCAAACAGATGGTCGACCTTGTAGATAGGCACGCCATCGAGCATGATGAGATTCTCGTCGCCCGCTCCGCCGCGGACGTAAAGGCCTGCCATACCATTCATGCCCGACTGCACGCCGGGCAGCAACTGCAGTGTGCGGATGACGTCGGTCTCGCCGAGCAGCGCTGGTGTATGCTCTATCTGGCTTACAGACACATCGGTGATGCCCATGCCGGTGGCATACAGGCCGGCATCCGTGCGGTCGGCCTCAACGACCACCTCGCGCATCAAGTCCTTAGCCCGCAGGCTGACATTAATGACCGTGTCGCGCTTCAGGCTCAGCCGCAACTCCGTAGGTTGATAGCCCGAATAGGAATAGCTAAGGACGACCTCGCCGGCTGGCAGGGTAAGACTGTAGAAGCCGAAGGAGTTGGACGTGGTGCCGTCGAGGCTACCGAGCGCACGTGCGGTTGCGCCTATAAGCGTCTCGCGCGAGAGTGAGTCCGTGATGTGGCCGCAGACGGTGACACGCTGTGCCCGAGCACTGGCTGCAGCGATAACGAAGACAAGAAATAAGAATAAGGCTTTTTTCATCAATTATGATTTGCTTGATTGAACTAAAAACGGGTGCAAAGGTAGCACAAAAAAAACAGAACAACAAATAGCCATGGCCTATTTAACAATTTTTGCACAACAACTCTGCTTGCCAAGAGCAACTATTTAAGTGAAAAATGAAAGAATCGTCTTTGAATGAAGAATGAAGAATGACGAGTGACGAATAACGAATAAGGATTACCTTCAGGACTTAAAGGTAACTTGTATTTTTCACTTTTCATTCTTTCATTTTTCACTTAAATCGGCGCCCAGGGTCACTTCTCCTATCCTTGATGCATAAAGGGCAAAAGAGAAGCAAAAAACAAACGTTTTCGCTAAGCCAAATGAGCAGAGTGAAGCTTGCTTCAAACTCTGCCATGGCGAGAAAAGGTCGGATGAAAATCCAAGTTTAACATCTAAACAACAACCCATCATGTTACTCACCACCACCCCAACCATCGAAGGACATCCCATTCGCGAGTACAAAGGCATCGTCACAGGCGAAACCATCATCGGTGCCAACGCTATCAAGGACTTCATGGCAGGCCTCACCGACTTCTTCGGCGGCCGCAGCAGCTCTTACGAGAAAGTGCTCATCGAGGCCAAGGACACTGCCATCAACGAGATGATGCAGCGCGCTGCCGCCCTCGGCGCCAACGCTATCGTAGGCATCGACGTCGACTACGAGACCATCGGTCAGTCCAGCTCCATGCTCATGGTAGCCACCAGCGGAACGGCCGTCGTCATCTGAGCCTCGCCACCCCTTCGCCGTCACCAGCATCTCCTCCCTCCATCAGGAGCGAAAAGAATGACGAATGATGAATAAAAGGCTACGCCTTCTAATGACGAATGATGAATGACGAGTGACGAATACAAGTAACCTGCAAGTTCTGAAGGTAATTTTTATTCGTCACTCGTCATTCATCATTCGTCATTCTAACCAGGTAACCTGTATTCTTCATTCTTCACTCTTTACTCTTCATTCTTCACTTTTCGCCCTTTTCACTTTTCACCAATGATTTTTATCTGTAAAATGAAGTATCTTTGTAATGATTCTCTTGGTGAAACGCAAAAAAAGGCCCATCCATTTTGACTTTTATCCACTTCAGTCGTATCACGAATGAAAGCAAATCCATAAACAATCGCACTTCCATAAAAAAAACGATGACGCAGACTGACAACATCCTCATCAGCCGATGCCAGACGGGCGACAAGGACGCATTCCGACAGCTCGTTGAGCGGTGTCAGAGGATGGTGTTCTCTGTAGCGCTGAAGATGCTGGCTGACGAGGACGAAGCGAAGGACGTCATGCAGGAGACTTTTCTGCGGGTTTGGCTCAACATCAGCAAGTACGACTCTCGGCGAAGCTTCACCACCTGGCTCTATGCCATCGTCTCCCGCCTCTGCCTCGACCATCTGAAGGGCCGCGCCCGCATCATCGCCCTGCCAGAGGATGAAGCCGTGTTGCGGCACTACGCTTCTGCCGACGGTCAGCACGATCTGGAGAACCGCGAGTGGGTGGCCATCGTGCGCCTGTTGGCCGAAAAACTAAGCCCCAAGCAAAGACTTGTATTTACGCTCTCCCAGTTGGAAGGACTCTCGTCGCAGGAAGTGGAGGAGGCCACCGGCTTCACAGCCAAGCAAGTGAAGAGCAACCTCTACGCAGCGCGACAAACCATACGTGAACGCTTAATGAAAATGGGATATGAATAAGATTGACGACATCCTCAACAGCCTGCAAGGGCAACAGCCCGCTATCGACGACAGCAAGGCGCTGACAGACAGCATTATGGTCAATCTCCCAGAGAGGCCAATGGAACGTCCCAGCCGTGTCTGGATGGCAGTAAGGGCCATCTCAGCCTTAGCTGCAGCATGGCTCGTTGGGCTGTTCATCTACCAACAAATCACGGACGAACGAGCACTGCAGGGCTCCACGTCATACGCCGCCGAGCTGCCACAGGGCACAGCCCTTAAGGACGCCTACTTGCGCTCCATGCAGCGTGGACGGCAACAAACCCTAAGTTACACCTTTGTTAAGAAACACATCAATGAAAACCATTAGTTCGCGCTTATTGCTGCTACTCTCGGCAGCCATCTTCCTCTCATGCCAAGACCAACACGTGAGGCTGCATACCATCATCAACGAGAACGGCACCTGCATCCGTGCCGTCAGCTACAGCAACGTGATGACCCAGGCACAGCGAGACTCCGCATGGGGCCAGGGCAACATCGGATGGTCGCAACCCTTGCCCGAATGCCTGAACATCAGAGCCTTCCACGACTCGCATACCGACATTGGCGCAGGCGACACCGTGACTACCACCTTCCGCCACTTGTTCGACAACGCTGAAGAGATGGCGGAGCAGATGCCCCTCATGCTGGGAGGCAGCACGTTGAAGAGCCGCGCCCAGCTGCATCGTAGTTTCCGCTGGTTCTACACCGAGTACGACTTCACCGAGACGATTGCAGGGCTTGCCGACTCCTTCCCGCTGCCATTCGCCGACGTACAGATCCTCAGCTACTGGTTCACGGGCGAACCCAACCTGATTGCAGGGCTCACGGGTGCCGAGGCCGCCGAACGCCTCAGCGAGATGGAGACGAAGGTCACCCATTGGCTGAACGACAACTTCTGCCATATCATCTTCGACTTCATAGCCGATCACTACGACTCCATCACCGCGCCTCCCGTCCCTCGCGACCGCTTCGTGCAGCTGCAAGACTCGTTAGCCAGCTACCTCATGAAGGAAGGCGCTGACCTCTGGCTGAGCAATACGGAACTCTCACAACTGATGCGCGACTTCTTCCACTCCGACGCCTACGCCCCCTTCTTCGACGACGAAACGCCTGTTTCCAAACAGCTAAACGACGAGCTGGCGCATCGCCTGACCATCTTCGCCCTCGCCGTCCCCTACACGCTGCAGATGCCCGGCACCATCACCGATGCAGGCTCGGGCTCGCTCACCCCCGACGGCATCATCCACTATCCCTTCACGGGCGAGCGTCTCATCCCTAAAGACTACGTCATTCATGCCACTTCGCGCGTCAGCCATCCCTGGGCCTACGTCGTCACCATCCTCATTACCCTCCTCGCCATCGGCAGTTTCCTCTATCGCAAGCGAAAGTGAACACCGACGAATACGAACCATGCCCCAATGCGCACAACTTGCGTGTTGGGGCATTGCTTTCTTTCTGGATTCATTCTTACGGGCCTCTCACCTCCGCTGAATGTCGATGGCGGGGTCATGGCTCATCCACAACTTGCTCGTGACTGCTTCATGGCGTGCGCCTCTATATAGACAAGGCTCTACACGTCTATTGCTTACCGGTTTTCCAACCGGTTGGAAAACTGATTGCATATAGGAGCTAACGGTTTTCCAACTGGTTGGAAAACTGATTGTACATAGCGCTTAAAAGTTGGGGCATTGGTGGCAGTGACTCCATTCGAGCAGCGATCTGTTCGATGACGACGTCGGAGCAGCTGTATGATGAATAGCGTGAGATGCAAACAACTTTTCCCACCCGTATATAACCTTCGTTTCGCCACAATTCACTATCTTTGCTCACGAAAAGCGAGAAAAAGTGCGCTTTTAGCGAACGTTTTCGTTAAGCCAAATGAGCAGAGTGAAGCTTGCTTCAAACTCTGCCATGGCGAGAAAAGGTGCGCTTTCGTGAACGTTTTCGTCAAGCCAGATGAGCAGAGTGAAGCTTGCTTCAAACTCTGCCATGGCGAGAAAAGGTGCACTTTCCGTGAACGTTTTCGTTAAGCCAAATGAGCAGAGTGAAGCTTGCTTCAAACTCTGCCATGGCGAGAAAAGGTGCGCTTTTAGCGAACGTTTCGCTTTTTCGCGTGTATGCAGTAGTAGAAAAGCAAAACGACGTCACACGGCTTTCACGAAACAGAACTTCAAAAACAAAGCTAAGAAAACAAGACAATGAAACGAGCATTTCTCTCATTCATAGTTGCCATTGCGGCATTCATCACTACCGGCGCCCAGACTGAAGAGCGCTTCACGTACACACAAATGTGGAGTTTCGATACCTTGAAACTCGACTCGATGTACAGGAGTTGGGAAGAGCGCGTAGAGGCATCGCCGAAGGACGAGCAGGCGTGGCGCAACCTCTTCGAGATCTATAATGCCCGTAAGGTCATCACTCCACGGGAGCAGCAGGATGCCTACAGGCGGGCGTGCAACATCATGCAGCGCATGGAGCAGGCCATCCCCGAGAGCTACACCTTTTATTGTAGCGCCTACCAGGGCGGCTACGAGTATGAGAAATATAGGGGAAAGACCTATGGCATCGCCGAGTATGTGGCTTTCCGCAACCAGTTTGCCGACCGCGCCATCGAGCTGCTGCCCGAGGATGCGCAGGCCGACGACTACGAGCTCTGGGCCTCCTACCTGATGCGGGAGAAAGCCGGCGAGGACTCGACGCAGCTCACGCGTCTGCTCACCCGCTACTTCGACAGCGGACTGTACCCTGCCGAGGAGCTGCAATACCACTTCAACGAACTGCAGGGGATGGACGAGGGGGCTATCTACATCGGTGCCACCGAGGGCGATATCACGGGCAAACTGATTCTCCAGCTGGTCATGGGCGTGCATCGCGACAAGCTGCTCTACAACGACAACTGCGCCAGCTATCGCCCTTACCTCGAGGCTTTCTTCCAGAGCGCAGGTCTCTCGCAGGACTTCTTCGACCCTGAAGGTGAATGGGCTAAGACTGAAGAACAATTCGAAGAGCAGCGCCTCAACATCCGTCACATCTGCCAGCACGCGCAGCGCCCCGTCTATTTCTCTGCCAGTTCGCTCTCACGCATGATCGTGGGTGAAGGGCTGCCCGACGACCTGAAGGCCTGCCTCTACAACGAAGGGCTGACGATGCGCTACAGCGCCAAGCCCTACGACAACCTGGCCGCGAAGCGCAGGAACGTCGAAGAGCGCTACCGCCTGGAGTACCTGCGTCTCTCGTTCCGGCCCGACCAAGAAACGGGCTACAGACGCCGCTTTGGTTGGCCATCGGATTTCTTGGCCTTCAACTACCTTTTGCTGCTCAACGATCTCATGCCCTACTACAAGGCCCATTCGCCCGAGCGCCACGCCTGGCTCAACAGCCTCTTCACCGACGTACTGGCCCAGATGGTGAAGAAGAACGTAGGCGGCTATGGTCGCGAAGGCGGTATGTTCCATATCAAGCGAGTGGCCGAAGGAGGGCTGCACTTTGAGGTCGTGCAGGAACCCTATCTCTTGGCGAATCCCGACGACGACGCGACCATGCAACAACGGAAGCGCGCTGAACAGAAGGCCAAGACGCATGTGCTCATCAAGACGGAGCCAATTGAAAGTGAAAAATGAATAATCGAAGAAGACCATGATAAGTCTCTTTCATTCATACCGCCAGCAGACTGACGAGCAGCTGATGTCGCGCGTCGGCGCCGGCAGCGGTGCGGCCTTCGAGGAGTTGTACCGGCGCTATGCCCGCCGCCTGCAAGGCTTCTTCTTCCGCCAGCTGGGCGGCGACGAGGAGGCGGCAGCCGATGCCACGCACGACGCTTTCCTGCGACTCTTTGAAGCACGCGACCGATACGTGGAGGGGCGACGGGTGGATACGTGGCTCTTCACGATCGCCTACAACCTCTGCCGCAACCGCTACCGCACGAATGCCTACGCCGCCGACTACCTGGCTACGCTCGACGCAGAGCCCATCTGCACGGAGGACATCGAAATAGAAATGGACCGAGAGACCTTGCGCCAGGCGTTGGCCAAGGTGCTCGAGAGCCTGCCGCCACCCCTGCGCCTGCTCTTCTCCCTCCGCTACGAGGAGGAACTCACCGTGCCGCAGATTGCCTCGGTGCTCGACGTGCCACAGGGCACCGTCAAAAGCCGGCTGCACAAGACGATGCAGGTGATCAGGCGACAACTACGCGAATACGAATAAAGACTTGAACACCTATTCGCATCAAAAGGTTTTCAAGAATACGCATAAACAAAGATATGAGAATTGACACAAATAAATTCTAACCCACAAATAGCCAAAGATATGAGACTCACGGATTCCGATATCATCAGCACCGCCCGCGACCTTCGCGACGAGCAGAACGCACGCCTTCAGGTGAAGCCTAATCCACTGAAGCGCAGCAACAATAGGTCTATGCCTTTGTGGTGGGCTGCAACAGCAGCGGCATTGATAATAGGTTTTGTGGCGGGCAGACATAGCCCAGCCTCTCCTCCCGCGCCCCCTGCCAGGGAGGGAACAATCACTCCTGCTGCTGGAGATAGCAACAAGTCTGGGCTGGCATCCGCTCCATCCCTGGCAGGAGACGCGGGGGGAGAGGCCGCCATCATCCGCGAAGTGATCCACGACACCATTTTCCAGACGCGCATCGTCCACGTGCCCGTTCCACAGGTGATGACAGCCCAGGCTGAACCTGTGGCTGACCCTGAGCCCGAGACTCCCGGCTGCTCTATGCTCTGCGACGATATCCCCTACGAATTGCTGGCTAATAACTAAGGCTATGAGATAGGAGATGATGCGAAATGCACGGCTAAAAGGAATGAGGGTGTGCCAGGCACATCCTCATTCTCCATTTTTCGCCTTAAATGTCCTGCCTCACTTCTTCCAGCGGCGGAAGAACTGTAGGAGCTTGTCGCGGTCGTAGCTCTTCTCCTTCTCGAGACAGCCGGTCTCCTGGATGTGGAGGACGCGCCCTTGCTCGCCAAGCACGACGAGGACGGGATAGCCGAAGTGCGTCGGGTCGCCTAAGCGCGCAAGCATCGTGGAGTCCTGCGCAGCCTTAGCCGCATCCGACGGGGCACCGGGGCGATAGTTGACGTGGATGTAGATGAAGTTGTCGAGGACGAACTGCCGCAGCGCCTCGTCGCGCTCCAGGAAATCGGCAAGGCGCAAGCACCACGGGCACCAATTGCCGCCCACCTGGCAGACGACACGCTTGCCCACCGAATCGGCCTTGGCTACGGCCTGGTCAATCTGATGGAGAGGGTTAAGGGTTTCGTCGTAGACTTTCCTGACTCCCGTCTGCGCATGAAACGACAGACAGAAGAAGGTGAGGGCGAAGAGGAGGACAACTTGTTTCATGCGAGCACAGACATGGTTTTGCGCCGCAAAGATACGAAGAAATCAACGAAAACCATCGGTAGGCGCGTTAAAAATAGTGTTTCGCGCGTGAGTTTGCATGAAAAAGCGTATCTTTGCACGCAAAAATGAACGTTTTCGCTAAGCCAAATGTGCAGAGTGAAGCTTGCTTCAAGCTCTGCCATGGCAAGAAAAGGTGCGCTTTCCGCGAACGTTTTCGCTGAGCCAGATGAGCAGAGTGAAGCTTGCTCCAAACTCTGCCATGGCGAGAAAAGGTGCGCTTTTAAAAGAACAAAAGCCTATGACAGAACAGATTGAACGCATCCGCCTGATGGAAAGTCACCTCGACACCGCCTCGGCGGCTATCAGGGAACTGACAACGGCCCTCGACCACTTCGAGGCTGCCCAGAAGGCGATAGCTGAGCTCGACGACTACTACGGCAGCGACCTCTGGAAACAAGACTATGACGCCGACCGCGAGGGGCGCCTGCCCGACGGCCTGAAGCGGGGCGTACTCTCGGAGGATGGCATTTGGAATATGCTCTGCGACAACCGCAAGCTGCACGAACGGATGAAAAGCATGCCCCGCCACTCCGAGGCACCGGCTCGTTAGCATCCATCAACGTTCACGGTCCATGCCACTGAAGGCTTTCTACGGAGAGAAAATCGCAACGCTGAAGAGCGAGACGGCCCGCCTGCGAGGCTATGGCAAGCGCTTCGTCACGGCCGAGCTGCTGCTGTTTGGCGCGGCGGCAGCCTGCGTGGCGGCAAGCATCTGGGGCCCCGACTTGTGGGGCCGTTCATGGACATGGCTGGCCGCAGGGGCTGTGGCGCTGGCGGCTTACCTGGCTGTCCGCTGGCAGGACGTGAGCATGAGTCAGCGCCGTGCCGACTGCGAGCGGCGACTGCATGTCTATGAGCGCGAAAGAGCCTACCTCGACGGCGACTACTCGCCCTTTGCCGACGGCCGACAATTCGTGGACGACCAGCACCCGTTCGCGGTCGACCTGGACCTCTTCGGGACGGCCTCCCTGTTCCAACGCATCAACCGCGCCGTCACGTCGGGAGGCGAGGCTGCGCTGGCCGCCATGCTCAGCGAGCCCGAACCGCCCGCCCTGCAGGTCATCGCCCGTCGCCGCGAGGCAGTCCGCGAACTGGCCGACAACGAGCCGCTGCGCACCGCCTTCTGCACCTACGGCCTCGAAGGCACTATCGACGAGACGCGCGTCGGGCAGGTCGTAGCCGCAGCCAAGGCCGTCAGCGTGGCGCGCTGGCCGCTGACGAGATGGTCGTCGGTGGTGGCATGGACGGCCATCATTGCCTTTGCCGCAGCCTTCGCAGCTTATCTGCTCGACCGCCTCACCGAGGGGCAGCTCATGCTCTGGGCGACGGCGCAGTTTACCCTCGTCACCTTAGCCTGTAGCCACTCGCTCCGGCAGGCCACGCAGGTCCTCACGGGCATTCGCAGTGCCTTGGAGCGCTATCAGCGACTCGTACGGCTGATTGCCGAGAGTCAGTTCAGCAGTCAGCTGCTCGTCAGCCTTCGTGACGACCTCGCAGCTGACGGCCACAATGCCCAGGCCAGCTTCCGCGAGCTCACGGCCATACTCGATGCGCTCGACCGCAGAGGCAACTTCCTGGCCTTCATCGTGTTCAACGTGTTTGCGCTGAGCGACTATTTCCTCGTACGCCGTTTCCTGCGGTGGCAGGAGCGGTACGTCGGGCAGATGAGTTCGTGGGTCGAAGCCGTAGGACGATTCGACGCCTTCGTCTCGATGGGCACGTTCTGCTTCAACGAGCCGCAGGCCACCGACGCCGAATGGCTGGACGACGGCAGCGTCACGCTAGAGGCTCTCGGCCTCTGGCATCCCTTCGTAGGCGCCAAGGCCGTGCGCAACGACTTCAGCCTTGCCGACCAGCACTACTACATCATCACAGGCGCCAACATGGCGGGCAAGAGCACCTTCCTCAGGGCCATCGGCATCAATGTCGTGCTGGCCCGCGCAGGGCTGCCTGTGTTCGCCGAAACGCTAAGGCTGAGCCGCTTTGCCCTCTTCACGTCCATGCGCACGACCGACGACCTGACGCATGGCATCTCCTACTTCAACGCCGAGCTGCTGCGCCTCAGGCAGCTGCTGCAAGCCGTACGCCCACGGACAGGACATGATCACGCGGGCGCCGACAGCACCACACCCCTACCCACGCTCATCATCCTCGACGAGATTCTCAAAGGCACCAACTCGCTCGACAAGCTCAACGGCTCGCGCCTCTTCCTGGAGCACATCGCACAGCTGCCCGTCACGGGAGTCATCGCCACCCACGACCTCGAGCTCTCGCGCATGGCCGATGAGAAGCCCGACCGCTTCCACGCTTTCTGTTTCGAGATCTCACTCGCCGACTCGATCACCTACACCTACCGCATCACGCCAGGCGTGGCGCGCAACCAGAACGCAACCCACCTACTGCGCCAAATACTCAACTCTACGCCCTAAAACGCTCAACTCTAAACACTCACATCATGGACCTGATACATCTCGAAAGCGACTACAACAACGGAGCCCACGACGCCGTGCTTCGCCATCTCATCACCACCAACGGCGAGCGTTCGCAAAGCTATGGCGACGACCGCTACAGCGAGCATGCCCGCCAACTCATCCGCGAGGCTTGCCAGGCTGCCGACGCGCAGGTTTACTTCCTCGCCGGCGGCACGCAGACCAACGCCACCATCATCGATTGCGTGCTCCAGCCCTACGAGGGCGTCGTCTGCTGCGACACGGCGCATATCAACGTCCACGAGGCAGGCGCCGTGGAGTTCACCGGACATAAGGTGATCGCCCTCCCCCACCACGACGGCAAGCTCCGCAACAGCGACCTGCGCCAATGGCTGAAGGGTTATTTCGCCGACGAGACTGCCGAGCATATGGTTCGTCCCGGAATGGTCTACATCACCTTCCCGACGGAACTGGGCACCCTCTATACGGCCGACGAGTTGCGCGAGCTGCACGACACCTGCCGCGAATACGAGATTCCGCTCTACGTCGACGGTGCACGCCTGGCCTACGGTCTTGCCGCCAGCGCCGACATCGACCTGCCGCTGCTCGCCCGCCTCTCGGACATCTTCTACGTCGGCGGCACCAAGTGCGGAGCCCTCTGTGGCGAGGCGGTCGTCTTCCCCCGAGGCGATGCGCCCTCTCACATGCTCAGTCGCATCAAGCGCCATGGCGCCCTCCTGGCCAAGAGCCGCGTCGTAGGCGTGCAGTTCGAGGCGCTGTTCAGCCCCGTTCCCGATGGCGGGCCACTCTACATCTCGCTCGGACGCTCTGCCGTCAGTCTGGCCATGCGCTTGCGCCACCTCTTCGTCGACCGCCTCGGCTACGCGCCTTATATCGGCTCGCCCACGAATCAGCAGTTCTACGTCATTCCCGACGACGACCTCCCGCGCCTGCGCCAATTCATAGGCTTCGAGCCCTGGGCACCCGTCGACGACGCTCATACCGCCTGCCGCTTCGTCACCAGCTGGGCCACCACCGACGACGAGGTCGACAGCCTCGAGCGCTGCCTGCTCTCGCAGGAAGAGTGAAAAGCGAAAGAGTGGAAAGTAAAAAATAGGTAATATTATATTGTGACAATAATATCGCAGTTGGCACAAAACAAGACTTTCCGCTGTTTGCGGGTCAACTGGCATATCATTGATTTCATTGCCTGAACAAAAAGAAGAGGATGCGCCTGTGATTAGGCACATCCTCTTCGGCTGATTTAAGGAGTAAGGTTATCTCGCTGAATGCCCTGTGGGCGTTGCGGGGAAATCGAGCAAGTGTTGCCTATTAGGCAATCTCGATATGACGCGAGACCTTGACTTCTTCCTTCTTCATCTTCGGCAGTACGATGGTCAGAACGCCGTCCTCGACCTTGGCCGAGATGCCATTCTTGTCGACGTCGTCAGGCAGCGTGTAGGCCTGCTGGTAGTTGGTGTAGGAGAACTCACGACGCAGATAGTGCTCCTTCTTGTCCTCTTCCTTGTGCTCGAACTTGTTCTCGATGGCTACGTTCAGGCTGCCTTCGTCGTTGATGCTGATGCGGCAGAACTCTTTCTTCAGGCCAGGAGCAGCGACCTCCATGGTGTAAGCGTTCTCATCGACCTTGACGTTGACGGCCGGTGCCGTACGCTGCGTTGTTACGAAATCATTGTTGAAGAAATCATCGAATACTGTAGGAAACCAACTGTTTTTGAACATAACTGGTAACATGATTAAAACCTCCTATTAGTTTAATGGTTAGACTTTCTTGTTTTTGATCGCCTCGGCGTCCGCTTCCGTTGTCTGTCTGCGTCTCGCTTGCGGTGTCACCCATTATTATGCAAGAGGTGTGCCAACGTGCATTGACACGCATAATCGACTCATTACCAGTGACATTTTGTCTACATTAGCGACAATTTGTCCATTTTACTGACAAAGAAAGCAGATAAGTGAAAAGCGAGAAACAAGAGTTTCCTGCAAGGCCTGCATACCACAACTTGCAGGAAACTCTTGTTTCTCGCTTTTCACTTATCAGTCTTCACTTTTCTCTCTCCCACCTCATTCTCTCTTCAGCCTGATGACGCGGCTGCTGAACTGGCGGCTGAGGTAGGCGTCGAGGCCCGTCTCCATGAGGAAGCGGCCGCTGAAAGTCTTGCCGTCGAAATAGCGGGCCCGCTCGGAGGGCTCAAACTCCGTAAGGCGGTAGGTAGCGTCGGGGTCGAGGCCCGCCATGTGCCAGCGGGGTGTATGTAGGTCGGCATAGTTCTCGAACTTGTAGCAGAAGAATACGGCCTCGCTCTTGTCCTCGCTGACGAACATCTCGCTGCAGAAGCCGTTGCCCTCGTAGGGCGAGAGGAGGCGGTACTGATCGCCGAGCTGGACGATAGGACGGATCTCCTTGTAGAACGCCACGGCCTTCTTGGCATACTCACACTCGCGGTCGTTGAGGTCGCTGGGCTTCATCTCCATGCCAAGGCGCCCTGTCATAGCCACGTCAAAACGGAACTTGAGCGGAATGACGCGCCCCGTCTGGTGGTTGGGCGATGCGCTGACGTGCTGCGCCATGGCCATCGTCGGGAAGAAATGGCTGGTGCCCCACTGGATGAACAGGCGCTGCTGGGCATCGGTGTTGTCAGAGCACCAGAACTCGTCGAAGTAAGGCATGAAGCCCCAGTTGACGCGTCCGCCGCCGCTGGCACAGAGCTGGATGACGAGGTCAGGATGAGCCTTGCGGATGCGCTCGAGAGCGCTGCGCAGGCCACGGTGGAAGTCAACGATGAGGTGGCTCTGACGGTCGCCGCTCAGGTAGGAACTACCGAAGTTGTTCATCGACATGTTACAATCCCATTTGATATAGTGGAGGTGCGGGTTCTCCTTGACGAGGTCGTCGACGATCCCCACGACGAAGTCCTGCACCTTTGGGTTGGACATATCCAGCACGAGCTGCGTGCCGCCGCGTCCCTTGGCCAGCTCGCGCGTGGGATGCGCCACGACCCAGTCGGGGTGCTTCTCGTAGAGCTCGCTCTTGGAATTGGTCATCTCGGGCTCAATCCATATTCCGAACTTCAGGCCGCGGTCCTCGGCAGCCTTCAGCAGGGCCGGCACGCCGCCCGGCAGCTTCTCGAGGTCAGTCTGCCAGTCACCAAGGCCCTGCGAGTCGTTGGTGCGGCGGTACTTACGGCCGAACCAACCGTCGTCGACGACGAAGAGCTCGCCGCCCAGCTCGCGGATGCCGTCCATCATCTGTTCGCACACTTCCTGGTTGACGTTCATGTAGACGCCCTCCCAGGAGTTGAGCAGGATCTCGCGCAGACCCTTGCCGTTGTGCAGCTTGCCCTCGCGGCCCCAACGGTGGAAGGCACGGCTGACGCCGCCCTTGCCCTCGGTGCTGTAGGTCATCGCCAACTCAGGCGTCTGGAACGACTCGCCGGGCTTGAGCGTGTAGGTGGTATGCAGGTCGTCGATGCCGGCGACGAGCGTGTGGCGGTACTTGCCACGCGTCTCCAGGCGCAGCTTGTAGTTGCCCGTCCAGCAGAGCGCAGCGCCCACGACGCGTCCGCTGTTTTCCTGCGGCTTGCCGTCGAGCGAGATCATCACCTCGGCGCGATCGTTCATGCCAGCACGGACGCCGTCGTGACTGACGATGGTCTTCAGCCCCTGCGTCAGCGGCTCCTCAGTCATCTGTCCCTCGGCAGCCCAAGTGCCATGGAAATGCGTCAGCCAGGCACCCTCCTGGCGAAAAGTCATCACGCCGCTGGCGTACTGCTCCAGGCGCACGGCCTTCTTCTCGCCGTTGCGCAGCACCGTCCACGTCTCGATGACATCGCTCTTGTCGTTGGCACGATAGTAAAGGTCGACGTAGAAGTCATATTTCTTGTCCTTCATCGAGATAATGGTCAGGTCACCCTCCGTGCGCGTGCCGGTGATGGCGAGCTCGGTCGTCATGTTGCCGTCGGCGTGCGTCACGCTGAGCGCCGTCTCGTCGTAGCTCTCGCGCCCGAAAGCTGGATAGGCGTCGTAGTTGAGGCTCATCGCATCGATGATCTCATGCCCCTGCGCAGGCGTGATGCGCGATCCATAATAATGAATGCGGGGCGTCTGACCGTCATTGGCCGTCAGCATGAGGGTAGTCTTCGGCGTGTTGACGAAGATGTCTTTGGCCTGTGCCGTCAGCGTCAAGCCGAGGGCCAGGACTGCAAACAGGATTCGTTTCATAGGTTTTGAATTTGCTTTAGGGTTATGTGAAGTGATAGCTTTCGCCGACAAAGTTACAGCTTTTTCGTCATTTTCCTCAACTTTTTTGATAAAAGTTCGGACGAAAGCACTATCTTTGCAACAAATTGTTAAGAAACTCACACAATTATGAAGCGATTCATTGCCTTTTTGCTGCTCGCATCGGCCACTGCCACAGCCACCGATGCACAACTCATCTACAAGGAAATCAAGTCTGTCGATCCCGTCGTCGTCACCACCCCCGAGGGCACCGCTCCGCGGCTGCCGTTCCAGCTGAAGGTCACTTACGCCGACGGCACTAGCGAGCTGCGCGGCGTGCGCTGGACGAACGCCGCCCCCGCCACCGAGCAGGCCCAGGCCGACGCCAAGCAGACGCCCGCAGGCACCGCCTACGATGTCCGTGGCTACGTCACGGGCGACAACACGACCACGATGGGCTATCCCGTCACCGCCCACATCAGCGTCGTCAGCACTCCTTACGCCACGCCCTCCAACAAGCCCGTTGCCGAGCCGCTCCCCCTGAACCGCGTCAGCATCAACGGCCAGAACCGCCTCACCCACAACCGCGACATGGATGTCGACCAACTGCTCTCGCTCGACGTGCGCCAACAGCTCTACAACTATCGCGACACCTACGGTCTGCCCACCGACGGCTACCCCGAGGCCGACGGATGGGACTCGCCGACGACGAAGCTCAAAGGGCACGGCAGCGGCCACTACATGAGCGCCATGGCCATGGCATACGCCTCCTGCACCGATCAGGCCAAGCGCCAGCGCCTGAAGGAGAATCTGCGCGTGATGGTCGACGAGCTGCGCGCCTGCCAGGAGCGGACCTTCGTCTACGACAAGGCCCTGGGGCGCTATCGCGAGGCGCGCGACCTCGCTCCCGAAGACGAGCTGCGCCAGCTGAAAGGCACGTGGGCCGACTTCGACCGCTACAAGCAGGACTATGCCCACTACGGCTACGGCTACCTCAACGCCATCCCCGCCCAGCATTGCGTGCTCATCGAGATGTACCGCGCCTACAACAACGAGCAGTGGGTCTGGGCGCCCTACTATAGCGTCCACAAGCAGTTGGCCGGACTCATTGACATCGCCAACTACATCGACGACAAGGCCATCGCCCGCAAGGCACTCCTCATCGCCAAGGACATGGGCCTGTGGGTCTGGAACCGCCTCCACTACCGCACCTTCGTCCAGGAGCAGGGCTCGCAGGAGGAGCGCCGCCAGCGTCCCGGCAATCGCTTCGAAATGTGGAACATGTATATCGCCGGCGAGGTAGGCGGCATGGCCGAGTCGCTGGCACGCCTCTCCGAGATGGTGCGCGACAAGGACGAGCGCGCCCATCTGCTCGAGGCCGCCACCTACTTCGACAGCCCTGCCTTCTTCACGCCCCTCTCCAAGAACGTCGACGCCATCCGCACGCGCCACGCCAACCAGCATATCCCCATGGTCACGGGAGCCCTGCGCGCCTACCGAGGCAATGCCAACCCCTACTACTACAACCTCGCGCAGAACTTCTGGACCATGATCCAGGGGCGCTACCGCTACGCCATGGGCGGCGTAGGCAACGGCGAGATGTTCCGACAGCCCTATACGCAGATCCTCTCCATGTGCACCAACGTTGGCACCGACTGGCGCGACCGCTCCACCTACCCTGAGCCCACGCTCAACGAGACGTGCTGCGCCTACAACCTGGCCAAGTTGACCAAGGACCTCAACTGCTTCCGCCCCAACGACGCCAGCTATATGGACTACTACGAGCGCGTGCTCTACAACCAGATCATCGGCTCGCTCAATCCCCGTCACTACGCCGTGCTCTACCAGTACGCCGTCGGCCTCGACGCCTCCAAGCCCTGGGGCAACGAGACTCCGCAGTCGACCTGCTGCGGCGGCACCGGCGTCGAGAACCACGTCAAGTACCAGGAAGCCGCCTATTTCGTGGGCGCCGACACGCTCTGGGTAGCCCTCTACCTGCCCACGACCGCTGAGTGGGAGGCCAAGAAAGCCACGATCCAGCAGGAGTGCGAGTGGCCCGCCGAGCGCTCCGTCATCCGCTTCGCCAAGGCCAAGAAGCCGTTCGCCGTCAAGCTGCGCGTGCCCTACTGGGCCACCGAGGGCTTCGACATTCGCGTCAACGGACAAAGCGTAGCCACCCACTATCAGCCCTCCAGCTACGTCACCCTCCCCCTGCGCCGCTGGTCGGCCACCGACCGCATCGAGGTCGTCATGCCCTTCGCCGATCACCTCGACTTCGGCCCCGACAAGATGGAAGTCGCCGCAACGGGCAAGAACGAGCCTCGCACGCGCTTCGAGCCCGCATGGTGCGCCGCCCTCATGCACGGCCCCCTCGTGATGGCCGCCGAAGGCATCAAGACATGGGAGCAAGCGACGATAGCAATGGACAATGGACCATTGAATACAGACAATGGACTGGGAGAAAAGGTAAATGGTAAATGGAAAATGGTAGATGGAAAATGGCTTCCCGACTACGATGCCGACCGCCACGTCACCCACTACTTCCGCCTACGCCTGCCCGGCACGCCCGTAGCGGCCGTCGCCGAGGGCGAAGGTGGCGCCGACGTCGACGACACACGTCTGAAGGAAGCCATGCAGCTGGCCCGCAGCCGTCGCGACGCGCAGAACGCGTGGAACCAGCTGACCGTGAAGGTGCCCGAGTACGCCCCCTGGGCCAAGCACGGCTACGCCCGCCTGATGGAGCAGTTCGACCGCGCCCGTGCCCTCTTCGACGATGCCGAGCGTAGCCATTCGCAGGAAGCCCTCGACGCCATGACCACTGAGCTCAACGCGGCCCTCAACACCATGCGCCCCGGCAACCTGCCCGAACTCGAGGACCTCGACGCCCTGCTGCCCCTGCTGGCCAAGGCGCGCCAACAGCAGGCTCCGTCGCCCAAGCTGCGCGAGGCCATCGACTATGCCGAGATGGTCGTCAAGTACGTCAGCGACGGTTCCGGCACCGCCGACATGATTGAGCGGGCCGAGCGACAGCTGCGCGACGCCGCCAAGTGAGCAGCGCATCAAGCAGGAGACATCCGAGCTCCCTCAAATGCAAGTTCCATTGTCCTTCATGTCGTTTCACTCCATTAGGCAATGATATAATCGCTATAAAATAACTCATTCACGAATGAGCAAGCTACGCACATCCTTCATCCTGCTGGCGCTGCTCTGCATCAGCAGCATGGCGCTGCCACAGCCGCGCATCGACCTGAGCGGGACATGGCAGTTCGCCCTCGACCGCCAAGGCAACCTGCGCCCCGACGCCCCGATGAGCGAGACCGTGGCGCTGCCCGGCACCACCGACACCAACCGCAAGGGCGACCCGCTCAAGTGGCGGGGCGAGACCTCCCATCTCTCGCGACTCTATTCCTACAAGGGACGCGCATGGTACCGCCGCACCGTCGAGATACCCCGCGACTGGCGCGGCAAGACCATCTACCTGAAGCTGGAGCGCACCAAGCCCTCTGAAGTCTACGTCGACGGGCGCCGCGCAGGCTCCGCCAACAACATCTCGACGCCGCAGCTCTACAACCTCTCCCGCCTGCTCACCCCCGGCCGTCATCAGCTCGCCATCATGGTCGACAACGCCAGCGGCGTGCCCACACAACTCTATGCCAACAGCCATGCCTACACCGAGGACACGCAGACCAATTGGAACGGCATCATCGGCGACATCTGCCTCACGACGCAGCTGCCCCAGCCGGCACCCACGACCCACATCCACCCCAACTTCCGCAACTTCCACATCGAAGGCCACCACTTTTACGCCAACGGCCATCGCCTCTTCCTACGCGGCAAGCACGACGCCTGCGTATGGCCGTTGACGGGGCATGTGCCCATGGACGTCGACTCCTGGCATCGCTACCTCAGCACGTGCGATTCCTACGGCCTCAACCACATCCGTTTCCACTCGTGGTGCCCACCCGAAGCCGCTTTCGTCGCCGCCGACGAGCTTGGCATCATCCTGCAGCCTGAGCTGCCCTTCTGGGGCAACTTCGACGCTAAGGACTCTACGTTGATGACCTTCCTCCACAAGGAGGGCGAGCTCATTCTGCGCACCTACGGCCACCACCCCTCCTTCCGCATGTTTGCCCTCGGCAACGAACTCTGGGGCGACGTCAGTCAGATGGCAGCCTTCGTGACCGACTTCCGCCGCATAGCGCCCGACAAGCTCTACACCTTCGGCTCCAACTACTACCTCGGCTACGAGGGCGTCAAGCCCGGCATGGACTACTTCACCACCTGCCGCGTCGGCGCCGAGGGATGGGGGCGCTACGGCACCCACACACGCGGCTCCTTCTCGTTTGCCGATGCCGAGGACGGCGGCATGATCAACCATTTCCACCCCAACGCCAGCATGAACTTCGAGCAAGGCTGCTCGCTGAGCACCGTGCCCGTCATCTCCCATGAGACGGCCCAGTTCCAGACCTATCCCGACTATGCCGAGATCCAGAAGTACACCGGCGTGCTCACCCCCTGCAACCTCGAAACCTTCCGCCAGCGCCTCCAGCAGGCCGGCATGCTCGACCAGGCCGACGCCTTCCACCGCGCCAGCGGGCAATGGTCGCTGCGCCTCTACAAGCAGGACATCGAGATGGACCTGCGCACCCCCAACATGGCAGGTTTCCAGCTGCTCGACCTCCAGGACTATCCCGGACAAGGCTCGGCCTACGTCGGCATCCTCGACGCCTTCATGGCCACCAAGGGACTCTGCACCGAGAAGCAGTGGCGACAGTGGTGCGCGCCCGTTGTGCCCCTGCTCGTGGCCGACAAGTACTGCTTCTCCAACGACGAGCACCTGCGTGCCAAGATACAAATTGCCAACTACAGCGGCGAGAGCCTGCGCGGCAAGACGCTCCGCTGGCGCGCCGGCCAGCACGGCGGCACAGCTTTTCTGCCCGACGGCGAAGGCCTCATCGACGCGGCCGTGATCGACTGCGACCTCTCGGTCTACACCGAACCCACACAAGTGCAACTGACGCTGGCTATCGACGGCACCGACTACCTCAACACCTACGACCTCTGGGTCTATCCCGTGCGCGACGACCTGGACCGCCTAAAGCGCAAAGTCGTCATCGCCCGCCAACTGACCGACGACGTCCGGCGCCTGCTGCAGCAAGGTAAGCGCGTGCTGCTCATGCCCGACAGCACCGACCTCTGCGTGGGCGGACTCTTTCAGACCGACTATTGGAACTATCGTATGTTCAAGACCGTGGCCGAGAACAACAAGCGCACCGTCTCGCCCGGCACGCTTGGCATCCTGTGCAACCCGCAGCACCCCCTGCTGCGCGAGTTCCCCACCGAGGAACACACCAACTGGCAGTGGTGGGCCGTCGTCAAGAACAGTCACCCCATGATGTTGGACAACACGGCCGCCGCCTACCGCCCCATCGTGCAGGTGATCGACAACATCGAGCGCAACCACAAGCTCGGGCTCGTCTTTGAGTTCGCCGTGGGCAGGGGTAAGCTGCTCGTGGTCATGGCCGACTTAGACCGTGCAGCCGTCTACCCCGAGGGCGAGGCGTTCTATCGCAGCGTGCTCCAGTATATGCGTTCCCGCGACTTCGCGCCGACCGCCAACGTCAGCATCGACGACCTCCAGGCGCTCTTCACCACTCCCGTCGTAGAAGGCAAGATTGGAGAGCTGAACAATATCTCGCCGTATTAGTGAAAGGTGCAAAGGGCATGGAAGGTTTTGACGCAGAGTAGCCCCACTCCTAACCTTTCGCCGCTACGATTTGTACACATATATACGTTCCACCCTTTACGTATATACGTGAGACCTTTCATGAATATACCTTCAGCCCAAGATATATATATGTATGCCCCCTAAGATTCATATCTTACGGGCATGACTATTCTTGGGGCTGAATGCAATAAATAATGGCTGCAATTGGCGGCCAAGACGGTGAACCCAACCATTATTTGACGGTAAGCCGTGCGTTCGGGGGATTTTCAACTTCAATCTTTTAGGCATCACTACTGAGCCACACACTTTAGAATGTGTCAATACCATCCTTCATAATGATAGTTGATTCCGGAAATCTCTTGCGGGAATCTTTGCTTGAGTGCTTCGGCGCATTTTGAACTTTCCCATGCGCTATGCTCTTCAAAAACGAGATGTCCATGCTTGTTGAAATGAGCATGGTGCCAAAAGGTCCTTCGGGGATTCCATTTATTTGTGTTGATATGCAACAAATCAAGTATGTTCCCGACCCAATTATTGTCAGAACCATTGTCAGGATCGGGACCATCATTACAGTCATTGATGACTTTTGCTATCTTTTCCAGGACCTCTCTCGAACCTGTCAGTTCTATCTGTGTCACTATCCAGTTCGACATTCATTGAACGTTTAGCGGACATTAATAATAGATTTAATAAGATTGCAGCAGCAGTTGAAATAACTTACTATGCTCCTATAATACAACCTACATATAAATAGGCCGAATGCCTGTCTCGAGTGGGTCGTAGCGGATAATCTGGCAGTCGGCAGGTAAATCGTAGAAGGCCTTGCTGCTAACCTTGGCATTCATGTTGATGTAAATCTCCTTCAGACTTGGGCATCCAGTAATGGCATAGTCCTCGAAGGTCAACGTGGCTTCATCGAAACGGATGACTTCCACATTGGATAGATCCTCTATGAGTTTGCTGGTGATCTTGGCCATTGGAGCAAACTCTATCTCGCATTTGCCACCAGGTACGTAGAGAAGTTTCAGATAGGTGGTCTTCTTGGTCGCACTGTTGTATTTGATGCTATACACGCATCCGTCATACTCGTTAATCGAGCGATTTTCCTCGTTGAGCACATAGATGTCCTGCAGGTTGGCACCATGGGTTTTCAACCCTTTCACATACTCGCCGATGCTGGCGATGTTCAGGCTTAGATAGATTTCGCGCACATGCTCGTTGATGCCTCCAATGGGGTCGAAGGCAGTGATGCGATAACCAAGGGCTCCGAAAGGCACGCTCACCTGCTCATCGCTACTGATTACTTGGCGTATATTGAAGTGCTTATCGCGGAAGTCATAGACGAATCTCTCGTCCTGAGCCAAGGGCATATCTATGTTCCAAGGTTGGAGCGTGTTCTTGTATTGACTCAAATTAGCCACCATTTTGAACACGGTGTTACGGTTGGTGGGGTCAGCCACATACCAAACGCCATCGGCCAGGGCATAGACCCAAGCATGGCCACCCGTATTAGCAAGGAAGCCAGTGGCCACAGTGGCTTTGATACCTTGGGTGTGGAGCATGGCCACCATCAGGTTGGAGTAGCCCTGGCAGACGGCCACTCGGTTCTTGAACACGCTGTAGGCATCCTGATCATTGTAATCATATTTAATATTGGCGCGAATCCACTTCAAAATGGCCATCATCTTAGCGTACTGAGTCGTCTCGGCAGAGAGGATTGTGCCCTCCACATAATTCTTTAGCTCAGCCAGATGCTTGTCGGTAATCTCCACACCATTAAGGCTGGCAGCCATATTGGTGTCAGCCACACACATCAGTTTGCTGGCATGCTCGGCTATGACTGGGTCGTTGTAGTAGTGACTATAGTCGGTGGGGTCGGTATATGCTCCAGTGAGCAGAGCCTCACCATTGCGACGCGCAAACAAATCTTTGTCGGGCGCAGACCTCATGACCTCGTTGTTCAAAGGCTCAGAGGGAGCCATTTCGAAAAGTCCATCAGTATTGGAACAGGCTACAAAAAGCGTAGCGAGACTCATGAGAAAAAGTTCAGATTTCAGATTCATATTAAAATATTTAGAATTTCGGCGCAAAAGTAGCCATTTATCTCTATCACACAAAAGAAAAGAGAGATAATATTTAAAAATACTCTATCAACACCATAATTTTTCACAAAATTGTTCATGTTGAGCAGATATTACTGCTTCATAGCACCTACTTGCTCTATTGTTATTGATATGAAAAAAACAAATGGTAATCATGCTCATTGTGATGATCCCGACGTTAAGCCGTTACGTTGCTACCAGCGATGACATAAAGATTAACAAAGTAGGAATAGGTATGACTAAAAGTGTTTTATGCCGTCATATACGCGCATAATACCCCAAAAACTTGCAGAAACAAGCAAAATGTATTAATTTTGCAGCAAGTTTTTGGAGCTGATAAGTTTTGAGGATAGAGTAAAACATCGATAAACTGATAGTTATGCCACAGAAGTTTTGTCAGAGTTGTGGGATGCCGCTCACGGAGGACGTCCTCGGTACGAAAGCCGACGGGACGAAGAACGAGGATTACTGCCAATACTGCTTCAAGGATGGTGCATTCACGACTGATTGTACAATGGAAGAGATGGTGGAGATGTGTGCTCAGTTTGTGGGCGAATTCAACAAGCACACCGGGCAGCACCTCAGTATGGAGGAGTACAAGGAGGGATTGCGTCAGTTCTACCCTACTCTCAAACGCTGGCAAAACCCGACCAATGAGTTGTCTGACAGCGAACTTACATAACAATTGTAAACAAGATGAACCGGAAGAAATACAACCGCTCATTTGCCCGCAGGCTGACACAATGGGTGATGTTGGTGCTATTCATCATGATGAGCGCCTTGGGTTACCTCATCTACAAGTTGGCAAAATCAGTCGTGGTGGAGATGAGCGCAGATGCCTACCATGCGGACATGCTGGCATCGGCAAGCACCATCACCGGCATGTTGGCCAATGCACAGCTGTACGCAACAATACCTCTGACGTGGAGCGCCACCTGCACCAACCCGAGCAGTTGCAGGGCATCATGGAACGTATCATCGTACAGAATCCTCGCATACGCAGTTGTGGAGTGAGTTTTATTGAGAACTACTACCCACAACGGGGCCGTTCGTTCTGCCCTTATGCATGGAACGAGGACAGCGTGCAAAACGACAAGCGATCCATAGAAGGCTACGACGATACCTACCTACGGTCCAAATGGTTCGTCGAGGCTGTGGCTGCTGACTCGGCCTACTGGTCTCAACCATTCTTCGACGGTCATGATGCCAAGACGCCCCTCGTGGCTTACTTACAGCCTATTCACGACGAGCAGGGGCGCGTAGTGGCCATTCTTGGTGCCGACCTATCACTTGACTTCATGACAGGGCTGGTACAGAGCCTCGACAGTATCTTTAGAAGCAACGCTTGGTATATCTCATTGACAGATGAAGCGACTAGTTACGTACTCGCGCACGACGGTACCTATATCACACACCCCGACCATCGCCGCATTCTGAAAGGAAACTTCTTCGTTCATATCAAGGATGCCGACACAAGAGGCCTGGCCAAAGAGGCCATACAACATATGATGGAGGGCCAAAAGAGCTACTCTGAAACCGACAAGGTGATGCGTGTGAACCGCGTGGAAAACTATCTGTTTTACCTGCCTCTGATGGGAATCGATTGGACGCTGGCAGTAGCAGTGCCTTGGCTTTGAACGAGGCACTTTGTGGCAACAACGATACCGGCATGTTCGTAACCATCTTCCTTGGCGTGCTCGACCTCACATCAGGCTGCCTGAGTTACACCAATGCCGGCCACAATCCGCCACTGATGGTGACGGGCAACGAGGCCAGCAAACTGACGTGCGACTCCAGCATCCCAGCAGGCGTGATGCCAGGTTGGCAGTTCACAGTGCAACACCACCAGATGAACAAAGGCGACAGCGTGTTTCTCTATACCGACGGCCTCAACGAAGCCGAGGACAACAACCACCGTCAGTTCGGATTAGAGCGCATGCTACAAGTGGCAAGGCTCACCATCAATAAGCCGCAGCCGCTCATTGAGGCCATGGCGTCTTCAGTCCACCTGTATATGGGCGACACCGAACAGGGTGATGACTTAACCATGCTCGCCATACAGTACACCCACTCATTATCCTCTAACTAAACCTTCACGCGATGATAGAGCAAGGCTTTGTTTTCTACATTCTGATTGCGATGCTGATAACGGTGTTGCTAGTGGTTTCGTTTATCATCCCGTTCTATGGTTTCGTTCGCCACCGCCTCAGGGGCGCGTTCTTAGGCTGCCTCCTGCAACCGTTCGTGTGTGGCGTAGCATGTATGATGGCCATCGTAGGCATCGTCGCCTATCAGAGATGCGATGTCCGCAGGCATCGCCAGGCAGCGATGGTGACGGTGAGGGAGACGGTGGAGGACAGCATCGGCGCCCTCAGCTACGTTTGGCATCTGAAAGCCGACGAGGAATGTCTGCTGGAGATAGCCCCTATGGACGGCTCCAGGATGCGCCCCGATCCATTCCATCGAACGAAGTTGTTTGACGTGGTGCCGACGGATTCCTGCAGCGTGACGGTGGACGATAGGATTGTCGTCGCTTTCGACTTGAACGAACGCAAAGCCATGGCCACCGACTACGGCACACCGATAGAGGTGGTGCGCGTAGACTGGGACCGCGTGGACCGATTCTTCAGAAAACGCGAAGAAGGGGAATGAGGGCTCCGTGGACCAAAACAAAAGCCTCTCCCCCCACCCTCACGGACGGGAGAGGGTGACGGGGGAGAGGCTTCACGTTGCGTTCCTGCGTAGGGGCGTGACGGACTACTCCACAGGAGGCACTTCGATCTGGGAGCCGTAGCGATGGTACTCGTTGGAGATGGACTGCTCCCTGATGTAGTGGACGAGTTCTATGCGTCCGTCGCGCACGGGAAGCGCTTGTGCGATGTACTTGTTGGCGTCGGCAGCAGCATGGAAGACGACGTCGGGAACTTGGCGCGAGATGGTGCGGACGCGCTCGTAGTGCTTGATGCGCTGGCAGAAGGTGTCAAAGTTCTCGCTGATGGCCGTCGCGCCGAGGCCACGTACGCGGTCGAGCAACGCATTGGCGTCGTCGGCCGACACGGTGAGGGGCGTGCCGACGGTTCGCGCTGCCAGGCACACCATCTCGACCTGCTCGGGCGTCTCGTCGCCGAAGAGTCGCATGACCATGCCGCCCGCGAGGGGCAGATAGCGGAACACGTTCTGCTCGCCGCGTATCGCGGGCTGGATGTTGCGGGCATGGCGGAACTCGAGCTCGTAGCTATCGGCGTAGGAGGTGCGGTAGTCGGTGGTGCTGCCTGGGGCGTCGCTGACGTCGAGGTAGTGGAGGAGGCGGTTGGGGCCGCCTGTGGCGAGACCTTTCATGCCGCCGAAGGGCTGACGGCCAACGACGGCGCCGGTGATGCCGCGGTTGATGTAGAGGTTGCCCACGCGGACGTTGTTCTTCCAGTAGCGCTGCTCTTCCTCGTCGAGCGACTGGAGGCCTGCGGCTACGCTGTCAAGACTGTTGACCATCGCGACGGCCTCTTCGAGCGTGAAGAAGGGCACCACGGTGAGCAGCGGGGCGAGCAGGGGTGTGCGGAAGGTGTAGGAGTTAGGGCGTGCGGGGTCCTGTATCTTCACCGTGGGCCGCAGGATGCAGCGGTCGGCATCGACGTACTCGGGGGCGATGAGCCAGCGCTCGCCTTCGTCCAGCTGGAGGGCGCGCTGCAGGCGTTCGCCCCCGGTGCTGATCATGGGGCCGACGACATTGCCGGTGTTCTCAATCGGTCCGCACATGAGGGAGGAGGCGCAGTCCTTGAGCTTCGTGAAGAACTCGCCGTCGTCGAACACGGAGCGCTCCACGAGCAGCAGCGAGCACGAGGCTCCCTTCTGTCCGGCACCGACGAAAGCGGAGTGGCAGGCGTTCATGATGGCGTGGTCGCGGTCGCCCTTGGCCGTGAGGATGATGGTGTTCTTGTAGCCTTTGTGCTCCGAAGTGGTCGCAGCCTGTTCCAGCATCAGCGCCTCAGGGGCCACGCCAGCCTCATGGAAGGCACGGATCAGGCGCTCGACAACGGCGCGGACGGCAGCCTCGGCCGTCACCGTGCAACGGCAACCGGCTGCGAAGGCTGCGGCAACGGCGTCCGCGGTGGCTGCACAGGGTGCGTTCCACGAAGCGGTCACCTCGACCGGGCCATGGGGCGTGAAGCTGAGGTCGGACAAGCGGCGGAGTTCCTCAGCCTGCAACGCGTAGTACCGGCAGGCATCCATCGCAGCCGTCACCTCGCCGTCGGCTTCCTCAATGGTCTTGTTCAAGGTCTTGCAGATCAGTCCGGTGAGCTCGCCACGCAGCTGTCCCAGGCGGTCGGCGACGGCCCACAGCGAGCCGTCGGCAGCGGCGTCGGCGGCAGGTGCAGCCTCGAGGTTGCCGCTCAGGATTTTCTCGACCCACTGCTGGTTGCAGAAGCGGTCGAAGTCGGTGTCGGGCTCGTGGCTGAAGGCGGTCTGACGTCCCTTGGCCTCGTAGGGGCGGTTGCGGTCCTGGGTGCGGGTGGGCGTATGGTCGAGGTGGTCCTTCATGTTGTAGGCCTCGATGAACTGCTGCTGCAGGTTGTGCCACTCGGGGGTATCGGGCCGGAGGGTGAAGGAGTGGGTGAGGAAGTTGTCGGGGGCCGTGTTCTCGTCCATGCGCCGCACGAGGTAGCTGATGGCGTTGAGGAAGTTCTCCTTCTTGACGACGGGTGTGTAGAGGATGACGTGGTTGCCGAGTTTGCGCTGTGCGCGCCAGACGTGGTTGGCCATGCCCTCGAGCATCTCGAAGCAGAAGCAGTCCTTGGGCGTCTGGTACATCTGGGTAAGCAGATAGGCGTAGGAGATGGTGAAGAGGTTGTGGGACGCCATTCCAATGTGGAGTACGCGGGCGTTCTCGGGCTTGAGTCCGCGCTCGATGATGTGGAGGTAGTTAGCGTCGACCTCGGTCTTGCTCCGGCGCACGGGGTTGGGCCAGTTGCGAAGGTCGCTGACGATGTTCTCCATGTCGAGGTTGCAGCCTTTGACGATGCGCATCTTGATGGGCGAGCCGCCCTCGTCGACGCGCTTGCGGGCGAACTCCAGCAGCTCGGTCTGGAAGCCCCAGGCGTCGGGCAGGTAGGCCTGCACGACGATGCCGGCCTCGTAGTTCTTGAACTGGGGCAGCGAGAGAACGTCCTTGAAGAGCTTCATGGTCAGGTGGGCGTCCTTGTACTCCTCCATGTCGAGGTTGATAAACTTGGGCTTGGTCACGCCGGCGGCGTCGGTGTAGGGGTGGTCGATGGCCGTCTGATAGAGCTCGGACATGCGGCGCATCAGCTCGGGGAAGCACTCCTTGTAGTTGAGGGCGTGGGTCTGGGCGTAGATGCCGGAGATCTTGACCGAGATGTAGTTGATGTCGGGCTCTTTCAGGGCCTCGAGGTAAGAATGGTAGCGCTTGTCGGCCTCCTCATTGCCGAGCACGACTTCTCCGAGCAGGTTGACGTTCTGCCCGATGTGCTGGTCGAAGCGCGTGGCGAGGTGCTCGGTGAGGCTTGGGCGCGCGGCGTTGATGATGACGCGGCTGGTGTCGCGGCGCAGTCGCCACTTGATGATAGGCACTGCGGCCCAGTTGAAGAGGGGCGTGTAGGCAAACTTCTGGTACATCCAGAAGAGGGCGTGGTCCATGGGGTCGAGGAACTTGGGAATCCCGTACTGGTCGATGAGCTCCTTCACGCGCACAGCCAGCTTCTGGCGGTCGCGGATCTGGCTCGTCTCGTCGAGCATGCGCACGATGAACTTCTTGTCGGAAGGAGTGGTCACCATCGTGCCGTACATGTGCTGCTCGTTTCGCTCCAGCCTGGTCAGGCCGGAGTAGCTTTCATCATAAAGCTTTCGCATCCAAGAGAAGACCTCTTCGATGGTTGGTAGTTGTTGTTCAGCCATAAATATGAGGTTATGAGGTTAAATCCTTAGGTCCTTGAAGTCCTTCTATCTTTCAATGAGGTTAAGGTAAGACGAAGGCTTCACCGGGCGGGGGGCGGGCTGAACTTCACGTTCCTATAACGGTGCAAGCCTGTGAGCGCTTGCTCGGAAAAATGGTCGTACATAGGCGCGTAGGTTAAGGTGGGAAAAAAGGTTTCTTTGTAAGTCTTCGGTTGCAAATTTAGTGCAATTCGACCAACGTGCAAAAAAAATGAATCTTTTTTTTCGGCTGAAAGCGAAGAAAAGTAAGAAAGGCATTGTTGAAATAATGAAAAACGGCGATTATTTGCCGTCGGAGGTTTCGCAGGGACTCTTCAATTAATAATGGACAATGGAAAATGGACAATGAATCGCTCGGCATCCCGAAGGGTGACGCTTGATACCTCAAGAAGCGTCGCTTTGGGCCGAGCGATTCATGTTCCATAGTCCATCTTCCATTGTCCATTTTCCATTGTCCATTTTCCATTGTCCATTTCTCAGGCCCCGCATGGGTTCACTTCCTGGCTCATTGGGTCTGCTGCCACGACTATTATCTGTACAAAAGGATAGTTTTTGGAGGTTTTTAATGAAAAAATGATATTTTATTTGGCGGTATCACAGAAAATATATACTTTTGCGGCGTCAAAACAAGAACAAGACATCCATGCAACACTTGAACGCATATTATTGGTTTTACTTTTACTTTACCCAGCAGAGGTGAAGCGGCAGGCCGTGCGTCAATTTGAAATTGGAAAATTGAAATTGAAAATAGTAATCAAGGGTCCCGCTTCACTCCAGAAGCGGGATTTCTTTTTGAGCTAATCGTTAAAAGCAAGAGAAATGAAACGCATTGCGATCCAAGGCATAGAGGGCAGCTTCCACGATATCGCTGCCCATCAGTTCTTCGAGGACGAGGAGATAGGTCTTATCTGCTGCTCCACCTTCGAGCAGGTGTTCGCCACGCTCCGTGACGACCCGACGGCCATCGGCTTCGTGGCCATCGAGAACACGATCGCCGGTTCGCTGCTGCATAACTACGAGCTGCTGCGCGAATCGGGCGCCACGATTGTGGGCGAGCACAAGCTGCGCATCAAACATTCGCTGCTCTGTCTGCCCGACGACGACTGGGACGACATCCAAGAGGTCCACTCCCACCCGGTGGCGCTGATGCAGTGCCGCGACTTCCTCGGGCAGCACCCCACGCTGAAAGTGGTCGAGGCCACGGACACGGCTGGCGCTGCACGCACCATCGCCCAGGGACAGATGCACCATCACGCGGCCATCGGCTCGGCAGCCCTCGCCCAGATGTACGGCCTCAAGGTCCTGGAGCAAGGCATTGAAACGAACAAACACAACTTCACGCGCTTCCTGGTCATCGCTTCGCCTGCGCGCGCGAATCTACTAAGAAATATACTCACGACAGACAAGGCCAGTATCGTCTTCGCGCTGCCTCACGAGGAGGGCTCGCTCTCGCAGGTGCTCTCCATCCTCTCGTTCTACAAGTTGAACCTGACGAAGATCCAGTCGCTGCCCATCATCGGCCGCGAATGGGAATACCTGTTCTACGTCGACGTCCAGTTCAACGACTACACGCGCTACTCGCAAGGCATCGACGCCATTCGACCACTGACTTCTGACCTGAAAATCCTTGGAGAATACAAGCATGGAAAAGAAAGCATTTAAGCCTGCCGACCGACTGGCCGACGTACAGGAGTACTACTTCTCGCGCAAGCTGAAGGAAGTGGCTCAACTGAATGCCGAGGGGCGGGATATCATCTCGCTGGCTATCGGCAGCCCCGACATGCCACCGTCGGAGCGCACCATCCAAGTGCTCTGCGACGAAGCGCGCAAACCCGACGGCCACGGCTATCAGCCCACCGTAGGCACGCCCGAACTGAAGCAGGCCATGGCCGCTTTCTACAAGCGCTGGTACGGCGTCACGCTCGAGCCGCAGACCGAGATTCAACCCCTCATCGGTTCGAAAGAAGGTATCTTACACGTGACCCTGGCCTTCGTCAACCCCGGCGAGCAGGTGCTCGTGCCCAATCCCGGCTATCCGACCTATACGGCCCTCTCGCGCCTGCTGGGTGCGGAAGTGGTGAACTACGACCTGACGGAGGCTGGAGGCTGGCAACCGGACTTCGAGCAGCTGGAACGGATGGACCTCTCGCGCGTCAAGCTCATGTGGACCAACTACCCGCACATGCCGACAGGTGCACGCGCACGTCGGGAGACTTACGAGCGGCTGGTGGCCTTCGCACAGGAGCACGGCATCGTCGTCGTCAACGACAACCCCTACAGCTTCATCCTCAACGACGGAGAACGACTCAGCATACTCCAAGTGGCTGGTGCCAAGGAGTGCTGCATCGAGTTCAACTCGATGTCGAAGAGCCATAACATGCCTGGCTGGCGCGTAGGCATGCTCTCGACGAATGCCGAGTTCATCCGCTGGATTCTGAAGGTGAAGACCAACATCGACAGCGGCACCTTCCGCGCGCTGCAATTAGCAGCCGCCGAGGCGCTCACGAACAATGAGGACGCGTGGCACGAGCAGGCCAACGTGCGCGTCTACGCGACGCGCCGCGCCATCGCCGAGCAGATTATGACGGCGCTGGGATGCACCTTCGACGCGACGCAGACGGGCATGTTCCTCTGGGGGCGCATACCCGACTCGACTGCCAACGTCGAGGACCTCACGGAGCGCGTCCTTCACGAGGCACGCGTCTTCATCGCGCCCGGCTTCATCTTCGGAAGCAACGGCAACCGCTACGTCCGCATCTCGCTCTGCGCCAAAGACGAACGGATGCGCGAGGCGCTGCGCCGAATCTCGAGCCTGAAGCTGAAGGACTAAGCATCGGCTCACGAGCCTCTGGCCGGCGAACGGAATCATCTTCAGGGCTCGCTGCATGAAACGCTAAACACTAAACAATGAAAAGATATGGATTTCGAATTAGAATTATCACCTCTCTCCCTCCCCGGTATTGAACAGCAACGCCCGTTGGTGATTGCCGGCCCCTGCTCGGCCGAAACCGAGGAGCAGGTCATGGAAACCGCCCGCCAGCTGGCGGACAACGGCATCAAGATCTTCCGTGCCGGCGTTTGGAAGCCCCGCACGAAGCCCGGAGGCTTCGAAGGCAAGGGCAAGCCCGCCCTGCCCTGGCTGCAGCGCGTCAAGGCCGAGACCGGGATGCTCACCGCCACGGAAGTAGCCACGCCCGAACACGTGGAAGCGGCGCTGGCAGCGGGCGTTGACATCCTGTGGATAGGAGCGCGCACGAGCGCCAACCCCTTCTCCGTCCAGGCCATCGCCGACGCCCTCCGAGGCGTGGACGTGCCCGTCTTCGTCAAGAACCCCGTGAACCCCGACATCGAGCTGTGGACGGGTGCCTTGCAGCGCATCAACAATGCCGGCATTCGCCGACTCGGAGCCATCCATCGAGGCTTCTCGAGCGTAGACCAGAAGCTCTACCGCAACCCGCCGATGTGGCACCTGCCCATCGAGCTGAAGCGCCGCTTCCCCGCCCTGCCCATCATCACGGACCCCAGTCACATGGGCGGCCGACGCGACCTAATCGCGCCCATCTCCCAGCAGGCCATGGACCTGGGCTTCGACGGACTGATGATCGAGAGCCACTGCAACCCCGACTGCGCCTGGAGCGATGCCAAGCAGCAGGTGCTGCCCGAGGTGCTCGACTTCATCCTCGACCGGCTCGTCATCCGCGACAGCGTAGAGGCTACCGAGAGTATCAGCCAACTGCGCAAGCAAATTGACGAACTGGACAACGCGCTGATGGACTTGCTGACCAAGCGCATGCGCATCAGCCGCGAGATTGCGGAGTACAAGAAACTGCATAATATGACTGTCGTGCAGACTACACGCTACAGCGAAATCCTCGACAAGCGAGGAGCTCAGGGAGCCCTCTGCGGCATGAATCCGGACTTCGTCAAAAAGGTCTACGAGGCCATCCACAGCGAGAGCGTCCGTCAGCAGATTGAAGTCATGAACAAATAAAAACAGTTCCCAACTATGCGAATCCTCATCCTCGGCGCTGGCAAGATGGGATCGTTCTTCACCGACCTGCTCTCCTTCGATCATGAAGTGGCGGTCTACGACAACGACCCTCAGCGCATGCGCTTCCTCTACAATACGCAGCGGTTCACCTCGCTCGACGAGGTCGACGCCTTCAACCCTGAGTTCGTCATCAACGCTGTCTCGCTGAAGTACACGCTCACCGTCTTCGACGAGCTGCTGCCTCACATCGGGCGCGACTGCGTCCTCTCGGACATCAGCAGCGTCAAGACGGGCTTCAAGGAATACTACGAGTCGACCGGCCATCGCTACGCCTCGTCGCATCCTATGTTCGGCCCCACCTTCGCCAACCTCGGCGACCTCTCGCGCGAGAACGCCATCCTCATCAACGAGGGCGATTATATGGGCCGCATCTTCTTCCGCGACCTCTACACGCGTCTCGGCCTCAACCTGAAGGAACTCTCGTTTGCCGAGCACGACGAGACGATGTCCTACTCGCTCTCCATTCCCTTCGTCTCGACTTTCGTCTTCTCGGCCGTCATGAAACACCAGGACACGCCGGGAACGACCTTCAAGCGGCATATGAAGATTGCGCGAGGCGTGCTCTCGGAGGACGACACGCTCCTGCGCGAAATCCTCTTCAACCCGCACACGAAGCCCAAAGTGGAGATGATACGCTCGGAGCTGAAACAGCTCATCCAGATCATCGACGACCGCGACGAGGCGGCCATGACGGCTTACCTGACCAAAATACGCCGAAACATTGAGAGCTGAGTCCACGCGACTCAGCTCTCGCGCTTTCTCTCCACGTTCAGCCGCAAAGAGAAAGCCTTAGGCAAAGGCAAGGCTCACTTCCCCACCTCCATCTGAAAGGGCGACATCGGCAGTCCGTTCAGGCCATAGACATTGGCCTTGATAGGATTATTCTTCCACGCATACCTGACGCGGCGAGGTTGGCTGACGCCCGAAGTGAGGCGTAGGCTGCGACCGCTGCCCGACGCTTGCGCATTGACGAAGCGGCCATCGGCACCTGCGACTTCGAACTCATAGAACTCGCCTTCCTGTGCCAACGCTTGGTCAAGGGTCAGCGTGACGACGGTGCCGTCTGCAGTGGCCGAGGTCACTTCGGGCGAGAGTTGAGTACGCGGATTCCATTTCAGATGGTCGAAGGCAAGCGCCACGCGCTCGGCAACCTCACGCTTGCGCAACGGATGGATGTCCACCGTCTCGCCGAGGTCTATGGTCACGGCCAGAGCAGTTTGCGGAACGTGCTTGGCAGCCAGGCGCTGGGCTTCGCGAACGAGCGACCACCCTGATTCCTGCGGCTGAGCCGACGGCTCCATGAAATTGGCCAGCTGCACGACCACAAAAGGCATCTCAGGCGCTTGCCACAGTTGCCGCCAGCCCGTGATGAGTTGCGTCAGCATCTGCTCGTAGATGGCACCGTCGCCGGTGTTCGATTCGCCTTGATACCAGACGACGCCTGCCAATGGATAAGGCGCCAGGGGGCACAGCATCGCGTTATAGAGCACGGAGGGTAGGTTCTGCACGGAGATATCCGCCTGCGGACAGCGGGGCATGGGAGCACCTTCGCTGACACGCCAACGGTCAGACAGAGGCAGCTCTGAGCCATCGTCGAAAACGAGCTTGTAAGGCTTCTCCTTGATGAAATGAGGATTGCCGCCCTTCGTTACAAAGCGCACGGCCAAGGTGTTTGCTCCTTCGCGTAAGACTCCGGCCGGAATATCGTAGCGTCGCGGTGGATACTGGTAATAAGTCCGCCCAACCTCGCGCCCGTTCAAATAAGTATAGTCCATGTCGAACAACGTACCGAGCAACAGGCGAGCCGGACGGCCCGCATGAGCGGCGTCAATGTCCACTTGCTGGCGTGCCCAGAACGAGCCTACGTATTGAGGTCTGCCCGTGATGTTGTCGTACTGCCGGACCTCGCGCCAGGCATGGTCATCGAAATCGGGCTGAGCATAGCCTTGGAGCAGACCGGGGTCGTACTCGTCCATCTGCCGTTGCCAGCGATTGCTGGCTTGCTGGTTGGCGGTTTGCAGGGCACGCACGACGTCGTCGTCCTGATAGTAGACCAGCCGTTGGTAGTCGGCGGGGAAGTGGTTGCGGATGGTGTCGGCCGCCAGCCATGCCTGGATAGGCGAGCCCCCCAAGCTGTTGACGATGATGCCCTGCGGAACGCCCGCCCGCCTGAACATCTCCCGTCCGAGGAAATAGCCTACGGCCGAGAACGTCCAGGCATTATCGCGGTTGAGCGCGCGCCACGACGTCTGCTTGATGTTGCTCTTGGGGCCGTGCGTGTCGGTGTCGGTCAGGACGCGCAGCAGGCGAATGTGGTCGTTGGCATAGTCGTCAATCACGTGGGTGTACTGCGGGTAGACTCGCTCCACGGTGACATCAATGTTCGACTGCCCCGAACAGAGCCAGACATCCCCTACGAAAACGCTGTCCAACACGACGTCGTTGACAGCCATCCGATAGGGACCGCCTGCTTTCTGCTGCGGCAGCTCCAGTCGCCAATGCCCGTTGGCATCGGCAAAGGTCTCGTAGCTCTTCTTGCGGAAACTGACTACGACACGTTCGCCGCTATCAGCCTGCCCCCAAACAGGAATGGAACAACCGCGCTGGACGACCATGCCCGACTGAAACATTTGCGGCAACCGTACCTTGGCAGACGACGTGAGCGAACAGGCGAACAATAAGGCTAAGGACAAGAATCTATTCATCATTCTTTGGCTTTAGTTTGGCTTTAGTTTTCTGTAAAATCGTCGCAAAGATACATTTTTTTGCGTACATAGACGCTTTCCGTCATAGATTTTCGAACGTATAAGAGACGTTTAGCAAAAAAAGTGAGACACCCTCGAATGTAATCGCCACTGATGAATGATGAATGACAATAGTATTAATGACAAATGACGAATGACGAGTGACGAATAAAAGTTACCTGTGTCCTATGTGCTCTATAATGGTATATTTTATTCGTCATTAGAGGACGCTGCCTTTTATTCGTCACTCGTCATTCGTCATTAAAAGATTCCTCATTAAAAGGTCCGTCATTCATCAATAAAGGCCTCAGCGATTGTCTATCCTACACTTTAAATTCGCACTTTTTGATGCAAAAATCGTTAAAATCGGCTAAAAGCAGTTGAATACTATTTGCCGCTTCCCACTTTTTACCTATCTTTGTCGTGCAAAACCACTAACTATTGTTTTACTTAACTACTGGAGGACTCGCCTATGAAACCGAAAAAGAAAATGCACTTTCAGGAGGAATACGAGCTCGACAACTACCTGAATGACGACTATGATCGCTACTACGAATCATCGAGCAACGCCACAATATGGTACAGCTGACCTTGAAATGCGACCCATGACAATAGCAGACCTGCCGAGGCAGGTCTGCTTCTTTTTTGCCCCATCTCATCCCCCATACAGCACAACGAGAGGCCGTCGGCGGAAAGAGTGCGATGACAAACGGGCTCCTCAGGCCCTTTCTATGTCAAAAAGTGCGAAGTCAATTCTCATTTTTCAGTTTTCCTTTCTCCTTTTTCGCTTATTATTATTACCTTTGCGCCGAAAATCAAGTACGAATGCATACAAGAGAAGAAAAATTAGCGGCTTTTGGCCGACTCCTCGATGTCATGGACGACCTGCGGACGAAATGTCCGTGGGACCGCAAGCAGACCAACGAGAGCCTGCGCCCGAATACCATCGAGGAGACCTACGAGCTGGCCGACGCCCTCATCCGAGATGATAAGACAGAGATCTGTAAGGAACTGGGCGACGTGCTGCTCCACATCGTCTTCTATGCTCGCATAGGCAGCGAGACCGGCGACTTCGACATCGCCGACGTCTGCAACAAACTCTGCGACAAACTCATCTATCGCCATCCGCACGTCTATGGCCCTGATGCAGAACGTATCGAAAAGGGCGAGGTGACGGTGGACCAAGTGCTCAAGAACTGGGAGCAGCTGAAGGTGAAGGAAAAAGGCGGCAACAAGCGCGTCCTCAGCGGCGTGCCCGATGCCCTGCCCTCGCTCATCAAGGCCTATCGCATTCAGGACAAAGCCCGCGGCGTAGGTTTCGACTGGGACCGCCGCGAGCAGGTCTGGGACAAGGTGCGTGAGGAACTGGGAGAACTGGAAACGGAGCTCGAGGCCCTCAGCCAAGAGAACAGCGAGGAGAACAAGCGCAAGGCAACTGGCGAACTGGGCGACTTCATCTTCTCCGTCATCAACGCAGGACGTCTCTACAAACTCAACCCTGACAATGCGCTCGAGATGACCAACCGCAAGTTCATCCGCCGCTTCACCTATCTCGAGGAGCATAGTATTCGCATCGGCAAGCCCCTCACCGAGATGACCCTCGACGAGATGGATCTAATTTGGGAAGAAGCAAAAAAACAAGAAAAATAATATGGAAATAAGCAGTAAGTACTCCCCCTCCGACGTCGAGGGGAAATGGTACCAATATTGGTTAGACAATAAGTTGTTCAGCTCTAAGCCCGACGGCCGCGAGCCTTATACCGTGGTCATTCCGCCTCCCAACGTGACGGGCGTGCTCCACATGGGCCACGTGCTGAACGAGACCATCCAGGACATCCTCGTTCGCCACGCTCGCATGGAGGGCAAGAATGCCTGCTGGGTACCTGGCACCGACCATGCCAGCATCGCCACGGAGGCTAAGGTCGTCAACCGCCTGGCCGAGCAAGGCATCAAGAAGGCCGACCTCACCCGCGAGGAGTTCCTCAAGCACGCATGGGCATGGACCGAGGAGCACGGAGGCATCATCCTGAAGCAGCTGCGCAAGCTCGGCTGCTCCTGCGACTGGGACCGCACCGCCTTCACCATGGACGGCCCTCGCTCCGAGAGCGTCATCAAGGTGTTCGTAGACCTCTATCGCAAAGGCCTCATCTACCGCGGCGTGCGAATGGTCAACTGGGACCCCAAGGCCCTGACCGCCCTCTCTGACGAAGAAGTCATCTACAAGGAAGAGCACACGAAGCTCTACTACATGAAATATTATCTGGCCGACAGCGCGCCCGTCAGCGTTGCTGAGGACGATGGAAATGTGGTGCATCATGATGACCGCGGCTATTACGCCGTCGTTGCCACCACACGTCCCGAGACCATCATGGGCGACGTGGCCATGTGCATCAACCCCAAGGACCCGAAGAACCAGTGGCTCAAAGGCAGGAAGGTCATCGTGCCCGTCGTAGGGCGCGTCATTCCCGTCATTGAGGATGAATATGTTGACATAGAGTTCGGTACAGGCTGTCTGAAAGTGACGCCCGCCCACGACGTCAACGACTATATGCTTGGCGAGAAGTACAACCTCGAAGCCATCGACATCTTCAACGACGACGCCACCCTCAGCGACCGCATCGCCACCGCCCAGCAGAAGTCGCTGGCCGAAACAAAGGTGTCCAACGATTACGTCATCGGCTTAGAGAAGTACGTCGGCATGGAACGTTTCGCTTGCCGCAAGCAGATTGCCGAGGACATGGTGGCCGCCGGCCTCATGGAGAAAATCGAGGACTACGACAACAAGATTGGTTGCTCCGAGCGCACTGGCGTGCCCATCGAGCCCAAGCTCTCCATGCAGTGGTTCCTGAAGATGCAGCACATGGCCGACATCGCTCTCGACCCCGTCATGAACGACGACATCCAGTTCTATCCCGCCAAGTACAAGAACACCTACCGCCACTGGCTCGAAAACATCAAGGACTGGTGCATCTCGCGCCAGCTGTGGTGGGGCCACCGCATTCCGGCCTGGTACCTGCCCACGGGAGGCTTCGTCGTAGCCGAGAACGAAGAAGAAGCATTAACTCTTGCCCGCGAGAAGAGCGGCAACGCCGATTTGCAGCTTGCCGACCTGCGTCAGGACGAAGACGCCCTCGACACTTGGTTCAGCTCGTGGCTCTGGCCCATCAGCCTCTTCGACGGCATCCGCAATCCCGGCAACGAAGAGATCAGCTACTACTATCCCACGGCCGACCTCGTCACTGGCCCCGACATCATCTTCTTCTGGGTGGCCCGCATGATCATGGCCGGCTACGAGTATGAGAAGAAGATGCCTTTCCGCCACGTCTATTTCACGGGCATCGTGCGCGACAAGCTCGGCCGCAAGATGTCGAAGAGCCTCGGCAACAGCCCCGACCCGCTCGACCTCATCGAACGCTTTGGTGCCGACGGCGTGCGCATGGGCATGATGCTCAGCGCCCCTGCCGGCAACGACATCCTCTTCGACGAAAGCCTCTGCGAACAAGGCCGTAACTTCAACAATAAGATTTGGAATGCCTTCCGCCTCGTCAAGGGATGGCAGGTGGCCGATGGCGAGCAGCCCGAGGCCGCAAAGCTTGCTGCTGGCTGGTTCGCAGCCAAGTTGCGCCTCGCTGCCGAGGAACTGGCCGACGACTTCTCCAAGTATCGCCTGAGCGAAGCCCTGATGACAGTCTATAAACTCTTCTGGGACGAGTTCTCAAGCTGGTATCTCGAGATGATCAAGCCCGCTTATGTCGATGGCAAGCAGCAGCCTATCGACCGTGCCACCTACGACATCACGCTGCAGTTCTTCGAGATTCTGCTGAAGATGATGCACCCGTTCATGCCCTTCATCACCGAAGAGCTGTGGCAGGCCCTCTACGAGCGTCAGCCGGGCGAAAGCATTATGCGAGCCGAACTCCACATGGAAGCCTCGACCGGCTACGACCATCTGCTCTGTGCTGCCGTCGACGAACTCAAGGAAATCGTGACCAACGTCCGTGCCGTGCGCTCGCAGAAGAACATCGCGCCCAAGGAGAAGCTCACGCTCGAAGTGGTGGATGCCGCCGACCTGCGCCCGCTGCCTGAGGGGGGCGTAGAAGCCCTCAAGAAGATGGCCAACCTCGAAGTCGTCAACGTCGTCAGCGAGAAGTCAAAAGGCAGCGCCTCGTTCCTTGTGGGAACCGCCGAATACGCAGTGCCCCTGGGCAACCTCATCGACCTCGATGCAGAGCGCAAGAAGCTCGAAGCCGAACTGCAGCGCATCGAAGGCTTCCTCGTCAGCGTACAGAAGAAGCTTGCCAACGAGCGTTTCGTGCAGAATGCCCCCGCCGCCGTCGTCGAGATGGAGCGCAAGAAGCAGGCCGACGCCGAGCAGAAGATAGCAGCCCTACGCGAGAGCCTCGCAGCACTTTAGGACACACTTTAAGACACACAGAAAGCAAACACAGACCCTCATGCCGCGTCTTCGTCACCTCATAGCCCTGCTTCTGGTGATGGTTGGACTCACGATGTCGGCTGAAGAGCTCATCACCATCAGCGGCATCGTAACAGACCGACAAACCCGCCAGCCACTACCGCACGTCAGTGTGGTAGCGGTACGCGTGGGCACGGTGACCAACGACCAAGGACGCTTCACGCTGAAAGTGAGTCCTGAAACCACCTCCCTCACTTTCTCCCTCATCGGCTACCTTAGCCAGCGCGTAGACATCACTCGCGACAGACAACTCAGCGTTGAGTTGCAACCTTCTGTCGTCACTATGGACGAGCTCGTCGTGCGGTCACTCTCGCCGTGGAAAATCGTCAGTCAGGCCATCAGCCGCTTCCCCTTCAACTATAGCCAGCGCGAGACCTCTTACTACGGTTTCTACCGCGAGGTCATGCAGAAGCGCCGTCAGTACATCAGCATTAGCGAGGCCGTCGTCGAACTCTACAAGACCGTATACAACAAGAAAACAGACTTCGACGCCGTCGCCATCCGACGAGGACGCCGCATGATGAACATCAAGAGTGCCGACACGCTGGCCGTGAAGCTGCAGGGAGGACCGACCCTACCCATACTCGCTGATGTCGTCAAGAACATTGAACTCCTGTTCTACCCCGACGACCTCACCGCCTTCGACTACTCGCTCGAAGGCATACAGAAACTCGACGACCGCATGCACTACGTCATCCAAATGACGCCTCGTGAGCGACAGCGGCCCTACGCCCTCTTCTACGCCACCCTTTACATCGATCAGCATTCGTTGGCCATCTCGCGAGCCGACCTCAGCCTGGACCTCCGCAACCGGGCACTCGCCACCAACGCCATGCTCGTCTATAAGCCTGCAGGGCTGCGCTTCACGCCGCTCGAGCTGACGATGAACATCTACTATCGCACCGAGGACGGCATCACCTACCTCAACTATGTTCGCAACGAGATTCGCTTCAAGTGCGACTGGAGCCGCCGTCTGTTCGCTTCGCCCTTCACGGTGGTCAGCGAGTTCGTCGTTACCAATATCCTACAAGATGCCCAGTCCATCCGCGGGCGCGACAGCTTCCGCCGACACGACAACCTCTACGATAACGTTGACCTCTTCAGCGAGCCTGACTTCTGGGGACCCGACAACATCATCGAACCCACCGAGTCCTTGAACCGGGCCATCGACCGCCTGCGCCGCTCCGTAGAGCGGACCATCAGCAACTGAAGCGTGCAATAAAACGTTGTCACAATTGTCACACGGCAGGTAGGCATAGGCAGATAAATTCTTGACTTTCATATACTTTCATCATCTACTTAACACAATCGAGCCCTCCTAGAAGCCTGCGCGAAGGTCTCCTACAAGGGTTCTGCAGGCCATTTATCTGCGATGAAGGCCATTTTTTGGCATAGAAAAGGCCATTTTTTCGTCACCCATGCAACTTTTATAGCTTCTGCGACGTCAAATCGTTATCATACATAGATAATAAAGAAAGAACACACTCGCAAGAAATGCGTAATCACCATACCTCTAACCATTTTACATCGCTTTAAACGACGAATAACATGAATAGGATTGTTAGTAAAAGTATCATTTGCGGTCTTCTTCTGATCGTTTCCTTCACCACAGTCAATTGTCAAGACTCTAAGAAAGCAGGGTTCTACAAAGGAGACATTGATACCTCACTGCCCATTGAAAGTAAGTATAAGCAGAACGGCGGCGAGGAAGTTGCAAGGGTAGAATACGATAGCGACAATGCCACCATTGGCAAGATTGTCGTAGTCTATCCTCAGTCCCTTCTGAAGTCTGTCCAAGCGTTGCCTCTTGTCAATATCGGCAACGCATCGAATACCACGGCTTACGACCTGATGGAGGCGATGGAGCATTTGGCATCCTGGGGCTTTGTGGTGATAGGCAACATGGATAAGCAGACAGGCACAGGTGCTTCTATGTCGCAGACGTTGGATGCATTTCTTGCGCTTGCAGCCCAGCAGGACAATCAGTTTCATGACAGGATTGACACGACGAAGATAGCCATTGCCGGATATTCACAAGGCGCATTCGGAGCTGTCATGGCTGCTACGGCCTATCCTAATAGTAGAGCGTATAAGGCTGTGTATCTGTGCAGTTGTCCCCAGAAGCAGATAGGCATCAACTTCAAGTGGGGAGCCTCTGACTTCAGCAAAATCAGTGCTCCGCTGCTGATGGTAGCAGGTACGGGCGACTGGGATTCGAAAATCATCAGTCCGGAGGAGGCTTTTCAAGCTAATTTCGACGAGACGACAGGCGACTTTCCCGTCGTTGCTGCGCGCCATACGAGCAAGGACCATGAGGAGATGGGCGGCGAAGGCGACCCTTATATGACAGCTTGGTTTTGTTATTTCCTGAAGGGCGATAGCGCGGCAGGCAAAGCTTTTATCGGGGATGATGCTGAGATACTGAAAAATACAAACCGCTGGAAGAATATCAAGAGAAAGAGTTTATGAAGAAGATATTCGCAATAGCCCTTATCGGCCTCGCCATCCTCGCGATTGGCGCATTTATCGTGCTCAAACATTCCTTTCTGCAGGAGTTCCCGGAACTTCAGGGGGAGCCCGAAGTGGGCAAGTGGTACGAAGTGTCGCCCGATGGAGCCGTCTCTGCCGATGGCTCTCGTTGGTGTGCCTATTTCCGTAAAGGAACGGCCAACAAGATGATGGTCTATTTCTTCGGTGGCGGCGTCAGCGTCGATGCGTATACGGCAGCACGCGGCAGGTCTGTCGTCACTGAAGGCGGATTCTATTCCGACAATGTCAAGTACCAGAACTTCATAGCCACCTGGGGCATCGGCTCACAGGACGAGAGGAATCCGTTCAAAGACTGGTCCATCCTGGCCATTCCGTATGGCAACGGCGATTTCCATTGCGGCACAGGCGACTTCCCCTATACCTCCCTCGCGGGCGAGCAGAAAGTCCTCCACCATCACGGCTACACCAACTATACAGCGGCGTTGCGCAGCGTCCTGCCTCTGCTGGGAGAGCCCGAGGCCTTGCTCATTTGCGGCTATAGTGCAGGAGGATGGGGTACGGCTATTCTGGCAGAAGATGTCATTGGGCATTTCCCCTATACGACCAATGTCACGGTTTGCGTGGATGGTGCTTTATGCCTGTACAAGGATTGGCGCCAAGTGGCAGAGAATGTGTGGAAGACGCCCGCAGAGATTGCTAACCGCATCGTCTCAGACAACATCATTCTGGATTGTCTGCTATCGTTGCATCGCGATTATGGCGAGCGGGTTAAGATTCTATATGGTTGCTCCGTTCGCGATGAAGCGCTAGCCAATGTACAGACCTATTTTGATGCTCATCGCAACGACAAGGCCACAAGAGCCGACGGCGACCTTCAGCAGCAGAACCTCAAGACCTTTGTGCAGCAACTCAAGGATAACATCCCATCTTGCGGCATCTTCCTATGGGATGATATCATCACGCGACAAGAGGAGGCACTGACACAGCACACCATCCTGCTGACCGATGATTTCTTCACCGACCGCAGCGGCAACGGCAGCTTTGCCAAGTGGATAGAAGATGCCGTGGACGGGGAGGTGCATTCCTACGGCCTCGAGTTAGTTGACAAGGTCTATTAGCCTTATCCGCTTTGGCAACTGAAGCGTACAATAAGCGTTGTCACAACCGAAGGAATTCTACAACTCAAAAGACACATAAAAACGGCACGAAAAGACAGGTAAAGTCAGCGTACTATACGCGAAGGGCTATGCGTATAGTACGTGTAGGGCTTCGCGTATAGTACGTGTAGGGCTTCGCGTATAGTACGTGTGAGGCGATGCGTATATACGTGTAGGGCTTCGCGTATAGTACGTGTGAGGCGATGCGTATATACGTGCTAGGCGATGCGATTATAGAGCGAGGCTACTTACGATGGTTTCTCGCGCGCGTACCTTTATTTGTTTTATTTCATCAAAAAAATTGCGGTTTTCATTTGGCATACGAAAAAAAGTAGTAATTTTGCGCTCGATGGGCTTATGCTGAGCATTTTGGACAAATGGGCCTTTGGGCGTTGGGCAGTTGTGCGATAGGCATTTGGTTGATAAGCACCTGAGCAGTTGTGCGAGGAGCGCCTCTGGGCAGTTGTGCGATAGGCATTTGGTCGATAAGCACCTGAGCAGTTGTGCGAGGAGCGCCTTAGCAGTAGCGTCTCTGAGCCTTAGAGCATTTGCTTAAGCTTAACTTATTCATGAGCAACTAACAAACTGAATACCGATCATGAAGAAAATGTTGTCTTTCAGAAGATGGGCAGTGCTGATGGCCGTCGGAGTGATGGCTATGGTGGCCTGCCAAAATGGCACAGGCGTGGAGCGCACACGCGATGGCATCATCGTACACCTGACGGAGCACAGCGACACGACGGCCCGACAAGTGCGAATCCAAGTGCTGGGCGACTGCCTGATGCGCGTCTCGGCCACGCCCGAACGGCGCTTCAAGGACTCGGAGAGCCTGGTGGTGCTGCCGCAGCAGAACGCAGTTGACTTCAGCATCGAAGAGCGCGACGACTCGGTACTGGTGCGCACGGCCCGCGTGACGGCTGCCGTATCCCTACAGACAGGCGTGGTCCACTTCAGCGATGCCGAGGGACGCCTGCTGCTGGCCGAGGCCGAGGGTGGGCGCTCATTCCGTCCCATTGAGGTGGAAGGCCGCAAGGGCTACTCCGTGCGCCAAGTGTTCGCCTCGACGGCCGATGACGAGGGGCTCTACGGACTGGGGCAACATCAGTCGGACGAATTCAACTACAAGGGTCGTAACGAAGAGCTCTTCCAGTACAACACAAAGGTGTCGGTACCGTTTGTGGTCTCCACCGAAGGCTACGGTCTGCTGTGGGACAGCTACTCGCTCTGCCGCTTCGGCAACCCACGCCCCTACGCGCAGTTGGGCGAGGTATTCCTTCTGCGCGACAAGGACGGAAACGAAGGAGCCCTCACGGGAACGTACGTGGCAGCCGACGCTGAGACGCCCTCACTGGTGCGACGCGAAGACTCACTCTACTTCGAGGTCAACGACCGCGCTGCCCACCTGCAGCGGACGGTCAACCTGCCCGAGGACTTCCCCTTCGGCGGCAGCAACGTCACCTACGAGGGTGAGCTGGAGGCACGGACGAGCGGCCTGCACCGCTTCCAACTCTACTACGCGGGCTACGTGAAGGTCTACATGGACGACCAACTGGTGGTGCCTGAGCGCTGGCGCGCGGCATGGAACCCCAACAGCTGGCGCTTCGAGGTGCCGATGAAGGCCGGAGCACGTGCCCGTCTGCGCGTGGAATGGCGCCCCGACGGCGGCAAGTCGTTCTTTGGGCTGCGCGCCATGGCTCCCGTGAGCGACGAGGAGAGCCGGCAGATGTCGTGGTGGAGTGAGATGCAAGAGCAGATGGACTACTACTTCGTGGCGGGCGCTACGATGGACGAGGTAGTCAGCGGCTATCGCACGCTCACGGGCAAGGCTCCCGTGATGCCGCGCTGGGCCATGGGCTACTGGCAGAGCCGCGAGCGCTACAAGACGCAGGACGAACTGCTCTCGACGCTCGGTGAGTTCCGCAGCCGTCAGATACCGATTGACAATATCGTCCTCGACTGGTTCTACTGGCCCGAAGACCAATGGGGCAGCCATGAGTTCGACCCGGCACGTTTCCCCGACCCCAAGGCGATGGTCGACAGCATCCACGCCCTGAACGCTCACATGATGATTTCGGTTTGGCCTAAGTTCTACGCAGGCACTGAGCACTTCCGTGAGTTCGATGAGCACGGCTGGATGTACCGTCAGGCCGTCGAGGACAGCATACGCGACTGGGTGGGACCGGGCTACATAGGTTCGTTCTACGACGCCTACAGCGCCGACGCACGCCGCCTCTTCTGGCAACAGATGCGCGAGCACCTCTACCCCCTCGGCATCGATGCCTGGTGGATGGATGCCAGCGAGCCCAACGTGACCGACTGCACCGACATGGACTATCGCAAGGCGCTCTGCGGCCCTACGGCGCTCGGACCGTCGACGCAGTACTTCAATGCCTATGCGCTGATGAACGCCAAAGCTATCTACGAGGGACAGCGCGAGGCCGACGCCAACCGCCGCGTGTTCCTGCTGACGCGCTCGGGCTTCGCTGGCCTCCAGCGCTATTCGACAGCCACCTGGAGCGGCGACATCGCTTCGCGTTGGGAGGACATGAAAGCGCAGATCACGGCCGGACTGAACTTCTCGGTAAGCGGCATTCCATTCTGGACGATGGACATCGGAGGCTTCACCATCGAGAATCGCTATTACGGCGCTCAGGCAGCCTTCGCCAACGGCACGGTGACCGACGACTGGCGCGAGTGGCAGGAACTGCAGACGCGCTGGTATCAGTTCGGCGCCTTCTGCCCGCTCTATCGCGCCCACGGACAGTTCCCCTGCCGCGAGGTCTGGAATATCGCCAACGAAGGCGACCCTGCCTACCGCTCCATCGTCTACTACACACGCCTGCGCTATCAGCTGATGCCCTACCTCTACTCGATGGCGGGCATGGCGTGGGCCGAGGACTACACGCTGATGCGTCCGCTCGTGATGGATTTCACGTCCGATCGCCAAGTGCGCGACGTGAGCGACCAGTATATGTTCGGTCCGGCCCTGATGGTGGCTCCCGTCTACACATACGGCGCCCGCAGCCGCTCGGTCTACTTCCCCGCCGGCGGCTGGTACGACTTCTATACGGGCCGCTACATCGAGGGAGGCGAACGCATGGAAGTGGCAGCTCCCTACGAACGCGTGCCGCTCTACGTTCGTGCAGGCTCTATCCTGCCTATGGGACCCGTGATGCAGTACAGCTCAGAGCTGGCACCGAGCGAACTGACCATTTATGTCTGCACGGGCAGCGACGGCCACTTCACGCTCTACGAGGACGAAGGCACCAACTACAACTACGAGCATGGCGACTACGCCTTGATTCCCTTCGACTACGACGAGGCAAAGGGCGAGCTCGTGATAGGCGAGCGCCGTGGCCAGTTCGACGGCATGCTACAGCAGCGCACGTTCCGCGTAGTCTTCATCGGGCGCGACCATCCGCAGCCCTTCGGACAGGAAAGTGCCGCCATCATCGTCAACTACGACGGCAAGGAAGTTCGGCTGAAACGCTGACGTGGGTGAGAAGAGTGAAGAGTGAAAAATGAAGAGTGAAAAGTGAAAAATACAAGTAACCTGCACAGTCCCATAAATAAAGGTTACTCATATTTTTCACTTTTCACTCTTCCTTCATCCTTTAGGCTATACTCGGACTTGCGGCCACAGAGCCGCCGAGGCTTAGCGCCCTTTACGCTTGGCCTTGGCGGCTTTCTTTCGTGCCTTGGCACGGCGCTTGGCCACCTTGGCACGTTCGGGAGTCGGGACAGGACAATCTATGAGTCCGAGGACGTGCCCATCGGCATCCAGGCGTAGATGCTGGCGCGCGCGCAGCGCGGCATGGTCGGTGGCTTGCGTGGGCTCGCTCTCATTGCCGACACGGTCCATGGCCGTTACCGCGAAATAAAGGCCGAGGGCGGCAAAGCGGTTGTAGGCATAGCGCGGCTCTGTGAGCGCCACGGCGACGAGGTTAGCCGGGTCGCTGGTGTCGACAGGCCATTGACGCGAGGCGTAGACATTGTAGCGCAAGTAGGAACGCTCCGTCGCCGTCGAGCAGTTCCACGTAAGTTCCTCGGTCTGATCGGAAGCGACATTGACCACGATATCCTCGGGGGCTGCTGGCGCCTCATCGTCCAACCAGGTGCAGGCGGGCGGCAGAGCGGGGAAGGCATAGTACTCGTCGCGCAGGTAGTCATAGAGTCCCTTGACGTTGTCGGTGAGGAAGCGCGAACGGAAATAGCACTGCCCCGAAAGCCCCTGCTCGCGAAGGTAATAAAGCTGTCGGCGGACGATGCTGAGCGGCCAGTTCTTCTCGGCTGGAGAGAGGAAGTAGATGCCCAGTCCCGGCGCTACCAGACGGCCGGAGCTCTGCTCCTGCCAATCGGCGGCGAACGGGTAGAAATGGTCGCCGTCGAAATACATCATCGGGAACAGGATGTCGTGAATCCCATCGCGGAGCCAACCTTCGGCATCCTGATGGACGGCATCGCGAGCGTTCCACCCGCGCGAACTGAAGCGACTGACATCGGCATACTTGCCCACGGGCGAACTGCTGACGCGCACCCACGGCTTGAGGGCATGCGTGTCCTCGTAGATGCGACGCACGATGCGCGTGATGTTGTCGCGCCGCCAAGAGGCCTTGTTGCGGCCCGCGCCATAGCGCTTGTAGGTGGCCGCGTCGTTGAAAGAGGCAGCGCCCTCGGGGTAGCGGATGTAGTCGAAGTGGATGCCGTCGACGTCATAACGGCTGACGATCTCATGGCAGATGCTTACCAGATAGTCGGCCGTCCCAGGCAGGCCGGGGTCGAGGTAGTACATATCTCCATGACGGCGGCAGAGGTCAGGGTGCGTCTGCAGCACGCTCCGACGCCCCATCTGCCGGGCCACAGCCTGCTTGAAGCAGGGAATGGTGACGATCCAGGCGTGCAGCTCCATCCCACGCCGATGGGCCTCGGTGATGGCGAACTGCAGCGGGTCGTAGCCAGGATCCTGCCCGTAGGTCCCCGTGAGCGCCACGTCCCAAGGCTCGATGCTCGAAGGATAAATAACGGACCCGCGCACGCGCGTCTGCAGCAGCACCGTGTTGATGTTGATGGCCTTGAGGCGGTCCAGGATCTCGCAGAGCTCTTGCTGCTGCAACTGACGGCTGAAGAACGACGTCGCACGCGTCGAGGGCCAGTCGAGGCCGTTGAGCGTCGTCAGCCAAACGGCGCGCATCTCACGTTTGGGCGCCGTCTCTTGCGCGCGCACACGCACGTGCATGCACGCCAGCAGGAGCGCGTATAGAAAGAGGTATTTAGAGGCTCTCATGTCGGAACAACGGGTTTGTGGGCGCAAAGGTAACGATTTCTTATGGAAAACTGCAAAATGAAAAGTAAAAAATCAAAAAAGGACGAAAATTGGCACCACCCAAAACTCGTCACGGGGGATGCGAAAGATGGGAGTTTCTTGACAAATCGCAAGTATTTGGCACTTTTTTCGAACTTTCTTTAATAAAAACGAGTGTAAACGTGATAAAATGTATAACTTTGTCGCGGAATTCAGAGATAACTCGTTAAACCATCAAAACAGCACAACAGTATGGACGCAAAAAAAGTTTTGGAAGACCTCAAGCAACGCTTCCCGGGAGAGCCTGAATATCATCAGGCCGTAGAAGAGGTGCTCGGCACGATTGAAGAAGAATACAATAAGCACCCCGAGTTCGAGAAGGTGAACCTGATCGAGCGCCTGTGCATCCCCGATCGCGTGTATCAGTTCCGCGTCACGTGGACCGACGACAAGGGTAACGTACAGACCAACATGGGCTATCGCGTGCAGCACAACAACGCCATTGGCCCCTACAAGGGTGGTATCCGCTTCCACAAGAGCGTTAATCTGGGCATCCTGAAGTTCCTGGCCTTCGAGCAGACCTTCAAGAACTCTCTCACCACGCTGCCCATGGGCGGCGGCAAGGGCGGTAGCGATTTCTCGCCTCGCGGCAAGAGCAATGCCGAAGTGATGCGCTTCTGTCAGGCTTTCATGCTGGAGCTGACGCGCCACATCGGTCCCGACGTTGACGTGCCCGCAGGCGACATCGGCGTAGGCGGTCGCGAAGTAGGTTACATGTTCGGAATGTACAAGAAGCTCACACGCGAGTTCAGCGGCGTGCTCACCGGCAAGGGCCTTGAGTTCGGCGGTTCGCTGATTCGCCCCGAAGCTACGGGCTACGGTAACGTCTACTTCCTGCGCGCTATGCTGCGCACGAAGGGCGAGACCATCGAAGGCAAGCGCGTGCTCATCTCCGGTGCCGGTAATGTCGCTCAGTACTGCGCCGAGAAAGTGCTGCAGTTGGGCGGTAAGGTCATGACGATGAGCGATAGCGATGGCTATATCTACGACCCCGACGGCATCGACCGCGCCAAGCTCGACTATATTATGGAACTGAAGAACGTCTACCGCGGCCGCATCCGCGAGTACGTCGACGAATATCCCACGGCCAAGTACGTTGGCGATGGTGCCAAGCCTTGGTTCGAGAAAGCTGATATCGCTTGCCCCTGCGCCACGCAGAACGAGCTCAACGAAGAAGCCGCTAAAGCCCTGGTGGCCAATGGCGTGATTGCCGTTGCCGAAGGTGCCAACATGCCTTCTACGCCCGAAGCCATCCGCGTGTTCCAAGAGGCTAAGATCCTCTACTCCCCGGGCAAGGCCAGCAACGCAGGCGGCGTCAGCGTCAGCGGTCTCGAGATGTCTCAGAACTCCGAGCGCCTCAGCTGGAGTGCCGAGGAGGTCGACAAGAAACTGCTCTGGATCATGGAGAACATCCACGACAACTGTGTCAAGTACGGCACCGAGGCCGATGGCTATGTCAACTATGTCAAGGGCGCCAACGTGGCTGGCTTCATGAAAGTAGCCAAGGCCATGATGGCACAAGGAATTGTGTAGAATTCGTTTCCTCATAAGTTTGTTTGACAGCGGGCCTTCGCAGTGATTGCGAGGGCTCGCTTTTTCGTTGGCGATGATAGCGCCTTGGACAAAGAAAGAATCGTCGAGGGCAAAGGAACGTGCAACCGACGGCTGAGGAAAGGACGCACAGCTGAACACGAACGGACGCACAACCGTGAACGACCATTCCTTCGTCCCTCAGCCTCCGTTCTTTCAGCCGTGCACATACGTTCGCGTCAATCATTCCGTCATGACAGAATAATCATTCCATCAGATGGAATGATCATTGCAACTATATGCGTAGGCATGAACGACTATGGCCTCAGGGCTTTGATACCTAAGGATTACAGCCTTTCGACTATACGTGAAGCATGGGACTAATCGAAGATGCTGAGCCACTCACAGGGGAGCGGCTTTCATTTGTCCTTCAGTCCATTGAGTTCCGAACAAACATGATTGCTGCAAGTTTTTTGCCTTTCCGTATCCTTGTATTCGAAAAAATCCGTATCTTTGCAGCCGAAATCTTATGCGAACACTCACCTACCTCGTCATCTTCCTTTTCGTGTCGCTGATGCTGGCCATTGTGCCCAAGGCTGGCGGTTACGTCTGGGACCCGCGCTTCATCATTCCCGCCACAGCAGCGCTATTCACACTGTTGGTGTGGTTGGTTGCCCGCTTCGTGGGCACCGACCGCTCGTCGCTGGAACTGATGGTGACGGCAGCTTTCATCCTGCTGTTTGCCCCTGGGTCGCACCTCTTCTTCTCGCGCGACGAAGATGCGCTGATCGAGCTGTGTTCGCAGTGCATTGTCCCGTTTTTCCTCACGCAGTACAAGCGCATCAGCCGCAAGGACTTCCGCCGCGCCTACGCGCTGATGCTGCTGATGGGCATCTTCTGCAGCTTCACGCACGACGGCATCACGCTCCCGCTCTGCCTGGCCTTCCTGCTGCTGGCTTGGAAGCGACGCAACGAGTTCTTCCGTCTGGCCTGCTGGCCGATGGTAGCGGGTTGGCTGGTAGGAACGGTGCTGCAATTCATCTCGCGCCATCACATGCCCGACCTGCGGCCCGACCTGCTGGCGCTGACCAACCGCACGGCCGTTGTCCTTGGTACGCTGTGGGACACGAAAGTCTTCGTCGTAGCTGTGGTGCTGACGCTCTGGATGACGACGACATCCTGGGGGCGCGCCGACTTGTGGCGCGTGCTGCGGCGCCAGCGACTGATAGCCTACAGCCTGGCCTTCGCCCTGGCGTGCGTGCCGTTTGCGCCGCTTGGCATCGAAAATGCCGTCACGGGCGTGTGCTTCTTTGCGCTGCTGTGGTTGCTGCTGCTTTGCCAGGGGCTGGAGCGCCGCTTTGTCGGTGCTGCCAGAGTTCGTAGGAGTTGATGATGTTCTGCCAAAGTACGTAGCAACCGGCACCGATGCTGGCGATAGGCGTCAGGTAGACGTAGGCGATCCAGATGGCAAGTCCCGTATTTTTCTGAAACATAGCCTGTCCCGTACAGACAGACTCGCCATAGCGCTTGCCCACAAGCCGACCGATGCGGAACTGCACGAGCGACGTCAGCAGCGAGCAGAAGGCGATGGCTGTAAGCATCAAGGCTGTGGCCTGACTGTGGACGATGTTCTTGGCGGTGATGCCCGTAGTGATGGACAGCGAGAAGGCCCAGCAGTAGAAGCCGAGGTCGGGCGTGCGCATGAACCACCGATAGAGCGGTTGCACCCAATGGCGCACGACGGCGCCAAGCACAAGCGGCAGCAGCAAGACGGCTGCCAGCCGCCGGAGGATAGCCAGGAAAGCTATCGAGAACGTGGCGCCCACGTGAGGCTCGATCAACGGAAATACGGCAGGAATCAGGACGGAAGTCACCACGGAGGAGAGGAGGACAAAGGTGGTCATCTGCGTGAGGTCGCCGCCAAGCTTGGCTGTCACCACTGGCGAGGCAGAGGCGCAGGGCGCTATAACGCACACGAGGACTGCCTCCAGCAACATCTTGATGCCGACAGCCGACATGGGCTCAAGGCCCTCGAGGGCATAGACCACCCCGACGATGAGGGCTACGAGCAGCAGCTGCACGACGAGGATGACAGCCTGCCACCGATGCAGGCGCATCAGATGAAAATCAACCTTCGAGAACGTGACGAAGAGGGTTGCAAAAATCGAGGCAGGCAGCAACTGCTCCAAGATGGGGCCGAGGACGTCGGCGGCAGGCGCCAGCGCCGGCGTGAAGGCAAACAGCAGATAGAGGGTCGTACCCACGACGATGGCCACGGGTAGCGTCCAATTCTTGAGGAAACGAAGTAGGGGATGAATCATTTCAGTTTTGCGAGCGTGATGACCTGTTCACAATGCTCGACGACAGCCGGGCGATGAGTAATAAAGATGAGCGTCGGCTTGACCGCGAGTTGCTGATGGTGGCGGAGCAGGTTCTGCAGCAACTGGTGCTCCGTGTCCTGATCGAGCGCACTGGTGGCCTCGTCAAGCAGGAGGATGGACCCTTGACGCAGCAGCGCACGTGCAATCGCGATGCGCTGTGCCTGCCCTTCAGAGAGGCCTGCCCCACCCTCGCCGATGCGCGTGTCGAGGCCGTCGGGCAGTGTCGCCACGAAATCGGCACAAGCAAGGTCGAGCGCCTCCCTCATCTCGGCTTCGGTAGCATCGGGCTTGCCCATCTGCAGGTTCCAGCGCAGTGACCCGCTGAAGAGCGAGTTGCCCTGCGGCACGTAGACCAGGTTACACCGCGTGCGGGCACTGACAGGCACGGCATCAGCGGCAGTTCGATAGATGACGACCTCGCCCTGATCGGGCTTCAGGAGCGCGAGGATCAGGCGGATGAGCGTAGTCTTGCCTGCGCCCGTCTCGCCGAGGATGGCCGTGGCCGTGCCGGGACGGAAATCGAAGGAAGCGTGCTCGAAGATGTGACGGCTGTGCTCGTCATAGGCAAAGGTGACATCACTCACGCGGATGCCTGCTCCTTCAGCAAATCGAATCGGTTCGCCATCGTCCTCGATAGGCGTCTCCTCAAGCTCCATCAAACGCTCGGCTGCCGTGAAGCTGCTGATGATAGAGGGAATGAAACGCGTGAGTTCGCGGAAGGGGCCTTGAATCTGCCCGCACAGCTGGATGAAGGCGGTCATCATGCCGAACGTGATCGTGCCTTCGGCCAGACGGTTGACGCTCCAGAGGAACGTAAACAGGTAGGCACCGCCAAAGCCTACGTTCAAGATCAGATTGGACGTCGAGGAGAAAAGCGTGCGATGGCGCACCTGTCCGCGCAGGGTCGCCTGCAGTTCGGAGAGCGAACTGACCAACAACGGCACGCGCTCCAACGTCTTGAGGACAAGGCGGTGCTGAACACTCTCCTGCAATGACGACTGGATGCGGCTGTCGGTCTGTCGGACCTCGCGGGTGATGGCCCGCATGCGGCGGATGTACAATCGGCTCAGGAGGATGAAGACGGGCAGGACGACGGTGACTGAGATGGCCAGCGTGGCGTCCATCGAGAACAAAAAGAAGAACGCGCACACGAGGCGCACGAGCACGGCAAACGCCTGCGGGACGGTATCGGTGACGACGCTGACGACGGTCTGGCTGTCGCTGACAAGGCGGTTCAGCACGTCGCCGCTGTGCCGCTTCTCGCGGCCGTGCCACTCGCTACGCAAGAGATGGTCGAAGATGTGACGCTGCATGCGGTTCTGCGCCTCGACGCCCATGAGGGCTGCAATCCAACGGCCCAGGTAGCCGAGCGCCAGCTGCAGCGCCATGATACCGACGAGCAGGACGCCTGCGCTGAAGAGCGTTGAGGGATGGAACGGCGACGGCGCAGCATGCCCGGTAGCGAGGTCTATCGCCAACTTCGTCGCCCAAATGAAAGCGAAATCCAAAGCCACGCGCACCACACCGCTCATCGCATTGATGAGCGACTGCACCTTCACTTGCCTGAAGATGCGCCAGAACCATTTTAGGATGGCAACTGTGGGGATTGTAGGCTCTTTCATTTTTTTGCTGTTTACTGATATCGTCTCATCCGCAAACGATAATTACGCTCTATCTCTGCCTTCAAGAGAGGACTCATGAATTCATCATTCGTCATTCATCATTTAAATAAGTCACTCCTATTCTTCATTCTTCACTCTTCATTCTTCACTCTTCATTCTTCACTCTCTCACATCCGCTCCCCACATGAGCTTGGTGCGGAGCGTGCGGAAGAAGCTTTGGTTAGGACGCTTGAGCACTTTCACGAAATAGGGGGCCCGCCGAATGGTCAGCTGCACGTCCTCAGCGCATTTCTCGCTGCGCCCGTCGAGCGAGACGAGGAAACGGTGGTTGCGTGCCGACACGGAGAGCGTCACAACAGCATCGTCGGTCAGCGTCAGCGGACGCGCCGTGAGCGAATGGGGTGCCACGGGCACGAGGCCCAGCGTACGGCTGCCCGGCTGCATCACGGGGCCTCCGACCGAGAGTGCATAGCCCGTCGAGCCCGTAGGTGTATTCACAATGAGTCCGTCGGCCTGATAGGTCGTCAAGTATTCACCGTTGATACTCACGCGGATAGAAATCATTGATGATACATCACGCTTCAGCACAGCGACCTCGTTCAGAGCAAATGGATAGCCCTCGGGCTGACCGCGGTCATACGACAGTTGCAGCACGCAACGCTCTTCGATGGCGCAACGGCCCTCGTAGATTTGCGCAATCACCTCTTCGATATCATCGGGCGAGATATCTGCCAAGAAGCCCAAGCGACCCATGTTCACGCCGAGGATGGGAATCTGCTTGGCTCCCACGCGGCGAGCGGCTTCAAGGAAAGTGCCGTCGCCACCCATGGAGATGGCGAAATCGGCATCGAAGTCATCGCCTTCGATGAGTTGCACCCAGTCGGGGACGGCTATCTGCAGATGCTGTGTCAGATAGTGATAGAAATCGGAGTCGATGAGCAAGGCTGCATCGCGCTCTTCCAAGAGGCAGAGCAGTTTCTGCACAGAGGTAGATTTCTTTGCTTGGAAGATATTCCCGAAGAGAGCGAAACGGAGCTTACGCATAGGCAAAACCAGGAAAAAGGGGTAAACAGCGCAAGCCACCGTGGCGTGCTGCGCCGAAGAGAGGGCGTGTGTGGATTGAGTGGAGACAACGGGATTCGAACCCGCGACCTCAGCGATGCGAACGCTGCGCTCTAGCCAGCTGAGCTATGTCCCCGCGGGCAGGCCATACGTGTGTTAGGCTCGGCAAAGGTACTGATTCTTTTGCAAACTGGGCCATTTTCGAAGCAAAAAAAATGATAATTTCTTTATTTCTTCTTGTTTTTCCACAAAAACACTATCTTTGCACCGAGATTACATTAATCCTCATTCAATATGTCAACCAAACTCAGTGTAAACATCAATAAAGTCGCCACCCTCCGCAATGCGCGAGGCGGCAACAACCCCGACGTGCTACGCGTAGCCTTGGACTGCGAGCGCTACGGCGCACAGGGCATCACCGTACATCCGCGCCCCGACCAGCGCCACATCCGCTATCAGGACGTTCGCGACCTGCGCCCCCTGCTCACGACCGAGTTCAACATCGAAGGCAACCCCATCTCGGAGTTCATCGCCCTTGTGCTTGAGAACCGTCCCACGCAGGTCACCCTCGTCCCCGACGGTCACGACCAGATCACGAGCAACCACGGCTGGGACACCCGCACGCATCTCAACTTCCTCTCCGACGTGACAGCGCGCTTCCACGAGGTGGGCATTCGCGTGAGCATCTTCGTGGGTGCCGACGAGGAGATGGTCGATTACGCCGCCCGCTCTGGCGCCGACCGCGTGGAACTCTACACCGAGCCTTATGCCAAGGCCTACGCCCAGGCTGTCGCCGCTCACGATGCCGCCACAGCCTCGGGGTCGTCGGCAGGCTTCGAAGCAGCACGCGCCGCAGCCATTGCACCTTTCATCAGGGCGGCCAAGGCAGCACGGGCTTGTGGACTGGGCCTCAACGCCGGGCACGACCTAAGCCTGCAGAATCTCGCCTACTATCATCAGCAGATTCCCTGGACCGACGAGGTCAGCATAGGCCACGCCCTCATCTGCGATGCGCTCTACCTCGGCCTCGAAGAGACCATCCGCCGTTACCGAGCCGAACTCAGGAGCTAAGACCCGCCTATGAAGCGGTGAAGAGGCCAGGTCGCCCCGCTCTTGAGGCCGTTGCCCTCTACCCCCGCTCTCTTGGCCGCAGTGCCCCCGCCATTTTAGCGGGCTCCCTCAAACCCAAAACCAATAACCCCATAAAACCTATACCCATGGTTTACCTATTCTTTGCCACAGGCACCGAGGAGTTGGAAGCCCTCGGAACTGCCGACATCATCCGCCGTGCAGGCATTGACCTGCAAATTGTTTCCGTCACAGGCGAACGCACCGTCACGGGTGCGCATGGAATCCGTGTCGCTACCGATGCCCTCATCGAAGAAGTCGATTTCTTCGAGGCCGACATGCTCGTTCTCCCTGGTGGTATGCCCGGAGCCTCCAACTTCGCCGCTCACAGCGATTTGTGCGAGCGCATTCGCGACCATGCCTACCTGGGCCGCCCCCTGGCTGCCATCTGTGCCGCACCTCTCGTGCTCGGCCGACTCGGGCTGCTCGAAGGCAAGCGCGCCACCTGCTATCCCGGCTTCGAAGCCGAACTCAGCGGAGCCACCTGCACAGGAGCCCTCGTCGAGGTCGACGGGCAGTACATCACGGGCAAAGGTCCCGCTGCCGTCTTCGAGTTTGGCTATGCCATCGTCGAACTGCTGAAGGACAAGACCACGGCCTATGCCCTGCGCGCAGGCATGCTCTGGAGCGAAGTGCGATGACCGACTACGCTATCATTGTCGCCGGCGGTAAAGGATTGCGCATGGGCGCCGACCTGCCCAAGCAATTCCTGCCCATCGGCGGGCGTCCTGTGCTCATGCACACGCTCGAGGCATTCCGCCACGCCTTGCCCGACATCCGACTTATCCTCGTTCTCCCGGCTGAACAGCAAGGACTCTGGAACGAGCTCTGCCATCGCCACGCGTTCGCCCTCCAGCACAGCGTCGTCAGTGGCGGTGCCACGCGGTTCCATAGCGTGAGCAACGGCCTCCGAGCCATCCCCGCATCTGTGACCGAGGCCATCGTGGGCGTACATGATGGTGTTCGCCCCTTCGTGTCGACCGAGGTCATCCGCCGCTGTTACGCCGCAGCACGCCAGCACGGAGCCGTCGTACCCGTCGTGCCTGTCGTGGAGACCGTTCGCGAACTCGCCGACGGCACCTCCGTCACACGCGACCGCAACCACTTCCGTCTCGTACAGACGCCGCAGACGTTCCGTCTCTCACTACTGCGCCGAGCCTACGAACAGCCTTATCGCGAGGCATTCACCGACGACGCCAGCGTTGCCGAAGCTCTTGGCGAGGACGTGACCCTCGTCGACGGCAACCGCGAAAATATCAAGATCACAACCCCCTTCGACTTGACTGTGGCCGAGGCTCTGCTGGCTGGCAATAGCGCAGCCTCGCAACCGCGGCCTTAGACTATCCTATATGTTAGCAAAGATCCATAGCGCCGCTGTTAATGGTATCGAGGCCATCCCCGTGACCATCGAGGTTAACGTCGTCAACATCCAAGGTGAAGGCGGCAGCCGGATGGTCATCGTGGGCCTGCCCGACAACAGCGTCAAGGAGAGCTACAGCCGTATTGAGGCTGCGTTGGCCAACAGCGGCATCGCCTTCCCGCGGCAGAACGTGACCGTCAACCTCGCCCCCGGCGATATCCGCAAGGAAGGCACGGGCTTTGACCTGCCTATCGCCTTAGGCATACTGATGGCCAACTGCATGATCAGTACCGAACGAATCGACCGTTTCATGGTCCTGGGCGAATTGAGCCTCGACGGTAGTCTCCGACCTATCCGCGGTGCGCTGCCCATTGCCATCAAGGCGCGCGAGCTGGGATACGAGGGACTGATCGTGCCCCAGGAGAACGTCCATGAGGCGGCTGTTGTCAACCGCCTGCAGGTCTACGGGGCCACTACCATCCAACAAGTGTTGGACTTCTTCAACGGCCGTTCGGACCTGTCACCTACGATTATCGACACGCGCGCCGAGTTCTATGCTCATCAGGGCGACTACGAGCTCGATTTTGCCGATGTCAAAGGCCAAGACAACGTCAAGCGGGCGTTCGAGATAGCAGCCGCGGGCGGGCACAACCTGATTATGGTAGGGCCTCCAGGCGCAGGCAAGAGTATGATGGCGCGCCGTCTGCCTTCCATCCTGCCGCCTCTTTCATTGGCCGAGAGCCTCGAGACGACTCAGATCCATTCTGTAGCGGGAAAGCTCAAGGGCGGCACAGGGCTTGTCACCGAACGCCCCTTCCGCTCACCTCACCACACGGTCTCGCAAGTTGCCCTCGTGGGTGGCGGTGCCAATCCCATGCCGGGTGAGATCTCGCTGGCCCATAATGGTGTGCTCTTCCTTGACGAACTACCTGAGTTCCAGCGTGCAGCCCTCGAAGTGTTGCGTCAGCCACTCGAGGACCGCAAGATCACCGTCACACGCGCCAAGTATAGCATCGAATACCCCTGCAACTTCATGTTCGTGGCTTCGATGAATCCCTGCCCCTGCGGCTACTACAACCATACGACGAAGCCGTGTCAGTGTACGCCCGGGCAGATCCACAAGTACCTCAACAAGATCAGCGGTCCCCTGCTCGACCGCATCGACATACAAATTGAGATAACGCCCCTCTCCTTCGATGAACTCAGTCGCACGCAGCCGGGCGAACATTCTTCAGCCATTCGTGAGCGGGTCATCCGTGCACGCCAGATACAGGAGGAACGCTACCGCGGGACGCCCGGCATCCACTGCAACGCACAGATGACGCCTGCCCTCATGCGCCAGTACGCCACGCCAGCACCGCAGGACATGTCCATGCTCCGCGAGGTCATCAACCGCATGCAGCTCAGCGCACGTGCCTACGACCGCATCCTGCGCCTCGCCCGCACCATCGCCGACCTCGAGGGAGCCGAGCACATCCTGACTCATCACCTGGCCGAAGCCGTAGGCTACCGCAACCTCGACCGCGAGTCATGGGGAGAGTAGGAATAAGCATAAGACCCCTATCCGATTACCTGGCCGCTCTGCATCTAAAGCCAAAGAGATAACAGAATATGAATCTCTGGAATCTACGCATACTCCACACTTTGCTGTGCCTGCAGCTGACTGCCATTGCCTGGGCTGATGTCGCTCATCAGGCCTGCGATGCGCATCCGCTCGCGATGGGACGCGTTGAATTCGACTTCTACACCTCGCTCGATTCACCTTATGATCCGACGAACGAGGCTCTGACCGAAGGCCAGCGCGCATACATCCGCCTGCCTAAGGGCCAGCGCGAGGTCAAGGCCGTGCTCTATTGCCATCAGAATATGACCGAGGAAGTGCTGTTCCGCAATGCGCAGTTCACCCACAAGATGGACAGCCTCGGCGTAGCTATGGCCTTCGTGCAGCAAGGGTCGCAGAACTGGGACGTCAGCGTCAAGGACGCCCAAGGCCGTTCGTGCCAGGAGCGTTTCGAGCAGCTCATGCAGGCCTTCGCCAAAGGAACGGAGCACCCCGAGATAGCCTCGGCAAAGATTATCCCCTTCGGACATTCGGCACAAGCCACCTTCCCATGGAATTTCGCAGCCTGGAATCCCGACCGCACGCTCTGCATCATCTCCTACCACGGCGATGCACCCCGCACGAATCTCTGCGGCTACGGCGGCGCCAACGTCGAGTGGGGCCGCACACGCAACATAGACCGCATTCCCGGGCTGATGATAGAAGGCGAATACGAGTGGTGGGAAGGTCGTGTGAATCCTGCCCTCGCCTTCCGCATGCACTACCCCGACTCGCGCATATCCTTCCTCTGCGATGCCGGGCGCGGGCATTTCGACCTCTGCCAAGAGACGATGGACTACATGGCCCTCTTCATTGAGAAAGCTATGCACTATACCCCTGTATCGACACGACCTACAGGCCTCGAGCAGAATCCATTCGTGGCCGAGGCTGCTGATGGAGTCTACTATTCACGATGGTACGAAGACGGGCATGAGACCACCGACCCGCACGATCAGTTCTGGTATTTCGACGACGAGATGGCGCGCCTCACCAAGGCCCGCTACGACGAGCACAAGGGCAAGCGCATGCAATACGTCTCGGCAAGGATGAACGGCAAGCTGCTGACCTACAACAAGCAAAGCCACGTGAAGATTAACGTCGGTTGCTCTGACGACACGTTCACGCTCGACCCCGTCTTCGTCAATGCCGACCGCAGTGCACTCTCCGACAGCCATGCTCAGGTCAGACCACGTATTGTGCTCATCTCCGGGCCGGCTATTCAGACGGGCGAGTACACCTTCAAGGTCGACGCCCAATATTTCGGCAAGGACCCGAAACGCCAGTGGACGGGCGTCACGCTCTCCGTAGAGGCCGACGGCGACGCCAACTATAAACCAGCCCAGCAGGAAATCAATGTGCAAGTAAGCGTAAACTAAGATATGTTTGCAACTCTCCTTTTAGCAGCCCTGACGCTCGTCTCGCCCAACGGGCGGCATCAGGTGAAGTTCTATCAGCAACGTCAGCCCGACGGCACCTTCGAGACGCGCTACAGCGTTCAGTATCGAGGCAAGGACGTCGTGCTCGACAGCCGTTGCGGCCTCAACCTCGACAACCGCACATGGGAGATGGCCCTGGGCTTTCGCGAGCTGCATCAGTATGCCGACTGGATGTCGCCCATGGAGCTCGACTCCGTGCGCACGTTCCCTGCCGTCGACAACGCGTATCGCAACCTCTACGGCGAGCGTTCATTGGTGCACGAGCGCTATACGAGTGCCACGCTCTACCTTAGCCGCAAACCCGAACGGCCCGTAGATTCGCTCACCTGCGTGCTCAGCCCTGCAGGCTATGAGGCCCGGGCCAAGCACAGCAGCGGCCAGACCATCAGTTCGGGCTATCGGCTGAACATCGAAGTGCGGGCCTACGACGAGGGCATCGCCTTCCGCTATTTCTTCCCCGAGCACCCCGCAGCCATCTTCCACAAGGTGGTGGCCGACGAGACCGAATACGCGCTGCCCGAAGGCACAAGAGCCTGGAGCGAGCAATGGGCTCAGGCGTTCTTCGAGCATAAGCCCGTTGACCAGCTCTCGCAACCCGTGGAGATGGCACTGACGCTCGACTACGCCAGCGGCATCTGGGCTGCACTGCTCACGGCCGACGTCGACGATTGGTGTCTGACGCGCCTGCAAGCCAAGCCGCAAGCCCCTGGCGTGCTGCAGTCGCTGATGTACAGCCCTGTGGACCTCGTCACCTACTACGCCACGCCGTGGAAAGTCATTATTGCAGCCGACACGCCCGGACAGCTGCTCGAGCAGAACGAACTGGTCAACATGCTCAACCCGCCCTGCCAGGTGGACGACGCCACAGAGTGGGTCACGCCCGGGACGATCATGCGCGAGACGACGCTGACGATGGAGGGCGCACGCGCCACCATAGATTTCTGCGCCGCCCACAACATCCGATATATGCTCTTCGACTGGAAGTGGTATGAGCCCTGCACCAGCCACGACGGCGATGCCACAAAAGTCATCCCGCAGCTCGACATGCCCGAGGTGTGCCGCTACGCCAGGTCGAAAGGCGTCGGCGTGTGGCTCTACGTCAACCAGCATGCGCTGATGAAGCAGGCTCGCGAGCTCTTCCCGGTGCTCAAGCAGTGGGGCGTCACGGGCGTCAAGAGCGGCTTCGTGCAGTACGCCTCGCATCGCTGGGCAACCTGGCTCCACGACCTCGTGCGCCTGGCCGCCGAGAACCATCTGCTCATGAACATCCACGACGAGTACCGCCCATCGGGGTTCTCACGCACCTACCCCAACCTGCTGACGCAGGAAGGCATCTGCGGCAACGAGGAGTTTCCCGATGCCACCCACAATGTCACCCTACCCTTCACACGCATGATCAACGGCGCGGCCGACTACACCATCTGCTACTTCGACCGCCGCCTGCGCACCACCCATGCCCACCAACTCGCCGCTTCGCTCGTCTACTACTCGCCGCTCGTGACCGTCTTCTGGTACGACCGCCCGCAGATGGCCAACGGCGAGCCCGAGCTGGAATGGTTCGACCACCTGCGCACGACGTGGGATGAGAGCCGCGTGCTCTCGGGCATGCCCGCCGAGCACATCGTCATGGCACGCCGCAGCGGCACGACATGGTACGTCGGCGCCATGACAGGCAACGAGGCACGCACCGTCAGCATTGACCTGCGCACCATCCTGCAACCGGGCAAACGCTATATGCTCTATGCCTACGAAGACGACCCCGCCATCGCCACACAGACCCACGTGCGCTGCACCAAGCGCCCCTTACGCCTCACCGCGAAGACCCGCCCCCTACGCCTGCAGCTTCTGCCCTCGGGCGGAGCCGCCTTTCGCATAGAAGAGATTTAAGAAAATAAGAAAACAAGAGATTAAGAAAATAAGAAGTTAAGACGAATGTCTTGCAAATAGCTCTCTGAGCGAAGCAACCCATTTTGAATTATGAATTTTGAATTTTCACTTTTGCAACTATGAATCTGCGTGAACACCTGTATGCAATTGCCGTCGCCGGCATCACCGCATTCACCCTCGCGTGCAACCCCACCCGTCCGGCCCAAGGCACTACCTCTGAGCGCATCTCAGCATTAGATGCCGACCTGAACTACTGCGACAGCCAGCTGCATCGCACGCTCGCCGAACTGGCCGACTCTACCGGCACCATCGACTACACCCTCTCGCCGCGCAACATACTCGCCGGCGAGCACCACTGGAACCTGCGACGCGTGGACAAAGCCGAGTGGTGCGGCGGCTTCTTCCCAGGCATACTCTGGTACGACTACGAGGCCACGGCCGACACAGCCATACTCAGCCAGGCACGCCGCTTCACCCAGCCCCTGGCCTTCCTCGCCCAGACGCCCGCCTACGACCACGACCTCGGCTTCCTCGTCATCACCAGCTTCCTCAATGGCTACCGCCTCACGGGCGACGAAGCCTATAAGCAGGTGTTGCTGGCCTGTGCCGACACGCTGGCCACGCTCTTCAACCCACATGCCGGCACCATCCTCTCGTGGCCACGCCACGTACGCGACTACGGAGGCCACAACACCATCATGGACAATATGATCAACCTCGAGCTGCTCTTCTGGGCCGCCGACAATGGCGGGGCCGACTCGCTGCGGCAGATCGCCATGAGCCATGCCGACACCACCATGGCCTACCATTTCCACGACGAAGGCATCGCCTACCACGTCGCCGTCTACGACTCCATCGACGGCCATTTCATCCGGGGCTGCACCCATCAGGGGCTGGCCGACACCACCATGTGGGCTCGCGGGCAGTCATGGGCCATCTACGGCTACACCATGTGCTACCGCTACACCCACGAACAGCGCTACCTCAGCTTCGCACAGAAGGTCGCCGACGCCTATCTGAAGAACCTTCCCGCGGATGGCGTCCCCTTCTGGGACTTTAACGACCCGCGCATAGCCACCACCACGCTCACCGACCTCACGCCCTCACCATCCGTGGCCCCACGCGATGCCTCAGCAGCCTGCGTCGTAGCCTCAGCCCTCATCGAGCTGGCCGACTACGTAGACCCCGACAAAGCCCAGACGTACCTGCGCGTGGCCGACCTCACGCTGCAGACCCTGCGCCGACCTGAATGGCGCGGCGCAGACAGCTGCCCAGCCTTCCTGCTCCACAGCACCGGCCACCACCCCGCAGGCTCTGAGGTCGACGCATCCATCAGCTATGCCGACTACTATTATATCGAAGCCCTCATCCGGGCACGAAAGCACGCCCTCGAGAGTGCCGACAAGAAGAAGGCGGAGAAATGAAAACCGAAAAAATGAATTTTTGGAGCTGCGAGAGCCATCAAGCTTGCACGAACCAGCCCAGTCGTGACGAAACCCTACAGGGTCAAAAGCATAAAGCGTGAAAAGTAAAGAAAATATCGTGCGTATAGCACTCATCGGACTTGGCGACCGCGGTCGCACCGCGCTGCGCCTGCTGTTGCCCGTGGAGGGAGCGCGCATCACGGCGTTGTGCGACGTCGTGGCCTCCAATGTCGTGATGGCTCGTCAGCTGCTGGCGGCCGATGCCAACGTCCTCTGCGCCAGCGGTCTCGAAGCCTACCGCCAGGTATGCGCCAGCGCCGACGTAGACCTCGTGTACATCTGCAGCGACTGGACGTCCCACACACCCATTGCCGTCGAGGCCATGCGCCAAGGCAAGCATGCCGCCGTAGAGGTCCCTGCCGCTACCACCCTCGACGAGCTCCAGCTGCTGGTAGCCACTGCAGAGTCAACCGCCCGTCATTGCTTCTTGCTCGAGAACTGCTGCTACGACCCGCAAGTCGTCAGGGCCATAGCGGCCATCCGTCGAGGCGACATCGGCGAGATCGTACATGCCGAAGGCTGCTACTACCACTCACTCGACGACCGCTGGAGCGCCTGGCGACTGGAAATCAACCGCCGTCGCCGCGGCGACCTCTACCCTACCCACGAACTTGGCCCCATCTGCCAGGCGCTCGACATCGGGCGAACCGATGCGCTGCTGACGCTCGTCAGCATGGACAGCCGGCCCTTCAGCGGACCCCACCACTACCGTCGTGCCCTGCGACAGGAAGCCACCGACTTCCAGAACGGCGACCACACGACAACGCTCATCCGCACCGCCCGCGGCCGTACCATCCTCCTCCGTCACGACGTCATGACCGCCCAGCCCTACGACCGCACCCTCACCTTCATCGGCACACGCGGACGCATCGACATCCACGACGTAGGCCGTCCCTCTCACGATGAGATGACCGTAGCCATGAACGGCGCCCTCATCAGCGCCCTGCGCGAAGGCCGACCGCTGGACATCAGCGTCCACGACCTTGCCCTCTGGTGCAGTGTCATCCCCCTGTCCGAGCAGAGCATCGCGCGAGGCTTCGCGCCCGTCGCCTTCCCCTGAGGCCATTTTCCGGTCTTATTCTCCACGTTCTACGCGAGAAGCGGGCTTTATTGTATTCCTTACACGCTAGAATTGTCCGTTTTAACCAGAATTCAGCACCCCTTACCTTCCTTGACAAGAGGCTCAATCACGATGGCCGACGTGACGGCGCTCGTCAACATCATCCTCGGCAAGTAAGAGCGTTTGCCTCTCGACATGAACCAATTCCTCATCAGGCCTCAGGAGTCAGTACTAAGGCTTGATGCTTATGAATTATGTAGTGCGCCGAAGCTTCTCAAGCACTAAGGCGTGCAACGCGGATGCCCATACAAAAAGAACCCGCGAGAGGAAGTGGGTTCCTCTGCGGGCTCGGGTTATTAAAATGAATGATGAAGTTCTCAGTTTTTTTAACGTTCAGCGAACGCAGTCAGTGTGTTAGTCGAGACGACTGCTGAAAACGGATGCGTTACTGACGATTGCTGCAATTGCTACAATTGCGAAAGCAATAGATGTTGTTACTGTTGTCATAATCCTTTTACCTTTCTTTTAATTAATGTTATCCTGTTTAGTTTTCACGGTTGGGACCACGCTTGGTCCCGCATTTGTTATCCTTTGTCTTTCTTTTGACGGTGCAAAGGTACGGACTTTTTGGGTATCTATCACAACATTTATGCTATAGAGCATGTTTTTACCTCGTTTTATTGACGAGAATCAAAGAATATATGCTAAATAACATATTTTATGGGTTAAAGTGGGTTTTTGTGGGTCACCTGTGGGCCAAACAACAAGGGCTAAACATAGTATACAAAGACACAGAGACACAAAGATATGCTTCTCTGTGCCTCTGTGCTTCTGTGGCTAAAATACTGTAAACTAAGTGAATGTAGGCATTATTTGATTAACTTCTTATGCCCGCTGCTGACGAAGAGGCCATGGCGGGGTTGGCTGACGCGCTGTCCTGCGAGATTGTAGTAGGTCTCGCGGGCGGGGACGGCAACGGCAGCAGGGGCGTTGATGGCGGTGAGTTTGTCGCCGATACCGATGAGCCAGGCGGTGAGGTCGCTGACGATCTGGTTGTGGTACTGATAGTCGGGGTTGAAGCCGAATCCATGGCCGCCGGTAGCGAAGTGCTTGGTGTGGACGTCGACGCCGGCGCGGCGCAGGGCAGAGGCATAGGAGGTGCTGTTGATGGTCGGTACGGTGCCGTCGTTGTCAGCCCAGCAGAGGTAGGCGGGAGGGGTGTCGGCCGTCACTTGCGTTTCGTTGCTGTAGAGGCGTACGAGCGCGGACGACGGGTTCTTGCCGAGGAGGTTCTCACGCGAGCCGGCGTGGGTGTTGCTGGCGTTCATCGTGATGACGGGGTAGAAGAGGATCTGGAAGACGGGACGCTCGTCGCCCTCGGTGTGGGTGGCGACAGTCGAGGCGAGGTGTCCGCCTGCGGAGAAGCCCATGACGCCGATCTGGCCGGTGGCGGTGTGGTAGTGCTCAGGGGCACCACGCAGCACTTGCATGGCCTCGCGCGCCTCGTTGAGGGGCCCGTCGGGAGCGGTAGGGGGCGTGGTATAGGTGAGCACGGCCACGGTGTAGCCCAGTTCGTTGAGCATGGGAGCCCAGTCGGCGCCCTCGTAGCCGCCTGCGACGTAGGCATAGCCGCCACCGGGGATGACGAGGACGGCGCGCCCGTTGGCAACGGCCTCTTCGGACTTATAGATCTTGATGGAGGCTCCTGTGGAGAGGCGCACGGCCTCGACGGTCTGCTGTCCGGGCTCGTCGACGGTGAAGATGCTGCCTACGTCGCTGAGGTTGTGCCAGAAGCCAAGCTTGCCGCCCGCACCGCCGTACTCGTTGATGAGGGTGCCCTCATTGTCGCCGAGGAGAAAGCCTTTGGCGTTCTCGTAGATGTTCCAGCGGTAGACGTCGTCGACGAGGACGGCGCGGTCGCCGCTGTGGCCGAGCGTCTTGGTGAGATCGGAGCGGTTGACGACGACGATGCCCTCGTAGGGGTTGCCCTGAAAGGCCCATTGGTACTCGGGCGAGAGCAGTTCGTCGGTGGTGGCAGAGAGGTTGCAGGCGTAGTCGTTGGCCACGGTGACGATATCGGCGCCTTCGCGCAGGGCAAGGTTATACCAGTGGGCGCTGGCGAGGTCGGGGGAGGTGGTGAAAGGCATCTGGAAGGAAGCCTCCACGTCGACGACGTTGTCCTTGCCCTTCTCGAGGGTGACGGGCTGCTTGACGGTGTAGAGGGTGTAAGCTCGGCGCGGCATGTTGCCGGGCACGACGGTGATCTCGTCGCCAGCGTGACCGGTGGCGGTCACCTCGTCGAGCTGACGCCCTTCGGTGTCGAGGATGCGGAATCGCACTTCAAGCTGGTTGCTGAAGTAGTCGTCGAGCTGGGCGAGAGCTTCGGCAGGGTCGAAGTCGCCGGCCTCTACAATGGCCGTCTGGTTGCCCGCGTCGCAGTTGGTCCAGGTGTTGAGGACAACGCCCTTCTCGGTGCCTGAAGCGCTGTTGAGGATGTAGCCGTTGGAGGTGATGTAGTAGGGGTAGTTGGCATTGGCACCCGTGTAGTTGACCTTGAAGGGATCGACGGTGGTGGCGGAGAGGGGGCAGTGGCTCCAGTCGTCGCGGTAGGGGACAGGGTCACGATAGACGAACTTGCGGTCGGCGACGCTGTAGAGGTAGAGCTTGTCGTCGCGCGTGATGAAGGCGAATTCGCCTTTCGGTCCTGCCGCTGCGGCCTTGACGGTGTTGGTGAGGTAGCCATCCTTGGTGCCGTAGTCACCGCGTGAGGTCTTGAAGGTGTACTTCTTCGTGTTGCTCGGGCGGAAGAGGGGCCATTCGGCGGGCGGGTTCTTCACTTCGATGCCGTCGGCCTTGGCGAGCTCGAGGATGCTGCGTGTCCAGATTTCGGCCAGACGCGTAGCGCCGAGGGCGTTGGGATGGAGGAAGAAGGTGCCCGAGTTGCCGCTCTCGGCGGTGAACAGGGCCTTGTTGTCCTCAAAGAACTCCCAAACGTCGCGGTTGCCGGCATAGACCTGTTCGTACTCGCCGACGATGGCATCGAGGACGGGGTAATAGCTGTGGAGGCGGTTCATGCCCTCTTCGAGGTAGCGTGCGCCGTTGTGGGTGTTGGGGCTGTACCAGATGGGATAGTTGAGGATGATCTTGCACTCAGGCACGCCGGCGATGAGGGCGTCGATGATCTTGCGGATGTTAGCGCCGTAGGTGTCGGTGGAGACAGGAGCCCCTTCGGTGCCGGAGATGGCGCTGTCGTTGGTGCCCAGCATGATGGAGAAGTAGATGAGCCCTCCGTTGTTCTTCTTGTAAGCCTTGGCTGCAGCCATGACGCGTGTGAAGTCGTCGCGTCCGGGCAGGAAGCCCAGCGTGGTGATGCCGGAGTGGCCTCCGTTGTAGACGTTGGTCGTGATGCCGGTGGCCTGCTCCACCATAGCGCGTGCCAGGATGGGCGGAGCCTGCGTGGAGGCATTGCTGAGGGTGGCGCCGTAGGTGATGCTATTGCCGATGAACAGCAGGTTGATGTTCTCCTTCGGGTCGATGGGGTCGGGCTCACCCTCGACAGCGCGGTAGACCTGGAAGCGGCCAAGGGCGACGAAGGGGTTGCCGTTGGCATCGTAGCGGTCGCTCTTGTTGGCGTTAATGGTCTTCTTGACGACGAAGCGGAGGTCGGTGTAGGCGGCTCCGAGTGCGATATGAGGCGACTCATAGCGGTCGGGGGAGTAGGTGGTGAAGTCGACCTGCATGTCGGTCAGATGCGTGATCTCGGTCCACTCGCCGTCGGGCAAGTTGGCGCCTTGGATGATCACCTCAGTAGGCGTGTCGCAGGCACTGCCCCAGGTGGTGCCCAGCATCGTGAAGATGATGTCGGTCTCGGCCTGGTTGAAGTGCACTTGCAAGTACGGATCGGTGTTGGCAGGCAGCGGAGCAGGATCGCTCCAGGCTGTATGCCAGATGTACTGGCCCGTGCCGACGCCATCGCTCTCGGGGCGCAGCAAATTGTCGGTCGGGAAGCCGTTCTGCGAACTGTTAGCCGTAATCTGCGAGGCTTCGGTCAGCAGCGCCTCGTCCTTTTTCCAACTGGGCCCGACGGAATCGGGTTCGCTTTGATAGGCCTCGTAGACCTGGAAGCGGCCGAGGGAGACGAAGGGGTTGCCGTTGGCATCCTTGCGCCCGCTCGAGAAGGTCATCGTGTTCTTGACGACGAAGCGGAGGTCGGTGTAGGCGGCGCCGAGGTCGATGTGGTCGGAGGTGTAGTGGTCGGGGCGGAAGGTGGTGAAGTCGTTCTGCAGCTCGGTCAGGTGCACGATCTCGGTCCACTCGCCATCGGGCAGGTTGGCGCCTTGGATGATGATGTCGGTGGGCGTGTCGTAGGTCGAGCTCCAGTTGGAGCCTACCATCGAGAAGTAGATGTGCTGCTCGGCCTCAGCGAAATGCACTTGCAGGTAGGTGTCGGTGCCCGCAGGCAGCGGCCCGGGGTTGGCCCACGAGGAGTGCCAGATGTACTGGCCCGTGCCTACGCCATCGCTCTCGGGGCGCAACAGGTTGCTGGGCGGGAAGCCGCTCTCGGTGTTGTTGGAGGTGATCTGTGAAGCGTCGGTCAGCAGTGCGTCGCCTTGCTTCCAGATGAGACCGGAAGGGTCGTCGTCGGTGATGAGTGAGGATGCCAGCGCCGTAGGCGTATAGCCTGCGACCATCATCGCCAACAGAGCAAGTGATGTGAATAAACGTTTCATACTTAATGATTTTTGATGATTGATTGATCGTCTAAAGGGTAAGGGGGGGAGGAGAAGGTCATTTCTTCACGACCTTATGGATGGCAGCTTGTACCAGCGGCTCCATGATTTCGTAGCCTGCGACATTCGGATGGCAGCCCTCGTCGGAGATGCCATCGCGCATGACGCCGTTAGCATCGGCCATGGCTGAGAAATAGTCTACGTACTGGAATTTGTTCTGCTTGGCATAGGCTTGGATGCGGGCGTTGAGGCTCTTGATCTTGGCTACGACGTCGGTCACCTCGGGACGCCAGACGTAGTGGTCGCATGGCGTAATGGAGGTGAGGATCACCTTGATCTTGTTCTGCTTGGCAATCTGAGCCATAATGGTGATGTTCTGGAACGTGCGGTCCTCAACATAAGGATGGTTGTTGAGGGCGATGTCATTGGTACCGCCATTGATGACGACGGCTTTGGGGTGCAGGTTCACGACGTCTTCGTAGAAGCGCAAGACCATCTGGTAGGTGGTCTGCCCGCCAATGCCACGGCCGACGTAACCATTGTCCTTGAAGAACTGTCCGTGGCGCGAGGCCCAGTTGTCGGTGATACTGTTGCCGATGAAGACCACCTTGCGCTGGTCTTGCGGTAATTGTTTCACTTCGGCATTTGCTTTCTGATAACGACCGAAGTTGGCCCAGTCCTGAGCGGGTTGGGCTGACAGGCTTGTTGTAGCCAGAGAGGCAGCAAGCGCAAACATACTGATGAGGAATCGTTTCATAAAGGTTAGTATTTGTTTTCGTTAGTTGGATGATCTGGCGAGCGCGAGCGGTGTTTAATATTTAAAAATGAATGCGCGCGAAGACGGGATAGTGGTCGGAGAGGTTGCGACGGCTCATGACGCCGTTCGAGTCCTTCTGCCATCGTCCGTCGGTCAGGATAGCATAGGCGTCGACGATAGTAGCAGGTGTCACCAAGATATGGTCAATGCGGTTGGCGGTGTGAAAATGATAGTCGAAGCCATTATAAGTCCCATTCTCGGCGAAGCGCACCTGAGCGTTGGCGTAACAATCCTTCAGCACGCCCGACTCGGTGAAGAGCGAGTAGAGCTCATCGGTCTGCGGCACGTTAAAATCGCCGGTGAGGACGGCCAGCTTCTTGCCGCCATCGGTCATCTGGGTGATGCGCGCCATGACGAGTTTGGCCGCTTCGCGACGGGCGACCTTGCCGACATGATCCATGTGCAGGTTGAGGAAATAGAATTCCTTCTTCGTCTGCAAGTCGCGGAAGTGGCCCCATGTGCAGATGCGGATGCATGCGGCATCCCAACCGAGAGCGGGGCGGTCGGGCGTCTCATTGAGCCAGAAGTTGCCGCTTTCGATGAGTTCTACGCGCTTGGGATTGTAGAAGATGGCGGCATATTCACCAGCCTCCTTACCATCATCGCGCCCTACGCCAATCCAGCGGTATATGCCCAGGCCCTTCTCGAGGTCCATGAGCTGAGCATGGAGCACCTCCTGAGCGCCGAAGATGTCAGGACGTTCCCACAGGATCTGTTCGCACATTGGCTTGCAACGCTTGTGCCAACCGTTGCCGTTAATGCTATCAGTACTGTTCTTGTAACGGATGTTGTAGCTGCCTACTGTCAGCTCTTGTGCTGCAGTGCCGGCACAGAGCAGACAGCCGATGATCAAGGAGAAGATTTTTTTCATAGATGAAGGCAAATAAAGTTATATAGTTTTCACATATACGCTTGCAAAATTAGCATTTTCTGTTGAATAATTGTGTTTTTCATGCCTGAAAATGCGTGAGAGGCTCTATTTTATGCGTCATAAAACGTTATTTTGACACTCAAAAAAGGTCTATGGGTCAAATTGCAGGATAAAATCTCTCATGATGCCAGTATATAAAGGCATTCCGAGAGATTAAGCAGCTTGAGGCAAAAATCGGCAAACAAAACACGTCTATGGGTCAAATTGCAGGATAAAATCTTC
>JAFROT010000047.1 GCA_017429525.1 Bacteroidaceae bacterium | reverse complement strand
TCTGGCAGTTAATCCTTCCTTTCTACAACAAAGGTAAGCAAAAACTGTTATTCTTATCACTTTTAATCGTTTTATTTAACGTTTTATATTTAAGAGTTCTTAATACTCTTAGTATTCGGCTGCAAAGTTAAAGTGAGATCTATGAGATTTGTGTGAGATTAAAATGGGGTTGCATGCGGCAAGAAATCAAGCAAATTTGAAACAAAATCGAGCAAGATTTTCTGTGTGAGATGGATTGGAGTGATTAGAAATCGAGTTCGACACAGAAACGGAATCCATGTTTCTTGACGCCGGGATAGTTGAGATAGTTGATACGGCGGACGTAGTCGATGCGGAAAATCTTGAGGATATTGTGAAGGCCTACATTAAACTCCATGTAGGGCGTGGAGGTCATGGGATGAACGATGGAGACGCCATCGCGTGAGGGAAATTCGAAGAGCGTGGCTGAGGAGGTGAGTGGGTTGTTCTTGGATGATAGATGACCGTAAAGCGCCTTAAAACCAATGACCTCGCGCAGCTTGAGATGCTTGATGAGGGGGATGCGATTGAGGAGTTTGCCCGAAAGATCCCACTCGACCATGAGAGAGGCATAACGGTCGTTGATGAACTCGAGGTTGTTGATCATCATGAACATATTGCGCGTGATGATGTAGCTGTTGTTGGCCACAGGCATGATGAGCAGCGGGAAAGGAACGCGGTTCCACTGGATGCCGCCACGCAGGCTGATGTCGATGCGACCGTAGGAGTTGAGCCATACGCGCTCATAGGCCGTCAGCTCGGTGAGGTTGTAGTGATAGTCGTTGGAGAGCACACCTGGCAGGCCCACGGTATGAGCAAGAGAGAAGACGGGGTTGTTGTGGTTGATGACATGCCGCCGCTGCTTGGTGTTGATGATCTGCTCGCCTGGTGCCCAGCGAATGGAAGTGGTGATGTCGGCCATGTGGAAATGAAGAACGTCGATACCATCCGTTCGACGATAAAAGAGTGAGCCACAAGGTGTAAGCTTCGATGCCTTAAACTGAAGGCGGAAGTCGAGATGGTGGTTTGTCTCGAGCTCGTACTTCGCCAACCACTGTCGATTGAACATCATGTGGTCGACGGTCTGCGTCTTGAACGACACCCAAACGTTGTCCTTATCGCGCCCGTTCTGCCACATGAAATCGGCAGGACTGAACACATCGCGCTGAAAGGATGCAGAAACGGAATGGCGAGGCCATTCGTTGGGTGAATATTTCTTACGCAGCAAGGAGAACTCTGCCTCGGCCATGCCGTACCACTCATGACTGCGCGTGCCATAGGCCGCATAACCTTTTAGGAAGATGCGAGGATGGAGGTTGGCTGTGGTCTGTCCACCCAAGCGGAAGCGGTAGCCGTCGATGAAATTATTGGACACCATGCTCATGAGCGGTCCGATGTCAAAACGGCTGCGCTTGGGGTCGAGATGGGTGGGGATGTAATTGCTGACAGCGCTACGCAGGATGAACATAGGCAGACTGCGCAATGAGCGCTCACGCAGTTGTGCCGTGGTCTCACGAAGACGCTGCTCGGCAAGCGATAGGCTGTCGGTACGTTGTAGGCGCCAGAACTCCTCGTCATCGCGCTCAGGAGACCCCTCGCGCCTTACATCACGAGGAAGAAAGAAGACATCCGCAATGGAATCGGTGTCGAAAGCAGAATACTGAGTGGCACGATGCAGCATGATCAGACGTTGCGACTTGATGACGCCAAACTCAGCAAAAAGGTCATCGGTAGAAAGGACTCGCTGTCCGTTGGGGATGTCGGTAAACCGTTGTTGGAGGACAAGATTGCTGACAAAGTTCACACTGGAACGCAGCGGGAGATGGAGCGTACATTGCTGGACTCGATAAGTATTGTCATCCAGGATGTTGATATAACCAGAGAAACCAAAGTCCTGCGGGTTCTGAGGCACGAAGTTCAGACGGATGACACGTTGATGTTCGACCTCGCAAGTGTCGAGGATGAAGAACTGAAAGAAACTGATGGCCGCACGTGAGGAGAGCGGACTGGTGAACTTACGTTCGAAAAGGGTGATGACATCATCGTAGATGTTGACATCCGTGAAAACGCTGGCCAAGACCTCATTGACCATATCGCCTTCGGCAAACATATCGGTAATACCCTCGGAATGAGTGCCAAGGACATAGTTGCGCTCTTTAAGCGGCTCGCGGCGGAAGAGGTGCATGGAAGCCGTCTCGGTGTAACCGAAGGGCAGGATGTATTTACCAGTCTGAGGGCAGTACTCAATCTGACGACGGAGGAGTGGACGCTGAAACAATTTAACAGAATCGCGTGCACGTGCTGAGATGTCGTTATAAGCATAGGTCATGCGCTGATACTTGTTGTAGCGCACGAAATCATTGTGATGAAGGTCGTGATCGGCCTTGGCGGCAATGACCTTACGCATCAGTTCAACGGCAGGGTTGCCCTTGCGATGGTAGCGTTGCCGCTTAGGCTTCACGGTGACCTCCTTGAGGTCGCGTTCCTTGATGCCAACTTCGCTCTGGCCCCAGACTTGCAAGCCGAGGGCCAGACAGAAGAAGGCTAAAAGGAAACGCTTGGTCATCAGCAGGCTTTGAAGCTCATGTCGAGACCCTTGACGCTATGCGTGAGGGCACCGACTGAGATGAAGTCTACGCCACACTCGGCATAGTCACGCAGGTTCTCGATGGTGATGCCACCGCTGGACTCCGTCTCAAAGCGATGGTTGATGAGTTCGACAGCCTTACGCGTATCGGCCGGCGTGAAATTGTCGAGCATGATGCGATCGACACCACCAATGGCCAGTACCTGATTGAGCTCATCGAAGTTACGCACCTCGATTTCAATCTTGAGGTCCTTGCCCTTGGCCTTGAGGTACTCATGGCAGCGATTGATGGCATTGGCGATACCACCGGCGAAATCAACATGGTTGTCCTTGAGCAGGATCATATCGAAGAGGCCGATGCGATGGTTGCAGCCACCACCAATCTTGACAGCAGCCTTCTCGAGCATGCGCATGCCAGGCGTGGTCTTGCGCGTATCGAGGACTCGCGTGTGGGTGCCTTCGAGGCGCTGGACATATTTGTTCGTCATCGTGGCGATGCCAGACATGCGCTGCATGATGTTGAGCATGAGGCGCTCGGTCTGAAGGAGACTCTGCACGCGGCCCGAGACAATCATGGCGATATCGCCAGGGTGTACATGAGCTCCGTCCTGAATGAAGACCTCGACCTTCATCTCGGGGTCAAAACGATGGAAGACCTCCTTGGCAATCTCAATGCCAGCGAGGATGCCTTCTTCCTTGATAAGCAGTTTGCTGCGGCCCATGGCATCAGCCGGGATGCAACAAAGGGTAGTGTGGTCGCCATCACCGATATCTTCGGCAAATGCGAGGTCAATAAGTCGATCGTTAAGTTCGTCTACTGTTAACATATTGATATAGATTAGTTGATGAAGTCATGGAGAGGGCTATTCGAAGCGCATGACACGGGCGGGGTGGATGCGCGAGACGAGATAGCTGGGTATGACAAGGACGAGCACGGAGATGACGAGGGTGGCCAAAGTGAGCAGGATGATGAGCGGCCACGAGAAATGGATGGGTACTGCGTCGATGTAGTAGGTCTCGGGATTGAGATGGACGAGGTGGAGCTTCTGCTGCAGGAAGGAGAGCCCCACGCCAAGCAAGAAACCCCACATGAGGCCACGGATGACCAGGATCGTGGCAAAATGCAGGAAGATGCGTCGCACCTGAGTGTTGTTAGCGCCCAGCGACTTCATGACTGCGATGAAGTTGGTACGCTCAAGGATGATGATGAGGAGGCCCGACACCATCGTGAAAAGGCTGAGGGCTATCATCAGGATGAGGATGACATAGACATTGGTGTCGATGAGTGCCAGCCACGAGAAGATGCCGGGATAGAGTTCGCGAATGGAATGAACTGAATAGTCGGCACCAAAGTGGTCGGTCGTGTGGTTGAAGGTCTGCACGGCAACGTCTGTCACGGCATCAAGCTTGTCGAAATCGGTCAGGATCACCTCAGCCCCTGCGCATTGATCACTCTCCCACCCGTTCAGGCGCTGTGCAGCGTAGAGGTCGGTGAAAACGAGGGAGTTATCAAATTCCCGAAGGTGCGTCTCGTAGATGCCAACGACCGTGAAGCGGCGGGCCTTGACCTGATCGGAGAAGAAATAAGCAAACACCTTATCGCCTACCTGAAGGCCCAATTCGCGTGCCACGAGCGAGGATGGCAGGATCTCGTTGGAAGCCACGTCTGCCGTGAAACGCGGCAAACGGCCAGCGATGAGGTGCGAGGAGAGGAAGGTGGTATCGTACTCCTCGGCCACGCCTCTGAGGATGATTCCCTTGAATGCCTCGTCGGTCTTGAGCATGCCCGTCTTCGTGGCAAAACGCTGGGCATGAGCGACATCGGGCAACGAACGGAGGCGCTGGAGAAGCGTGTCGTCGACAACTATCGGGAGTGCCTCGGCATTATAAAGGCTCTGATAATTGATCAGTTCGATGTGCCCACCGAAACCGATCACCTTATGACGTATCTCGCGCTTGAACCCCAGGACTACGCAGACAGAGATAATCATCACGGCCAAGCCGACGGCGATGCCCCACATGGCAATGGTCACAGCCGGACGAGAGATGCGTCGCTCATCATCGCGATGACCGAACAGACGGCGAGCTATGAAATGTTCGAAGGGCAAGATGCTGACGGATTGATGATTAGAGAGCGTGGACGGAGCACAACAGACTGGAAGCGAAGGATGAGGTCACTCCTTACGCCCAGGATAGGCCTCGAGGGCCTTGCGCAGGATGAAGAGCGCACGGTTGAGGTCGTCCTTCTTGAGGACATAGGCCAGTCGGACCTCGTTGCGACCAAGACCGGGCGTCGTGTAGAAGCCGGCGGCAGGCGCCATCATGACGGTCTCGCCCTCGTAGTTGAAGTCGCGCAGGCACCACGCACAGAAATCCTCGGCATCATCGACCGGCAGTTTAGCCACCGTGTAGAAAGCGCCCATGGGGATGGGGCTGTAGACGCCAGGGATGCGGTTCAGGCCATCAATGAGGCACTTACGCCTTTCGACATACTCATCGTAGACCTCACGGGCATACTCCTCGCCTGCATCGAGAGAGGCTTCGGCTGCAATCTGACCGATGAGCGGAGGCGACAGGCGGGCCTGGCAGAACTTCATGACGGCGCGGCGCACCTCTTCGTTCTTGGTGATGAGCGCACCGATGCGGATGCCACATTCGCTGTAGCGTTTTGAGACGGAATCGATGAGGACCACGTTCTGTTCGATGCCTTCGAGGTGACAGGCCGAGATGTAGGGAGAACCCGTGTAGATGAACTCACGATAGACCTCGTCGGAGAAGAGATAGAGATCGTACTTCTTGACTAAATCGCGGATTTGATTCATCTCACGACGGGTATAGAGATAGCCTGTCGGGTTGTTGGGATTACAAATTAATATCGCGCGCGTGCGTTCATTAATTAATTCTTCGAATTTCTCGACCTTTGGAAGCGAGAAACCCTCCTCGATGGTCGTTGTGATGGTGCGGATGACAGCCCCCGCCGAGATGGCAAAAGCCATGTAGTTGGCATAAGCAGGTTCGGGCACGATAATCTCATCACCCGGGTTCAGGCAGGAGAGGAAGGCAAAGAGTACGGCTTCGGAACCACCACTGGTGATGATGATGTCGTCGGGCGTGACATCGATGTTGTATTTGGCATAGTAGTCGACCAACTTACGACGATAGCTGAGGTAACCTTGTGAGGGGGAGTACTCGAGGATGGTGCGGTCGATGCCACGGATGGCATCGAGGGCAGCCTGAGGGGTCGGGAGGTCGGGCTGACCGATGTTGAGGTGATACACTTTGATGCCACGCTGCTTGGCTGCATTAGCCAAAGGAGCCAGTTTGCGAATCGGTGACGCAGGCATTTCGTGACCTCGAACGGATATTTTGGGCATAATCGTGATGTGTTACTTATAAAAAGCGGTGCAAAGGTACGTTTTATCATTGAATATGGCAAAGAAGGAGGGCAATAAAATCGCTTCTAAACGCGTTTTAAGCAATTTTCACTTTTCTTTTTGCCAAAAGTTTTGTTTCATTCGAACTTTTTGGCTTAATTTGCGCTATGAATGTGCAATTCGAAATCATTTACCTATGGAAGAAAGCAAACTTTCGGGACTGAAACGTAAAGATTTTCAGTCAACTATCCAAGGTAAGCAGACCGACTTGTTCACCCTCGTGAATAAGAGCGGAAATGAGGTCTGTATTACCAATTATGGCGGCGCACTCGTCGCAATCATGGTTCCTGACAAAGATGGCAAGATCGCCAACGTCATCCAAGGTCACGACAACATCCAAGGCGTCGTAGAAAGCCCGGAACCGTTCCTCTCAACCCTTATCGGCCGCTACGGCAACCGCATCTGCAAGGGCAAATTCACCCTCGATGCCAAGGAGTATGAGTTGGCCATCAACAACGGCCCCAACCACCTGCATGGCGGTCCTACGGGTTATCATGCCCGCGTATGGGACGCCGAGCAGAAGGATGCGCAGACGCTCGTCCTCCACTACTTCTCGCCCGATGGCGAGGAGGGGTTCCCCGGCAACCTAGACATCACGGTCGTGTATCGTTGGAGCGATGACAATGAACTGATCATCGACTACAAGGCTACTACCGACAAGAAGACCATCATCAACCTGACGAACCATGGCTTCTTCTCGTTGGCGGGTATTGCCGACCCGACGCCCGACATCATGGACCTGCAATGCCAGATCAACGCGGACTTCTTCGTTCCCATCGACGACACCAGCATTCCTACCGGTGAGATCCGTGCGGTGAAGGGTACGCCTTTCGACTTCACGACCATGCATGCCGTGGGCGACATGATTGATGCCGACGACGAGCAGACACGAAATGGTGCTGGCTACGACCACTGCTTCGTACTGAATAAGCGCGAGGTAGGCGAACTGAGCTATGCCGCCAAGATCTTCGAGCCCAAGAGCGGACGTACGATGGAGGTCTACACGACCGAGCCTGGCGTTCAGGTCTATACGGACAACTGGGCAACAGGTTATCCCGGACAGCACGGGGCTACCTTCCCCCGCCGCTCAGCCATCTGCTTTGAGGCCCAGCATTTCCCAGACACCCCCAACCGCGGTTTCTTCCCCAGCTGCGTGCTCAGCCCCGGCGAGGAGTACACTCAGACCACCATCTATCGCTTCGGTGTGGAGAAATAAGCTCTGTGCGCTCGCAGTTCATTCAAAGAATTAATGCAACAAAGATAAAACACAAATAATCAATAACTAAACTAAACACTATGTCTCAAGAAAAGAAACAATGGGGTGCGATTATCGTGATGATTGCCCTCTTTGCAATGATTGCCTTCGTGACGAACCTGTGTTCGCCAATGGGCGTTATTGTGAAAAACCAGTTCGGCACTTCTAACTTCCTGGCCATGGTCGGCAACTATGGCAACTTCATGGCTTACCTGGTCATGGGCTTCCCTGCCGGCCTGATGATTCAGAAGTATGGCTACAAGAAGACAGCCCTCATCGGTCTGGCGTTCGGTATCATAGGTATTATCGTCCAATGGCTCTCTGGTTGGGGCGGCTTCCTCATCTACCTCATTGGCGCCTTCATCTCCGGTTTCTGCATGTGCATCCTCAACGCTGTTGTCAATCCTATGCTCAACCTGCTCGGTGGCGGTGGCAACAAGGGTAATCAGCTCATCCAGACGGGCGGCGTGTTCAACTCATCAGCTGCCGTAGCCGTGTACATCATCATGGGTGCCCTCATCGGCGATGCGGCCAAGGCTAAGATCTCTGATGCTACGCCCGCTCTGATGATAGCCCTCGCTATCTTCGTCATCGCTTTCGTGGTCATTGCCTTCACACACATCGAAGAGCCCCCACAGCCTGTAAAGGTCAAGGGCGAGAAAGACCCCCACTCCGCGTTCTCGTTCCGCCACTTCAACCTCGGCATCCTGGCCATTGGCCTGTATGGTGGCGTCGAGATGGGTATTCCCGGCTATATCCTTCAATACCTCACCGCAGCTAAGGACGCCGCTACGCCCGGTCTGGCTATGGATGCAGGCTATGTCGGCACGCTGTCGGCTGTGTTCTTCCTGCTGATGCTCATCGGTCGTTTCGTAGGCGCCAGCGTTGGCGGCAAGGTCAGCACCAAGGCTATGATGACCTTCGTGAGCGCATTGGCCGTCATCCTCATCCTGCTCGGTATCTACCTGCCCACTGACATCACCGTCAGCGTTCCTGGTATCGACTACACGAACATGTCTGTCCTCTGGGACAAGGTGCCTGTGGGCGTCTTCTGCTTCCTGCTCGTGGGCCTCTGTGCCAGCGTCATGTGGGGCGGTATCTTCAACCTCGCAACTGAAGGCCTCGGCAAGTACACCGCCATCGCTTCGGGCGCGTTCATGACGATGGTCTGTGGCTTCGCCATCATGGTCGGTATCCAGGGCCTCGTTGCCGACTGGACCCACAGCTACCTCATCTCGTTCTGGGTGCCCCTGCTCTGCGCGCTCTACATCCTCTATTATTCTTTGTGGGGCCACAAGAACGTCAACACCGACATCCCCGTAGACTAATCATTCACATTAAATATTAATACCAGACCCATAGTCCCCATTGGTCTGCCCCCCTTGAGGGGGATAAGAGGGGGGCAAGGAATCTTATGAAACTTACAATTGACGATGTTCGTAGCCGCTTCATCAAGCACTTCGATGGCAGCACAGGAAATGTTTATGCCGCTCCCGGCCGCATCAACCTTATCGGCGAACACACCGACTATAATAACGGCTTTGTGTTCCCCGGCGCCGTGGAGCAGGGCATGATTGCAGAGATCAAGCCCAACGGCACCCGCATGGTGGACGCTTACAGCATCGACCTGAAGGACCGCGTACAGTTCTCTCTCGACGACGAGAAAGGCCCCAAGGCTACATGGGCTCGCTACATCTTCGGCGTATGCCGTGAGATGATGGCTCTCGGTGTTCCCGTAGAAGGCTTCAACACGGCTTTTGCCGGTGATGTGCCCCTCGGCGCAGGCATGAGTTCGTCTGCAGCCCTCGAGAGCTGCTTTGCCTTTGGCCTGAACGACCTCTTCGGCGACAACAAGATTGACCGTCTGGAGTTGGCTAAGGTGGGTCAGCGCACCGAGCACAAGTACATCGGCGTGAACTGCGGTATCATGGACCAGGCTATCTCTTGCCTCGGCAAGGCCGGTCACCTCATGCGTATGGACTGCCGCAGCGGTGAAGTGGCTTACTTCCCCTGGAATCCGAAGGGCTACAAGCTCGTACTCGTCAACAGCAACGTCAAGCATGCCCTCGTAGGTTCGCCCTACAACGACCGTCGTCTCAGCTGCGAGCGCGTAGCTGCTGCCATCCACGAGATTCATCCCGAGGTGGAGAGCCTGCGCGATGCCAGCTATGAGCAGCTCGATGAGGTGAAGGACAAGGTGAGCGCAGAGGATTACAAGCGCGCTCATTATGTCATCGGAGAGCGTGAGCGTGTCCTCACGGTGTGCGATGCCCTTGAGGCAGGTGACTACGAGCTCGTCGGTAAGATGATGTACGAGACGCACCATGGTCTGTCGGAGGAGTATGAGGTCAGCTGCGAAGAGCTCGACTTCCTCAACGAAGTGGCTAAGGAGCAGGGCGTCACCGGTAGCCGCATCATGGGCGGTGGTTTCGGTGGCTGCACCATCAACCTCGTTGACGAGCACTACTACGACAGCTTCGTGAAGGCTGTCAAGGAGCAGTTCAAGGCTAAGTATGGCAAGGAGCCCGTGATCATCGATGTCGTCATCGGTGACGGTGCTCGCAAGCTCTGCTAATCCCCGCTTACGAACGCGGCGCCAGAATTCGTCTTGAGAACGGATAATGACGGATTTTTAAGCACCAGCATCATCACGTAGCATCACGAATTCATTAGGATTTCACAATCGCACCACGTTGCGTTTTCCAGAAAGGAGTCTTGAAAGCAATTTCAAGGCTCTTTTCCTTTTATTTTGTGTCTAAGAACATGTTCAGAAGCCTATTTTTTGAGAAAATCACACGGAAATGAAAAAAAAAGTGTGAATGTAACACCACTTACACAAAAAAACACTATCTTTGGAGCGAATTAGGATAAAAATGCGCCTAAGACGACCAAAAAGAAATTAAAATCTCACTTATAAACTTAACTCATCTCATTGCTTTATGAAAACTACCGTAAAAGTACTTGCTTCAGTAGCAGCAGCTGTCACGATGATGGTCGCCTGCCAGGAGCAGAAACCAGCTGCCGTTGAGAAGACGGGCAGCGGACTCGATCCCGAACAATTCGTAGACACGATCGATGGCAAGGCCACGGCACTCTACACCCTGAAGAATGCCAACGGCATGGAAGTGTGCATCACTAACTTCGGCGGTCGCGTCGTCAGCATCCTCGTTCCTGACAAGGACGGCAAGATGACTGATGTCGTGCTGGGTTTCGACAACATAGCCCAGTATGCAGATGCTGCCAATACCCCCAGCGACTACGGCGCAAGCATCGGTCGCTATGCCAACCGCATCAGCAAGCACTCGTTCAGCATCGGCGAGGAGACTTATGACCTCGTTGCCAACGATGGTGACAACTGCCTGCACGGAGGTCCTACAGGCTGGCAGTACAAGGTCTACGACGCCGAGCAGATTGACGACAAGACCCTCAAGCTGACCCTCGTCAGCCCCGATGGCGACAATGGTTTCCCCGGCGAGGTGACGGCTACTACGACCTACACCCTGACCGACGACAATGCCCTCGACATCACTTGGGAAGCTAACACCACGAAGGAGACAGTCATCAACCAGACCAACCACAGCTACTTCAACCTGAATGGCGACTTCGCACGCGTCGGCACCAACATGCAGCTCTATGTCAATGCCGACAACTACACACCCTCTGACATCTACTACATCCCCACGGGTGAGGTCGCTGCCGTCGAAGGTACTCCGTTTGACTTCCGCACTCCGCGTGCCCTCGACGAAGTCATCAACGACACCACTTTTGCGCAGATTAAGAACGCCGGTGGCGTGGACCACAACTTCTGCCTGAACACCTACGACCACGACACCAACCGTGGCGACGACTCACAGGTGGCAGCCAGCCTCTACAGCCCTGAGACAGGCATCCTGCTCGAAGTGTTCACCAACGAGCCGGGCATCCAGGTCTACACGGGCAACTTCCAGGGTCGCGGTGCAGGTGCCGACCAGCCTCACAAGCTCGGCGTCATCTATCCCAAGCACGTCAGCGTATGCCTGGAGAGCCAGAAGTACCCCGACACCCCTCATCATCCCGAATGGCCCACGGCTAACGTGAAGCCCGACGAGACCTATCGCAGCCATTGCGTCTACAAGTTCTCCGTTAAATAAGTAGACCTGTCGATTTTCGCCACTTCAAAGCACGTGAGTCATGAAAACTACTGAAAACGGCAACAAAGGCTATCTCTTCGGCATCGTCCTCGTGGCGGTGCTCGGAGGCCTTTTGTTCGGTTATGACACTGCCGTCATCTCCGGTGCGGAGAAGGGGCTGCAGGCTTTCTTCATGGAAGCTAAGGACTTCACCTACACGGATGGTTGGCACGGTTTCACGTCAGCATCAGCCCTGATCGGATGTATCATCGGTTCCGCACTCTCGGGATTCCTCGCCACCAACCTCGGCCGTAAGCGTTCGCTCATCATTGCGGGTGTGCTGTTCTTTATCTCGGCATTGGGCAGCATGCGCCCCGAGTTCCTGTTCTTCGAATACGGCGTTCCCACCTATTCGCTGCTGATCATGTTCAATATCTACCGCATCATCGGTGGCGTTGGCGTGGGTCTGGCATCAGCCATCTGCCCGATGTACATCGGCGAGGTGGCTCCGTCGGACAAGCGCGGTATGCTGGTCTCGTGGAACCAGTTTGCCATCATCTTCGGTCAGCTGGTCGTCTACTTCGTCAACTTCTTCATCCTCGGCGAGCATGTGCAGCCGCTGGTGGAGGAGATGGGCAAAGGCATTGCAGCCATCAACCCCGCAGCCCAGTGGACGGTCACTACCGGTTGGCGATATATGTTTGGTAGCGAGGCTGTGCCCGCAGGACTCTTCGCTCTGCTCATCTGCTTCGTTCCCGAGACCCCGCGTTACCTTGTCTCCATCGGTCAGAACGAGAATGCCCTGCGCGTCCTCACCAAGATCAACGGCTCGTCCAAGGCAGCGCAGATCCTGGCCGACATCAAGGACACGATGGTCGTCAAGACCGAGCGCCTGATGACCTACGGCTGGATGTGCATCTTCATCGGCATCATGCTCTCCGTGTTCCAGCAGATTGTAGGCATCAACGCCGTGCTCTATTATGCTCCCCGCATCTTCGGCGACATGGGCATGGAGAACCCAATGGTGGTCACGGTGTTCATGGGTGTCATCAACATCCTGTTCACCCTCGTGGCCATCTTCACCGTCGAGAAGCTCGGCCGCAAGCCTCTGCTCATCAGCGGTTCCATCGGCATGGCCATCGGTGCCTTCGGCGTAGCAACCACCTTCGGGCACGCTGGCTTGGAGATGGTCACGGCCGTGAGCATCATGGTCTACTCCGCCTCCTTCATGTTCTCGTGGGGCCCCATCTGCTGGGTGCTCATCGCCGAGATCTTCCCCAACACCATCCGTGGTACTGCCGTCGCCATTGCCGTTGCCTTCCAATGGATTTCCAACTTCATCGTCTCCTCGACCTTCGTGCCGATGTTCAACATGCACATCACCGAGGGCGACGACTTCGGACATTGGTTCACCTATGGCCTCTACGGCATCATCTGCCTCGTGGCCGCCCTCTTCGTATGGCGCCTCGTGCCCGAGACGAAGGGCAAGACACTCGAGGACATGACCTCCATGTGGAAGAATCGCCTGATGCGCAGCTGACACTCACGGGCACCCGCCAACAAGCGTTCAAATCATTTAAATCATAAAGTCTTTAAATCATTAAATCATAAAGTCTTTAAATCATTAAATCACGAAGTCTTTAAATCGTTAAATCTTTAAATCATTAAATAATTAAATCACAAAATCCCATTATGAATTGGAGTTCACATGAATTTATCTGGCTCGACTGGGCAGTACTTGCCATCGGCCTCTTAGGTGTTGTATGGGCAGTCTGGCACGCTATCGTCAAAGACCGCAAAGCCCAGCAGGGCGAAGACTCGTCGGCCTACCTCTTCGGTAAGGGCGAACCCTGGTACGTCATCGGTATGGCTATCTTCGCCGCTAACATCGGCTCGGAGCACCTCGTAGGTCTCGCTGGCACAGGCGCCAAGGACGGCGTAGGTATGGCCCACTGGGAGATGCAGGGCTGGATGATCCTCATCCTCGGCTGGCTGTTCGTTCCCTTCTATCAGCTGATGATCAACAAGATGGGCAAGATCATCACGATGCCCGACTTCCTGAAGATGCGTTACACGCAGCGCACGGGTTCGTGGCTCTCGATCATCACCCTCGTGGCCTATGTGCTGACGAAAGTCTCCGTAACGGCTTTCACGGGCGGTATCTTCTTCAAGTACCTGCTCGGCATCCCCTTCTGGTATGGTGCCATCGGCCTGATTGCCATCACGGCTGTCTTCACCGTCTTCGGCGGCATGAAGGGTGTCATGACGCTCTCCACCATCCAGACGCCTATCCTCATCATCGGTTCCTTCCTCGTCCTCTTCCTCGGCCTCTCAGCCCTGGGCGGCGGCAGCATCACCGCTGGTTGGGAGAACATGATGGCCGCTTGCAATGCCGCTCACGACGGCTTCGGCACCACCCACATGTTCCACACCGATCCCGCCGACCCGATGTACCCGCAGTTCCCGGGCTACGTCGTCTTCCTCGGCGCCTCCATCATCGGCTTCTGGTACTGGTGCACCGACCAGCACATCGTCCAACGTGTGCTCGGTCAGGTTCCTGGTGAGGACAACGCCAAGGTGATCGCCCGCGCTCGTCGTGGCACCATCGCCGCCGGTTTCTTCAAGATCCTCCCCTGCTTCATGTTCCTCATCCCCGGCATGATTGCCTATGCCCTCTCGCAGAACCCCGACAGCGGTATCGTCATGGACATCACCGACCACGAGTCGACCGACGGCGCCTTCGCCATGATGGTGAAGAACATCCTGCCCGCCGGCATCAAGGGCATCGTCACCATCGGTTTCGTCTGCGCCCTCGTAGCCTCGCTGGCCGCTTTCTTCAACAGCTGCGCAACCCTCTTCACCGAGGACTTCTACAAGCCCATGAAGAAGGGCATGTCCGAGGCTCACTACGTCTTCGTCGGCCGTATGGCTACCGTCGTCGTCGTGCTGCTGGGTCTGGCTTGGATGCCTATCATGATGAACATGGGCAACCTCTACAGCTACCTCCAGGACATCCAGTCGCTGATTGCTCCCGCCATGGTGGCCGTCTTCACCCTCGGTATCTTCTCCAAGAAGATCACGCCTAAGGCTGGTGAATGGGGTCTCATCGGTGGCTTCGTCATCGGTATGATCCGCCTGCTGACCAACGTGCTCACCGACTCGGGCAAGGCCGTCATGGAAGGCGCCTTCTGGGAGAACACCACATGGTTCTGGCAGACCAACTGGCTCATCTTCGAGTGCTGGCTGCTCGTGTTCATCATCATCCTGATGGTCGTCGTCAGCTGCTTCACGCCCGCTCCTTCCAAGGAACAGGTCGACGCCATCACCTTCACCTCCGACTTCAAGAAGAGCATCCGCGAGAGCTGGGGCATCTGGGATGTGCTCGGCACGCTCCTCGTCATCGGCCTCTGCGCTTGCTTCTACACTTACTTCTGGTAAAATCACACAACAACAAGGGTCAGGAGAGGGACTGCCTCTCCTACCCTTTTACCTTCAACACCTATGCCTCCTTCATTCTATAGCCAATACCCGAAATTCCACGTCGCCGTAGACTGCATCATCTTCGGCTTTGAGAAAGGTCAGCTCAAAGTACTCCTGCAGAAGCGACCCTTTGAGCCGCGACAAGGCGAATGGTCGCTCATGGGCGGATTCGTCAAGCGCGACGAAGACATCGACCACGCAGCACAACGCACGCTCAACCAGCTCACCGGGTTGCACGACATCTATATGAAACAGGTCGGAGCATTCGGCTCTGTCAACCGCGACTCGGGCGACCGCGTCATCTCCATCGCCTACTTCGCCCTGGTAGACATCGAGCGCGTCAACGCCGACCTGAACCATGAGAACTCAGCCTACTGGGAGGAAATGACCCAGCTGCCACCCCTGCTCTTTGACCACAAAGAGATGATTGAAGGAGCCCTGAAGAAACTGCGCACGATGATTGGCCATCAGCCCGTAGGTTTCTCGCTCCTGCCACCGCTCTTCACCCTGACACAGCTACAGATGCTCTACGAGGCCATCCTCGGCGAGAAAATCGACAAGCGCAACTTCCGCAAGCGCGTCAGCGTACTGCCTTACATCGAGAAGACCGACCAGATAGACAAGCTGACCTCCAAGCGAGGGGCCGCACTCTATCGCTTCAACGACGTGGCCTATAACTTAGAGCCCAACTTCAAACTCTGACTATCCCCGCCGCTACACCTTATTATATATAAATATACGCCTTCGTGTGCGCGTGCGAACCCATATCCGAGAACTGACAAACTCATCCACTAACAACTTTATAAACCTACGAATTCATATGTTAGAAGAACTCAAGCAGAAAGTATTCAAGGCCAACCTCGACCTGGTCAAGCAAGGCTTAGTCATCTTCACCTGGGGCAACGTCAGCGGCATCGACCGCGAGAAGGGCCTCGTCGTCATCAAGCCCTCAGGCGTGAGCTACGACGAGATGAAGGCCGAGGACATGGTCGTCGTGGACCTCGAGAGCGGCAAGGTGGTCGAAGGCGACCTCAACCCGTCGAGCGACACACCCACGCACCTCGTGCTCTACAAGGCATTCCCCAACATCCAGGGCGTCGTCCACACGCACTCCACCTACGCCACAGCCTTCGCGCAGGCCGGGCTCGACATCCCCAACATCGGAACCACCCATGCCGACTACTTCTACCAGGACATCCCCTGCACCCGTGATATGACTGAAGCGGAAGTTAAAGGACAGTATGAGCTTGAGACAGGCAACGTCATTGTGGATGAGATCCTTAACATCCGCAAGATCAACCCCGACCACACCCCTGCCGTCCTCGTCAAGAACCACGGTCCCTTCTCCTGGGGCACCTCGCCCGACAACGCCGTCTACAACGCCAAAGTCATGGAGCAGTGCGCCAAGATGGCCTTCGTCGCCTTAAGCGTCAATCCCGCCCTCACCATGAATCCGCTGCTGGTCGAGAAGCATTACATGCGCAAGCACGGGCCAAATGCTTACTATGGCCAGCGCAAGCGCTAAGCCATCAATGGATAATGAACAATTGACAATGGACAATGTATGCAAAACAATATCATCTTAGATAAAAGTTTTGAATTCGCTGTCAGGATTGTTAATCTGAAAAAATATCTTATCAAGTTCAAGAACGAACGTATTATGGCCAATCAGCTGATGCGTTCTGGAACAAGCATAGGAGCCAATATCACGGAAGCAGATCAAGCTCAAAGCAAGGCTGACTTTATTTCTAAGATGGGCATTGCTAACAAGGAAGCCCACGAAACGAGGTACTGGTTGAAGTTGCTACATAAGACAGACTACATCAACGACAAAGAATATTCAAGCATCCTTGAAGATTGTCAAGAACTCATCAGAATCCTACAAGCAATCATAAAATCAGCAAAAAGCAATAATCAATAACCTATTTATCAACTAAGGCAATAGACAGTTAACATTTGGGCATCAAACCGCCAGGCCATTGTCCATTGTCCATTGTCCATTGTCCATTAAAATCTTTAGAACTATGTTTGAAAATTTAGAACTTTGGTGGGTGACTGGTGCACAGTTGCTCTACGGAGGTGATGCTGTCGTAGCTGTCGACGCTCACTCTAAGGAAATGGTAGCCGGACTGAACGAGAGCGGCAACATCCCCGTGAAGATTGTCTACAAGGGCACGGCCAACAGCTCCAAGGAAGTGGAGCAGGTCATGCTCGCTGCCAACAACGACGAGAAGTGCGCAGGTATCATCACCTGGATGCACACCTTCTCGCCCGCCAAGATGTGGATCAAAGGCCTGCAGCAGCTGCAGAAGCCCCTCCTCCACTTCCACACACAGTACAACGCCGAGATTCCCTGGGGCGAGATCGACATGGACTTCATGAACCTCAACCAGAGCGCCCACGGCGACATCGAGTTCGGACACATCTGCACCCGCATGCGTGTGGCCCGCAAGGTCGTCTGCGGCTACTGGAAGGACGAGAAGGCACAGAAGCAGATTGCCGTATGGGCCCGCGTCGCTGCCGGCGTAGCTGATGCCCACAACGTACGCTGCCTCATGTTCGGCATGAACATGAACAACGTTGCCGTGACCGACGGCGACCGCGTAGAGTTCGAGCAGCGACTCGGCTACCACGTCGACTACTACCCCGTCAGCAGCCTCATGGACTACTACAAGAAGGTCACCGACGCCGAAGCCGATGAGCTCGTTGAGGAGTACAAGAAGCTCTATGAGATCAAGATCGACGAGAGCGGCGAGAAGGTCTACTGGGAGAAGGTCCACAACGCAGCCAAAGCCGAGATTGCCCTCCGCCGCGTTCTCAAGGATGAGGGCGCTACTGCCTTCACCACCAACTTCGACGACCTCGGCGATGCCGACATCGACGATCCCAACTTCTGCGGCTTCGACCAGATCCCCGGCCTCGCCAGTCAGCGCCTGATGGCTGAGGGCTATGGCTTCGGCGCCGAGGGCGACTGGAAGACAGCTTGCCTCTATCGCACCCTCTGGGTCATCTCGCAGGGCCTGCCCACCGGCTGCTCGTTCCTCGAGGACTACACCCTCAACTTCGCCGGCGACCGCAGCTCATGCCTCCAGAGCCACATGCTCGAGGTATGCCCCCTCATCGCCGTCGAGGACAAGCCCAAGCTCGAGGTACACTTCCTCGGCATCGGCATCCGCAAGCAGCAGACCGCACGCCTCGTCTTCACCTCCAAGACAGGCCCCGGCATCAAGGCCACCATCGTCGACCTCGGCAACCGCTTCCGCCTCATCTCGCAGGAGGTGGAGTGCATCGAGCCCAAGCCCATGCCCAAGCTCCCCGTCGCCAGCGCACTCTGGGTTCCACAGCCCACCTTCGAGATCGGTGCCGGCGCATGGATCCTCGCAGGCGGTACCCACCACAGCGCCTTCTCCTACGACATCACCGAGGAGTACTGGGAAGACTTCGCTGAGATCACCGGCATCGAGTACGTCCGCATCAACAAGCAGACCGAGATCAGCTCCTTCAAGCAGCAGCTTCGCAACAACGAAGTCTACTTCATGCTCAACAAGGCTTTAAAGTAATTTAAAACACAGAGGACACGGAGAAGACTGAGGACACAGATTTTTTTTGCACGAGAATCCTGAGCACACCTGAAAAGGGCCACACAGAGATTATTTTGCAAGGAGAATCCAGTATAATTCTCTGTGCTCCCTGCCTTCTCTGTGCTCTCTGTGGAATTTAATCAATTAAACTATGAAGAAGAATCTCCTTTCAATCGCTGCCGTAGCAGCTTTCGTAGTTGCTACAATGAGCAGCTGCGCCACCATCAACAGCGGCGCTGCCATCTCGTCGAACACGCCCGTCGGCACCAAGATCGGCGAGGCTAACTCCCACATCATCCTCGGCCTCTGGAGCAGCAAGGGCGAGCAGAACAACCTGCAGCAGGCCGCAGCCAACGGCGGCATCAAGAATGTCAAGCAAGTGGAGTACATCAACAAGTCCTACTTCTTCGGCATCGTCATTAAGCACACCACCCGCGTCTACGGCGACTAATGGTAAAGGGAAGTTACTCCCTTTTAGCTCCCCTTCAACTTCCAAATAGAAAATCTATGACCCCAAAAGAAATCATCCAATCCGGCAAGGCCATCCTCGGCATTGAGTTTGGCTCCACCCGCATCAAAGCCGTTCTCATCGACCCCGAGAACAAGCCCATAGCTCAAGGCTCCCACACCTGGGAGAATCAGCTCGTCGACGGCCTCTGGACCTACTCCACCGAAGCCATCTGGTACGGCCTCCAGGACTGCTACGCCGACCTCCGCAAGAACGTGCTGAAGGAGTACGACTGCGAGATTGAGACCCTCGCCGCCATCGGCTTCTCAGCCATGATGCACGGCTATATGCCCTTCAACGAGCGGGGCGAAATCATGGTGCCCTTCCGCACCTGGCGCAACACCAACACCGGCAAGGCAGCCGCTGAGCTCAGCCAGCTCTTCAACTACAACATCCCCCTGCGCTGGAGCATCTCGCACCTCTACGAGGCCATCCTCGACAACGAGGAGCACGTGCCCGCCATCACCTTCCTCACCACCCTCGCCGGCTATGTCCACTGGCAGGTCACAGGGCAGAAAGTCCTCGGCGTGGGCGATGCCTCAGGTATGATTCCCGTTGACCCCGCCACGAAGACCTACGACGCCACCATGGTCGAGAAGTTCGACCAGCTCATCGCTCCCCGCGGCTTCTCGTGGAAATTGCTTGACATCCTTCCCAAGGTGCTCGTAGCTGGCGAGAACGCTGGCTTCCTCACCCCCGAAGGCGCCCTCAAGCTCGACGTCAGCGGTCACCTCAAACCCGGTATCCCCGTATGTCCTCCCGAGGGCGACGCAGGAACAGGTATGGCTGCCACAAACGCCGTACGTCAGCGCACAGGTAATGTCAGCGCAGGTACCTCCAGCTTCTCCATGATCGTCCTCGAGAAGCCCCTCACCAAGCCCTATGAAGTGCTCGACATGGTCACCACCCCCGACGGCTCGCTCGTCGCGATGGTCCACTGCAACAATTGCACCAGCGAGATCAACGCTTGGGTGAAGCTCTTCAAGGAGTATCAAGAGGCGCTCGGCATCAAGCAGAGCACCATGGACCTCTACGCCACCATCTTCAACATCGGCGCCCAGGGCGACCCCGACTGCGGCGGCCTTATGGCTTACAACTACGTCTCAGGCGAGCCTGTCACGGGTCTCATGGACGGACGTCCCCTCTTCGTACGCTCAGCCTCCGACAAGTTCACCCTCGCCAACTTCGTCCGTGCCCAGCTCTACGGAGCCATCGGTGTGCTCAAGATTGGTAACGACATCCTCTTCAACGAGGAGCACGTCAAGGTGGACCGCATCATGGGCCATGGCGGTTATTTCACCACGCCCAAGGTAGGCCAGCAGATGCTCGCAGCAGCCCTCAACTCCCCCATCTCCGTCATGGAGACAGCAGGCGAAGGTGGCGCATGGGGCATCGCCCTCCTCGCAGGCTTTATGGTCAACAACCCCCAGAAGCTCGCTCTCCCCGACTACCTCGACCAGGTGGTCTTCGCCGGCAACACGGGTGTCGAAGTAGCTCCCGACCCCGCCGATGTCGAAGGCTTCAACCGCTACATCGAGAACTACAAGGCCGCCCTCCCCGTCGAGAAAGCCGCCGTTGAGTTCAAGAAGTAAAGCCCCGCTATCACGAGGAATCGGGATTATCCCTCTTAAGGAAGCGCCATTATCCCCAAGCGGAATCCCACCATCCACGCATATAGTCCTTTCCATCAGCCGTGAGCCCCCCGCTTGCGGCTGTTTTCTTTGCCCCATTCGCCCAACGAGAGAATGCCCATTGTCCATTTTCCATTGTCCATTTTCCATTGTCCATTCCCCCATTGTCCATTGTCCATTTTCCATTGTCCATTCATATATACGCGCACGTATATACGTGTCGGGCTGCGCGTATATATGTGTCGGGCTGCGCGTATATATGTGCAGACGGATGGGGGTAGATGCGGGGGTGAGGGATAGAGGTTATGTGCTGAGAAGCTGTGGAGCGTTGGAAGGATGTGCGTTTTTGCTTGGATTTTGCATTTTTTTCGGCCGAGAATGATGCATTTTGCCTCGAAATGGCGGTGCTGACATGTACTTTTTTCTTCGTTCGTGCATGAGGGAGCGGGTATGTAAAGGAATGTGGTTCTTATAACGTGCGGACAATCAGCTGATTGCGGCTGCTGCGCTTTTTTTGTCGATGACGAATGACAGATGACAGTTTCTTTATTGTCATCCTCATTCGTCTTTTTTGGGGTCTTGATACAAGAGTATATATTCTACTAAATATATACTATTTTATATATATTATTAAATATATTTAATAATTTATATAATTATTCATCTCTTCTTGCTTGCTGGGGGGGCTTATAGAAACTGTCATCTGTCATCTGTCATCGAGTGCCTTTGGGGGGGGGATGTCTGCTATCACCTTTGAGGAGGTGACAGGGGAAACTGTCATCTGTCATCTGTCATCGAGAGCCTTGGAGCGATGGTGTCTGCTAACACCTTTGAGGAAGGTTGACAGGGGGAACTGTCATCTGTCATCTGTCACGCCTCTGTCACTACGCATGTATCATTTATTCGCTCGTGCACGCCAGTCTGGGGGCGGCTGACCTTCACACATTCTCTCCTACTGCCTCTCCGGCTGTCATTCCGGCTGTCGTTGTGTCAGCTATCGTCGGGGAGGCTCAACGCAAAGGGGCTCGGCAATCTCACGAGGCGGCAGCTCGCAGGGGGATTGATGACAGATGACAGATGACAGTTAGAAAATCGAGGGGGTCATAGCTACGCTATGGCACGCCTTTTGCTGGCAGGAGAGAGCGAAAAAATATTTTTTAATCCATTAAAAAATAAAATAAATGATAGATTTTTACCATTGCATTAAGGAACCGTTGGAAAACGAGCTAAAATCGCCTGGAGGGCTAAAGTCTTATGATTGGATAAATCTGCAGGGTGATGCCCTTAAGTATCTCGCTCAAGAGCAGGACAAAGAGAAGTTGCACAAGGTGATGAAGCCCTATTATGAGGAACTGATTGAAGCGCGGGGGTGTAGAACTCACATGCCCAACGAGAGTTATTCACGAACGATGTTTGTTTGGGAGGTGTTCGAACACGATCCCTATGTCCCTCAATGGATATGGCAAGAGAAGAACTTAGATATATGCAAGTTGACGGACATGTGGATTGATGCTGAAGGCGTAGATGCAAATGCATATAAGCGCCTTCTGAAGTGCCTAACTCAATCTGCAATGCCGGCAAACTGGAATGTAATCAAGAATTATGTTTTTGAGCGATTGAAACTGATAATAGTAGAGAACCAGTATCGCCAAGATAAAGATGTAAGTGAGTTTTACTGTAGCCTTCATGCGTTCTGCGTGATCATGGAATCCAGTTCCGACGAGGAGAGGAATGGTGAATTGTTTGGGAAATTTTTAGATCACTGGGTTTTCATCAGGTACATGTATAGTGTGATGATGGGGCATATCATTGGCAGTCGGTTAGCCAACATCGTTGCGATGGCAAATGTTGTAGAAAACACACCCGGCTATGCGCCCTATCTGCATTTGTTCTATGCGCCTTTGAAAGAACGCTTTGAGCAGTTCTGCCTGAGGGGTGCCAAGCGTGATAAACTTCTAGCTGCAATCAAGAAAATCGAAAAGAAGATGCAAGAAACAGAACGTAGCGAGGAGCTGGATGAGCTGTGCGAACTGCTATTCTCGAAGAAGTTCCTCGAAATGCTGGAGCGTAATCGGCCGAAGAGTTATCGTGAATTGGAAAGCGAGATCAGTCGGATAAAAGAAGGAATGGGCAATACAATTAGTATCTTGAATGGCCAGATTCAGGAGTTGGCTGAAAAATTGAGTAATGCAGTAAAAGCGTCAGTCCCTATCGATGAAATAGAGACTGAATTAATGAAATTTCAATCGCGAGAGGCTATAGAAATTTATAAGCAACTTGGCACTCTGCTCGTTGCTAATCCTGCCTGGCAAGCACGCGCTCAAAGTATTCGTGACAAAATCCTCGACAAGCAACGGCAGGAGATGACGATCAGCATGCAGATCACGGCCAATGCCGGCGCCAACGTCAACGGCATCGTGCAGCAGCAGACGAATCATGCACTTGGTTATAACTCCCCAATAGGATTAGCATGAACGAGCCTAAGATCAGCATCACAGTAATGCCAGGAGGGCAGTTGAACGAGGTTGTGAAAGAACAACACAACTATTTCGGTACCGTTCAGCAGATAACGAAAGTAGAGGCGCGGGAGGCTTTTTATGCCGATGCTTCAGAGGCAGAGTTGGTCGAAGATGTCGAAGACAGCGACAACACGTTGAAAGAGAAGATAGCATCGTGTTTCGTCCAAGGCCTGTTGGTTGTGAACGAACCCAGCCAGTTGTATTTCCTCTTGCTGGCGATGTGGGCGCGAAAGCTATTGAAGTCAAAGGAAATTCCCGCATTCGTGCTATTGGTTTCCGAGGCTTATCCTGCAGTCGTCGATGGAGGTAGGACCAAGGATAAGATTCAAGCTGCATTATATAATATGAATAAGAAAGCCTCAGGGCTGTTCTTTGATACATTTATTAAAGACCAAAGTTCAATGATTGACTACATTAAGCAAATGTATCCCACGAATAAGGATGGGAGCTTGCGCAAGGAATGCCTGTCAGCCATTGACTTAGCCAGGAAATTGCACATGAATCTTGGGGGATAACCCTTCCGCTCCAAGAAAAGTGTACTAAGCTTACTAACAAAAGTGTACTAAGTCTACTATACTCGCGGATAGTGGACTTTTTGGTTTTTATTCCATTGGTGGAGTGTAGGGGATTGTGTACCTTTGCATCGCAGTTCGGAAAGTCCGGCTGTGGTGCTTCACTTTTGCCCAGAGCTCTGAAAAGGGCGGGTGAGCATCGAGAGCGCTCTCATTATTTCAAACATTTCAACAATTTTGACTAATGAGTAATTTCGTTTTCGCAATGAACCCGCGCCTGAAGAACGGGACGTCGGGTGAGATCGAGAAAAAGTACCATCGTGGCTATGCCGAGCCTGCAACGGCTGAGCAGGTCATGGAGATGATGTTCGGAGGCACGGGCGACGTGAAGGCCGCCGTGGAAGCCATCCGCCAAGGCCAAGAGGAGCTGAAGGAGACGCTCCCGTTCCTTTGCCCTCACTATGTCCAGTTCCGTGGCAACCATAGAGCGCAGGACGCCATCATGCCCGAGGAGTTCACGTTCAAGACTTGCATCGACGTGGACGACAAGGAGCTGGTAGGCAAGGCCATAGAGCGAGCGCTTGAGGTCAACGACAACCCCTTCTCAGACTTCGATGGCAAAGTGGAATACATTGAATATTCCGCGCGCAAGAAGGCTCACATCTGGATTCGCCTGCCACAAGGCATGACCGTGGCCGAGGCTCAGCAGGCTTTCTGCGAGGAGATTGGCGTACCCTACGACGAGAGCTGCATCACCCCCGAGCGCTTCATCTACATGACTGGCGATGAGGTCTATCGCTCAGAGCGATGGCTGCAACCGCTTACCGACGAAGAGGTGGAGGCGCAGCGCAAGGCTTATGCCGAGCGTGGCTTGGACATGGATGGTTGCGTCGCCACGGACAAAGGTACACGTGCGTATTCAGGTGCCAAGAACGTGAAGCGCATGGCTGCAAGGCCCTCTGCTGATGCGGCCAAGGGGATGGCTGGCGAGGCTGACGACAAGGCTAAGGCTGATGCAGGGGCCAAGGCTGGCGAGGAGGCCGACATCGTAGCGGCCAACAAGCGAACGCGCCTGATCGTGCAGGAAATCATGGAGAAAGAGAAGCTCTCCGCCACCGACTTCAACAAGCCGGGAGGCCGGCATAATGCCGTCAAGATGCTCCTGGACCACGCCATTCAGCTCATGACGGAGGGCGAGCTACTCGGGGCGCTCAGCGAGGTGATGCCCCAGAACTGGCAGGACCCGAACATCCGTCAGCTCGTCAAGGACTTCTACACCAAATACTACGACAAGAGCGCCAAGCTGACCGTGTTCCAGAAGGAGGTCTACCGCAAATGCCGCAAGCTGGAGGAAGAGACCGACGACAGCCCTTCAGCCCCTCCAACGCCCATCATGAAGGCCGAGGGCGACACGGCTCCGCTGACCGAGATCTATGCTAACCAACAGCCTCCGTCGCTGCCCTCCAGGCTCCCGCGGCTGGTCAGGCTCGTCACCTCGAAGACTCCCGCAGAGATGCAGGCTACCGTGGGCCAAGGCATGTTCCCTCCCCTGGGCGTCTATCCCCGCAAGCTGCGCTTCCTCTACATCGACAATCAATTCCGCGAGTTGCGCGCCAACTGCCTCACCATAGGCGGCACAGGAACAGGCAAGGACACCTGTCTGAAGCAACCTATCCTGCACATCACGGCGCCCATGGTGGAGCGCGACAACATCAACCGCCAACGGCTGAAGGAGTACAACGAGGAGTACAACAGCACCAAGGCCAACAAGGATAAGCCTAAGCGCCCGGACGACCTCATCATCCAGAAGGTAGGGTCGGACCTCACGCCAGCACGCCTGGCACAACTCATGGACGACTCCCAAGGGGCGTTCCTCTACACCCACCTCCACGAGTTCGAGCAATGGTATGGCATCGAGGGCCTGCGCGGGCACATGTGCACGTTCAAGAACCTGAAGCTGGCCGACGACGAGGACAACCCCTTCGGGCAGGAACGAGCTGGCGTGCAGAGCGTCAACTACACAGGTCCGCTCGGGCTGAACTGGAACGCCAGCACCACCCCCAACAAGGTGCAGGAGATGTTCCGCCACGTGATGGTAGACGGTCCGGTCAGCCGCCTTTGTCTGGCCACAACCCCCGACGTAGGACTGGCTGCTCCAATGCCCCGATATGGCAACTACGACGAGAAGTACGACGACGCCCTTGCTCCCTACATCGAGCGCCTGCAGGCGGCAACAGGCGACATCGTGTGCCGTCAAGCCATGAAGATGGCCGAGAAGCTCAAGCAGGAGTGCGACGACTACACGCTGCTCACTCAGGACGAGGTGTTCGACAACCTCAGCCACCGAGCGCTCGTACACGCTTTCCGCAAGGCCTGCCTGCTCTATGCCGCCAATGGCATGAAATGGGAGAACGCCATCGAGGGCTTCTGCCGCTGGAGCCTCCACTACGATCTCTGGCTCAAACTCCATTTCTTCGGCGACAAGATATGCGAATCGAACGGCAAGATGCAGCCCTCCAAGCGTGGGCCCCGCAACCTGCTCGAACAGATTCCAGCCAACGCAGAAGGCGAGTTCACCCTCAGCGACGCCATTGCCGTCCGCATCAAGAATGGCATGAGCGAGGCCGGAGCACGCAACATGCTGAGCCAATGGAAGAGCCGAGGCTACATCGAAGAGGACGACGCAGGAACGTTCAGGAAAGTAAACTCCGAGCATGAAAGCGGCGACGGGAAGAGAGGCTGAAGTGGCGACGATGAGGCGTTGAATGTGGGCGATGATGAGAGGCGTTGAAGGTGGGCGATGATGAGATGATGAATGTGGGCGATGATGAGATGATGAATGTGGCGACGATGAGAGGCGTTGAATGTGGCGATGATGAGAGGTGTTGAATGTGGCGATGATGAGAGGCGTTGAATGTGGGGCGACGATGAGAGGCGTTGAATGTGGGCGATGATGAGAGGCGTTGAATGTGGCGATGACAGATGACAGATGACAGTTTTAATAATGCCCCCTACTCCATGATGATGCACCTATTGCCAAAAGAACGCCGCTCACGCCTTCACTCTTCAACCCATTATCATCAAGCAACTTAACATCCACCCACCACACATCAACAACCCACAGGGCTGCCTCCACCGAGAGACAGCTCTGTGCTTTTCTCAATATTTTCACCCATTTATGATTGCCGAATCAGATTTATCGCTATCTTTGCAGCGCATTCCAAAAGCAAAACATGAAAATAAACAATAAACAAAATAATATCGAATATGAAAAAGCAAATCTTATTTATCCTCTCCCTCCTGCTGCCTTTGATGGCGCATGCAGATAAGGTGCAAATTGATGGCATTTACTACAACTTAAATACAGACATAAAAACGGCAGAAGTGACATCTAGTCCATACGGCAATTACACAGGGTCTATCGTCATTCCCCAATCAGTAGTCTATGGAGGAAGTACGTATCACGTAACAAGCATCGGAAGTAGTGCTTTCTCTGACTGCAGGGGGCTTACCTCAGTAACAATACCTGGGAGCACTTCTATCATCAGTAGTTATGCTTTCAAAAATTGCACAAGTCTTTCTTCTATTACCATTCCAGGTAATGTTAAAGAGATTTGGGATTTTGCTTTTGATGGATGTACATCATTGACATCCGTAATAATGGAAGAGGGCGTAAAGATGATCTATGAGACTGTCTTTCGTAACAATAATAATCTAACCTCTATTTCATTTCCAAATAGTTTAGAATATATGGGATCAAATAGTGGTTTGGAAAACACGCCATGGTATAGTAACCAAACAGGTGATGTCATTTACGCTGGCCCCATATGTTATAAATATAAAGGCCCCTATAATTATAATGGTTTTGAAATAACTATTAAAGAAGGAACAAAAGGAATCGCAGCTTTTGCCTTTAGTAACTGCCGTAATCTTACGTCCGTGGTTCTTCCTGATGGTTTGACAACCATTGCTGAATGGGCTTTTGCCGACTGTAATAAATTGGGAACTATCGTTTTTCCTGAGAGTTTAAGGGATATCTGGCAAGAAGCATTCCAGAATACAGCATGGTATAACAATCAGCCAGATGGCTTGGTATACGCTGGACCTGTTTTATATGCATATAAGGGTACCATGCCCGAGGGCACAACAATTACAATTCCCGAAGGAACAAAAGGTATTGCCCAGAAAACTTTTTACGACTGTGGCAATATGTCTTCAGTTATCATTCCAAATAGTGTGGAAAAAATTGGATGGGCAGCTTTTGGTGGATGTACAGGCTTAACATCCATCGAGTTTCCAAGCAATTTAACAATCATCGAGAATTGGATGTGTAATAGTTGCAGTAATCTCAAATATATTACCATCCCTGAGTACATTACAAAACTTGATGGAGCATCTTTTACAAACTGTGCAAGCATAAATGACATCTTTTGTTATGCAAAAAACGTTCCTTCAACAATTAACGCATTTACATTAGAAAATATTGCTAACGCTACTCTGCATGTTCCTGCATCATCTGTAGAGGCATATAGCAATATTTCTCCTTGGAGTAACTTTGGTTCAATTGTAGCAATAGAGGAAACAATACCCAAACAATGCGCCACCCCCACCATTACGTATGCAAACGGCAAGGTGAAGTTCGCTTGTGAGACGGAAGAGGTAGAGTTCGTTTCTAAGGTGAGCATTAATGCCTCGGAGACGGAACAAACGGGTAGCGAAATAGACTTGGGTTCTACATTTACAGTTTCTGTTTATGCTAAGCGTGAAGGCTACCTTGATTCTGAAGTCGCGACCTCAACAATTACGCTCTCAACTGTGGGCGACGTGAATGGGGATGGGCGGCTGACCATCGCAGACGTGACATCACTCGTAAATGCGATACTGGGGAAATAGGACGTTTTTTTCTTTTCAACAAGAGAAAAGGGCAGCATCCACATCGGGGTGCTGCCTTTCTTTGTGATGCTAATGCTATAATAAGGACGCTTGCATATCCTTGAATATCTATGAGAAACAGGATTTCAGCAGACTTAAGTAATTTGTATTCTCTACACCGCAATGAGACGCTCACCGACAGAATGGAACGCTGATTTGATCTGTTCAAGACGTTCGGGGCTCGGACGCTTGATGCCATAGATGTACTTGGCCAGAAGACTCTTGTTGATGCCTATGTAACGAGCCATCTCAGAGACGTTCAGCTGCGGGAACATACGGAACAGCCGAGCCACTTCGTTCTCCATGTCGGGTTCGGTGGTTTCGTGGAAACTCGAGATATGTATATCTTCGTCTAAGGCTTCCCATCGGATATCGTCGCCAAAACGGCCAATCCTGTAGGCTTGACGCTCCTCGAGCGTAGCATCTTTCAGGACGGGGAAAGCCTCCAATGGACGGCTCAGCGTTGCACCTTCGTCTGTCTCAATATAAATGCGTTGGTCATCAAACCATACTTTCAGGATCTTAGCCATAAGTTTACTGATTAAATTAGTCAATATGCTCGTGCCATTTTTCAATGAATTCTTCCTTGAATGTCTTGCAAATCGCTACGGCTTTCTTCAGATCTTTAGACTTCATACCTTCGTTCTTGACAATCTCAATTGCAGGAACTAAGACTATTTTGGCTCTGCCATCACTATTCTCTACATGGACGTGTATGGGCTCATGCTCGTCGGAGTAGAAATAGAATCGGAGGCCGAAGACATTGAGGATTGTAGGCATAGTGTTCATTGTTTAGCTGGGACAAAAGTAGGGATAATATTTTATCCCCGCAAATTTTTTCGTAGAAAAGTGAAAAATTTGACAAAATCAGGACATAAGATGATAGAGAAAGGTATCTTTATTCAAGCATATTTCTTTTCATTTTCTTGCAAAAAAAACTTCTCAAAATACTTGCGTAATCGAAAGATTTTCACTATCTTTGCATCGTTAAAGGGAAGGGATGGCGAACGGCCCTCAGACGCCTGCCTGACGAGGTAAAGCGGAGACTTCCGGAAGCTGAGACGCACGATCGGACCACGACCTGACGACACGCGAGTTTTCTTTACTTTTCATTAACCATTAAATCTTTTCTACACACATGAAAGAGACGATTAAGTACAGTACGTGCATGCGGCCCAACCCCATGAACGCTGAAGAGGAGCCCAAGGCTTACGCCATGCTGCAGAGCAACGGCACCGTGACCCTCGACGAACTGAGTGAACACATCCGCCGACATGGGTCGGTCTACTCCGAAGGCACCATCCTGGGCGTGCTCAAGGACATGGTGACCTGCACCCGCGAGGCCCTGCTTGAGGGCAACTACGTGGAGCTGGGCAACCTGGGCAAGCTGAAGCTCTCCATCAACAGCGAGGGCGCCGCGGCCGGCAAGGACAAGGATGGCAACGACATCACGGCCCTGCAGGCGTTCACCGAGGCTAACATCAAGAGCCTGAACGTCATCTTCGAGGCGGGCAAGGGCCTGCAATGGGACGTCACGAAGGACGTGAACTTCGAGTTCACCATCTCCCGCAAGGCTCAGGCTGCTGCCAAGAAGGCTGCCAAGGAGGGCAAGACCAACGCCGACTGGTCCTCTGCTGAAGAGGGTGCCGAGGGCGGAGAAGGCTCCGGAGGCGGCTCGGCTGACGGCGAAGGTGGCGGCGAGGGCTAAGCGCTACTCCACCCCACTCATAGATAGAAGGCTGCCAAAGGTGGCAAGTAAGAAAGGCCCCTGTTCCCAACGAAAGGAACGGGGCTTTTTTTAATGAAGAGTGAAGAATAGATAATGGAAAATGGAAAATGGACAATGGGAGAATGGATAATGAAGAATGAAGAATAGATAATGGGAAATGGAAAATGGACAATGGGAGAATGGATAATGAAGAATGAAGAGTGAAGAATGGACAAATGAAGAATGAAGAATGGACAAATGAAGAATGAATAATAAGGGTTACTTATTGAAGTTTCGGAAGCTCAAACCCCGTAGGGGTGTCGGAATTTAGGCAGGGGTGTAGTAAAACGGAACCCCTGCTCCATGACAGCCAAAAACATGAGCCCTGTAGGGGCGACGGAATAATCTCAATCACTCCGTCGTACCTACTTTAAATTTGCAGCCTCAAATAAGAGTCTTTAGCGAACTCTTAAAATTATTAACGT
>JAFROT010000046.1 GCA_017429525.1 Bacteroidaceae bacterium | reverse complement strand
TCTCTCGTCCAAAATGACATGGATTATGAACATGACCATGAGGCCATCAGGACGCAGAGGATCGGAAATAGCTATACCACAACACCATTAAAGAATATTAACTAAATTTGTTTGCAGAAAATCATAGGAAGCGGCACTCGTCTGTCCTGATACCTTGGAGCAGGGGTTCCCGCTCACTACGTTCGCTCCACCCCTGCCTAAATTCCTACGCCCTTACAGGGCTATCCCATTGTCCATTTTCCATCGCTCATTCTCCATTGTCCATTTTCCATTCTCCATTGTCCATTCTCCACTTTCCCTATGGGACTTCGTTCTCCGCACATAGGGCCATCTCTTTTTAATTCCTTATAGTTCATTGCCCGTATAGAGCTGATAGTATTTGCCTTGGGCTGCTATCAGCTCTTCGTGTGTGCCATGCTCGATGATGCGGCCGTGCTCGAGGACGATAATCTGGTCGGCGCCGCGCACGGTGGAGAGGCGGTGGGCGATGACGAAGGTGGTGCGGCCCTGCATGAGGCGGTCCATGCCCTGCTGCACGTAGACCTCGGTGCGGGTGTCGATGTTGGAGGTTGCCTCATCGAGGATGAGCACGGGCGGGTCGGCCACGGCAGCGCGTGCGATGGCGATGAGCTGGCGCTCGCCGGCGCTGAGGTTACCGCCATCGCCGGTAAGGACAGTCTCATACCCATTGGCGAGACGGCGAATCAGGTCGTCGGCACCCACGAGGCGTGCGGCCTCGCGACATTCCTCGTCGGTAGCCGAGAGGCAGCCGTAGCGGATGTTGTCGAGGACGGTGCCCGTGAACAGGTGCGTCTCTTGCAGCACCATGCCAAGGGAACGGCGAAGGCTGCTCTTCTGAATGTCCGAGACGGGTATTCCGTCGAAGAGGATCTGCCCCTTCTGAATCTCGTAGAAGCGGTTGATGAGGTTGATGATGGTCGTCTTGCCAGCACCCGTTCCGCCGACGAAGGCAATCTTCTGCCCGGGGGAGGTGTTGATGTTGATGTCGAACAGGACCTGCTTCTCGGCGGAATAGCCGAAGTCGACGTGGCGGAAATCGACGTCGCCCTCGGGATGCGTGAGCTCAACGGTTCCCTCGTCCACCTCCGGTTCAGCATCCATCAGAGCGAAGATGCGGTCGGCACCCACGGAGGCATTGAGGACGCTGTTGATCTGCTGGGAGACGTGACTGATGGGCTGCGTGAAATGCTTGTTGAGGGTGAGGAAGCTGACCAACGTGCCGAGGGAGAGCTGGAAGTTGAAAGTTGAAAGTTGAAAGTTGGGGTGTAGGGCGATGGCAGCGCCGATGACGGCGATGAGGACGTAGCCCAAGTTGCCCAGGTTGCCATTGATGGGCATGACGATGTTGGCAATGCGGTTGGCCGAACTGGCGCTCGACCGCAGCTGCTCGTTGATCTGCTCGAAGCCGCTGATGGCCTCGTCCTCGTGGCAGAACACCTTGACAACCTTCTGCCCCGAGACCATCTCCTCGATGAAGGCGTTGACGCGCGCCAGACTCTCCTGCTGCTGACGGAAATAGCGACGCGAGACGGCACCGAGCTTGGTGGTCACGTACATCATCAGAATGGAGAGCAGGATGGAGACGAGGGTCAAGGGAACGCTGAGGACAATCATCGAGGTGAAGGTGACGACAATCGTGATGAGCGAATTGAAGACCTGCGTGAGCGAACTGCTGATGGCCTGACGGAGCGAGTCGACATCGTTGGTGTAGACGGACATCGTGTCGCCGTGGGCATGCGTGTCGAAGTAGTTGAGCGGAAGCGACTGCATGTGCTCGAACAGCGAACGGCGCAGCCGCAACTGCGTGCCCTGACTGACCTTGATCATCAGGCGGTTGTAAGTGTAGGAACAGACGACGCCCAGGGCCAAGACGAGACCGAGGCGGAACAGGGCCTGCGCCAGCGAGGCGTAGGCGGGGTTAGCGGCCTCGGTGAGCGGGATGATATAGTCGTCGATGAGCGTGCGCGTGAACAGAGTCGAGGCGAGCGACGTCAGGCTGGAGACGACGATGCAGACGAGCACCATCAGAATGGTGCCTTTGTAGTTGGCCAGGACGTAGCGCAGCAGACGCAAGAGCGTGGCGCGCTGTTCGCGGGTCGTCCGCTGGAAGCCCGCCTGTCCGTGAGGAGCGCGTGGTCCTCCGAATGAAGGCTGTCTCATAAGGAACCTCCTTTCTGAGCATCAAAATCACCGGTGCCCTCGGTCTGGATGTCATAAATCTCGCGATAGGGTTGGCACGACTGCAAGAGGCGTTCGTGGGTGTCGAAGGCGACGACCTGTCCGTTCTCCATGACGACGATGCGGTCGCAGTCGCGCACGCTGAGGATGCGCTGGGCGATGATCATCTTGGTCGTGCCCGGCAGGGCGGTGCGCAGGCCGCGGCGGATGGCAGCATCCGTGGCCGTGTCGCAGGCCGAGGTGCTGTCGTCGAGGACGAGCACACGCGGCCGCTTCAACAATGCGCGAGCGATGCAGAGGCGCTGCTTCTGTCCGCCCGAGACATTGGTTCCGCCCTGCTCGATACGCGTATTGTAGCCCTCGGGCATCTGCATGATGAAATCGTCGGCAGCGGCAATGCGGCAGGCTTCGCGACACTCCTCGAGCGTAGCATCGGAGCGTCCCCAACGCAGGTTGTCGAGGATGGATCCGGAGAAGAGCGTGTTCTGCTGCAGGACCACGGCCACGGCATCACGAAGCGTAGTCAGGTCGTACTCGCGGACATCGTGACCGCCCACCAGCACCTGTCCCTGACTGACGTCGTAGAGACGGCTGACGAGGTTGACGAGCGTAGACTTACCACTACCCGTGCCGCCGATAACGCCGACGGTCTCGCCGCTCGCGATGGCGAACGACACGTTATAAAGCGCCGACCGCTTATGCTTGGGCACCGGCGGCAACAGGGCTGCAATGGGGTTCAGGGCATGGACGTCGGCCGGCTGACCGCCATAGTCGAAGCGGACGTTGCGGAACTCGACGGCGCCATCCTGGACTTGCATGAGCGGATGTTCAGGGTTGCGGATGCTGGACTCGGCCTCGATGACGGCCGCCACACGCTCGGCACTGGCTGCGCTCTGCGTGAGCATGACGAAGATCATCGAGAGCATCATCAACGACTGCAGGATGGACATGACGTAGGTGAAGAGCGACGTCAGTTCGCCCGTCGTCAGCGTACCGCCGACGATGAAGTGGGCGCCCCACCACGAGAGGGCGATGATACAGCCATAGACCACCATATTCATGATGGGATGGTTGAGCGCCATCAGACTCTCCGCGCGCACGTACAGTCGATAAAGCCCTTCTACGGCCTTGGAGAACTTCTCGTTCTCATGTCCCTCACGAACGAACGCTTTCACGACACGAACGGCTGCCACGTTCTCCTGAACGCTCTGGTTGACAGCATCGTACTGCACGAAGACCTGCTTGAAGAGGCGTGCTACGCGACTGATGATCTGATAGAGCGAGAACGAGAGAATCAGCATCGCCGTGATGAAGATGACGCTCAGGCGGGCATCAATGACCAGGCACATCACGATGGAGAGGACCAGACGGAAAGGTGCGCGGACGGTGACGCGGAGGATCTGTCCGTAGGCGTTCTGCAGGCTGTTGACGTCCGTAGTCATTCGCGTGACGAGGCCCGACGTGGAGAAACGGTCGATGTCGGCAAACGAAAAGGTCTGGATGTTCCGGTACATGGCCTTCCGCAGATTGGCGGCAAAGCCCGTCGAGGCGAGGGCCGAGCTGCGCCCGGCCAAGATGCCAAAGGCCAGCGACAAAAAGGCCATCAGCAGCATGAGCGCGCCGTAACGATAAACTTCCTGAATGTTGCCGCCCATCAACCCCTTATCAATCAGCGAGGCCGTGATATAAGGAATGAGCACATCGAGGACAACTTCAGTAGCCGTCCATAAAGGCGTAAGCAGGGAGGCCACCCGATAGCGGCCCACCTGCTTGAGGAGAGTGGAAAGTGTTCGTGCCATGAATTATTTTGCTAAGAAAGCGCGCGAGGCGCTGGATGCCGGGAACGACAATCCCAAAGGAGAAAAAAAGTTGAGTCCCGGAGTAGGGACTCAACTGATAATTAGGCTTCGCGCTGACGCGTGCCCATGCGAGCTTCGACGACATTCACTACGTAGTCGCCCAGTTTCTCGCACTCGTTGACCAGATCCATGTAGATCGTACCGACGGCGTAAGTGTACTCGTGGTTGTTGACGTCGATGATGTTCTGCTGCTTGAGCTGGTTGCGGTAGTTGTTGATCTCGTTCTCGGTGTTGAACGTGCGGTTGACGTCGAAAGCCTCCTTGCGGCCCGTCATCAGCTGGTTCATGAGCGTTAGCGAGTTGTTGGTGAGTTCCATCATCTGATGTAGGTGGGCGTACTGCGACTCATTGAAATGGTCCTCCTTGCCCTGATACTTGCGGCTGATGGTGCGAGCCATATTGTAGCAGCTGTCGCCGATACTCTCCAACTCGGATATCTCGCGCAGCATGGCACGAATCTTGGCCTTGGTCTCGTCGGAGAGGTGAGCATCGCTGACCTGATCGAGGTAGTTGGCAATCTCCAGCTCCATGTTATCGGAGATGCACTCGTACTTCTCGATGCGCGAGAAGAGTTTGTTGAATTCCGTCTCCTGATTGCCTTTCTTCTTGCCCGTGGCCGTGGCCGAGAGGGTGAGCAACTCGCGCACCATGCCGTACATGCGCTGCATACGCTCTGAGAAGGATTCGATCTCCTTGTGAGCCTCGAGGACGGAGAGCTCGGGGGTCTTCATGATGCCCGAAGTGATGAAGTGCAGACGGAAATCCTCTTCCTCGTCGACCTTCTTAGGCTTAATGACCCAGCAGACGAAGCGCTCAATATAAGGAATGAACCAGATCTGGAGCAAGGTATTGGTGATGTTGAAGGCCGAGTGGAAGGTAGCGAGGGCCACGGAAGCCTTGATGGCGAAGTTAGGCTGGTCAGCCGTCATCGAGGAATCGAAGCCAGCGATATTGCAGACCAACGCGAAGAAAGGCTTCAGCAGGATCAAGCACCACAAGACGCCCAAGACGTTGATTGTCATGTGGGCGAAGGCTGCGCGGCGGGCCTGCGTGTTGGCACTCAGCGCGACGATGTTGGACGTGATGGTGGTGCCGATGTTCTCGCCGAGCACGAGCATGATACCCTGGTCAATATGGAGAACGCCAGTCGAGCAGAGCATCATCGTGATGGCCATAATGGCAGCCGACGACTGCACGCAGAGCGTGAGCACGGTGCCCATCAGCAGGAAGAACAAGGAATTGAAGAACGTCGGCTCATTGAAGTTCTTGAAGAACTCGCTGATGGCGACATTCGCATCGGGATCCTGAACGAGCGCGAAGCCTGTCTCCTTGAGCGTTCCCAAGCCCAGGAAGAGGAAGGCCACGCCAAAGAGGAAATCGCCAACGATGCGGCGCTTCTTCATATAGATGAGGATGATACCGACGAAGAATGCAGGAAAGACAAAGTCCGTGATGTTGAAGCCCATACCGAGCGACATGATCCAAGCCGTGACCGTCGTACCGATGTGGGCGCCCATAATGACAGAGATGGCTTGCATGAGGGTGAGCAGACCCGCGTTGACAAACGAAACGGTCATCAACGTAGTAGCTGTCGACGACTGCACGGCGGCGGTGATAAACATACCGGTGAGGGCGCCGGTGAAACGGTTGGTGGTCATCGCTCCGAGTACGTGGCGAAGTTGCGGACCTGCCATCTTTTGCAGCGCCTCACTCATTGCCTTCATACCGAACATAAGCAGAGCGAGCGAGCCGAGCAACTTGAAAATGATCATTATGGACATAAAAGGAGAAGAATTAATGAGAGAAATTAGTACATTCCGGGATGGGTAGTGAATATCGTCCGTCGGGACGGAGTCATGCTGGAAGTCACGTCAATGAAGGGCTCGAGCACAAAGTTGTCTGCAAAAGTAACGTTTTTTGAGCCTCGGGCAAAATAATCGGCCCTTAGATTTGCACTTTTATGTCCGAAAACAAGAAAAAAACAAAATATTTCGTCAATTAGAATGACTAAATCATAAATAATGTGTAACTTTGCACGAAAATTCAAAGAGCGACAACAGACTATGGCAAGCATCAATAAAGTCATCTTGTTAGGACACGTCGGCAAGGAGCCTGAAGTGCGCTACGTCGACCAGGGCGTTTGCGTAGCTCAAGTACGACTGGCCACCAGCGAACGCGCCTACAAACTGCAGAACGGCACCGAAGTGCCCGAACGCACGGAGTGGCATAACATCATCTTCTGGCGCAAACTGGCTGAGACGGTCGAGAAATACGTCCACAAGGGAGACATGATTTATGTTGAAGGCAAGATCTCAAGCCGTTCTTACGAAGACAAACAAGGTATCACACGTTATATCACTGAAATCTGGGCCGATGACCTGAAGTTGATGGGCAGTGCCAAAGGCAACGAGCAGCCCAACATCCCATAACATCGCCCCCTCCTCACAAGACCCCTGAATGGACTCTTTTTTATCTGGCTTTACCGCCTTCTTTTCCGATATCTACTTTCAGACGCCCTCTACGGGAGCCCTCATTGCGTTAGGGCTTGCGCTTGTCTTGCTGATGTGCTCAGCTTTCGTGAGCGGCAGCGAAATCGCATTCTTCTCGCTCTCGCCTGCTGACATGGCCGAACTCGAGGAACGGCGCACATCGACAGACAGCCGCATCCTGCGCCTGCTGGACGACTCAGAGCGCCTGCTGTCTACCATCCTGTGCTCGAACAACTTCGTGAACGTGGCGATTATCATGCTGCTCAACTACTTCTTCCTGGGCGGTCCGCGTCCCGTGGTCTCGTTCGGCACGAACACGGTGCTTGAATTCCTGTTCATGACGGTGCTGCTGACGTTCCTGCTGTTGCTCTTCGGCGAGGTGATGCCTAAGATTGCGTCAGCCCAGAAGCCGCTGGCTATGGCGCGGATGTGCGCCCCTGCCTATTCGTTGTTGATCAAGTTGTGGTGGCCCGTGAGCTGGTTGCTGCTGAAGTCGGGACGCGTCACGAACCACATTAAATCCAACCAACAGCTGTCGGTCGACGATCTGGAGCAAGCCCTCGAACTGACCGATAAGCAGGAGATTGCCGACGAGCAACAGATGCTGAAAGGCATCATTCGATTCGGCGGCGAGATGGCCCGCGAAGTGATGACACCACGCGTGGATATGGTCGACCTGGACGTGAAGACGCCCTTCCCCGAAGTCATCAAATGCATTGTCGAGAACAACTACTCGCGCATTCCCGTCTACTCGGGTACTGAGGACCATATCACGGGCATCCTCTACATCAAAGACCTGCTGCCTCACCTCAACAAGCCCGCATCCTTCCGCTGGCAGACGCTGGTACGCCCTGCCACCTTCGTCCCCGAGACCAAGATGATTGACGACCTCCTGCGCGATTTCCAGGCTCAGAAGGTTCACATTGCCATCGTCGTCGACGAGTTCGGAGGCACGAGCGGACTGGTGACGATGGAGGATATCATCGAAGAAATCGTAGGCGAAATCAACGATGAATACGACGAGGACGAGCGCTCATACACGCGCCTCAACCAGAATACGTATGTCTTTGAAGCTAAGACTCTGCTCTCTGACGTCAGGAAGATTCTGCAACTGGACGACGAGACCTTCGACAACGCCGCAGGCGACGCCGATACGCTGGCCGGATTGGTGCTCGAACTGAAAGGCGAGTTCCCGCAACTGCATGAACGGCTGACCTACGAGAACTTCACGTTCGAGATTATGGAGATGGACGAACGCCGCATCGTCAAGATCAAAGTCATCGTAGGCAAAGAAGGAAAGAGCGAAGGCTGACCGCAACGAATGCGCTTCCGTCATCGCTCACAAGCTGGGTTCCTGGAAGAATATTCCCGAGAAAAAAGAGAACGGCAGGACCTCAGTCGGGCAGCCGTTCCAACAGACGCTCCACGAGCCGAGGCTTGGCATAGCGGTCCAACTCGGACTCATCTATCCACTGATAGTCCTCTGGAAGAGAGGGCTTTTCTTTTGCTTCCACGAGATAGAAGTCGGCCAACAGGATGCGGTGCGTCAACACGTGCCGCACGTCCTTGGCCAATAGCACCATGGGCTGAGCGGTATCGAACTGAGCATCGCCCTCCATCAGCAGAGGCTCCCACAAGCCCTGCCATATATCGCCAGGTCCACGGCGATGAATGGCGACTTTTCCCTTATACCTTATATATATATACGCGAGACGGCGCTCTTGGACCTTCGTCTTAGGCCGCTTCACGGGCAACTCCCCTACCCGCCCCGACCGGACAGCCTCGCAGGTCTCCACGAGCGGGCAGATCACGCAGCGCGGCGAGCGCGGCGTACACTGAATCGCACCGAAATCCATCAGCGCCTGGTTGAAGGTGCCAGCTTTCCCGGCAGGCAGCAGTGAAGAAGCCAGTTGCGTGAAATCACGCTTGCCCTGGGGCGTATTAATAGGCGTCGCCACACCGTAGTAACGCGACAGCACACGATAGACATTACCATCAACAGCTGCAGCATCAACGTCGAAGGCAATCGAGGCGACGGCGGCTGCCGTATAGTCGCCAACGCCCTGCAAAGAGCGGATGCCTTCGAGCGTCGACGGGAACGCGCCCATGGCCACAACCTGCTGAGCGGCTTTATGCAGGTTGCGCGCACGGCTGTAGTAGCCCAGCCCCTGCCACAAGCGCAGCACCTCGTCCTCGGAAGCAGCAGCCAGAAGCTCTACCGTAGGAAATCGCTGCATGAAGCGTGCCCAGTAGTCGCGCCCCTGCTGGATACGCGTCTGCTGAAGAATCACCTCACTGAGCCATATCGCATACGGGTCACGCGTCTGTCGCCACGGCAACTCACGTCCGTAATGTGCAAACCATTCGAGTAAAGCGGTTGTAAATGTGCTAATCATGGTGCAAATATAATCAAAAAACGCGCTTCATTGACAAAATTGAGACTATTAATCATTTTTTTTTGCAAAAAAAAGCCGAAAGATTTCCGTAACTGCTTGAAAGTTCCTACCTTTGCAAGCCGAAACAGCAAAAACACATTACAACAAGGCATCAAAGCTCATTAAAAACATAATCATTTAATCATCTATTAAAATGACAAAACAAGACATCGTAAGCCTCATCTCCAAGCAGACTGGCATCGACAAGACAACCGCCCTCACCGTTGTAGAGGCATTCATGGATCAAGTAAAGGGCGCTCTGGCCACCGATAACAACGTTTATCTCCGCGGCTTCGGTAGCTTCATCCTCAAGAAGCGCGCTCAGAAGACTGCCCGCAATATCACCCAGAACACCACGATGATCATCCCCGAGCACAACATCCCGGCTTTCAAGCCCGCCAAGGTGTTCTTCGATGCAGTCAAGTAAAAGAAAATATTCATTACGAATCCATTCACTATTCATCATTTAAACTCCAATAAGCTATGCCAAGCGGAAAGAAGAAGAAAAGACATAAGATGTCTACTCACAAGCGTAAGAAGAGACTGAGAAAGAACAGACATAAGAGCAAATAAACGTGCTCTGTTCGACTCTTAGTCCCTCAGACTTAGTGAGTCACAACGAGGAACAAACCGCTCCCCTGCTCTGGGTCGATTTGTTCCTTGTTTTTAAGAACAAGTTGACAAGTTGATAAGTTGACAAGTTGACAAGTTCTTTAGTGAAATTGAAAACTGTAAATCGAAAGAAACACTCATGACCTGTGAAGTAATCGTTGATGTTCAACCGAAGAAAATCGCCATAGCGCTCACCGAGGACAAGCGCCTCGTGGAATACCAGGAAGAGGAGCAGCAGGCGAGTTTCAACGTCGGCAACATCTACTACGCACGCGTTCGTAAGCTCATGCCTGGGCTCAATGCGTGCTTCGTCAACGTAGGACATGAGCGTGACGCTTTTCTCCACTACCTGGACCTCGGTCCACAATTCAATTCATTTGCCAAGTACCTCAAGCAAGTAGGCAGCGACAAACGCAACCTCTTCCCCATCTCGAAGGCTTCCATACAACCCGAACTGCCCAAGGAAGGTAGCGTACAGAACATCCTGCAGCCCGGACAGGAACTGCTCGTGCAGATTGTAAAAGAGCCAATCTCGACGAAGGGGCCCCGCCTGACCTGCGAGATTACCTTCCCCGGACGCTTCCTTGTGCTGATCCCGTTCACGGATAAAGTCAGCGTCTCGTCGAAGATCAAGTCGAGCGCCGAGCGAGCACGCCTGAAACAACTCATACAAAGCATCAAGCCCAAGAACTTCGGCGTCATCGTCAGGACGGTGGCTGAAGGCAAGCGCGTAGCTGAGCTTGATGCCGAGCTGATGGTTCTGCTCAAGCGATGGGAAGATGCAATCCAGAAGGCACACCGTGCCAAGGAACTGCCTGCACTATGCTACGAGGAGACGAGCCGAACGGTTGCCCTTCTGCGCGATCTGTTCAACCCCACCTACGAGAACATCTACATCAACGATCCCATTGTGTTCGACGAAGTACACGACTACGTCAAACTGATTGCGCCAGAAATGACCGAAATTGTCAAATTGTACAAAGGCAAGCTGCCTATTTTCGACAATTTCGACGTGACGCGACAGATTAAGACGTCTTTCGGCAAGACCGTCAGCTACAAGCACGGCGCCTACTTGATTATCGAGCACACCGAAGCCCTCCACGTCGTCGACGTCAATAGTGGCAACCGGGCCAAGAACCCTGATGGCCAGGAAGCTAATGCACTCGAAGTCAACCTGGGCGCTGCCGACGAACTGGCACGCCAGCTGCGACTGCGTGATATGGGCGGTATTATCGTCGTTGACTTTATTGACATGGCTGTAGCCGAAGACCGACAGAAGCTCTACGAGCGCATGTGCGACAACATGAAGCGTGATCGCGCGCGCCATAACATCTTGCCGTTGAGCAAGTTCGGCCTTATGCAAATTACGCGCCAGCGTGTGCGTCCCGTCATGGAAGTGCGCGTTGACGAGACTTGTCCCACCTGCCTCGGCAAAGGCACAATCAAATCGAGTTTCCTCTTCACCGATGTGCTCGAAGAGAAAATAGACCGACTTGTCAACCACTTGAACATTCGCTCGTTCGTTCTCCACGTACACCCCTACGTGGCAGCCTACATCAACCAAGGTTTCATCTCCCTGAAACGTCGTTGGCAAATGAAATACGGATTAGGCGTCCGCATCCTACCCAACCAACGCCTCGCTTTCCTCCAATATGAGTTCTACACCCCGAAGGGCGAAGAAATCGACATGAAAGACGAGGAAGAAATGAAGTGACCCATCCGCTTTACGCCACCATTCGAGCGTAAGACATCAACCAACAGCCCGCCGACTCACGCAGAGTCTGGCGGGCTGATGTTTTTAAGCTTCCCTCAATCGTGAATAGACGCTTGATAGCAAGGCAACAAACTTATCAGGATAAAAACACAAATTTTTCCTGATAAAATCGAGGACTTATCAGGATAAAACAAAAAGACGACCTGCACGCATCTGTACTTTGAGACGCAGACGATTATTCCTCGTCCTCGAAATCAATGATTTCCAAATCGTCATCGTCCTCAATATCCTCAGCATCAAGGATGACAAGGTCCTCACCCTCGGCCACCAGCTCATCCTGGAGGAAGCTGAGATCCTTGTCGCGATGGACGATGCTGGAACTATGCAACTGCTGGCGTTCGGCCGTATCGAGCTGCTGCCAGAGCAGGTCCTTCAGTTCGGTGATGCCATAGCCCGTGACTGCGGAGATGAAAATCGTCGGAAGATCAGTAGGCAAGTCGGCACGCAACATATCCATGAGTTCGTCATCGAGCAGGTCGCTCTTTGTGATAGCCAGCACACGCTGTTTGTTCAGCAACTCAGGATTGTACGTCGTCAGTTCGCCCAACAACACTTCATAGTCATGACGGATGTCGTCCGTGTCGCCTGGTATCATGAAGAGCAACAAGGCATTACGCTCGATGTGGCGCAGGAAGCGCAGGCCAAGTCCCTTGCCTTCGCTGGCTCCTTCGATAATCCCGGGAATGTCGGCTATCACGAAGGAACGGTTGTCGCGGTAGCTGACCACTCCCACCGAAGGATCGAGCGTAGTGAACGGATAGCCCGCAATCTTCGGTTTGGCCGAACTGATGGCATTCACGAGCGTGCTCTTGCCGGCATTAGGGAAGCCGACAAGGCCGACATCAGCCAGCATCTTCAGCTCCATGATAACCGTGAGTTCCTGCATCGGCTCGCCGGGCTGAGCATAGCGAGGCGCCTGATTGGTGGAGGTGGCAAAGTGCTTGTTGCCCAATCCGCCACGACCGCCCTTGAGGAGCATCACCGTCTGCCCGTCCTCCGTCACATCGCAGAGGAAACGACCTGTTTCAGCATCGTAAACGACAGTGCCACAAGGCACATCAATATACCGATCGGTGCCATCGGCTCCGTGTGAGCCGTTGCGCCCACCATTACCGCCATGCGTGGCAAAGACATGCCGCTCATAGCGCAGGTGCAATAGGGTCCAATAGTTGCGATTGCCACGCAGGAAGACATGACCGCCACGACCGCCGTCGCCGCCGTCAGGACCACCATTCGGCACATATTTGGCTCGGTGCATGTGAGCCGACCCACGTCCGCCCTTTCCTGAGCGGCAGACGATTTTTACATAATCTATGAAGTTGGTTTCCATTGTCTTTCTAAATTAAAGTGATGCACTCGTCAGCGGCGGCATCACGCTTTCAGTGCTTTAAACGCTGCTGGCAGATAAGCGATGATATCTGATGCCATGACCGACTCTTCGCCTAAGGCATCAGCTGCCAAGTCACCGGCCAAGCCGTGGAGATAGATACCCAACTGTACGGCCTCAGCTGGCAGATAGCCCTGAGCGAGTAGCCCGGTGAGCATGCCCGTGAGTACATCGCCAGAGCCAGCCGTTGCCATTCCTGGATTGCCCGTCGGGTTGAAAAGTACATCGCCAGTGGGGGTGCAAATCTGGCTGTAATGCCCTTTCACAACCACAAACACATGATATTTCGTCGCCAGATCACGTGCGCGATTCATTCGTTCGAAAGAGTTAGCGCAGTGCCCCACGAGGCCTTCCAATTCACGCGGATGCGGAGTCAGGATGCTGTCGGACGGCAGCAGCTCCATCCATTCTGGATTCTCGGACAAGATGTTCAGCGCATCAGCATCAACGACCATTGGTGACGACTGCGCCGAAAGGTAAGCGTGCAGTGCCATTGCCGTATAGCGGCTACGCCCTACCCCTGGACCAATGCCTACAGCTTGGAAGTTGGTGGTGTCAATGGCTGCACTGATCACATCGGAGTCGGCATCCATCTGCACGATGGCCTCGGGCACAGTCACTTGCAAGAGGTTCAGACAGTCGTGCGGGACGTGAACCGTCACCTTGCCTGCGCCACTACGCAGGGCAGCACGCGTAGCTAAGATGGCAGCGCCCGCCATGCCGCGCGAGCCAACGACCAGAAGGGCATGCCCCATAGTCCCCTTGTGAGCGAATCGCGGACGGCGCCGCTTCAGCCCGTGCATCTCGGTCTCTTCCGTCAGCCAGAAAGGAGTCTTCAGACTTTCCAATCCCCTTGCACTCAAGCCGATAGGCAAGAGTCTGAAATCACCGACGAAGCGTGCATTCTCGGCAAACAGGAAAGAGAGTTTGGGCAGCTCAATACTCAGCGTCAATGATGCCTGAACAATCGCCTGCGTGTCATTGTAGCTGTTGTCTTCACACATCAGTCCCGAAGGTACGTCAATGCTCACGACCGTCGCACGCGACTGGTTCAAGCGACGTACCACCATCGCAAACCCACCCGAAAGTGGACGACTCAACCCCGTGCCGAAGAGGGCATCCACGACAATATCGTCTGCCGTCAGTTCGGGAAACACCAATTCCGTAGTCACCTCCGTCAGCTCAACGCCGTCCACTCCGAGCAACCGCTCACGATTGATGCTACAGTCATCGCTCAAATGTCCACGCACGTTGAACAAAAAGGCCATCACCTTACGCCCCGCCTCTGCCAACATCCGAGCCACGGCCAGGCCATCGCCACCATTGCCTCCAGGACCCGCAAATACCAGCACACGGCGATCAGCATCAGGAAAAGCCTCCAACAATGCCGTAGTCACGGCACGACTGGCACGCTCCATCAGATCGATGCTTTCGACGGGCTCGTTTTCGATTGTATAGAGGTCCAATTCATGAAATTGACCGCCTGTGAGTATCTTCATTAGCTATAAAACTTGAAATTTGCTGCAAAAATACGCTTTTGATTGCGAAAAACAAAATAAATTGCCTACTTTTGCATCGTCAAAGACTAAGCAACGACTTATTTGAATCAAAAATGAATAAAATCCAAGTCAAGGACAAGTCCTTCGCCATTAGCATTCCTGCGGCTAAGATTCACGAGCAAGTGTGCCGTGTGGCAGCTGAAATAACACGCGATTTCAAAGACCGCGAGCCATTGTTCCTGCCCGTACTCAACGGGGCTTTTATCTTCGCAGCCGATCTGCTGCGCGAAGTCCAGATCCCATGTGAAGTGAGTTTCGTCAAGCTTGCCAGCTACCAAGGTACGCAGACGACAGGCGAGATTCGCGAAGTCATCGGTCTGGCTCACGACATTACAGGGCGTGACGTCATCATCGTTGAGGATATCATCGACTCGGGGCTCTCCATGGCACACATGATTGAGACGCTCGAAAAGCACAATCCCGCCAGCATCTCCGTCTGTTCGCTCCTGGTCAAGCCCGATGCGCTGCGCGTGAAAGTGCCCATCCACTATTGCTGCCTCGAGATTCCAAATGATTTCATTGTCGGTTATGGACTTGACTACGATGGATTCGGGCGCAACACAAAGGACATCTACACCCTTTGCTGAAAAAAGGAATAAAACAATTAAAATAAAACAAGAATGAAGAACATTATCATCTTTGGTGCTCCTGGTTCTGGCAAGGGCACCTACAGCGCTGAGATAGCATCGCGCTACGGAATGGGACACATCAGCACAGGCGACGTCCTGCGTGCAGAAATCAAGAACGGCACCGAACTCGGCCGTATAGCCCAAGGCTACATCGACAATGGACAACTTATCCCTGATGAGCTGATGATCGACATCCTCGCCAGCAAGTACGATTCGATGCCTGCCGGACAGGGCGTCATATTTGACGGTTTCCCCCGTACAATTGCCCAAGCAGAAGCACTCAAAACGATGCTTGCACAGCGCGGACACGACCTTGGCATGATGATTGAACTCATCGTCGGCGAGGACGTTCTCATGGAGCGCCTCTTGCGCCGCGCCAAGCTCGAGGGTCGTGCTGATGACAACGAAGAGACCATCCGCAAGCGCTTCGCCGTCTACCACGCACAGACCGAACCGCTCTCGCGCTGGTTTGCCGACGAAGGCATTCGCCACACCTTTGATTGGTCTATCTGCAAGACCAAGGAAGGTATGCTCGATGCCATCTTTAAGGAAATTGAGAAACAAAACGCATAACACGCTGGTCATGAAACAGCTATCATTCCACATCGGCAGCCTACATCACAGCACCCGACGGGTATCCGTCGGGGCATTTTCCCTTCTCTTTTGTGCTGCTTTATGCTGCTCGCCCATCTGCGCACAGACCGAGGTGACGGAGTTCCGTCCTGGCGTGACCATAGAGGGCGTCAACTATTTCCTGCCCAAGACGGTGTTCAAGATTGTAGTTGTGGCCGACAAGACAACGACCGTCCCCGGGGAGTTTGCCGCCTACGCGGACCGCTACCTGCGTCAGCCCGATGTGCCGACCGTCAGTTCTACGACATGGACGTTGAAGAGCCTTTCGCTTATCCCTGTTGGCGTGCCCGACTCCACCAAGGCTTATAGCATCAAACTACGTGCCAAGACATCAGCGCCCCTCGTCAGTCTCACCGACGACGGTCTCCTGCTGAGCGTCAACACCGAAGCATCGCCCGAGCCCCTGCCCGAACTGCCCAAGGCCGTACCCGCTCCACGTCCCGTCAACGGCCGTGACTTCATGACCCACGATATCCTCGCCGCTGGAAGCACAGCCAAGATGGCCCAGCTCACGGCCGAAGAGATCTACGACATTCGCGACAGCCGCAATGCCCTCATCCGTGGCGAAGCCGACAATACGCCCAAGGACGGAGCTCAACTCAAGCTGATGCTCGATAACCTCGATGCTCAAACTGCAGCCTTAGAATCTCTCTTCAAAGGACAACAGCTCACCAGCACAGAGGTCTTCACATTCGACTACGAGCCAAGCACCGCCACCGATAACGGCGCACGCCAACTGCTCTGTCGCTTCTCACGCCGACTCGGCCTCGTGGATGCCGACGACCTCAGCGGCGAACCCGTCTGGATATCCGTTCGCCCCCTCGGCAATCTGCCCGCCACGCAAGATGACCCCGATGCCGCCAAACGCAAGGCGAAGATGGAGCAGGGGCTCTACGTCAACCAGCCTGCACGCTGTGCTGTCGCCATCACGATGGCCGAGCAAACGTTGGTCAACACCGACGTTGCCGTGGCGCAAATGGGTACTACCGAAGTCCTCTCAGATGCGCTGTTCAACAAGAAACTCGAGACCACAGTTCGTCTGCACCAACATACAGGTAGCGTGAAGGAAATCAAATAGCGCCTTTGAGGAAACGTATTAAAGGTTTGTTGGCAAATCTATGGTCAACAGCTCATTATATAGCATCAAACGGAAGTCGCAATGGCCATCGTCCCGCGACATCAACAGCATCAAGCAAGGACTCATTCTTGCCGCGCTATTCGTTTGTATGCCATTGAGAGCTGCCACTGTCGATGACCTCATCATCAATGAGATCCAAGTGGCCAACATCGACCAGTTTATCGATCCGTCTTTCAACTACGGCGGATGGATTGAACTCTACAACCCTACCGACACTGTTCTCTATCTGACGCGAATGTACATCAGCGACAATCCCGCTGAACCAAAGAAGTGGCGCTTTCCTTCTACCATGGGTTCCGTCAGGCCTCACAGCTACCGCGTCATCTGGTTTGATCATTACGCTAAATCGGGCGACAACAGCTACAGTGCCAACGCCTACAAACAAGTACCCTTCAAGCTCAACAATGAGGGTGGTACCATCTACCTCTACGACGCCTATGGCAAGCTCGTAGCCGAGCAGTCCTATCCACCTGCTATCTCACGTGCCAGCTATGCTCGCACAATCGATGGTGGCAGCGAGTGGGCCTTCACCAGCACACCTACACCCGAGGCATCGAATGACGGATCCACGTTTGCTGCAACGCAACTGGAGCCGCCTACCGTGAGCATCAGCTCTACGGTCTACGCCGATGCGCTGTCTTTCCGCGTCGTCATTCCTGAAGGTGCCGATCTCTACTACACCACCGATGGTTCCACCCCCACCCTAACCAACGGAATACGCAGCACGACCGGGCGCTTTGCCATTTCGGCAAAGAATATCGTCTATCGCTTCCGTCTCTTCCGCAAGGGTTACCTGCCCAGCCCAGTCGTCACCCGAACATTTATCTATGGCGACCGCGACTACTACCTACCTATCGTCTCTGTTGTCACTGCCCCCGACAACCTCTACGACCCGCGTATCGGTGTTTACGTCGATGGCAACAACGGAATATCGGGCAACAACAAGAGCATGAGCAACAAGAACCGTGCATGGGAGCGCCCTGTCAACTTCGAATATCTTGTTCGGGATCCACAGACAGGCTATCATCCTGTCGTCAATCAAGAAACCGACTTCGAAGTCTGTGGCGGTTGGAGCCGTCATTTCTTCACTCACGCCTCCTTCCGCCTGAAAGCCGCCAAGCAGTACGAAGGTAATAACTATCTGCCCTACGACTTCTTCCCCAATGACAAGCCCCATCTTAGGCATAAGGCCATACAGTTGCGCAACGGAGGCAACGACTGGCAGTGCCGCATCATCGACGCCGCCATCCAGCAATGCGTCATTCGCAGCGGATTCTATGTCGACTGCGAGGCTGTGCAACCTGCTCACGTCTTCTTCAATGGAGCCTACCAGCTTATGCTCAACGCTCGAGAGCCCAGCAACCGCAATCTGGCTTACTCCAACTATGGCATCGACAAGGACAGCGTCGACCAGTTCGAGATCAATGCGGTAGTAGGCTACGAGCAGAAAGCTGGCGACGACACGGTCTTCCGTCGCTGGATGACACTCGCACGACAATTGTCATCCAAGCCTACGGACAACACCATCTACGAGGAGATCTGCCAGCTCATAGATATCGACGAGTACTGCAACTATATGGCAGCCGAATGTTACCTCGGCAGTACGGACTGGCTCACGAACAGCAATAACGTCAAAGGCTTCCGTGCACGGCGCGACGACGGACGTTTCCACCTCGTCATGATGGACCTCGACTCGGCCTTCGGTTCCAGTACGATGCTTAGCCAGCTATCCAGTCGCCTCAGTGACTCTCGCTACGACACGGGTCGCAATTTCCTCATTGACATTTTCCTTTGCATGCTCAGGAACGAGGATTTCAAGCGCCGTTTCATCGATGCTTATTGCATCGTTGCAGGCAGCGTCTTCGAGCCACAGCGCTGCACAGAGATCATCCGTCAGCTGGCATCTGCTACCGAAGGAGCGCTCGCCATGGAAGGGCGCTCGCCATGGAGCTCAGCCAACGGCCTCATCAGCCGTATCAGTAGCAGCAGCGACCGCTCAGCACGCCTCTCCACGCTTCGCAACTATTTCCGCCTCCAGCAAGGCTACGCCATCCGCCTCACCAGCGATGCTGAGGGCGCTACTTTCCAAATCAATCAGCTGCACGTACCAACAGGCTACTTCGACGGCACGCTGTTCGCGCCGGCACAACTGTCAGTCACGGCACCCATTGGCTATCGTTTCACGGGATGGAGCAGCGATGCACAGACCGAGAACCAAACGCTTATTGCATTCAACTCGTCTTGGGACGTGTACGACAAGGGATCTCTTGACGGCCGTGCATGGAACGCCAATAACTTTTCAACCACGACATGGGATGAAGCCCCTGCTCCATTCGGTTATGGCACCGTTGGCACCACTGCCGGAGCAGCCGATTATACGACCGTACTGGACTATGGTTCTGTCGCCAGCCAGAAACGGCCTACCTATTATTTCCGCAAAACTTTCAACCTCGCTACGGCACCGACGGCTGCAGAGTCCTTTCTTCTCACTTACTACGTTGACGACGGTTGCATCATCTATGTCAATGGCACAGAGCTCACCCGCTATCACATGCCCGAAGGCGCACCGACCTATAGCACCTATGCCACGACCTACGAGGGTAATCAAGCCTACTCCACAGCCGTGAGCATCCCCAACGAGCTCCTACATACAGGGCAAAACGTCATCGCCGTCGAGGTGCACAACTCCAGCGCGGGCTCGTCCGATATCTTCTGGGGAGCGACCCTGACACGCTCTTTCAGCAGACCGTTTTCTACATCCCAAGTCATCAGCCTCAGCGAACTGGGCAGCGCTGCCACATACACCCTGACAGCACATTTCGAACGTATACCCGACGAACAGCTTGCCGACAGCCTCGCCTTCCCCATTCGCATCAATGAGGTGAGCGCAGGCAACAACGTTTTCGTGGGCGATTATTTCAAACGAAACGACTGGATTGAGCTCTACAACACCACCGACAGCCCTCTCGACGTCAGTGGTCTAGCCATCAGCGACCAACTCGGCAACCCATTGTCCTACCAGCTCTCGCCCGCTTATGCCAACGTCAGCAGCACCATCATCCCTCCACGAGGCCACCTCATCGTATGGGCTGACAAACTCACACCCCTCACGCAACTCCATGTGCCCTTCAAGCTCGCTAATACCGATCGTCAAGCCGTCACCATTTCCTCCACCGAAGACTTCGTCGCGACTAATGCTGATTTCTTCAATGCTCATCCAGCCCTCGCATCAAGCTTTGTTGATGTCATTACCTATGACACTCATGCTGGTAATCAAAGCGTAGGGCGTTTCCCTGACGGCACCAACAACATTTATTGCATGTCGCGTCCTACAATCGAACGGGCCAACACATGCCTTACCACAGACGAACTGCTCTATCACGATCAAGGTTACGAGCAAGCGTTGACCGGCATCAACGATATGGCCTTTGACACCCCAAAGGATTCAGACTCTTCAACCTTCTACAATAGCTCCGACTCAGCCAGCGTCATTGCCGTCTATAGCACAAGTGGCCAGTTGATGGCCAACTCGGCAGCTAATCTGCGTCCTGGTCTTTACATCCTGCGCTTCAGCAACGGAACCAGCCGTAAGGTTACCATACGTTGATTGCTGTCTGCTATTCTTTCGAAAGAGATAGTTCGTATAGTTTTCTTTCCTAACATTTTTTTATCGCTTCCTGATTTCCTTTTTGTTAACAGGTATGCTGCTTTTATACGATTGCTTCGCTTTTTCGATATAAAAATATAGAAAAAGTGTAGTACATACAATATTTTTTGTATCTTTGCGCCGCAAAAATCTGAAATAGAAAACTATCGCTACCGCTTTACAGTGTTCAACGATCTTCAAAATATGCTCCTTCATTCGTCTCGATGCCGCACTTTTCTCTATGTGTGCATTTCTCTTTTTATGTTGTCTGCCCCTTCGCTTTGTGCTACCACGTCTGCACAACAAGCTTGGGTCGCACCTACTTATTCGCTTCGTTCCGGTCTGCCTCCCACGAATCAGGAAGTTTACCTTTACAATGTCGGCAGGGAACAGTTCCTCACAAGAGGTACGACTTGGGGGACTCATGCCGCCTTGACCGCCAATCCGAACAGTGCCTTAGCCTATGAAGTGCTGAGCGATGGACAGCGCCACCAGCTATACTCCTCTGAAGCCGGAGGCGACCATCTCCTGTTCGCAGCCGAAACAGGTATTGACATCTATACGGATCATGGCGTCTCCTCAAATCCTATAGAATCAACCTATTGGCGTCTTGAAGAGCAAGCCGATGGGGCATTCCGTATCGTGATTTCCAGCGATAATAATTGGGCTGATACTTACCCCGGCTATTGCATCGGCTGGTCGCCAACCAATTCCGACGTAGATAACAACAACAATCCCTTAGGCACAAACCTTGGACTGTTCCTGCTTTCGCCAACATCCGAGGAAGGCTACTGTATCGACTGGCAATATATGCTTGCAGACGACCTGCCGATGTATGAAGCACGCCAGGCACTTTACAATGCATTGCTGAAAGCCACTGAATTAGGAGTAAGCACCACCGATGGAGGCATTGTATATAACGACGAGACGAGCACACTTCAAGAATTGAACTCGGCTTATCTGAATCTGCAACTACTCATCGATGAAGCACAAGGAACAGGTTCGTCAATAGACCTTACCAGCTCGATCACCAACCCCTCATTCAATGGCAACGTGAATGGTTGGACGGTAAATACGCCTAATGCACAGAACAAAGGCTATCAGGGTGCCAGCTACAGCAATGGCGACGTCTGGATGTCACAGTTCGCCGAGGCCTGGCTGCCTAGCGGAGGCACCCTCGGCATTGGCAGCATCAGTCAGACGTTGACGGGCCTGGCCGATGGTATCTACACCCTCGAGGTGGATGCCATCGCTTGCAACCAGGCTACTGGCGAGGTCGTGAGCGGCGTAGAACTGTTCGCCAACAGCCAGGTTCTCTACACGACTCCTATTGCGACGGGAAATAAGCTCCCCGAGCATTTCAGCCTGACATGCTATTGTGTCGGCGGCACGATGACCATAGGCTTGCAAACACTTGCGTCTACGACGGCCAATTGGATGGCCATTGACAACGTAAAGCTCACCTACCAAGGAGCAGGGCATAGCACAGCGTCAGCCATCAGCGTGACACCTACGACGGCTCACCTCGTTGAAGGACAGACATTACAGCTCATCGCGCAAGTGGAGGCTGATTCAGACCTTTATGCCCATGCATGGTGGAGCTCCTCTGACGAGACGGTAGCTACGGTAGACGCATACGGGCTCGTCACGGCCAAGAACATTGGCACTGCCATCATCACTGCCCATGCCGTTGGGGCTTCGCTCACCGCCACGGCTTCCATCACCGTCGAAGACAGCCATCCCGAACTCCTCGTCATCAACGAGATACAAGTCGCCAACATCGACCAGTTCATTGACCCATCCATGAATTATGGCGGGTGGATTGAACTGTACAACCCTACGGACAATAGCATCAGCCTGAGCAACCTCGTCGTGAGCGACCATCTGGGCAATAGTTGCCAACTGCCCGATAACATGGGCATCCTCGAACCGCATCATTACAAGAACCTATGGTTTGACCATTACGACACAGGTAAAGCTCAAAGCAGCGAGGCCTACAAGCAAGTGAACTTCAAGCTGCAGTGGGAAGGCGGTACGATCACGCTCAGTGACGACGAAGGTAGCTTTTCCGTACAACAGAATTATCCTGCGGGCATACAGCGCTGTAGCTATGCGCGCACAACAGACGGCACCGGCGACTGGCAATGGACAGGCACTCCTACGCCTGAAGCCACGAATGAAGGCAGCACCTTCGCCCAGACACAACTGGGAATGCCTGTCGTGGATCGCGACGCTACGGTCTTCACTTCCGACTTCGATGTGCAAGTGACGATTCCCGCCGGTGCCCAGCTCCGCTACACCACCGACGGCTCAACGCCAACGCTTGACAACGGTTTCACAAGCACGGATGGGATTTTCCACATCGGCGGCGCTACGACGACACTACGTTTCCGGCTATTCAAAGACGGGTTCCTGCCGAGTGGAGTCGTCACACGCACGTACATCTATAAAGATCGCGACTACTACCTGCCCATCATCTCCATCGTCACTGATCCCGCCAACCTCTACGATGACACCATCGGTGCATACGTGGACGGCACTAATGGCACGTCGGGCAACAACAAATCGTTCAGCAACAAGAACCGCTCGTGGGACCGCCCCGTGAACTTCGAATACCTCGTGCCCGACGAAGAAGATGGCGGCTCATTCCTCATGGCGCTGAGCCAAGAATGTGACTTCGAGGTCTGTGGCGGATGGAGCCGTCACTTCAGTCCCGCCAGTTCGTTCCGTCTCAAGGGCGGTAAATACTACCTCGGACAGAATTTCTTCCCCTACCCTTTCTTCGAGGACAAGCCCTACATCAAGAATAAGACGTTACAAGTGCGCAATGGCGGCAACGAGAACGTAGCTCGCCACAAGGACGCGGCCATTCACGAGATGGTGCTGAAGAGCGGATTCAATGTCGATTGTCAGGCCGCGCAACCAGCTCACATCTTCATTAATGGTCAATACATGTTCATGTTCAATATCCGCGAGCCCAATAATAAGAATCATGGATATAGCAACTATGGCATTGATACCGACGAGATGGACCAGTTCGAGCTCAATGGCTCAAAGGGCTATGAGCAGAAGACTGGCGACGACACCATGTTCCGTCGGTGGATGACGCTCGCCCAGCAATTGGCCGACGACCCGACCAACGATGCCATCTACGCCGACATTTGCGAAATAGTGGACATCGATGAATACTGCAATTACATGGCTGCTGAATGTTATATCGGCAGCTCGGACTGGATTACCAACAGCAATAATGCCAAGGGCTACCGTTCGCGCCAGGATGGCAAGTTCCACCTCATCATGATGGATCTCGATGCAGCTTTCAGTTCGACATCAATGCTGGGATCGCTCAGCAACAAGCTGTACGACAGCCGTTATGACACGGGAAAGAATTTCCTCATTGACATCTTCTTGAACATGCTCAGCTATGAGCCTTTCAAGCGTCGCTTCGTCGACGCATTCTGCATCGTCAACGGAAGCGTGTTCGACCCTGAGCGTTGCACCGAGATTGCCAATGCCCTGAAGGACGAGATGTACAAGGCCATTGCATTTGAGGGTAACGCCAGCGAATTAGAGAGCAGAAATGCATCAACCATCAATCTCGTCACAAACAGCGAACAGCGCTCCAGCCGCATCACGAATATGAGCAATTATCTGGGGCTCAGCAGTGAAGATGCCTACACGCTCACGATCAGAAGCAACATCGATGGCGGTTCTCTCTGGCTGAATCAAGAAGAGATTCCCTTGAACAAGTTCAGCGGCACACTCTTTGCTCCGGCAACGCTCAAAGCCACCATTCCGGCCGGTTACCGCTTCAAGGGTTGGCTCATGGAAGGAGCCGATACGAGTCTGTTCTCAAGCGATGTCATTTTCGACACCTCATCGACATGGCAGTACTACGATCAAGGATCACTTGACGGTACCGCTTGGCTGGATGGCGCCAACGACGTCGCTTGGCAAGAAGCGCAAGCGCCCTTTGGCTACGGCAACGTAGGCATCAACGGAAGCAGCGATTATACCACCGTCCTCGACTACGGCTCCGACTCCAGTCAGAAGCGGCCAACGTATTATTTCCGCAAGACTTTCAATCTTGATGCACAACCTCAAGGCGATGAACGTTATGAACTGACCTATTACGTCGACGATGGTTTCGTTGCCTACGTCAATGGCGTTGAGGTCGGACGTTACCTCATGAGCGGAACGCCATCCTACGCCAGCTACTCCACCACCTACGTAGGCTCGACAGCAGGCACAGCCACCATTGTCATCCCTAACGACCAGCTCCATGAAGGCGAGAACGTGCTCACCGTCGAGGTCCACAACACTTCTGCCACTTCATCGGATATCTATTGGACGGCGAAGCTCGAGCGGAAGGTCTATGATCAGGCTCCGATGATCTCAACTGAAGCGACTCTGGACGTTACGACGCTCGGCTCACACAACGCAACGCTCACAGCTACCTACGAACGTCTCGCTGACGATGACCTGTTGGCCGACCTCGCCACACCGATCAAAGTGAATGAAGTCAGCGCCGGCAATGCCATCTTCATTGGTGACTACTACAAGAAGAACGACTGGATAGAACTTTACAACACCACCGACACCGATCTTGACGCCGCAGGCCTATTCGTGAGCGATGACCTCGACGACCCGCTCAAATACCAGATACCCTCAGGAACGGTGATGAATACGCTCGTTCCCGCCCATGGGCACCTCATCTTATGGGCTGATAAATTGGAGCCTATCACTCAACTGCACGCCAATTTCAAACTCGGCAACATCAACAAGCAGAGGGCTCTCGTGAGTTCATCGACCGCTTTTGTTGAGGCTAATGCCGCCTTCTTCGAAGAACATCCCACGCTCAAGAATTTCGCTGACGCGCTCGTCTACGACCAGCACAATGGCGACCAAAGCGTAGGCCGTTATCCCGACGGCGCTAATTCATTCTATCTGATGAACCGCCCGACCATCGAGAAGACCAACGCCCTACATTCCTACGACGCGCTCATCGGTGAGGACGAGGGTATCATGGATCTGACCAACGCCACCTTCACCCTTGACCTTGCAGAAGGTTGGAACTGGATCTCGCACCCACTCACGAATGCGATTGCCGTCAACGACTTTGAGAACTATGCTGACCGCATCCTCAGCCAGACGTTGGAGGCTTACTACAGCAGCGATAGCCATCAGATGCGAGGCTTGCTGAAGCGCCTGACGTCAGGGGCGCTCTATAAGGTAGACATGAGCGAGGCCCATACTTATACCTTCACGGGACAGCGGCCCGCAACCGCGGCTCCTGTAACCCTGCATCCCGGATGGAACTGGATGGGCTATCCGCTCTCAGGCGCCCAGACACTTGACGCCGCTTTTGGCAATTCCAAGATCGATGAGGGCGACGTCATCATAGGTCAGAGCGGATTCGCTGAGTATAGCGACGCCGAAGGCTGGGTAGGAACGCTCAGCTCGTTGACACCCGGTAAAGGCTATCTCTACCGCTCTTCGACGACCAAAGCACTTCGGTTCGCACCCGCTGCTTCAAACGTCCGTCTGCGTCATCCCAAAGCAAAACATACGCCCTCACCTACGAGAGCGTCCGATGATTCAGCTACTGGAAACGCATCAGAACTCACGGCCCCCAACCGCCATGCCTACCCCAACATCATGGCAATCATCGGACAAATTGATGGCACCGATAACAATGGCGCAATGACGATTGCAGCCTACGCAGATGGCGAATGTCGAGGCGTCAGCGAAATCATCGATGGCAAGCACTACCTGACGGTCTATGGTCAAGGTGGAGAGGCACTTACGTTCAAGGCCTACGACGAGACGGGCAGCTCATTCGACATTGAGCAGTCCATCGCCTTCAGCCCCGACGTTCTCGGCACGCGTACGCGTCCTTACGCATTTACGCTCGCGACGGCCATGCCAACAGAAGTCGTGATGCCTACTGCCGATGTCCATTACGCAAGACTCGCAGGCATTTACAACCTCAATGGGCAGTTCCTCGGAACGGACAGCAAGCTGTTGCGCCGCGGCATCTATATCCAGCGGACAGCCAACGGGCAATACCATAAGATGATGGTGAAATAAGCACAAACGCTCAAGAACCGATAAACTCAAGAACTCATAAACTCACAAAAGAATAGAATGAAACGCTTCTTCCTATCCGTCCTTCTTGTCGCTGCCAGCCAACTCGCAGCGATGGCTACTGAAGGCGACATTATCGAAATCATCTACAACGGTTCGACCGCTACGGTCAACAAGCCTGAGACAGCAGATGTCACCTTTGCCGTAAACGGTGCCCATGTTATTGTGTACTCCAAAACCACCTCAGAGGAATACATCTATAAGCTCTCTGGAGCCTCCACAGCAGGTTCGTTTACCCTCAGCGGTTCCTACAAGCTAACCCTCGAACTGGCCGGGCTGACGCTGATTAATCCAACTGGCGCTGCTATCAACATCGTATGCGGCAAGCGTTGCGCCGTCGTCCTCGATGACGGTACTTCCAATATGATTGCTGACGGCAACAATGGTTCACACGATGGTGCCATTTACTTTAAAGGACATCCCGAGTTTGAAGGTGGCGGCACGCTCATGGTCATAGGTAACAGCAAGCATGCCATCTATGCCAAAGAATACCTACAACTTAAAAAGACCACTGGCACAATTCACATCCTTGGAGCCATCAAAGACGGCATACACTGCGGTAAAGGTGATGGAGATTTCGAAAACAACTTCTTTCAGATGAGCGGCGGCATCGTCAATATCGAGAACGTGGGTAGCGACGCCATCGACAGTGACGACTATGGGCGCATGAATATCAAGGGAGGTGTCATCAATGCCACCGTCGATGCACTCGAGGGAACAGGCCTGAAGTGCGACAGCATCTTCAACATGGCAGGCGGAACGATCAACATCACGGTCAACGGCACCGACGCCGAGGCCATTCGCGCCAACTACGCAGCCTACCTCCATGGAGGCGAGATTAAGGTCAACATAGCCGGCGACGGCTCCAAGGGCATCAAGTGCAAGAACAAAGTGATTGGCGCATCGACGGGCGTCTACGATGGCGGCACAATCACCGTCGACAGCACCAACTGCACCTTCTACATCCACGCCAACAACCTCATCGATGCAACTACAGGCGAGGAGACGAAGATACGCGCCATCAGTGCCGACAAGGACCTCATCCACAACTATGGCGATATAGAAATCTACTCCTACGGCTCGCTAAGCAATCAGTTCCACTCCGACACGCAGGTCATCAGAAATGGAGGTTCGCTCATGATCAACTATGCGCCCTGGAAATTCTACTATGGTGATTTCCAGCACGACATGACCACCTACGTCGGGCTGAAACTGGATGACGTACAGGTGGAAGACCTAAGCGGTTACGCCATCGGTGCCTTCATCGGCGATGAATGTGTGGGCGTCGCTATGGACAACTATCTACGCATCTATAGCAACACGACAGATGCCGCCGAAGTCACCTTCAAAGCATTCGACCTCGAGAATGAGCGACCCATCACAGTCCTTTCAGTCAGTCGCGACGTAACCTTTGCCAGCGGCTCTGTTGTCGGCACAGAAACGGCACCCATTATCCTCAATTGTCGTTCATTCCTCCATGGCGATGTCAACGGCGACGGAGCAGTCACGATTGCCGACGTGACCGCCCTTGTGAACATCATCCTCGGCAAGGCCACTGATATCTATAACGCAGCCGACATCAACAGCGACAGCAGCATCACGATAGCTGATGTCACGACTCTCGTCAACCTTATCCTTGGCAAGTAGGCAGATATAGGTTCTCAAACGTGTAAGCGAATAGCGGCAACGACATGAGCGTATATTCGCAACGCCTTACACGTGCAGTCGTTGAGCTCTACACGTATATTCGCTAAGCCCTACACGTACAGTCGCTACGGCTTACACATATATTCGCAACGCTCCTCACGTATATTCGCAGAAGGTGAATCACCATGGTGGTCCACCTTCTGCGAATATACGTTACGATAAGATTGTCTGTACGAACTGACTTTCGCGATTAGGCGCTCAGACTCCAATGTACGCTTGCGAGCGCCAGCATGTCTGCCCAAGCCGTCTTAACCATAGGGCGATCTGCGCCTTTGCCTTCTCGTCGCGAGGCAGGCACAATCAGCATGTTCTCGTCACCCGTTCTCACGGGCCTCACGACGAGCTTGGCGACGGGCGGCACGCTCCTTACGGCGTTCCTCGCGTCGCAACTGGCGCAGTCGTTTCTTCTCCGCACGCTGGAGTTTCTTCAGTTCGCGAGCACTCTGGCGCGCTTCGGCTTTCTCGTTGGTTGCTTCCTCCTTCTCGCGGAGCGCTTCCTCCAGTTTCTCGCGCAGCATCTCCTTATCGAAGGTGAACACATGCCCAAAGAGTCCAACCGACAAAAGTTGCTCTTCCCCCTTGATGCGCACGTAGGTGGTGTTCCACAGATAGTAGTTTTTCACCTTCAGCTTGGCACTCAAGGCCGTCTCAATTGTTTTGTTGATGACCCCTTTGCCAATGTCCGTGAGGATGTTATCGTTCAGGCCGCGGTTGCCGGCCTCTTCGTCGACGTATTCCTTCACGGCTTTCATCATAGCAGCCTTGTGGGCCGACTTATCGGGAACGGTTTGCGTCATCAGTACCGCTACAAGCAGCACTGCGACAAGCCATAAGACTTTCTTCATTGTTTCTACTCAAGTTGGATTTTATGAATGGTTTAGCGTACATGAAAGACAATCAATCACTCTGCATAGAACTGAGTGAATGCACGCACACAATATTCGTGGTCGGCCACGCTACCGGTCTCGCGGCAGCTGTGCATAGCCAGGATGGGATTGCCCATATCTACGCCACGGAGTGGCAGCGACGATGCCAGAATATTGCCCAACGTGCTGCCGCCCGCTACATCACTATGATTGACGAAGCGCTGACAAGGCACACCAGCCTTGCGGCACACCTCGGAAAAGACGGCGGCAGAGACGGCATCGCTGGCATACTTCTGAGCCGCGTTGAACTTGATTACAGGACCGCCGCCCAAGACAGGATGGTTGGTCGGGTCATATTTCTCGCTGTAGTTGGGATGCCAGGCGTGAGCATTGTCGGCCGATACCATGAAAGCGCGTTCAACAGCTTGATAGAAAGCCTCTTCGCTCTGGCTTTGCTGCCACGCGACGCGCTTGAGCAGGGAGGCAAGGAACGGACTGCCTGCACCTTGCTTCGTCTGTGAGCCCGTCTCTTCATTGTCGAAGATGGCCAACACCTGCGTACGCTCGCCGACGGGCGAGGCCAGCAACGCCTCCACCCCGGCATAGCACATCGAGAGATCGTCAAGACGGCCCGACGAGATGAGTTCGTCATGCACGCCGAAAGTGCAGGCCGGCGTGGCATCCGCGAGATAGAGGTCGAAGTCGAGGATGTCGTCTGCTGTGACTTGTTCCGTTTTGCTGAGCTCTTCGCAGATCACATTCATGAGCAGATTACCCCGTTCCAATTCGCTGTTGATTATGCCCAAGATAGGCAGCACGTCCTTCTGCTTGCTCAGCTTGACACCGTCATTCACCTGACGATTAAAATGTATAGCCAAGTTACTGATTTGCAAGAGTGGGCGCTGAATATGAAGCAAGCGCGTGCGTGGGTGCATGGCGTTCTCGCCACGTAGGATGACGCGCCCAGCTATCGTCAGTGGCCGATCGAACCAAGTCGACATGATGGGGCCGCCATAGACTTCGGTATTCAACTTGACGATGCCGCCCTCACACGTCATCTCAGCATTCGGCTTAATGCGGAACGTAGGCGAGTCGCAATGCGCACAGATAATGTGGAAGCCTACATCTGCCAATGGCCTCTGCCCTATCTGGAAAGCATAGACCGACGAATCATTCTTCGTCACATAAAACTTATCGCCAGCTTGCAGGACGCCGATGGGTTCTGTAGGATCCAAGCGCCTGTAACCGCCTTGCTCCAGAGCCTTCGTGATTTGGCGAACGGCTAAGAAGTTGACGGGCGATGCATTCAGGAAATCCAATAAACGGTCAATCATAATTATTTACTTTTTATCAATTTATCAATTAACGATTCAGTTCCAATGGAATCAGTTTGCTATTCATGATTAGTCAGAAAAGTCACAGAGTGAACAGACAGTCCAGCGCCCCCACGCCTCTGCGCCCTAAATGAAATAACCTCACAATGAGATTAGCGGGAGCAAAAGTATAACAATTAGCCCAAACCCACAAAAGAATAAAGTTAATTATTCTTTAAGGCAAGCGCGACGCAACGCCACCGACGAATAAACACGTAAGTCGTCAGCGATAAATCGTAAAGGCAAGAATATCCCTGTTGACACATAGTGACGCTAAAACAGCACCTTTTACTCGTTCAGGGACACATCGACGCCTTATCCAGAGCGACACGTAGGCCCGAACCTTCAGACCATAGCCTAACAGTTTTCCAACTGGTTGGAAAACCGATTATATACGAGTGTCATCAGTTTTCCAACCGGTTGGAAAACCGACTGCATACAGAGGTTAGCAGTTTCCCGACTGGTGGGAAAGCCCAATTCGTGCTGTGAGCGATTAGCTGGCGATGAACAAGCAGCAGCATGCTCAATAGCGCATACCCTGTCGGAATATAGTCGATTTTGGTGTCGCCCCTTATTTTTGAGGCAAAATGAATCACTAAATCACCCTTCAATCACCGAATCCGTCACCCATAATCCACTGGCTTTCAGCATCGAGTGACGGAGTGACGCATTTTTTACGCGAAAACATATAAGAGGAAGGGGCTTGACCCTGTCTACCTGTAAAAGGTAATCCAGTTCGTACAATAGTGATGAGTCTTCGGATGCAGCTCGACGATTCGCTCTTTGTCTCGATACCAAGCATGATTCCAGCCGCTGCCCATATCCAGATAGAGAGCGTGGGTGACTTTATACGCTGTCAGACATTTGACGAAGAACGCGTATGTCATGAACCTCTTGGACTCGATGATACAGAGTTTTCCGTTCTTCTCGCACAACGCTCTGTAGATGTTTCTCCTCTCCTTCATCCTTGTGCCGATAGGCCGTGCCGTGCCGTCCTTTACAATCAGCAGCTGGCAAAAGCCCATAGTCCATCCGTTTGCAGAAGTCGGATAATCAGCTTTCCGCATGAACTTCCATTTCCCGTTCCCCCAGACGAACCCGCCAGTATTGGCCTTGCAGCGGTAGCCTTTTTTCATCTCTCCGCTGCAGATGTGGTTGTCGGCTATGTTTGTGTGTTTGAACTCTTCCAGCAGTTCACCCGTGAAAGCGGCCTCACAACAGAATACGACATCCTTCTGGGACGTCCTTGGCATCTGACCGCAGACCAGATCTATCCTTGTGTACTCTGGGAAGAACACTTTCAAGTTGGCCGTCGACTCGATGGTCACGGCAAAACCTTTACTCGCGAAAGCCAGCAAGGCCGCTATAATGATGATGACGCGTCTATTCATCTGTTAACTTAATCATTCCGGCGCAAAAGTAGCAATAAGTATCGAATGTAAGGTGAAAATCTTCTGAAAAACACGGCCGACAATATAATTCTGAGCTGCAAAAGCCGTATATTTGCCAGCTTTTCACTATTTTTGCTGCCAAGAAACAACTTACATAACCAATAATAGCAAGATTACAATGAAAAAGATGTATTATGCTTTCGCCTTGTTGCTCCTGGCGACGGCTTGCACACAAAACAAGCCTGCAGAGGCTGGAGCGGATGAAATTCAGGCTACTACAGAAGTCGCTGCCGACACCATCAGCAATGAGACGAGACAAGCCAACATGGAAGAGGTTCAAGCTTATCTGAAAGAATGTGGAGCGTTCTTCATTGCAACGGCCGACGGCGACCAGCCTCACGTGCGTCCCTTTGGAGTATCGGAGATTATCGGAGGACGCCTCTACATCATGACGGGCAAGGTCAAGGACGTCTACAAGCAGATGGCGGCCAACGGCAAGTTTGAAATCTGCGCACTGAAAGCCTCGGGCAGCGAGTGGATGCGACTCAGCGGGACACTCGTCAACGATGAGACACTCAGCGTGAAGGAAGAATTCCTGAACCGCAACGAGGGATTGAAATCGATGTACAAGGCCGACGACGACAATATGGCCGTCCTCTACATCACCAATGCAACAGCGCGTTTCTGCTCTTTCTCGGCGCCTGAACGTAGGGTTAACTTCTGACCGCTCCCGTTGAGGCATGAACATGAAACAGAAATATGCTTTGTTCTTTGATATTGACGGCACGCTCGTGAGTTTCCGTACTCATGAGATTCCGTCATCAACCATTCAGGCTTTGACGCAGGCCAAGGCCAATGGCTCACGAATCTATATTGCCACCGGACGACCGCCTGTCATCATCACCAACCTCAGCGCCATAGAGCATCTGATTGACGGCTACATTACCACCAACGGTGCGCTATGCTATGTGGGCGATGAAATGGTATGCTGCCAACCTATCCCCAGTCAGGATGTGATGACTTGCGTGGAAGACGCGAAGGAGAAAGGATACAGCCTAATTGTTGTAGGCAGAAAGGACGTAGCCGTACTCGATCCCACCGGCGACGTGAATCGCATCTTCCGACAGATGCTTGCGGTCAGAGAGTTCGACGAAGCCTCTCCATTAGAAGTCGTGCTGAAGCAGGACATCCTCCAGCTGACGCCATTCTTTCCTGCAGACTACGAAGCAGGACTGTTGGCTCGTATGCCACAGTGCGTATCTGGACGTTGGCATCCAGAGTTTACCGATATCACAGCGAATGGCGCCGACAAAGGCAAGGGGATACTTTCCATTGCACGTCATGAGGGGTTTGACCCCAACCACACAATTGCCTTTGGAGACGGAGGTAATGACACTTCAATGATCCTGCAGGCAGGCATTGGCATCGCAATGGGCAACGCTCTTGAAGCACTAAAAGAGCAGGCTGACTTCGTCACGACCTCAGTTGATGACGATGGAATCCTCAATGCCCTCCAGCATTTCGGGGTAATTTGATTTGCTGAAGTTTCGGATGTGATACTAATCCGCTGTGAGCTAAAGCCTCAGCGGGGCGTGATAAGGCAAGCCAGCTATTGAAATGGCTGGCTTGCCTACGGTATCACATCCGAAACTTCAGTGAATTTACAATCGCTTCACATCATCCCCCCTCGCCTTTCCTCCGTTTAATCCAACCTTTCAACCGATTGTAGCCCTCAACTCCAAGGATAGTAAGACCGCCATACTGAAAAGTCTTAGCCAATCCAAACAAGATTGTCCATAATACCCCTTTTGCCGCAGTACTAATAGGGAGCAACATTTGAGCAAACGAAAGAATATAAAAGGGGATGCAGCAGAGCAACACGATCACACCAGTACGGAATGACAGCGACTGCAGCCATGTCTTGAGCTTATTCCAAGTACTGAACTTTCTCATTCCTCCACATCGCAATGCAAAAATCCCATTTCCTTTGCTTTCTCTTGATTCATCAAGAAGTAAACAGCCTCTCCCTCGTTACAGAGTTCACCTTTGGAATTGGTAATCTCTGCATTGATATAGACAAGATTCCTCACCTGCTTTGAGACTTTTGCCCTAACGGTCAACTCTGGTTCTGTTGTCAGAATAGCTTTCTTGAACTTCACATTAAGCTGAACGGTATAGCCACTCGTCTGAAGCTTACGAGTAACCACCCATCCGCAGACCTCATCAATCAGCGTACTGAGGATGCCACCGTGCAGCGTATTCACCCATCCCTGATAGTTCTTTTCGGGATGCCACGTACTCACGATATAATCACCATCCTCATAAAACTCCATATGAAGTCCAATGGGATTCTCTGGACAACAGCCAAAGCAGTTGTATTCAGGGCGATAACGCCAAGGATTTATAATCTTCTTCATATTGGGGACAAAATTACTCCATTTTCGTTAAAAAACGACAGAAATAACAAATATTAATATCCGAAATGAAAGATACGAGCAAAAAAAATAGCCCGCTGATCTTCAACGGACTATAAAATGGGAATGTGGAACTGGAGGGAATTGCGCTCGAGCTTGCTCGCTTCTACGAGCGTAGCGAGTCTGAAGAACCCTCACGAGGGTGAAAGGCCCGAAAGATCCACTCCTCTAAGTGGAGCTGGAGGGAATTGCGCTCGAGCTTGCTCGCTTCTACGAGCGTAGCGAGTCTGAAGAACCCTCACGAGGGTGAAAGACCCAAAAGATCCACACCTCTAAGTGGAGCTGGAAGGAATTGCGCTCGAGCTTGCTCGCTTCTACGAGCGTAGCGAGTCTGAAGAACCCTCACGAGGGTGAAAGGCCCGAAAGGTCCACCCTTTAAGTGGAGCTGGAGGGAATTGAACCCTCGTCCAAACAGGGAAATCCTGCGCTTTCTACACGCTTATCCCAGCCTGAAGTTTTCGAGTGCGAGCAAGACCTGGGCCACCAACCCGCACCTTATCCTCTAAGAATGTCACCGTCGGCGCGAGGCCACCTCCGGCTATCCCCAATTTAGCTGCACCGCTGAATCAGAGCGCTTTGGGGCGCAGCCTCTGAGCGATGTCCCGTCTCAGCACCTGGTGCCGAGATAAGCTGATCTACTATACTTCAATCAAGCAGCGAGAGCGTAAGTGTTTTCGCCAGATAATTGTTGGAGACCATAGATTAAAGAGGGCGATCAGCGACCCTCTGCGTGCTTACGCAACACCTCGTCCTGCTGTCAAATCCATGTCAGCCCCAGACGCATCTTTACGTGTTAGCGGCGGCAAAGATATGGAAAATTGTTGAGAGTTGACCGCGGATGTGTGTATGTTTTGCAATTTCTTTGCATTTTTTTGCTATTTCATACAATAAAAAAGGCGAAATAAAGTTCTTAATATATAACCTGCCCATGCAAACGCATTTTAACATATGATCCAACAAGCCACTCTGGATAGAACGATAACAGACGGCATGAACTCGGCTGAACGCTTCGTCAAACGATTATTCGATATCGTTGCAGCGCTCATCGGGATTATCGTGTTGTCCCCTGTTTTTCTGATTGTATACATCAAGCTCAAGCTGCAAGCCGACGGCCCGACCATCTTCAGGCAAGAACGCATTGGCTACCATGGCAAGCCTTTTGACATCCTGAAGTTCCGAACGATGGTGGTGGAATCTGAGAGCAACGGCACTCCCCAGCTTGCGCAGAAATGCGATAACCGACTGACCCCTGTAGGCAAGTTCCTGCGCGAGCATCACCTCGACGAACTCCCACAACTGTTCAACGTCCTTCGCGGCGATATGAGTTTCGTTGGGCCTCGCCCCGAGCGCAAATACTTCATCGACAAGATTATGGAGCAGAACAGCGATTATCAATACATCTACCAGATGCGACCGGGCACAACCTCCTTAGCCACCCTCTACAATGGCTACACCGACACGATGGAGAAGATGCTCATCCGTCTGCAGATGGACCTTGACTACCTGCAGAAGCGCTCCTTGTGGCTCGACCTCAAGATCATGTTCATCACGGCCAAGTTCATGTTCTTCGGCAAGAAATTCTAACCCTATTATTACTGAAACATAGTCCTCTTTAGCAATATGAAAAGAATAGCCCTCTTATTGGTCTTTTCCTTATTAACATTTGGTACGCGCGCGTACGCGCAATCCATGACTGACAACCAGCTCGTTCAGTATATCCTTCAGGAGAAAGAGAAAGGGACTGACCAGCAGGTCATCATCCGCAACTTGGTGCAGCGTGGCGTTACTGTCGAGCAGTTGCGCCGTGTCCGCAAGAAAGTCGAAGCGGAGCAAAAGCAACTCGGAGCCACCGACCTGACGGGCAAGAACGAGAAGAAGACTGACAGCCGACTGCGCACCCGTCGCGAAGTAGACCGCGACGAACGCCAGAAGCAGCAGGGCTTCATGGTCCGTTCTAAACGCGAAGAGGATGAATGGCGCTACAAGGACCGTACGAAACAGATGGAGGAAATCGAAGAGGAATCCGACTACTTCGACCTCGACTCGCTCGACTACTATGCCCAGCAGGTGCCTAAGGACCAGCAGGTGTTCGGACGCAACATCTTCAATCAGAAATACCTTTCGTTCGAGCCCAACATGAACATGGCAACACCTGCCAACTACCGCCTCGGTGCCGGCGATGCCATCATCATCGATGTCTGGGGGGCATCGCAGGAAACCTTCGAAGGAACCATCTCTCCCGACGGCACCATCACCATTGAGGGCGTCGGTCCAGTCAAGCTATCAGGCCTATCCGTCAGCGAAGCCGAGAGCCGTCTGCGCTCGCGCCTTGGGCAATACTACAGCGACTGCAGCGTCAGCCTCAGCGTGGGCGAGACACGCAGTATCATCGTGCAAGTGATGGGTGAGGTGGTCATGCCAGGCACCTATACCCTGCCCAGCCTCGCATCAGCCTTCAATGCCCTCTATGCAGCTGGCGGCATCAGCGATGTCGGTACGTTGCGCGACATCAAAGTCTATCGCGGTGGGCGCGTCATTTCGCGCATCGATGTCTATGACTATCTACTACACGGCAACTCCAAAGGCGACATCCGCCTACAAGACAACGATGTCATCATCGTAGGTCCTTACGAATGCCTGGTCGAGGTCCGCGGTAAAGTGAAGCGCCCGATGTTCTATGAGATGCGTTCCACCGAGAGCGTTCAGCAAGTGCTTGAGTATGCCGGTGGTTTTTCAGGCGACGCTTACACCAAGAACGTACGCCTTATCCGTAAGAAAGGCGAGGAGTACTCCATCCATAGCATCGAGGAATTCGACATGAACGGTTTCACGCTCGCCGATGGCGATTCCCTGTATGTAGACTCCGTGATTCCACGTTTCTCCAATATGGTAGAAGTCCGTGGCGCTGTCATGCACGCTGGTATGTTCCAGTTAGGTGGAAATATCAACACCGTGCGTGACCTCCTCAAGGCCTGCGACGGTCTGCGCGAAGATGCCTTCACCGAGCGTGCAGTCATGCACCGCGAGAAAGACGACCTGACTAAGGAAATGGTGTCCATAGACATTCAAGGCATCATGAGTGGCAGCAGCACCGATGTCCCACTGAAGAAGAACGATGTGCTCTTCATCCCCTCCAAAATTGATATGCGTGGCGAACAGACCCTCCGCATCAATGGCGAAGTCAATTTCCCCGGAACATACGAATATGCCGACAATACAACAGTCAAAGACCTCATCCTGCAGGCAGGCGGTCTCACCCGCGCAGCTTCCAACGCGAAGGTCGACGTGTTCCGCCGTATTTATAACCCAGACGCCGATAATGCAGACATGCGCTTAGGCGAATCCTACAGCTTCACGCTGGCCAATGGTTTTATTGTCGAGGACACCATCTTCACGCTTCAACCTTTCGACGAAGTGCAGGTGCGCAAAAGCCCTGTCTATCAAGAGCAGCAGAACGTCAAGATCAGCGGTGCCGTCAACTTCGAAGGCGAATATGCCATGACGAGCCGTGAGTTCCGCCTGAGTGACCTCATCAAGATGGCTGGCGGCCTCACCGAATTTGCCTATGCCAAGGGAACGAGGCTCGTACGTGAGATGACAAAAGAGGAACGTGACCAGCGCGAAAGTGCCATGCGTACGTCACAGATTGCCCTCTATGAAGAGAGTATGGACAAAGACAAGAGCTACAACCTCGCGCGTGCCGACTCTCTGCTCGAGATGAAGCTGAATCTCGGCAACACTTACAACGTAGCCATCAACCTCGAAGAGGCTTTGGAGAATCCAGGAAGCATCCATGATGTCGTACTCCGTAAGAACGACCAAATAACAGTTCCCTTGTATTCTGGAACGGTCAAGATCTCTGGTGAGGTCATGTACCCCATCTCCATGAACTACAAGAAGGGTGCAAGCCTCAGCTATTACATCAAGCGTGCTGGTGGTTACAGCAACAAGGCCAGCAAGAAGCATATCTATGCGGTCTACATGAATGGTTCTACCGAACAGCTTGGTCGCCACGAACGAGGCAACCACATCGAACCTGGTTGCGAGATTGTCATCCCGACGAAGCCTAAGCGCGAAGGCCTCTCGACAGCCGAGATTATGATCCTCGGTACGTCCACCATCAGTATCTCATCCATGATTATCTCACTCATCAACAACCTGAAGTAGTATGGAAGAACGTCATCAAGTCATAGGAGTAGACTATCGGAAAGTTTTCTCCGAAATCTGGAAGCGTAGAAAGCTCTTCTGGAAGACACTCCCTATCGCTTTTGTCCTGTCGTGTATCTGGATTCTTCCTCAACCTCGCTACTACACCAGCGAAGTTATGCTGGCTCCTGAATCAGCAGGCGAAGTGACAGGAGGAACGCTAGCCAACTTGGCATCCTCCTTCGGATTCAATCTGGGTGAGGGTTCGGGCGATGCCATTTATCCCATGCTCTACCCCGACCTCTTCGAGTCACCACAATTCATCGTCAGCCTATTCAACATTAAGTTAGACGTGCCAACTGAAGATGGTGAGATCCTGCATACCGACTACTACACCTACATGTCAAAGCACCAAAAAAAGAATTGGCTGACTGAACCTTTCAAAATCGTATTCCGCACTATAAAACGATGGATCAAGCCCAAGAAAGCATCTGAGATGGCAGCTGGTGAAGCCAGCAAGTTGGATCCGTTCCACCTCTCGTATGATGATTTCTCACTCGTTGAGGGCGTCAAAGGATGCATCCAATGCTCAGTCGACAAGAAAACGGACGTGGTGAGCATAGTCGTTACCGATCAGAATGCTGTAGTCAGCGCCGTCATGGCTGACTCCGTTAAGAATCGCCTGCAAACGTTCATCACGGATTACCGCACGAGCAAAGCACGATTAGACTTAGCATATTACGAACAATTAGCAGTCGAATCAAAGAAAGAATACGAAGAGTCTGTACGTGAATATAGTCGTTTCTGTGATGCCAATCGAAATTCCATTCTTCAGGCATACCTCTCACACCGCGATGAGTTGGAGAATGACATGCAATTGAAATTCCAGACCTACACAGCCATGAGCACCCAGCTCCAAGGCGCTAGAGCCAAGGTTCAAGAGAAGACACCTGCTTTCACCACGCTCAAGAGTGCCATTGTTCCCGTAAAACCTGCAGGCCCTAAGCGCATGATTTTCGTGGCTGCAATGCTATTTCTGACTTTTATCGGCACATCCATCTATATATTGAGGGATATTCTATTGCCGCATTCCGAAGCATAGATTCATGAAGACGATAACAGGCAGCATTGAGGACAAAGGGCAGCACCGCCAATCTGGCCGTATTGCAAAGAATACGGTCTTATTGTTCTTGAGGATGTTTGTTTTGATGGTCATAAACCTGTACATCGTCAGACTGCTTCTTCAAGGACTGGGCAAGGATGACTATGGTACTTTCAATGCCGTGGCTGGTGTGGTGACCTCTCTTAGTTGTCTGAACAGCGTTCTTGCCATCGCGACTCAGCGTTTCTTTTCTTTTGTATCGGGGAAAGGAGACCTAACAGATATGAAGAAAATATTTTCCGCCAGCGTAAATATCAATGTCGGATTATCTCTGTTTTCCCTTTTACTTTTGGAGAGTATCGGACTCTGGTTTATCTCTTTCAAGCTCAATATCCCTGCAGACCGCATGACGGCAGTTCTCTTCATTTATGAGTTTTCCTGCTTCTCTTTTGTCTGCACCCTTCTTCAGATACCATTTATTGCTGCAGTAATGGCTAATGAGGATATGGGCGTGTACGCACTTATCTCGACTGGTGAATGTCTGTTAAGGCTCCTAGTAGCCTTCCTCATCCTTTATACCAAGGGAGATCACCTGATCTTCTATGGTGGTGGTCTCTTGGCTATTTCCATCATCAACATGCTTGCATATGTTATATACGGTCTTCGCTACTATCCAGAGTGTTCCTACACCAAAGTTACCGAAACTTCCATGTACAAGCAACTTATTTCCTTCTCTGGATGGACCTTTTTAGGCTCGTTGTCGGGCATTTTCCTATCACAAGGGAACACGGTTTTGCTCTATATGTTCTTCGGTTCTGCCACAACAGCAGCCTTTGCCATCGCCCTGCAAATTAACCACGCCTTCAATTCATTATGCAATAGCGTTGTATTAGCATTCCGACCAGCAATGATTCGTTCTTACGCTAGTAACGATTTGGATTTCACCAATCGCCTATTTTACTTTGCCAACAAGTTCCTTGCATTCATTCTTCTAGTCATCTCCGTTCCGCTTATCTTCGAGATGGACACGGTTTTGAACTTATGGCTCGAAGAGGTCAACCCAGAAATCTTATTATTTGCTCGACTGATTATTATTTATACCATATTCTTGTCTTTGCATCATCCCATTACCATCGTCATGTATGCCATGGGGAAAGTGAAAGCATATCATCTCACCGCTGAGAGTATCACCCTTCTTTGCCTACCCTTCTCCTATGTTTTCTTCAAGTTCGGAATGCCTTCGTGGTTAGCCTTGGCTTCCATGATTGGAGTCATCCTTGTGGCCCAAGTCTCTCGGCTTATGTGTCTACATCATTCCTATAGTTCATTCTCCTACCGTCGTTATCTCTTCTCTTTTGTATGCCCTTTGCTGTTATTAACTCTCATAGATGCCTTCACGGCATTCATCTTCCACATATCCATAGCTTCTCCCATTCTCCGCTTGATAGTCTTGTTTACTATTCCCTCCATGTTGCTCTGCTTGATTGCATATTACATCCTCATTAATAATAGTGAACGCACTTACCTTCTGCAAACCTTCACACCCATCCTGAAGAAATGACTACTATAGTGTCCGATAACATTCTCATGGTGCTGTACTTTCTGGCATGGCTACTTACGTTTGTATGGTATCATTGGCGCAACCATGAATTGGACGCTGGCAGTGCCATCATAGGTTCTTATGTAGCATACGCCGCTATCTCCATTATTTCCCTGAACAATGATCTTTTCAATTGGCAATACAAACCCTTACACCTATTTCCATTCATCTACCTGTATTTGATGTTGATGCTCGCGCTATCGCCTGTCATCCATCTGCATTTCCATCCAGCCAAAGAAATAGAAGACCCTAACACCCGAATCATCGTTCCCTTCTGTTGGTTTATTTTTGCCTGTTCTCTGCTTATTCTGCCCGATATCATTTCAAACTTCTCTGACGGATTTGTCAGGCTATTCACCGATGTCGATGCTGGTCACGATGCCTATCTGGAACAATTGGACGAGTCGGGTGATACTGGGTCAAAAATAACAAATATCCCTTCAATTTTGTTCAATGCTTGCTATGACGTGGCTGTTTTCTTTACTTTCTATTTTCTTACTCGAGAAAATAAGAAATGGCCGCTCATACTAGCCTTGTTATTCACGACATTCGTTGGAGCGATGATACCCATCATGCATGGCCAACGCGGAGGTGTCATCCTTGCCATGCTCACCATCATTGCGGCATACTTCTTTTTCAAACATTTCCTTTCGAAGGGTATTCGCAGAGTTGTTCGCCTTGCTGGGATAGTGGCTTTTATTGCCATGGTGCTGCCTGTCGCAGCAATCACCGTCAGCCGCTTCGGCGAGACCAATGCTGGCATCTCTGGATATATCAGCTGGTATATCGGACAAGAGAATATCTACTTCAATAATTTTGCATTAGACGCTGGCGGAATCCGATACGGCGACCGCACCATCAATCTAGTGAAGCGTGCTATAGACCCTTCTACGCCCAAGAACTTCGTGGAACGGCGTCTAAAATACCGAAATCTGGAAATCGATGATTACTATTTCGTCACCTTTGTCGGAGATTTCTGCTTAGACTTCGGCCCCATTCTGGCCGTTATCATCTTCCTAGTCTTCAATCTGTGGGTTCTCAATCAGATCTATCCTAAAGAAGACTATGAGGATAGTATATCCCTCCATAATCTTCTTCTCGTCTATTTTGTAATTTGCATCTGTATGCAAGGTGGAATGTATCTGTTTGCTTACTCCGATTTAGGTGGAAACTTGCGCATCATTGTTTTCACAGGACTATATATTTACTTACGACTCCACAAAAGTCTTTTGGAAAAGTTTCCACTCTCGCTGCATCAATAAAATACTTCAAAACAATGAAAGTAAGAATAATAGCATATTATCTTCCACAATTTCACCCTATCCCCGAAAATGATGCCGCGTGGGGACCGGGCTTTACGGAATGGACGAATGTCGCTCAGGCACGTCCCCTTTTCAGAGGCCACTACCAACCGCGTATTCCTGCCGATCTAGGCTTCTACGACCTCCGTCTGCCTGAAGTGCGCGAGCAGCAGGCTGCACTGGCACGTGAAGCAGGGATAGAGGGATTTTGTTATTGGCACTATTGGTTTGGCAATGGCAAGATGTTGCTGGAACGGCCGTTTGAGGAAGTGCTGAAAAGCGGCAAGCCCGACTTTCCGTTCTGTCTGGCTTGGGCCAATCATGACTGGACAACAGGAACCTGGCAGAAAGGTGGCAGCAACCGAATGATAGCCAAGCAGGAATATCCAGGCGAAGAAGACTATAAGGCCCATTTTGACTACGTTCTTCCCGCATTTCGCGACCACCGCTACATAACCGTGGACGGCAAGCCGCTTTTCGTAATATATGATCCCTACAAATTTGCAGATGTGACCCGTTTCATGAGTCTCTGGCAGGACTTGGCAGTAGCCAACGGACTTCCTGGCGTATATTTTGCAGCTCAGACCAACAATACGAGCACCATCCGCAGAAGAGAGAACGGCAGCATAGAACGGGTACTTCCCAACCTGAACAGCAGCGCTAACGTTTATCAGCCTTTCCTTGACTTGGGATTCAACGGTATCATCTCCAACGGCAAGCCACGCGGTGAAATGCTCTACTTAGGCAAATACCGCAAAATATTCCTAAAACTTTTACACAAATATTGTCCCTTTCTGCCAGCCTCAAGGTGGGACTACCCGAAAGTGGTGCAGCATTTCTTTGCCCCAGAAGACGCTTGGGAGAATGTATTCCCAATTGTCATGCCACAATGGGATCGTACAGCAAGAACGGGAAAGAGCGAAGGCATCTACGTCAATGCAACGCCTGAAGCCTTCCGCCACCATGTTGAACAAGCACTAAACGTCGTCAAGGAGAAACAGCCAGACCATCGTATTGTTATTCTTCGCTCATGGAATGAATGGGCTGAAGGGAACTATATGGAGCCTGATTTGAGATTTGGGCATGGTTTTATTGATGCACTAAAAGGAGCTATAAAGGACTTTTCATCATGAGTAACAGGTACTTCTATATTGACCCAGAATCGTATGCGAACCTCTCTGCATACGATTATAATTTGTTGTCGAACATTGATGCCGACATTGTCTATTTCTGCAGCACATTATATGATTATAAACCGATAGGAGCACATGTGACATCCATTCCTATTTTTTCCTATAACAAGAAAAAAAACAATCTGCAAAAAGGACTCAGCTACATCAAGAGTTATTTAAAAATTTTCTTTTTCATACTCCGCATGAAGCCTGAAGCCATTCATATACAGTGGCTCCGACTCCAGACGTTCGACCTTTGTTTCTATCAAATTGTTTCCTGGCTAACCCACACTCGCCTGATTCTCACAGCCCACAACGTGCTACCGTTAGACACAGGTACACGTTATGTCAAGCTCTACCGTCTCATCTATCCTCTGATGGATAGAATTATTACCCATTCAAAGAACAGCCGACGTGAACTGCTCGAACTCTTTGATCTACCACCAGAGAAAGTCATCGTGATACCTCACGGCCTGCTTAAAGTGAATGTTGATACAGAAAAACTCAAGAATGAAACAGGTGATTTCCAGAGGCTCTATCCTCTGCACAACCGATTAGTATTCTCTTCTCTCGGATTCCAGACGACCTATAAGGGAGCAGATCTTCTGGCCAAAGTCTGGGCCACTACACCTGAACTAAATCAGAATCCTGGCTGCTTGTTGATAATTGCTGGAAAGTGTCTCAACGTGGACTTTTCTTCATTGCAAGTTTATGAGAACGTCGTATTACAGAACCGACGCATCTCCAACGAAGAACTATATTATCTATTGACACATACTGACGTTTATCTGCTTCCTTACAGACAGATCTCACAAAGTGGTGCTATGCTGACCGCTATCACGGAAAAGATTCCATTATTGGTGACAAATATCGGAGGATTAACAGAGCCCTTGGCCATCTCAAGAATTGGCTGGAGCATAGACCCTGAGAATGAGCAACAGTTAAGAGAAATGTTAATCTATCTGGTTAACCATCCAGATGAGATAGCTTCCATAAAACGGGACCAAGAAGGTTGGGACCGAGTTCAGAAATATTATGGATGGGAACAGATTGGGAAACTCACCCTTCAAGTATATAGAAATAACGACACAACCCTATGAATTTAAAACGTCAATGCTTATATAAGATTGCTAATCTACTAAGATTTGTACCCGACGTGTACATGCTGAGCGTACAGTATCGGATACGGACTGGACTCCGTATGCACTGGAATGCACCTGAACGCTTCTCGGAAAAAATACAGCATTACAAAGCCTTCTACCGAAATCCGGAGATGACACAGTGCGTGGATAAATATGATGTTCGGAACTATGTTGAACAGAAATTGGGGACAGATGTTTATCTAAACGCCCTATATCAGGTGTGCGACACAGCTGACGCTATAGATTTCAATGCCCTTCCCGATCAGTTTGTTATCAAGACAACAGACGGCGGGAGTGGCGACAACGTACTCATATGCCGAGACAAGACAAAGTTGGATGTCAACCAAGCTGTCCAGCAAGTCAACAGCTGGCGAAATAAACGCTACTACATTATTTCACGCGAATGGGCTTACAAAGGCGCCAAACAAAGCAAAGTCATTGTGGAAAGGCTTCTGATTGATCCCGACAATCCCGATGGGTCTATTGACGACTATAAATTTCTTTGCTACAATGGCCACTTCCGTTTCCTTTGGATTGACAAGGGACGTTACTCAAACCATCACAGAGGCTTTTGGGATGAACTCCTACAATTTATGCCCAACAAAGAAAGCGACCATCCCACATTTCCAGCAGGCACAGAACCTGCACTACCCACTAATATCAAGGAAATGATTGACATTGCTGAAAAACTTGCCCAAGGCTTCCCTTTTGTCAGAGTAGACTTATATAACATCCAAGGTAAGATCTACTTCGGAGAAATGACTTTCTATCCTTGGAGTGGATATAGTAGATTTCATCCTGATAGCTTTGACTACGACTTGGGACGATTCTTCAATACTGACTCCTATGGAGAATTTGATAAAAGGAAACATTCCTGACAATTCATTGTCATGGCCTACTTCAGCAGTTGCTGATAACGAGCATACTGAGCGGAAAGTTGCTGCTGAAGGGCATGCCAATCATCAAGTTCCTGATAAGGGAATAAGTCGCGCTTGCCGTGAAATGACATAAGGTATTGAAATCCCTTCCCTATGAGAGCAAGACTGTGCGGAGGAATCTCGCAGTCTTCTGACTTTGCTATATAGCAGAAGTCTAACATCCGTCGCAAATTATGCAACGAGTAAAAGAAAGCCCTCGTGCGGACCAATGCCTCTGGGATGCGCCCATCTTCCTCATTGATCTGCGATGCGATACGCGATGAGAAGAAAGACTCCTGCAAAGCCTTACAGCCAGACTTGTTTCCTGAGGCAATCAGCATATTATAAAGAATAAGATCATACGAAATGCAATGACCATTCTTAAAATGTGACACAGCAATACCTAAATCACTGGTTTGCATCCAACTGGCAAATGAGCCAAACCAAGCATTCATAGCCTTCCTTCGCTTCCGTCCAATGCTTTTGACGGAATCAACAAGGCGAATACCCTCCATTATGGTAATAAAATTATAAGCATCTGTCATCCCACCCGGATTACCTTGATTACCATTCCTACCTGGGATGAATTGACTATATTCAAAATCAGGGTACATACGAGTGTCCTTATTGATAAACCAGACGTCCAGCTGTCGACAGAAATAGTCGTAGTATTGCCCCGCCCCCGTCAGGAAGAAAGCCTTTCCTACATCACGTAAATTCTCGGTGAGAACTAATAACCGCTCATAATCATATTCCTTGTATTCGGGATTGAAATAACCATCCTTGCAGATGTATGGCCCATTGGGATTCTGAGGGTCTGGCCACCAATAGATGGACAAACTCTCGAAATTATGAGGATCACCCGAAATGCATTTTGTCTTCTGAGTGACGGCCACAGGAACGGTTTTCAGCACACGATTGGCCGATGCGATGATATTTTGATATTCGCTGGATTGAGGTTGAGCCTTCAACGCCTTCAGCTCCTCATAATCCCACAGATAAGTGACTGGCTTAGCTTGAACAGCCTGTGTAGCAAGACATAGGCAGAACAAGAAGTGCAATAAAGACTTCGATTTCATTTCATCTTACTTTTTTGCAAAGGTACGACTTTTTGTGGATATCGACATCGAGAACTGCAATTTTTTTGAGATGAACCAATAAATGAGGCACCATTGAGCACGTATATACGAAAAGACCTACACATATATTCGCGCAGGCCTACGCGTATAGTCGAATAGGGCAGTACCAACGATGATACAAGGTTTTGCCAATATTGGGAAGACCGAAAGCTTTCGGCATCACATCCTGAATTCAATTAGGAGAAAAATATATATGAACTTTAGCCCTGCTTCCACTTATTGCCTGAAAACGCCACCTATTAAATTGACATATAAGACATTACACAAGTGGAGGCTGTTCATTTTACCTCCACTCAGCCTCCATGCAAGGCGTCAAAGCGGATACGCTCTCCACGTTTATCATCCATTAGTGAAAGCAAAGTGGAGGCTACGCGGCCATCCTCCACTTGCGTAATCCGCACAACCACAATCCCTTAACCACCAATTTTGCTCAAATAGTGGAAGCAGAGGCTATCTTCATAGAAAAAATTGAGCGATTCGATTTCAAGTGTATGCGAATCCAGCGTGGACCAAAGCATCGCGGCTTACGGCATCACGTTCTCAACTTGAATGAAGTTACGAATAAGGAATAGGCATCATTCCGCATGAGACCATTCGCAACGAATCTACTTCATCTCGCTCCAAAGCTGCTTGTAGCGTTGGTTGTTGATGAGGTTTTGCACCTGCTTCGACAGATAGGTGGGCATAAAGATGCCGAAGAGGTAAGCGTAGGAGTGGAGGGTGGAATAGTCGAAGACGTCGCGGTAGACTTGTGCGTTGTACTTGATAAGGCCGAACTTGGAGCGTGAGACGGAGAAATCACGTACCCGATATACGGCCATAGGTACTTGGATGCCATAGGCAATAGGATGGTCCTTCATGATGCTGAGGAAAAGGGCCCAGTCCTGACGCTTGCGGATGGTAGGCATCTTGTGTTTGCCGCATATCTGCGTGTCATACATCGCCGTGAGGCAACCGATCTTATTGTCGTGCTTGAGTTCGGAGAGCGTCAACTGCTTGGGAGCCATGACGAGACCATTGACCTTGCCCTTCTCATCGCAGGTGAAATAGGACGTGAAGGAGAGGGCACAGCGCCGCTTCTGCATGAGGGCAATCTGGCGTTCGAGCTTCATGGGCAACCAACAGTCGTCGCTATCGCAGAAGGCGATGTAACGGCCTTGTGCCATCTCGATGGAGTAGTTGCGAGCATAGCCGGGGCCTTTGTTCTCCGTCATCTGCAGGACACGGATGCGGGAATCGCGCATGGCATAGGCATGCAAGATATCCTGAGTACCGTCGGTCGAGCAATCGTCGGTAATCAGCAATTCCCAGTTGGTGTAAGTCTGAGTCATTATACTCTCTATGCTCCGACCGATATAGGAGGCCGAATTATAGGAAGGCATGATGATAGAGACAAGTTCTTGCATGTCGTTGCGAATGAGTAATTATATGGTCGTTTTGCACACACTGGCGCAAAGCGGCTGCAAAGGTAAGCAAATAAAACTACAAAAAGCAGGAAAACAACAAAAATTTTTCTTAATGCCCTAACATTTGCCCTTTCTTCCCACCTTTTAACCAACAACGCAGACGGATTAGTGCCGCCGTGACAAGGATTTGCGACAGGAAGTAGGTGGGCATCATGAGAGTATAAAGGGTGCCATCGTGCAGGAAACGCTTCTGGGCGATCAGCAGGTCGGAGAAGAGGAGGCTGGCGACACCTGCTATATAGAGCCAACGAGCCAGCCGGTCGTAGTCGACCGAAGGGCGGCCCAGTCCCACCGCTGCGGCCATGGAAAGACAAGAGACGAGGATGTAGGCAAGCACGGCAACGCGGGTGACAGCATCGCCAATGGCCGGGCGGAGCAACAACGCAAAATAGACGCCAAAGACGACCACGAGCAACGCCAGCAACCACCACTGCAAACGGCCACAGCGAAGACTGTAGATGACGTAACCGAGGTGCGCCAGCAGGAACAGCCCTACCCCACCGACGAAGCCCTCGAACGACGCCCCCCAATGGCCGAGGACGTAGTCGCCAGCAAAGGAGAGGGCGAAGGCGGCTGCCACCCAGCCGACAGCCTTCAGCGCTGGACGTCGCAGGCCAATAATCAGGGAGATGACCATGCACGACAGCGTCGTGAGCGAGCGCAGGAGAAAAACATCGGTGGCAAAATAGCCTACCATTGCTGCAACGGGGAAGAAGAGTATGGCGAAATGCTTCATGCGGCGGAAAGAAAAAATCCCCGCCTCCAACATAGCAAGCGGGGATTTATAGGGATAACGAATCAGATGGATTACAGCTTGTCGTTGCTGCCGAGCACGTCCACAATCTTGTGGATGTACATCTTCTTCATGTTCTCGCGAGCGGGCTTCAGATACTGACGGGGATCGAAGTGGTCGGGGTGCTCAGCGAGATACTTACGGATGGCAGCGGTCATGGCCAGACGGCTGTCGGAGTCAATGTTGATCTTGCAGACAGCGCTCTTGCTGGCCTCGCGCAGCTGCTCCTCGGGGATACCTACTGCATCGGGCAGCTTACCACCATACTGGTTGATGGTGTCGACCTCGTCCTGAGGCACGGAGCTGGAGCCGTGGAGCACGATGGGGAAGCCGGGGAGCTTCTCCTCGATCTGGTGCAGGATATCGAATGCAAGGGGAGGAGGCACGAGCTTGCCGGTCTTCGGGTCGCGTGTGCACTGTTCGGGCTTGAACTTGTAAGCGCCGTGGCTGGTGCCGATGGAGATAGCGAGGCTGTCGCAACCGCTGCGGGTCGAGAAGTCGATTACCTCTTCGGGCTTCGTGTAGTGGCTAACCTCTGAAGCGACCTCGTCCTCAACGCCGGCGAGCACACCGAGTTCAGCCTCAACAGTTACGTCGTGTGCGTGAGCATACTCAACGACCTGCTTGGTGATGCGGATATTCTCCTCATAAGGAAGAGCGGAGCCGTCGAACATGACGCTGGAGAAGCCATTGTCGATGCACTCCTTGCAGAGTTCGAAGCTGTCACCGTGGTCGAGGTGAAGGACAATCTGAGGATTCGGGCAGCCAAGCTCCTTGGCATACTCTACAGCGCCCTGTGCCATATAACGCAGGATGGTGCCGTTAGCATAGTTGCGAGCACCCTTGCTGACCTGCATGATAACGGGAGACTTAGTCTCGACAGCAGCCTGAACGATAGCCTGCATCTGCTCGAGGGTGTTGAAGTTGAAGGCAGGGATGGCATAGCCGCCAGCGACAGCCTTCTTGAACATTTCGCGGGTGTTAACAAGACCCAGTTCTTTGTAACTTGTCATAAAGATTTACGATTTAACGATTTACTATTTACAAAAAAGATTTATTAAAGTATCATTCTTCTTTCTGGCGTGCAAAGATAAGCAAAAAAAACGAATCAACATTATATTGCAACGTTTTTTAAACGTTCAACGCCAACGATAGCTGCGTTTTGCTACGCCGACGTGGCAATCAAAGGGTGCGCACAAAATAGGTGACGACGGGCAAGTGGTCGCTATAGCCGTCCATCCATACGCCACTTGCGTGGGTGCGTTTGGGATTACCCTTATATTTGCCACTATCTTGGAGCAGGTAGTCACGCTTGAAAATCTCAGCCTTATAGAAGGTGAGCGATGAGTAGTTCTTGGAAGCAACGCCCGAGATGCAATTCTGCGTCATGACAATCTGATCGAAGAGGTTCCATTTGCCATCGTAGCGGAGGGTGCCCTTGCCGTCGAGCAGGATCTGCCACCAGGGATTATACATATCCGTCACGGCCTTGACGTCAGCCATCTTACGGCGAGCGCCGAGATAGCGTGCCATCGAGGGACTGAATGGATCGTCGTTCATATCGCCCATCACGAGGACCTTCATGCGTCGATTGGCTCTCAGGATGCTGTCCTTCTCGGCCTTGACCTGTTCACCAGCCCAGTTGCGGGCAGGTGCGCCGCTGAAACGGCTGGGCCAGTGGCAAACGATGACCGTGATGCTGTCGCCACCGAGGGTGCCTTGCACGGTGAGGAAGCCACGAGTGGGGCGAGCACCGCGCTCCTTCAACACGTAGGGTTGCAGCCACACCTTAGCAGGCTTGAAGAACTGAGGATTGTAGAGCAGGCCGCAGTCGACGCCTCGATTGTCGGGGCCCTCGATGTGGCAGAACTTGAAACCGCGGCGGCCGAGTGCTCCCTGGACGCAGAGATCTCTGAGGCAACGTGCGTTCTCCACCTCGCTGACGCCTATGATGGCGCAACCGGTGCGGATACGGTCGGTACCCATCTCGCCAAGCACCTGAGCCATATTCTTCAGCTTGTGCTGATACTTCATTTCAGTCCATTTGTTGGCACCATCGGGAAGATACTCATAGTCGTTCTTATTCTCATCATGTTGAGTATCAAACAGATTTTCCAGGTTGTAGAAGCCGATAGCATACATCCCGACGCGCCCATTCTGGGCCAGTGCGGTCAGACTGAGCATAGCCAGACACGCCACGAGGTAAAGTGATTTACGCATATTACAATCTAAGATTTTGATGGTTCACTATGCTGTTCAGGGTGCAAAGATAATTCTTTTTATATTATGAACCACAAAAAGAAATCTTTTTTTCACGAAAAAGAAAAAAAAGAGGTATTTGTTTCTACATACGGATTATTTTTGCTTTCTTTGTGGCGAAAATACATCTTTTCGTAACTTTACCAATGAGAAAAAGACTTTTACCTTCAGCTGTATTGCTCCTTCTTGCCATGCAAGGTTGGGCACAAGAGCCAACAACAAGCGAGACGGAAAAGGCAATTAAGGACGAGGCCAACTCGTTCATTTTTACCGAATCGCAGCTGGACGATGATGCCGACGTGACGCAGGACGTCATCCAGATCAACTCCAGCACGAACATGTACACGAGTAATGTGGGCTACCTCTTCAGTCCGATGCGCTTCAAGTTCCGTGCATTGGACCAGAAGTACAACGACATCTACATGAATGGTGTCAACGTCAACTCGGCAGAGAACGGACGCTTCAGCTACTCGACTATTGGCGGCATGAACGACGCCACACGCGGCATCGACTACGCCTCGCCATTCGAGAGCAACACCTTCAGCATGGCTGCTCTCGGCGGCTCTAACAACTACAACTTCAGAGCCAGCAACTACGCGGCGGGCCACAAGGTGACGCTCTCAGCGCTCAACCGCAACTACACGGCCCGTGCCATGTACACCTTCGGCACTGGACTCAACGAGCGCGGTCTGGCGTTCTTCGGAACCGTGGGCTATCGCTGGGCGAACACCGAGACGGCAGCCGTCGAAGGCACGTTCTACAACTCGCTGGCCTACTTCCTCTCCCTGCAGAAGAAATGGGGCGAACGCCACAGCCTGAACATCGCCACTTGGGGCAACCCGACGGAGCGCGCTCAGCAAGGAGCCTCAACCGACGAGGCTTACTGGCTGGCCAACAACTACCTCTACAACCCCAACTGGGGCTATCAGGACGGCAAGAAACGCAACTCGCGCGTCGTTCATAACTTCGAGCCGTCGCTCCTGCTGACCTGGGATTTCGACATCAACGACCGCCTGAAGCTGACGACTTCGCTCTACGGCAAGTACGCCATGTACAGCGGCACTCGTCTGCAGTACAACAACTCGCAGAACCCGAAGCCCGACTACTGGAAGAACTTCCCCTCGTACAACTACGATGTCTGGGGCCTCACCGACGGTTCTAACAACGACCTCGCCGCCTGGCAAGAGAGCTATGACTACTGGACAGCTGCCAAGGCTAACCGACAGATCCAGTGGGACCGCCTCTACTACGCCAACCAGCAGATGAACGCCGTCAAGGGCGATGCGGCCTACTACGTTGCTGCACGCCACAATGACCAGTTGGCCATCAACCTCGGTTCGACACTCAACTGGACCATCAACGACCGCGCCAAGCTGCAAGGTGGCTTGCAGTTGGCATCCAACACGGGTATGCACTACCAGACCATCGACGACATGATGGGGGCTGAGTACCTCCACAACGTCAACAACTACGCCATTGGCACCTATGCGGGCAGCGACCCACGCGTGCAGTACGACCTCAACAACTTCAATGGCACCGTCACCAAGGGCGACCGCTTCGGCTACGACTTCAACATCGTCGTGCAGAAAGCTACGGCATGGGCACAGTATGTCTACGACTACGGCATCAGCCACAGCTTCATCAGTGCCAAAATCGGTGGCACACAGATGTGGCGCGACGGTAAGATGCGCAACGGTCTCTTCGCCGACAACTCCTATGGCAAGAGCGGCACAGCACGCTTCCTCGACGGAGGTTTCAAAGTCGGCTCCAACATCAACCTCGGCAAGGGTAATGTCATCGGCTTCGGCGTAGGTTATATGACGTATGCACCTACGGCCTACAGTTCCTTCGGCGGATCGGCTTTCCAGGCTGCTGAGATGAACAACAACTTCATCGACGGCCTGAAGGTGGAACACATGTTCAGCGCCGAACTCGGTTATGCCGTCGCCACCAGTTGGATGCGAGCCAACCTGACCGCCTACTTCAACCACGGCACACGCATGAACGAATGGCAGAACTACTACTACGACGATGTCAACTCTTTCACCTACGTCAGCATGACGGGTGTCGAGAAGAACTTCTACGGCGTCGAACTGGGCATCCGCTTCAACGTGGCTACAGGCCTCACCCTCGACCTCATCGGTTCGATGTCTGATGCCAAGTACATGAAGAACACCGACGTCAGCTACCTGCTCTCCACGCAAGGCACCGTCACCAAGGACGTTCTATATAATAAAGGTATGCGCGAGGCCAGCACCCCGCTCACCGTCGGGAGCATCGGCCTGAACTACAATGTCAAGGGCTGGTACTTCAACCTCAAAGGCAACTACTACGACCGCATCTACCTCTCCTACTCGCCTTCGCTGCGCTACCAGAGCACGCTCATCCGCTCGGGAGCTGTCGACAACGACGGATCGCTCATCGTACCCAAACAGACGAAGGGTCACGGAGGCTTCATGCTCGATGGCAGCATCGGCCACCAGTTCCGCGTTGCTCACCATCCGCTCAGCGTCAACCTGATGCTCACCAACATCCTGAACAACCGCAAGTTCGTCAGCGGTGGCTTCGAGCAGAGCCGCTCCAGCTACACCACCGACCAGACCACGGGCGAGAAGAGCACCATCCGCACCTACAACTTCCAGAAGAACCCGATGAAGTACTACGTGCAGGGCTTCAACTTCATGCTCAACCTGAACTACAGGTTTTAAGTGAAAAGTGCAAGTATGAAAAGCTAAAAATACAAGTTACTTAAGATTATGAAAACTAAACATATTTTTCTGGCAATCATAGCAGCCCTGTCTCTGACCGCTTGCATCGATGGCGACTGGGACACGCCCGATATGACCAACCCGCCATACGGCAACAACAAGATTGCCGAGGACGCCTCTAAGCAAGTGACCATCGCCGACCTCAAAGACAAGTATGCCAATGTCATCAACAAAAGCTCGTTCAAGCGTATCGAAGACGAGGCACAACTCAAATGCACCGTCATCGGCAACGACATCGGCGGCAATATCTACAAACAGATTATCGTACAGGACGCCACCGGAGCCCTCGTAGTAGGCATCAACGGCACTGGGCTCTTCCCCTTCCTCAGCGTTGGCCAGCAGATTCTCATCGACCTCAAGGACCTCTGCATCGGAGGCTATGGCGAGCAGCCGCAGCTCGGCGACGAGTACAACAACAGCATCGGACGTATGTCAACCGAGAAATGGGAACAGCACGTACGCATCCTTCCCTCTCACGACATCAGCCAGATTGACACCATCGACTTCTTCAAGGTAGCGCAGACCGATATAGACCGCTACTGCGGACACCTCGTAAAGCTCGAGAACGTCACCATCGGCGACCCCGGCTACCCCATCGCACCCGAGTACAAAGCTGGCACGCCACTAATCTACAACGGCTCCACAAACGGCTATGTGCATCACACGATTAACGGACAGTCGATGAGCAAGCTGCTGCTTCGCACCAGCACCTATGCCGACTTCGCATCTTGGGTTATCCCCTCCACGCCCGTCACGCTCTACGGCATCGCCACCCGCTTCCGCGACACCTGGCAGATTCTCATCCGAGCTGAAGAGGATATTAAGGCTAATTGAAAAAACATCATTCATCATTGATAATTGAAAAAAACGACATATATTATGAAAAAGTATTGGAAACTGCTGCTATGCGCAGCACTCACAGTAGGAGCATTCACAGCATGTGAGGACGTGCCAGAGCCCTACAACATCCCGACCGATCAAGGTGGCGAAACACCTATCGAAGTAGAGCCCTCCGGCAGCGGCACGCTCGACGATCCGTTCAACGTGGCCGCTTGTCTTGCTCTCGTCAGAGAGATGGAGGCTGATGTGGAATCTGATCAGGCCTATTACATCAAAGGAAAGGTGGCTGCCAACAGCACCTCAGACGCTACCATATCCCAGTATGGCAACATGACCTTCACGATGTACGACGAGGGTAATCCCACCAGCACATTCACCGCTTTCCAAGTCTATGGACCGGGCAACAAGAGATTCACGTCTGTCGACCAAATCAAAGTTGGCGACGAGGTAATCGTTTATGGTAAAGTCGTAAACTACAGGGGCAACACACCCGAAACCGTCGGAAAGGGACAAGCCTATGTCTATTCCATCAACAGCAGCGGAGGCGAGACGCCGGCAGAAGGCATCGAAGTAACCTGTGCTGAAGCCGTTGAGCTGACTAAAGCTCTGGCTGATGGTGGCACATCGGCTGAAACCTATACCATAACCGGCTATATCACCGAAGTCGTAGGCAACGTAAGCCGCGACCAACAGACATTCTGGATGGCCGACACGAAGGACGGTGGCCGTGTCTTTGAAGCTTACTGGGCTAACCTCCCCGAAGGCGTCAGTGAATTCAAGGTCGGCAGCAAGGTGAAGATTACCGGACAACTCATGAAGTACGTCAACACGAACACAGGTCAGGTAACGCCCGAAATCAAGAACCCAACTGTTGAGATCCTGGAGGAAGGTGGTGAAGAGACGCCGGCTGAAGGTATCGCCGTGACCTGTGCCGAAGCCGTAACACTCACGAACGCACTCGCCGACGGCGCCACTTCTACTGAGACCTACACCGTCACTGGTTACATCACCGAAGTCGTAGGCAACGTAAGCCGCGACCAACAGACATTCTGGATGGCCGACACGAAAGATGGTGGCCGCGTCTTTGAAGCCTACTGGGCTAATCTCCCCGAGGGCGTCAGCGCATTCAAGAAAGGAAGCAAGGTTAAGATTACTGGCCAACTGATGAAGTACGTCAAGGATGGCAACGTAACACCCGAAATCAAGAATGCAACCGTCATTATCCTTGAAGAAGGTGGTGGCGACACGCCCGCACCCACCGGCACCGAAGTCACCTGCGCACAGGCCGTAGAACTGACCAACGCATTGGCCGACGGAGCCACATCTTCAGAGACTTACACCGTTTCTGGCTATATCACCGAGGTCATAGGCAATGTCAGCCGCGACCAGCAGTCGTTCTGGATGGCCGACACACAGGATGGCGGTCGTGTCTTTGAGGCTTATTGGGCTAACCTCCCCGAAGGCGTCAGCGCATTCAAGGTTGGCATGAAAGTGAAGATTACTGGCCAGCTCATGAAGTTCGTCAAAGATGGTAATGTAACGCCCGAAATCAAGAACGCCGACGTTCAGATCCTCGAAGGAGGTGAAGGTGGTGGTGGCGACACTCCCGGCGGCTCTTCTCTCGCCGACTTCACTAATGGTGACTTCGAGACGTGGGAAGGCAATCAGCCCATAGGTTGGAAGAGTGTTTCCACTGCCAGCAACGCTACCCTCTCCCAGAGCACAGATGCTCATGGCGGCAGCTATTCCGTGATAGTCAAAGGCTCCACCTCCGGCAATAAGCGCTTGGCTTATAAGGAACTGGAGCTTGAGGCCGGCACCTACGACTGCGCCTTCTGGACGAAAGCAGCAACCAGCTCTGCTGCAAGCCTCTGCCCAGGCTACGCCGCCGTCGGTTCAAGCATCACCTACAACTATGACAAAGGTGAAGATGGAAAGAACAAATATGTCAATGACATCGACCAAGACTGGCAACAGGTTAAATATAGCTTCACACTCTCCTCGAAGACAACCGTCTGCCTCGTCGTCATGAACTCGAAGACCACTGGCACCGACCTCCTCATTGACGACTTCACCATCACCAAGAAGTAATTACTAACTGCTTTTGCATCCGTCATCATTGCAGCTCGTGCGAGAACACAAAGCTGCAAAGATGACGGATCTTTTTCATCCATTCCGTGCTCTGCGAGCTGTATCGCCTTTCATGAACCGCCAAGACTACGCTAAACAGCAGAAATATGCTGGCCCGACACAGCCATCGATGAAGAGGCGAGCTGTAGACCAAGACTACCATGAGCGTCGCATCTACATGATTACGATTGCGGTGGAAGGTCGGCGCCCGTTGCTTGGTCGATTGGAAGGAGATGTCACGGCACAGCGAGGCACTCCAGAGTGGCCCCATCTTGTCCCGACGCCGCTCGGTGAGGCCGTGGCGAAGGCGTGGAAGGATATCCCACGCTATCATCCAGAGGTTTCCGTCCTGGGATTTCAACTCATGCCAGACCATATCCATGGAATCATCTTCGTGGAACGCCGTCTGGAAGTTGGTCTGGGGAAAGTCGTCCTCGGCTTCAAGCAAGGTTGCAACAAAGCCTATCGCAGCCTCCTCTCATCCTCAGTTGAGTGTGTTGCTGTACCACAGCAACCAAACTCAATTGCTGTAATACAGCAACACACCCAACAGCACGTCCAACAACCCCCTCCCCAACCATCAACGTCCACAGGCAACGCCGGCTTCCTCTTTGAACGCGGCTACCACGACCGCATCCTCCTCCACGCCGGTCAACTCGATACACTTCGAGCATACCTCGCCGACAATCCCTATCGTCTTGCCATGAAACGGGCCCATCCAGACCTGCTGACCGTTCGGCCGGATGTCGATATTTGCGGGCGCAAGTGCTCCTTGGTCGGAAATCAGCAGCTGCTGCAAGCTGAGCAGTTGCTGCAGGTACGCATTTCAAGAAGCATTGCCCCGGAATTGCTGGAACAAGAGAAGCAACGCCTCCTCGCGTCTGCACAGGAGGGAGCCGTCCTGGTCTCCCCTGCTATTTCTCCTGGCGAGAAAGCCATCATGCGAGCCGCCTTCGATCTCAAGTTGCCACTCATCGTGCTTCTCGACAATGGCCTCGACCCGATGTCAAAGCCTAAAGGTGAACGTTTCTATGCAACGGCAGAGGGACGTCTGCTGCTTCTTTCTCCGTTTCCTCATCGGAGCGAACGTCGAAAAGTCTCCCGTGATGAATGTAATGTACTTAATGCCCTGGCGTGGGATATTACCCATACTCATCAAAAAGAATCACAATATGTATAGACAAACACTACACTCGTTATTCCTGCTCGTAACATTCCTGCCGCTGTGCTTCTGGGGCTGCTCGTCGGACGACGACGACAACAAAGACCCACTCACCATCAACACCAATGCCAACAAAACAGCCGAGCACCCCGAAGCCGGACGGATGGAAATGCCGAAGCTGGCGGGGGGCGTGGCGAATATGTTTCTCGTCAAGCGTTTGAGTTCGGGGCAGGTCAACTACTGCATAGAATGGAGCCTCGCAAAGAAAGCGCAGCGCTGGACAGCATTCCGTTGGGACAACACGAACAGCGGAGGCTACATCAAGCGTGAGGACAACTTCATGGAGGACTACGACATCCCCGAGGTGTATCGCACCACAAGTAGTCACTACAGCGGTTCGGGCTACACGCGCGGACACATCATCGCATCGGCCGACCGTTGGAACTCGCTCGAAGCCAACCGGCAGACCTTCCTCTACTCCAACATGCAGCCGCAACTCTACAGCTTCAACGGCGGCATCTGGGCCAACCTCGAGATGAAGATACGTTCCTGGAATACAGCTGATTTCCGCGACACGCTCTACGTAGTCAAAGGCGGCACCATCGATAAGGACGACCAAATCCTGGAATATGCTCGCAGGGGAACAGCCTTGCAGCTGCTCGTGCCCAAGTACTTCTTCATGGCCATCCTCTGCAAAAACAAGAACGCCACGAACGGTGGCTACAAGGCCATCGGCTTCTGGATGCAGCACCGCTCTTTCTATGAGGACGAGAAAAACCTGTCGCCCTACATCGTCAGCATCGATCAGTTGGAAGCCCTCACCGACATCGACTTCTTCTGTAACCTGCCCGACCACATTGAGAGACAAGTGGAATCGCAAGTCGTCAAGACCGCCTGGGGATTCCAGTAAATACCCACAACCACTCCTGAACGAGTATTTATCACCAACAAATATGCAAGGAGCGCCTATTTTTACCGAAATAGACGCTCCTTGCATGCTCTTTTTACATTTTTACATAGCATTTTACATACAAAATACATAATTCTCAGCAAGCTTAATCTTTTATATTACAGTCACTTTCGCAATGTATTATGTAAAAATGTATTTTTTATCGCTATTCAAATGTAATTATTTCCAATCTCGAAGGCACAACCTATCACCTTTGCTATTATTGCCACTCCCTCCGACACCACCATTCGTGTCAGCCTGCACATTTATACGTGTAGCACGTTACATATATACGCATAGCCTTACACATATATACGTGCAGCCCGATGCGTCTATATGTGTAGGTTGTTCGGTCGCGACCGAACAACCAAAGCGACCATAAGGTGTATGTGGCACGAAAACATCGTTAACACTCGACGAATGATTGCAGTTCACTCAACGAATGTTCGCAGCGTCTTCGAGAAACGCAATTCATGAATCTATTATACTTGGGGACAGCAGGTTTCCGCGTACTTTTGTTATTTTACAGCAAGATATGAAAAATAATGTTCGAAAAATTGCGATTATCATAGAATCATCGTACCTTTGCCCTGCCTATCAGAGTTTTGCTTGTTTCCTAATCGCAACACTGAGACAAGTGAAATAGCTGATAAGGCCATATCCTTGGAACCATTTTTGCCCAGGAATATACGTCAATATGAAGAATAATAGTGTTGCAGAATTAAGGTATATGAAAAGGATTGCTCTATTCTTAACCATAGTGCTCGTGGCGCTCTCGACCGCCGTCGTCACCAATGGCGCAAAGGCTTATGCAATGAACCCGTCCGATGCCGCACAGGTTCAGGACACGACGGTTCTTGGCAAGCTCTATTTCGCAAATCTCAAAGAAGGGGAAAAGCCCGTAATGACAGGCTTGAGCCTATTCGGCAACCGGTGCGGCTCTGAAGATTTCAACCATAAGCCTTACGCCGCCGAAGGCATTCGTTCGGTGTTTGAACTGGACGAGTGGATAGAGTTTCATCCTCAGGCAAGCGCGGGAACTGGTATCAAGGTGATGGTTTTCAAGCATAAAGCCGACCACGCCTTTTATCAGAAGAACACGCTGAACGACGAAACGCTCGGTTACATTCAGGCTCTCGATCTGAACCGAGACCCTGAGGCTGAGGAAAGCGAACAATGGGGCACCTTCTACCTTCATCCCGAAGAGGTGGAACCGGGCTACTATGACTTTGTGTTCGTTTTCAACAACAAAGTGTTTGCCACGATGGTAACTCGATTCTATAAACCTGAAGAAATATTCGAGAAACCAGATTCGGAACTGGAGAAGATGATGAAGCAACCTATCAGCCAATAAATTCTGCTTCATCGGCGGCATCAACTCCTTCAGCCGCCTTCCCAACCATCTTGAGAACTAAGCAGGTTAATCCTAAGTTATCGGAACCGTCTGGAGATTCAGATAAAGATATCTTGTTTCTCATTGCGAGAGTAAGATATAAGACAATTTTTGCATATCTTTTTGGAATCATTTCTTGAACTGGCCCGTCTCAATCAAGGGAATAACGTTGCCAGAATGAAGAAAAGTGGCTGAAAGTTTGGCAGTTTCGGGGAAAAGCAGTACTTTTGCGCCGCAAAAAGCGAAATAACGCTGGTACACAAGCCCAGCATAATATTCACCGCCGGTACACAAGCCCGGCAAAACTACTCAAACAAAACAATGAAACAAGGTATCCATCCCGACAACTATCGCCCCGTCGTGTTCAAGGACATGAGTAATGGCGACATGTTCCTGAGCCGTTCCACAGCCAAGACCACGGAGACCGTGGAATTCGAAGGCGAGGAATATCCCGTAGTGAAGCTCGAAATCTCAGCCAGCTCACACCCCTTCTACACGGGTAAGAGCAAGCTGGTCGACACCGCTGGTCGCGTCGACAAGTTCATGAGCCGCTACGCTCGCAGCCGCAAGTAAGCACAAGGCCACTTGCAGCTTAATCGCACACAGAGGACTTCACCCGACAGGGTGGAGTCCTCTTGCATTGTGACGGCCTGAGAACGCAGAAAAAGTGGGGATAAAAAAGAACCTATGTTCATCGGGCTACGAACATAGGTTCGTGAGGCGATGAACATAGGTTAGTGGGCCGACGAACATAGGTTCATTCAAACTCATTCAAACTTGCCATTTACCCAGCGAAGGACGAGGGGACGGAGCCGGCCGGCAACAGCTCCTCGTTCCTCCTTCGAGAGCAGAGCGGTCTGGAGGGTTAAGGTGAGGGCAGACTCGTCTGCGGAGAGCGACATTCGCACAGGATGCAGGCTACGCAGCGAACTGAGCGCTTGTTCAAAGTCGGCCTTCAGACTATCTGCCGTCTCACCGGCGATGAACCGGTCTACAGCAGGCACAGCGAACGTGATGGCGCTATCGGCTGCAAGCTCCGACCAGTCTTCGCGCAGGAAACGGATGTTGGAGTCACAGAGCCTGATGGCAGAGGCGGTGTCGCCTGTCTCGGCTGTCGTGACGAGGCAGAGCACGCGAGCGGAATCGGACAACGCGAGCAGCTTCATCTCCATCACAGCGACAGGACTGGTGCGAAAGCGAGCATAATCGGCTGTCAGAGCCTCCAACGTCACATATTCGTCAAAGGCATTGCGCACTTTGGCCTCCATGTGGTTCTCGATGAAGTCAATGCAATCCAGACGGTTGTTCTTCGTCACCAACGGGAGGACAGAATCGGGCATGGCGGCGAAGACATCCCGCATCGCGGGCTGTGCTGTAGCACCACTAATAAAGAGAGAGAGCAGAAAGTTGAATAAAAGGAATCGCTTCATAGAGGTATTGTCTTAGAAATAGAGGCGCAAGCCAGCAAGGAGATTGAAACGGCGCACGCCAAAATGCTCATCATTGGGGAGTTGTATGTCGTTCTGCTTACAGAGAACTGTCAGGAGGTTGGCTTCGACGCCGACACCGAGGTTCTCTGTTATCAGGTATTCAAGTCCAGCCTGCAACATCGAGCCAAAGCCATCTCGGGCAAGGGCAGACCTATACTTGATGTAATGTGTCTCCTCGACAAAACGGCCATAACCGAGGCCGAGCGACACATCAAAGCCAAACCCTCCTACCAATCGACGTGCATAGACTGCGCTGGGCCCCACATAGTGGAGCGAGAATCCTTCTTGCCCGAAAGAGGTGTGATTGAAAGCGTAGTTCACGCCGAAGCCCCATCCTTTGCTCCAGATGTGCTGGAGGTCGCCCATCACATCGAATCCCCATCGACGGTTGTAGGTCTTAGCTGGAACGCCGACATACATCTTCGAGAACATCATGGCCGGTCCGACACTCACCTTGAAGACGGTATGCGGCTGATCAGCAAGTTGAGAACGCGAAGGGAACGACTTACGCGACTGGGCACCTTCGGACTGCGCCGAGACGGAAGTCGAGCCTAAGAATAGGCCCAGCAGGAAGATAATCAAGAGAATGCGTTTCATTGCCTAACTGAATTTGATGGTTATGAAGAACATGATTAGAAATAGGCACGCAGGCCAATAAGAAGATCAAGACGATTGAAACCGAAGGAACTGTTCTTAGGCAGTACGACCTCATCGGGCTTACGGAACGTAGTAGTAATCAGATTCATCTCAGCCCCTATTCCCCAATGGCGCGTGAACAGATATTCTGCACCAAGCTTGGTCAACAAACCGAAGCCGTTGCTTGAGCGATAGCCATCAGAATAACGCGCATAGCCCATACCAATCGCCACCTCGGCCCCCCAGTGATGAGCCTCGCGATAGGCACATACGAAAGAAGGGCCTGCATAGGTAAGCTTCAGACGGTCGTCGCCCACAAAGCCCCAGGCATGCGAGAACGTAGCACCAACACCTAACCCCGACTTCCATGTGTACTCATACTCAGCCATCAGATCCATGGCGAACGTGTTCTTTTGGACACCTGTTGAGGTATAAATATCTGAATAGATCCAAGCTGGGCCTGTGCTCACCTTGACAGCGTGATGCGGGCGAAAGTCATGGCTGAGATCCTCGAGCACACGCCCTACCATTGCAGCATCGCGATTGAGATTAGACTCTTGCTGCGCCCACGCAGTGAATGTAGACTCCTGAGCATTAGGCAACAAGAGCATCGTAGCCCAGACCTGATGGGTGGTCGTGCCCATCTTCGGCAACTTATGCTCGTCGATGTTGAGTGCATTGGCACCACATTCTGCTGCTTTCTTCTTGGCATAGGAGACAACATAGGGATAGGTGCCACGTGAAGGAAGGGTAAAGCCTGAGTCCTTCAAGCGGAGACGACCAACCGTATCACATTTGACAGGCAAGGAATCAGCGTGCTCGAACACAACGACTTGCTCTGCCGAGGTGGCTGGTAACACCTTATCAACACTCACGATGGCGCGAGGGTTGATGCAACTTGTCAGGAACAGACCTGCTGTAATGGCTATGAGAAGAGGACGTTTCATATACCAGTTGCTTATTTACTTCCGAGATAGAGGAACACCATGCTGAGGAGCACAAGGATGAGGTCGAAGGCTTTGGCTCGCAGATTCTTCTCGCGGAAGATGATTGCACCGACCGTGAAGCTGACGACAACGCTGCTACGACGAATCATCGAGACGACCGAGATGAGGGCACCAGGGATGCTGAGGGCATAGAAATAGACGAAATCAGCTGCCGCGAGGAAGAGCGAGATGAGCGGAATGGCCCAATGCCAGCGGAAACCCTTGAGGCCATTATTGGGATGCTCGGCTGTATCTAACCGACGAATACGGAGGCACACCAGGCACATCAACACGAACTGATAGATCATGAAATAGCTCTGCACGACCATGCGGTTGAGCCCAACCCCACCCGACTCCTGCGGAGCGAGGAGATACTTATCATAGAGTCCGCTGACAGCGCCAAAGACAGCAGCTAAAACCGCCAGCGCTATCCATCGGTTGTGGCGGAAATCGATGCCCTCTTTCTTGCCACTGCGACTGAGCATGAAGAAACCGAGAATAGCTAATGACACGCCTATCCACTGGTAGAGATTCAAGTGTTCGTCGAAAACCAAGATGGCACCGAGCAGCACCATCACGGGGCGCGTAGCGTTGATGGGACCAACGATGGTCAGCGGCAAGTGCTTGATAGCCACATAGCCACAGAACCACGAGAGCAACACGATGATGGCCTTCAACAGGACATACTTATGTACCTCCCATCCACAGACGGGAACATAGAAAAGCGATGATTCGGGAATACGCCCCAATGCTGAGAGGACGATGAACGGCAGGAAGATGAGCGAGCAGAACAACGTGTTCAGCGTCAGCACCGGCACGACGGGATTGTTCTTCAGGGATTGTTTCTTGAAGACATCATAGAAGCCGAGCAGGGCAGCGGAGATGAAGGCAAGGAATAACCACATAACTTAATACTTCACATTCACAAGGAACAGCCCTCTTGCGGGCACACTATCGCCGGCCTTGGAACGATTCTTCAATTCTATTACCTCACGGAAGCCCTCAATGCTGAGTGTGCCACGACCGACCTCCATGAGCGTGCCGACGATGGCACGCACCATATTGCGCAGAAAGCGGTCGGCTGTGATCTCGAAACGCCATTCGTAGTCGGAGAGCTGCACCCATCGCGCCGACGTAACGCGGCAGATGTTGGTTTTCGTGTCGGTGTTCAGCTTGGAGAAGCTGGTGAAATCTTCGTACTCAAGAAGCGTGGCAGCGGCACGATTCATCACCTCGAAGTCGGGCGTACTGACAAGACGCCACGAGCGGTCGCGCAGGAACGGCGACTTGCGCGTGTGCACATAATAATAATAGGTACGCGCGCGTGCCGAGAAACGGGCATGCATGTCGTCGGCAACCGGATAGATGCTGTGGATGGCGATGTCGTGAGGCAGGACGCCGTTTAACCTGTACACAAAATAGTCGCATGCCGACTGCTTTCTGCCCCCATCCCTGACGGGAGGGGCTGGGAGTGGGACTTCTACATCAAAATGTGCCACCATCATAGCAGCATGCACGCCAGCATCAGTGCGACCGGCGCCAGTCACAGACACCTCCGTGCGCAGCAACAGCAAGAGCGCACGCTGGAGCGTCTCTTGCACGCTGCTGCCATTGGGCTGTATCTGCCAGCCATGATAGGCGGTGCCGTCGTAGCTGAGTTCGATGAAGTAACGCAAGGGCTTGTGGAGGCTGATATTCTTATTTGACAATCATTTTCTTCGTCCTCTTGCCCTCGCGTACCAGATAAGTGCCGCGACGCAGAGGAGCACCACGACCAACGCGAACGCCACGCAGATCATACGCCACACGAAAGGAAGGCGTATCATCCAGGCTATTGACCGAGGTCGGGATGGCTGACTTAACGGTGACGTCGATGGTGTTCATGCGAATCTGCTTGGTAGCCGTGCAGACAAAGGGATTCATCGAGCCCGTCCACGTAATCTTGCCACTGCTGAAGGTGTGGCTGCTGCCACCAATCATGATGTTGCAGCCGCTCTTCGATCCGCCGTTGTCATAGAACGTCACGCCCGTCACCACGGCACCCGAGATGACCAAGACGGATTTGTCGTAGAACCGCAGTTCGTCATATTGCCCAACATTGACAGGCGTCACGCTACCCTCACCGATATAATAGCTGATGGTCAATCCATTGGCCGTGGCCGTGAAGCCTTCGCCATAGGTGGGATGAGAGGTAGCCGTCCACGTCAAATCACTGAGAACGATGGTACCAGATTTGGCTTCAGGATTAACGTAGGGCTCGTCAGGATTATCAGGATTATCGGGATCATCCGGGTCGGGATCTACGGGATTATCGGGGATATCCGTCTCTATCTGCCCATGAGGCTGGGTAACATCGAAAACATAGCTGACGGAGTCGCCCCATACATACTCGCAGAGCGAGGGATAGTCGACAAACGGATTACGGTTCTTCTGCTTTTCATAAACGACTTCGTTGCGAGCACGCTCCACGTTGTCGACGGGGTCTTGCTTAGCCCAACGAAGGAGCATCTTCAGTGCCCATGGCTTCAAGCCGGGATACTTCTGCCCATCGAAGAACTGCGAAGCTGTGCCACCCGTCCACGTAGGATGAAGGTTCTCATAGCATGCGAGGACGTAGAAATAGATGCGGGCAATGTCGCCTTTTATCTCGTCGTTGGGTTCGAAGCACTGCCCTGAATAGCCACTGACGGTGCAGGCACCCACTTTGCTATATTTGTTCTTTGACGAATAGGTCTCACCCTTATTCTCGCCCATCGGGAAATTACCACGGCGGTTGTTGACATAGCCGTCTGAAGGCACCACCTGCACGAGATCGCTCTTCATGTCGCCAGTACCAAACCAACTCTGCGGCACCAGGTGCTCACGGTTGTAACTGTCACCTTCACCTTGATAAGAATGGTTCTCCTTTGGTCCACCAATGACATACTTAGTGGCATTGGAATACCAATCACGTAGGTAGCCATCAGCACGGCGGTCCGACTCATGATAAGCCGAAAGCAGACCATCGTAACCAATATTGGTATGCTTGTGGATGATACCATATAGGGCTGTCTTCAGTTCTGCCCCTTTCTTGTTATTGGCATTCGCGTAATAGTCTTTCAGTTCTATTGCGTTAGCCGTTGATGCAAAGAAGAATAGCAAAGCAGCACAGATGGTAGAAAGATGCAATGTCCTCATATCTTTTTCGTTTATTTGCTGCAAAGGTAGTGCAAAAAGCTTGAACCGCAAAAAATAAGCAAAGAAAAGAGCCAAGGTCATTCGGCCTTGGCTCATATTTAACGTTTCGACGTCGGTTTAAAGCTTACTTGACAGCCACCTTCTTGCCGCCAACGATGTAGAGACCGGCATGGTTGATGTGCTGAATGCGCTGACCGGCAATGGTGTAGATAGCGCCTTGAGCAGCAGTAGCCTCAACAGTGGAGATAGCGGTAGTGATGCCATCCATGCTGTAGTCAGTTACGCTCTTGACACCTGCTACGGTGAAGTACTTCTCGATAGTGCCATACACGCATACGTTCTTATTAAGATTGCCGAAGTTGTCAACAAGGTTGAGGGCGTCGCGAACCTTACCAGCAGGCAACTGGACAGGAATCATCTTGGCAGCCGTTGTTTCGTCTGCTGCATCAGCAAGGACAATGTTAGCTGCCTGCAGGTCTTCACCCTGTTCCTTGACAATGTTGTTCATCGTGCTCTTGGCAGCACCAATGATGGTACCCTTCACCCAAACAGCCTCTGCAGGAGCCTCATTCGAAGAGTAGAGGTACAGGACATCTGCGATGGTATAAGGATTCTCTAAAGTGCCATCCCCCTGAAGTTCATAGGGCTGAGGTGCCTCACCATTATCAAGATCCTCAGGCGTACGAGGATAGAGACGATACTCAGTACCATCTGCAGTTGAGCGGACAGCCATGAAGCCAGTTACAGTATATGCCTCCTCAGTATTGAGGGCCACAGCTGTACATGCCTTGAAGTTGTCACAAACGACAATCTCATTATCGCTGTCATCACTAAATGTAGCGCATCTGTATGAATCCCATGCCTCAGCAGCAGGTGTCAAATCTGTGATGGTCACGAGTTCATTTTCATATTGTTTGAAGTTGCTGATGACATCGGCAACAGTCACCTTCTGAGGCTCAACTGCATTGCCGCTGGAGTTGACGGTAAGATTCTCATAAGCACTAACTGCAATCTCCGTCAGACCATTGTAGAGATAGAGTTGACCCTTGATGTCGGCCGTAATCTTGTCGCCGACCTTGATGCCAGAGTTAGCTCCATAGACAAGCAAGCCATCAGTACCATCGTAGAGGTAGAGACTGTTTCCACTTACAAAAGTAACAAGCAAATCCTTAGCCTTGAAGACCACATCCGCGCGACTGGAAGTAACGTCAGCCTTCATCGGAGCAATAGCCGTGTATTCTTTATAGGTCGGTTGAGGTGTATCACCACCATCAGTTTCGCCATTCAGAGAATAGAGGCAGCACTTCTTGGAAGCTGTCTCAGGCGTACCACTATAGTTGATGAGTTGACCATAAAGAATGACAGAGTCACCGACTTTGATCTGAGTGTCACCCTCTTTCCAAGCACGATTGCCAAGATAGTAAACTGCATATACTTGGAATTCGTTTGCAGTGGTACCGTCATCAGAGATGAAGAACGTTGCTGTACCGTGTGCCTCATCAAAATAGAATTTGACAGAAGAGATCTTGCCTTCGATATAATAGCTTTCGGTGCTTATTTCCCCTACGGGCAAAGCCTTGGCTAGCTGACTGGCAGCAACAGCATTGTAGGGATTCGCCAAAGTGCCATCACCCTTAGCCTCACCTGGCTGAGGACCGGGAACGTCACCGCCCGTGTCGCCGTTATGTGAATAGAGCTTATTGTTAGCGGCAAACTCAAGCGTACCATTATAGTTCGTGATAAAACCAACAACAATAACGTCATCGCCCACTTTAATCTGCTCGTTGTCCGTAAAATCTGCGCCATTCAGATAATAGCCATTATAAACGAGGAACTGAGCATCGGTGGTGCCATCGTCAGAGATGAAATACTGGGCACGCTTCCATTGGGAGACATCCAGCGACTTAATCTCGGAAATCTTACCTTTAACGTATACTTCCTTGTCACTGCTTGCACCCTGCTCCAATTGAGCAGCCTTCTCCTGAAGCTGGGCAACCGTCAAAGGTGAAGTAGCGGAACTCGTCCAATCGATTTCTCCAGGGTCAGGACCAGGACCAGGGGTATCGCCACCGCCAAGCGTGACGGAGATTTTCTTAATCTGGGTGTTACCGCCGATAGTGATGACCACAGAAGCTGCATCACCAGTCCATTTGCCTGTCTCGAGAGTACCGACTTCGACCGTATTGGCACCCCACTTTTTGTTATTGAGTTCAAAATCAATGGCTGTGATGTTCTTACCAGAAGAAGCAATTGTCAAGGTTCCACCGTATAAACGCATAGAACCTGTCCACATTCGATTGGCATCCTTCTTACCAGATTCAGTAACCGTAATGGTAACATCGCCAGAAGTAAGAGATGCGTCTTCCGTAAAATCACCATCATGAGAGTCAGTGCTCGAGAAACCAGCCAACCCAAATTGCTCATAGGCTGTATCTCCTGTAAAGTCAAAGGTGACCTGTGCCTTAGCCAGTCCGCATACGGTCAGCAAGGCAATGAATAAAGAGTAGAATTTTCTCATAAGATTTTTGGTTTAAAATGTTTGGTTTATGTGAATACGCTGCAAAGTTACACCGAATTGTTGGAACAACAAAAAAACGGGCTCTTTTTTTTCAGAAAAAGTCACGAACAACAATTCTTTTACTATAGAGACTCCCTGCTGAACGTCCAGTCGTAACGGGCTTAACGAATATACGCAAACCTCTGTATCATTATTGATACAAGGCGATACGTTTATTCGCATACGGCAACATGTTTATTCGCATACGGCGATACGTTTATTCGCATACGGCAACTCGGTTATTCGCATACCACGACTCGTATATTCGGATGCTCCAACACCTATCTTCGCATACGTACAAAATAAAAGGCGGCAGAAACTTCACAGCCTCTGCCTACCTTCCTCCACGCCAAGTGGCGCGGAATCAATCAACAAATCAAAATGAAGGTTAAAATTAGATCTTAAGGTCTTTGGGGATGAGGGGGACGATTCGCTTAGAAGTCACCGCCGCCACCGAAGCCGCCACCGAAACCTCCACCGCCACCAAAGCCACCGCCACGGGGACCATTGAAGCCACCGCCACGGTTACCACCTTGCTGGCCTTGACGATTGCGGTTCTGCTGGGGCTGGAACACCTTCAGCAACTGCTGCGGGGTGAGAACGCCTGAGAGCTCGGCACAATACTTCTTCTGGATATCCAGACGAAGCTGCGACTGCTGGATCTGCTTCTCCTGACGGGTGAACACTTCCTGCAGCTTGGCTGTAGCCTCGGCCTCTGTCAGTTCCTTCTTCTCACTCTGGTTGTCAGCTTCGCGGTTGGGCTGCTGACGCAGGGCTGCGAGCTCCGTCTGATACTGCGTATAGATCGGAGTGAACTTAGCCTTCTGCTCGTCGGTGAGTTTCAGGTCCTTGACGAGACGTTCTGTCATGCGCGTCATCATCTCCTGACGACGAGCATCGCGATCGTTATTATTTTGTGCGTTTGTGTTGTTTGCGTAGCCAAAGGTCATAACGGCCATCGCTATTAAGAAAATTGACTTTTTCATCTTTTCGGGAGTTTTTACGTGTCAAATTAAAAGTGGTTTGTAGTAGCGCTACATCAATCTGACACAACAGCCAAATAAAGGTTTAAGCTCAAATGAAATTTTTCTTTATTTAACACAAACGGACTATCTGACGGTCACATGGAAGCAGCCTTGCTTGACTTCATACTTGATATAACAGCGTCCCTCAGCACGCACATCGCGCAACACCTCTGAGAGGACGAACTTGAGCGAATCGTTGCGAACGGCACGACGCTCGGGCTCGCCTGGAGGCGACACGGTGTGGAAACGATTGTAGGAGATATCGAAGGTGGTGCCAAAGCGATGGCAGCTCTGTTCAGAGGCATTGCCATTGACGCGTTTGAGCCGTCGCACATCGTCCTCAGTGCGAAGGACGCTGGTCACGATAATTTTGTGGAGCGGTATCTGCTTGACAGCCAACGAATCGAGGAAGCGTCGGCCGATGTGCTGCAACAGGTGGCTGGCACGTGGCACAAGGTAAGGGATGCTGCGGTTCATGCGCGGGTCAATCTCATAATAAGGATTCGCGCCCACGTAGAGGAGTTCGCTCTTGCGGCGCTCTGCATCCGCCCTACACTCGACTGGCGTGACGCCATTGGCTTGCGCCGCCACGATCTGTACGTCCTGCACATCAGGGAAACAATCGCGATACGAAGGGACGCTACGTATGGGATGACGCTTGCTGAAATCGAGACGAGGTGATGTCGTCGCGAGGAGGTCACGCTCTGAAAGTTTGCGTACACCAGCAGGAGCGGCTGAAGCAGACGCTTCCACCTGTTCCTCGGCCAGGGCTTGCTCTTCCTGACCATCTGTTCGTACCTCGGCTTGAGCCTCCTGTTGCACGGCATCCTCATGAGCAACAATCGCGGCGGTAGTGTCGACGACAGCAGCACGTTCGCTCCGGGGCGTATTCACCTCGGGACGGCACATCCGCACGACGAACAAGATGAGGACAAGGCCACATACACAACGGATAAATATGTCTTTTCTGAGCTTCTTCACAGTTAAATCTATCAAAATCGACGCAAAGTTATAATAAAAATCTCAATTATCGTTCGCAAATCCGATAGAAATAGCTATTTTTGCACCGAAAAAGATTCACTATGACCGAAAAGCACTTCATTCTGGAAGAAGCCGACCCTGTCATCTTCTACGGCGTCAACAACGCTAATATGCAGATGCTCAAGGCGCTTCACCCCAAATTGCGCATCGTAGGCCGCGGTAACGTCGTCAAAGTGATGGGCGACGAGGAAGAGTTGTGCGCCTTCGAGGAGAATATGATGCGCCTGCAAGCGCATTGCAGCAAGTACAACACGCTCTCAGAGGAAGACATCCTCCACATCGTACGCGGCGAACGGACGCGGCGCGATGGGGTATCGGGCGCTATTGTCTTCAGCGTAACAGGCAAGCCCATCACCGCCCGCAGCGAGAACCAGCAACGGCTGGTCAGTGCCTTTGAGACGCACGACATGGTGTTTGCCATCGGGCCTGCTGGTTCAGGCAAGACGTACACCAGCATCGCGCTTGCCGTGCGCGCATTAAAGAATAAGGAGGTGCGACGCATCATCCTCAGCCGACCAGCCGTCGAAGCGGGCGAGAAGTTAGGTTTCCTGCCTGGCGACATGAAGGACAAGATAGACCCCTATCTGCAACCACTCTACGACGCACTCGAGGATATGATTCCACGCCAGAAGCTCAACGAGATGATGGAGCAGAACATCATCCAGATCGCACCGCTCGCCTTCATGCGCGGTCGTACGCTGAACGACGCTGTCGTGATTCTCGACGAGGCGCAGAATACCACACCGGCACAGATTAAGATGTTCCTCACTCGCATGGGCATGAACACGAAGATGATCGTCACGGGTGACATGACGCAGATTGACCTGCCACGACCACAGAAGAGCGGCCTCATCGAGGCACTGCACATTCTGCACGACGTGGACGATATCGCCGTCATCCACCTCAGCCAGAAAGACATCGTACGACATAAGCTGGTGACCAAGATTGTCAACGCCTACGAGGAGTACGAGAAACGCCTTCACACCTCTACACCTTCAACAAAAGAAGAGGGGGAGCAAGCACCTAACGAAGACTGATTTTTCAACTAACATACAAGCAATGAAAGCATTAACAAAAACTGAATTCCACTTCGATGGACAAAAGAGCGTATATCATGGTAAAGTACGCGACGTGTACAACATCAACGACGACCTGATGGTGATGGTCGCCACAGACCGTATTTCGGCATTTGATGTCGTACTGCCAAAAGGCATTCCCTTCAAGGGACAGGTGCTGAATCAGATTGCAGCTTCGTTCCTCGATGCTACGGCCGACATCGTCCCCAACTGGAAGCTGGCTACGCCCGACCCGATGGTCACCGTAGGCCTGAAGGCAGAAGGTTTCCGCGTGGAGATGATCATCCGCGGTTACCTGACTGGCTCCGCATGGCGTGAGTATAAGAACGGTTGTCGCGAGCTCTGCGGCGTAAAGCTGCCTGATGGTATGCGTGAGAATGAGCGGTTCCCCGAGCCCATCATCACACCGACGACCAAGGCCGACGAAGGTCACGACGAGAACATCTCTCGCGAAGAGATTATCGCACAGGGCATCGTTAGCGCTGAGGACTACGAAGTGATGGAGCGCTACACGCGTGCCCTCTTCCAGCGCGGCACCGAGATAGCTGCCCAGAAAGGCCTCATTCTGGTCGACACCAAGTACGAATTTGGCAAGCGCGACGGCAAGGTCATCCTCATTGACGAAATCCACACGCCCGACTCCAGCCGCTATTTCTATGCCGATGGCTACGAGGAAAAGTTCGCCAAGGGCGAGCCGCAGCGCCAACTCTCCAAGGAATTTGTGCGCCAATGGCTCATCGACCACAACTTTATGAACCGTCCCGGCGACGTCATGCCTGAGCTGACCGATACTTTCGTTGAGAGTATCAGCGACCGCTACATTGAGCTTTATGAGCACATTGTAGGCGAGAAATTCGTCAAAGAAGAGGCCACCGACGACGTTGCTGCCCGCATCGAGAAGAACGTAGCCACCTGGCTTGCCGCCCATCAATAACAGTCACGAGTGTGCTCGGCGATTTCGTCGCCGAGCCCCCTGCCCATGATCCACTACCCCGAACTTGACCCCATAACGCCCGATCCGCCCAAGAGCAAGGCAACAAAGGCTGAAGCGCCCAAGGCAGGTGCTCCGAAGCGTGAGTTGGTAGAGACGATGTTCAACAACATCGCCCCTACTTACGACCGACTTAACCACACACTCTCTCTCGGCATCGACCGCCGCTGGCGTCGTAAAGCCGTCGACGCGCTGAAACCTTTTGCTCCATCAACGATTCTCGACATTGCCACTGGCACAGGCGACTTCGCCATCCTTGCGGCACGACGTCTCGATCCGGACCGCATCATCGGCGTAGACATCAGCGAAGGGATGATGAAAGTGGCACAGGAGAAAGTTCAGAAGGAGGGGCTCGACAACGTTATCTTCTTCATGAAGGACGACTCCACGAACCTCTCCTTCGAAAAGGATACCTTCGATGCGATAACCGTCGCATACGGCGCTCGCAACTTCGACAACCTCGAACGCGGGCTACGCGAGATGCATCGCGTCCTCATCCCCGGCGGTCATCTGATGCTTGTCGAGCTCACCACACCGCCACGCTTCCCGATGAAGCAACTTTTCAGCATCTACGCACACGTGGTGATGCCATTCATCGGACGGCTTATCAGCCACGACGACAGCGCTTACACCTACCTGCCGCAATCGATGGAAGCCTTCCCGCAAGCCGAACAGCTCGTGCCGATGCTCAAACGATGCGGCTTCAGCGAGGTCACCTTCAAGCGCTTCACCTTCGGACTCTCAACCATGTATTTAGCTACGAAATGACAGAATACGGACTCATCGGCTATCCACTTGGACATTCCTTCTCGCGCGCGTTCTTTAATAATAAATTCGCCAGTGAAGGCATCGATGCCGAATATCTCAATTTCGAGATTCCTTCGGCCGAGATGCTGCTGCAAGTGATTGAGAATCACCCATCGCTGCGCGGACTCAACGTCACCCTGCCATACAAGCAGGCGGTCATTCCCTACCTGGATGAACTCTCGGACGAAGCTCGAGCCATCGGAGCAGTCAATGTCATCAGGGTAAGCCGCAGAACGGATGACGATAGTCTCTTCAAAGGAGCAGGAGCCCCCACTGCGGAGGGAGCTAATCAGGGGTTGGAGACCGTCAAAGGCCGAACGAGAGATGGCCTTTACCTTAAAGGTTTCAACTCCGACATCATCGGCTTTATGGAGAGCATCAGACCCCTCTTGCAGCCGCACCACAAGAAAGCGCTTGTGCTCGGGACTGGCGGTGCATCCAAGGCCATCTGTCATGGGCTGGAACAGCTCGGCATCGAATGGCGCTACGTCAGCCGTTCCCGTCAGAGCGCCCAATCGTCGTCACCCCTTCCACAACAAGGTGAACATTCGGTGATTTCATCGCAAAATCCCCCTTTCACCTACTCCGACATCACTCCATCCCTACTGGCCGACTACACCGTCATCGTCAACTGCACGCCACTCGGCATGAGTCCCAACATCGACGGTGCCCCTGCCCTCCCCTATGCAGCCCTTTCACCGCGCCACCTCCTCTACGACCTCGTCTACAACCCCGAAGTGACTCAGTTCATGCGCGAGGGGCGAAGATTCGGAGCCACCGTCAAGAGTGGTCTGGAGATGCTGCATCGCCAGGCTATTGCCAGCTGGGAGTTCTGGAACGGAAAAGACTGAGGTCGTACCTCTTGACACGTAAATCATTAGCGCACAAACGATGAAACCACTCGTCACCATAGCCATTCCTGCCTACAAGGCCACCTACCTACGCGAGAGCATCGCGTCAGCTTTGGCGCAGACCTATGCCAACATCGAGGTTGTCATCGTCAATGACCATTCGCCCGAGGACCTCAGCGCCATCGTCAGCCAATTCTCAGACGAGCGCATCCATTATTTCGTCAACGAGCATAACCTTGGCTCCGAGGATCCTGCTGCCAACTGGAACGAATGCCTGCGCCGCGCCCAAGGCGACTTCTTCTGTTTACTGTGCGACGACGACCTCTATGCTCCCACCTTCGTAGAGGAACTGCTTCAACTGGCAGCACGACATCCCGAATGCAACGTCTTCCGCTCGGGTGTGCGTATCATCAATGTGAATGGCGACGAGACTGACCGCTTCCCATCCTCGCCCGAATGGGAAAGCGTCGAGGAATATATGTGGCACGTCTACCGCAGCATACGCCGTCAGACCATCAGTGAGTTTTTGCTCCGCCGCGACGCATTGGAGGCGATGGGAGGCTACGTCCGACTGCCCTACGCCTGGGGTTCTGACTACCTGACCATTTACCGCCTTGCACTCGAGCACGGCATTGCATCGACAACTGCACGCCTGACCACCTATCGCGACAGCGGACTCAATATGTCGTCCGACCAAAAGAATATGGATGACAAGCTATTGGCCTTCAACCGCTACATGCAAGCCACTCGCGACATCATCCTCGAGAATCAGTTCACCTGCCAAGCGCAGTTGCTACCGTTCATGGACAACTACCAACGACGTGCACAAGTGGCGCACATTCTCGAAGCCGACAACGAGGCATTCTTCCGCATCCTCGCCAATCAGACATTCTTCAGTGTGAACACGAAAATCATTGCGCGAGCACTCTTCAAGAAACTCAAAAACAAGCTGAAACGATGAAACGAACGCTCTCCTTTTTGCTCACCTTGCTGGTGACAGCATTCGCCTTCGCCGCCACCTACACCGTCGACAACCTGCCCATTCCCTATCTGCAGGACCGCACGCAGTATGTCTCCAACCCCGACAACCTCCTCTCGCAGACGACTGTCGACTCGCTCAACCTTTGGTTAGGACAGATGGAGCGCGAGCACGGCGTACAAACCGTTCTGGCCGTTGTCGAGCGTATCGAAGGCGGCGAGACCTACGACTTCTGTATGGCTCTCGGCCGCAAATACGGCATCGGGCGCAAAGAGCAGAACAGCGGACTCATCATCCTGCTTTCCACGGGCGACCGTGCCTACACCATCCTTACTGGACGAGGGCTTGAAGGTACGCTCCCCGATGCCATCTGCAAGCGCATTGAGAACTATCAGATGCTTCCCGCCCTGCGTGATGGCAACTGGGACGAAGCGATGTTGAACGCCGTTCGGGCTATCACCAAATACGTCGATGGCGATGATTCGCTCGTAGGGTCTTCCGACTTTGACGACGACGACACAGGCGCCCTCATCGGCTTCCTTGTTTGCATGTTGCTCGGACTCGGCATCATCGCCTTCGCCATCTGGCTGGATCAGCGCAAGAAATCCTATTGCCCGAGTTGCAAGCAATACAAGATGAAGAAGATCAGCGGTTACACGACCACGAACCGACGTCTTGGTCTCCGTACCCACCACGACACCTATCGCTGCTCAAATTGCTACTTCACCAAGGAATTACATTGGGACGAAGGCATCAACACTGGTAATATGGGCGGCGCAGCCGGAGGTGCTCTCGGAGGCAGCTTCTTCGGTAGAGGCGGAGGTTCATTCGGCGGCAGCTTCGGAGGGGGCTCCTTTGGTGGCGGTGGCGCCAGCGGACGGTTCTGAATAGTTGAAACGCCGACCTGTTCAAACGTTGTAAATACAGACAAACAGCAATATTGAAACATAATCATCACTCATTTTAAACCCTTTACAATTATGAAGACGATCAAATCAATTCTTCTCGCCCTCGTGGCTACGCTTGGTCTGACCAGCTGCACCTACAACAAGCTCGTCGAACAAGAAGAAATCGTTGCTCAGAAGTGGGCTGACGTTCAAACCCAGTACCAGCGCCGTGCTGACCTCATCCCTAACCTCGTGAACACCGTCAAAGGGTATGCCGCTCATGAGAGCGAGACGCTGCAGGCCGTCGTGGAAGCACGTACCAAGGCTACACAAATCACCGTCGACCCTGAGAACCTCACCCCTGAGAAGTTGGCTGAATATCAAGCCGCCCAGGGCGAAGTCAGTCAGGCACTCGGCCGTCTGCTGGCCATCACCGAGAACTATCCCGACCTGAAAGCCAACGAACAATTCAGCGAACTGCAGGCTCAACTCGAAGGCACCGAGAACCGCATCGCCGAATCACGCCGCATCTTCAACGAAGCTGTACAGACCTATAACACCTCTGTCCGCAAATTCCCCAACAACATCTGGGCTATGATCTTCGGATTTGAGAAGAAGACTCCGTTTGCAGCTGAGGCTGGAGCTGAGAAAGCACCCGAAGTGAAGTTCTAATGGATAGCAAGCAACGTTATATGGCGCGTGGCGTCTCTGCCGCTAAGGAAGACGTCCACGCCGCCATCAAGAACATAGACAAGGGAATCTTCCCACAGGCTTTCTGCAAGATCATCCCCGATATTCTCGGTGGCGACCCTGACTACTGCAACATCATGCACGCCGACGGCGCCGGCACGAAGTCAAGCCTTGCCTACGCCTACTGGCGCGAGACGGGCGACCTCAGCGTGTGGAAAGGTATTGCGCAGGATGCCCTCATCATGAACACCGACGACCTACTCTGCGTCGGTGCAGTGGACAACATTCTCGTATCCAGCACCATAGGCCGCAACAAGATGCTCATTCCCGGCGAAGTCATCTCTGCTATCATCAATGGTACCGATGAACTGCTGGCAGAACTTCGTGACATGGGCATCGGCATCTATGCCACTGGTGGCGAGACAGCCGACGTGGGCGACCTCGTACGCACCATCATCGTCGATAGCACCGTCACTTGCCGTATGAAGCGTAGTGATGTCATCAACAATGCCAACATACGCCCGGGCGACGTCATCGTGGGCTTGGCCAGCTATGGACAGGCCACCTACGAGCATGAATACAACGGCGGTATGGGCAGCAACGGACTCACCTCTGCCCGTCACGATGTCTTCAGCAAATACCTTGCTGAGAAATATCCCGAGACATACGACCACGCCGTGCCCGAGGAGCTAGTGTATAGCGGTAAATACAAACTTCTAGACCCACCCCCATACCCCTCCCGTGAGGGAGGGGAGTCCTCCGGCTCGTCATCATCCGATATGGCGCAGCTTCCCCCCTCCCTCACGGGAGGGGTCGGGGGTGGGTCTTCCGTCGGTCGCCTCGTTCTCTCTCCCACCCGCACCTACGCCCCCGTCGTCAAAGTGCTCCTCGACCAGCTGCGACCCCGCATCCACGGCATGGTGCACTGCACTGGCGGCGCCCAGACAAAGGTGTTGCACTTCGTGGGCGACAACTGCCGCGTCATCAAGGACAATATGTTCCCCGTGCCGCCACTCTTCCGCATCATCGCCGAGGAGAGCGGCGCCGACTGGAGCGAGATGTACAAGGTGTTCAACTGCGGCCACCGTCTCGAGGTCTATGTCAGCCCCGAGGATGCCGAACAGGTCATCGCCATCTCCAAGAGCTTCAACATCGACGCTCAGATCGTGGGCCACATCGAAGAGGGTCCACGGTCGCTTACCATCCGCAGCGAGTTCGGCGAGTTCAACTATTGAACTTGCCGGCCTCGGCCGCGGAGACTTTTTCGACATTATCTTTCTGCAAACACAAAAACGCCTTAACTATGACACCACGACTCCACCTCGAAGAGGAAGCGGCGCGATGTCTGCTTTGCATCGACGCCTAAGGTGCTGCAAAGCGAATTCCGAAAAAGGCTAAATGACCTCTTCAAGTGTACGACAAAGCCCTGTCGCCTGACGCCAACGGCGTCGTGCGGCAGGGCTTATTTTCTTTGTTATTGATGGTTAATATGCCACTCGTTTCTGTCCGTCTTGAATGTAGAAACCTTTCTTCGGAGCGCGCAGCAACTGCCGGCCTTGCACGTCGTAGCACCTGCCGGCGTCCTGATGCGAAGCAACCGCAGCGACCCCATCAACCTTTTCTACCGTTCCCGGCAACTGCGTCACACGCCCCACGAACAGCACAACGTCAGCCTTCTGAATGGTAAAGTAGAAGGGGCGGTCGACATTGAAGTCTTGAAAATCATCTGGATCGGGACCCATTCCATCAGGCACCTCAATGATAGTTATGGCCGCTGCCTCGGTTCCTTTCTCATCCACGATAATCTTGCTCAGCTGTCGCACATTACTTATCGCGCGTGGGATGTCGCTCATCCTTGAGAAATCGGCCCTGTCATCAAAAGCATCGGTCATACCCAAGCCCTTTAGGACGTCATTCAAATTATAGTCGCCGTCTACCTCAAAACGAGGCATCTGCAGGTTCGTGGGAGTCTCTTTACCAGAGCGCGATGCGCTCCATTCTTCGTAAGTCAGTTCAGGCAACTGCGTTCCCTCTTTCGGCACGAAAACTGTCATCGAGAAATCACCATCCATGCCATATCTTAACGTTATGGTACGGAACGAAGGCGTTGCACCGCACCGCACATAATCGCGCAAGAACATCATATCTGCACGCACGAAGGTCTGGTCATCAATCCAAAACGGTTGTTTGCTGGTCGCCTCCTCACAAAATGGCACGAGCCAACTCCCCTTGAAATACAAGGCATTTGTCAGCACAACAGCCAAATCGTCGGACTGCGGTTGTTTGTAAATCTCCGGTATCAGCCCGTGGGTGTGTTCGTCTGCCCAAGCGTTGATTCGTCCGATGCCCTCCCATGTACAGAACTCCACAGGTTCGGTGGCAGAATCATAATATGTGCGCAGAGCCTCAACGAAATCATCGTAGAGCTCAACGTCAGACCGCGTCCACAGGGCATTTGCCACTTCACAGATTGGGTAGCATGAATTGTATGCCTCTTGCGGGTCGAGCTCTTGTTGCCACCAGTCATCGGCGTCGAAAGGCGGACGCTCGGTGATTGACTTGGAGAGAGTGCGGTTGAAATCGCCTATCTCCTCATTATTGAAATCCGTAGTGCCGAGCACCTGCTGCAGCTGCTGCAGCGTATTGCCCGCGGCGCCGTTCTGCACCATCGACAGGGCCATTTGCAGCGATAGTGGCGAGAAGCAGACATTGCCCGTCTGGTTCTCTGCTACGGCATTAAACAGCGAGAAGGCTGATTGCTGGTAAGCCTTCGTAAGCTGCTTACCGGTATCCTGTGCCGCTACGTCAACTGTCAGCGGCAGCAATGAAAGTAGTAGTAAAATCTTGTTCATAGGCATAGGATTTAATGGATGAGTTTGTTGAAGATCATTTCTGACATCACAAAAGTATCTCTTTATTGTTATTCTGCAAAACTTTTAACGTAAAAAAACTTCTTATAAGCAAAAAATAATGAAAAACGTTGGGCATTTCAGAGAAACATTGTAACTTTGCACCCGCAAACCCAAGGATAGGAGCGTAGCTCAGTTGGTTCAGAGCGCTTCAGTCACATTGAAGAGGTCATCGGTTCGAGCCCGATCGTTCCTACTACCCACAAAGAAGTGGCCGTGTCATTCAACGTTGACACGGCCATTTCTTTTTGACAACCGCTTGCTCCCTATCCCCCCCAGACATCACTTCATTGCGCCAGTCTCCCCCTCCCTAACAATCAGGCTTCATCGTGCCAACCATCTCCCCTCCCTACAAGGGAGGGGTCGAGGGAGAGGCTAGCTGGGGGGGTGAGGCTTTATTTTCCCAATATAATATTCACCAATGCCGTCACGTCGGCGATAGTAATCTTGGTATCGTCGTTGATGTCGGCTACTGCTGCGTTGTAGTTCGTGGTCTTACCCAAGATGATGTTCACGAGGGCGGTCACGTCGGCAATGGTCACCTTGCCGTCGCCGTTGACGTCGCCCCTGAGGAAGGCCTGCTTCTCCGAGAAGTAGCCGGGGTTGTCAGTGCCACCGTCGATATGGGCATAGGTCTTGTCCTTGGGATTCGAGGAATTGTAGGTCGTTCCCTTGCCGCCCTTCAGGCTGGTGCAGTTGTGGAACATATAATTGGAACTCGTCACGGCCGCTGTGCTCCAGCCCTCGCCCACGTAGATTGTTTGCAGGCTGCTACAGCCATTGAACATCATGCCCATGCTTGTCACATTGGCCGTGTTGAAGCTGCTCAGGTCAAGGCTTGTCAAGCTGCTGCACAGATTGAACATTGCTTGCATGTTGGTCACCTCGCTCGTGTTCAGATGGTTCATGCCTTCGATGGTTTGCAGATTCTGCATAACATAAAACCAACGACAGGTGGTTGTCGGGCAATAATCGGCAAACGACGAGTCAAAGACCACCGTAGTCACACTGCTATTGACAGCTTCCCACCCGGGGGCATTGGCATTTTTGTTCATGTCGTAGGTGGTGCCCGTGCGGGAATCGCGCTTGGAGTCGTAGTAGAACGTCAGCGTGGTGTTCTCCTGCGTGTAGACGGCGTAGGCCTGGAATCGGCTGAAGTAGCCGGGATTGCTGGTGCCGCCGTCGAGGTGAGCGTAGGTATTGTCCTGTGGGTTAGCGACTGAATATGCCGTTCCCAGGCCACCCACGAGGCGGGTGCAGCCATAGAACATGTTGTCGGATGCCGTCACGGCCGCTGTGCTCCAGTTGGTGCCCACACAGATTGTGTTCAGATAGGGGCAATTCTCGAACATCGAGGTCATCACCTCCACTTCGTTTGTCTTGAAGTTGTCAAGGTCAAGCCTTGTCAGGTTAAAACACCAATTGAACATCCCCTCCATAGTGGTCACCGACGATGTGTTGAAGCTGCTCAGGTCGATGCTCGTCGCCCTGCACCTATAGAACATGTAGCTCATGTCGCGCGTCAGGAATGTGCTGAAGCTGGTCAGGTCGAGGGTCGGCATGCCGCAGTTGGAGAACATGTAGCTCATGTCGGTCACGAATTGCGTGTTGAGGTTCTCCCAACCCGTGATGGTCCGTAGGCCAGCCATATCGGCAAACCAGTAGGCGGTGGTGGCGGGGAGGACAGTGGCAAACGACTGGTCGAAGACCACCGTCGAGATGCCCGACGCCACGGAATAGTCCTCCGTCCAGCCCGGCCGGTTGTTTCCGGTGTTCAGGTCGTAGGTAGTGCCCGCGCGGCTGCTTCGCTGGTTGTCGTAGTAGAACGTCAGCGACTTGTTGCCAGCCATGTAGCAGGCGTAAGGCTCCTTGAAATGCGAGAAGTAGCCCGGGCTGCCCGTGCCGCCGTCGAGGCGGGCATAGGTCTTGTCCAAGTAGTTGGCATTATAGGCCGTGCCCTGGTCACCCTTCAGCTGGGTGCAGCCATAGAACATATTCGCGGATTCCGTCACGGCTGCCGTCGTCCAGCCGTTGCCCACAATGATGGTTGTCAGGTGGCTGTTGTTGGCGAACATGGCTTGCATATTGGCCACCTTAGCCGTGTTGAAGTGGCTCAAGTCAAGGGTCTGCATGTAGAAGTATTGTCCGCCGCAGTTATTGAACATAGAAGACATATCGGTCACCTCGCTGGTGTTCAAGTACTCTATGCCCTCAATGGATAGAAGGTTGGACATATTCAAGAACCATTCGGAGGTCGACGTCGGGCGGTAGTCGGCGAACGACGGGTCGAAGACCACCCGGTTCAGATTGCTGGCAGTTCCCAACCAATTATGATATTCAACGTTGTATATCGAGCCCGTACGCGAATTCTTCTGGGTGTCGTAGTAGAACGTCAGCGTACACTCCCCCTCTTCTGTTGTGTAAACGGCGTATGCCTCGTAGGCCCATGCCTCACTGCCCTCAGCGGTGAAGTAGCCCGGGTTGCTCGTGCCACCATCGATGCGAGCGTAGGTCTTGTCCACGTAGTCGGCATTATAGGCCGTGCCCATTGAGCCCTTAATATTGGTGCAGCCGTAGAACATACCCGAGGAACTCGTCACGCCACTCATGCTCCACTTTTCAGGGGCCACAAAGATGGTTCTCAGATGCATGCAGTTATAGAACATGTTTCCCATATTGGTCACCTTTGCCGTATTGAAACGGCTCAGGTCAAGTTCAGTCACACTGCTACAGCCCTCGAACATGCCTGTCATGGACGTTACCAGGTCGGTGTCGAAGTGGCTCAAGTCAAGGCCACTTAACTCCGTGCATCCCCGGAACATGTTGTTCATTTTGGTCACCTTGCTGGTGTTCAGGTTCTCCATGCCCGTGATCGACGTCAGCAAAGCCATGCCTTGGAACCAACGGCTAGTGTTCGTCGGACGGACGGCAGCAAAATACGGGCTGAAGATCACTTTGGTTACACTGCTGACGTACTCGTCAAGAAGCCAGGCGGGATCGTCGGCATCCATGTTCACGTCATAGACCACGTTACTAGGAGTGGTGTAGGAACGGCGCTGGGCGTCGTAGTGGAACGTCAGCGTCTTACTCGACTTACTATAAACGGCGTATGCCTCAGTACCTCCGGCAGTGAAGTAGCCCGGACGGAGCGTTGGTTGGTCGATGCGGGCGTAGGTCTTGTCCACGTGGTTGGAAGCGTAGGCTGTGCCCTTACCCCCCACCAGGTTTTTGCAATCCAAGAACATACTATTGGACTCGGTCACCTTGGACGTGCTCCAGTTTGTGCCGGCATAGATTGTGCTCAGATTCCCGCAATCATTAAACATTCTTTCCATGCTCGTCACGTTCTCAGTATTGAAGGAGCTCAAGTCAAGACTCTCCAAAAGGCGACAACCGTCGAACATCCAGCTCATGTTGGTCACGTTGGACGTGTCCCAGTTGCTCAAGTCAAGGCCCGTCACGTCCCAACAACCGCTGAACATCTTCCTCATGTTGGTCACATTGGCTGTATTGAAGCGGCTCACGTCAAGGCTTGTCAAGTTTATACAACTTTGGAACATACCTTCCATGTCGGTCACGTTGGACGTGTCGAAGTTGCTCACGTTGAGAACTGTAGCTTGGGTGCAGCCGTCAAACATGTGTGCCATCGTCGTCACCTTCGAAGTGTTGAAGTGGCTCAGGTCAAGGCTCGTCATTTTTCGGCAGCCTTGGAACATGGACTCCATATTCTTCACGGCACTCGTGTTGATATAGGTGGAGTTCGTGATGTTATCCAGATTCGCCATATCGGCAAACCAATAGTAGGTGGACTTCGGGCGGGTATTGGCGAACGACTGGTCGAAGTGCACGCGGGTGACCTTGGCATAGGTGCCGTCGGTGTACCAGCCGGGCTTGGCAGAGCCCTGGTTCAGGTCGTAGGTCGTCTCCCCCCGGCCTTCGTGGTAACTGCGGTTGTCGTCGAAGTAGAAAGCCAGCAACTTGGCCGTCGGGTTGTAGCTGGCGTATCCAGTCCTCGCTGCAGTGAAGTAGCCGGGGTTGCTGGTGCCGCCGTCGATGTGGGCGTAGGTCTTATCTGACGGGTTAGACGACTTCCATGTCGTGCCCTTGCCACCCACAAGACGGTCGCAGGCAGTGAACATATAATCGGAACTTGTCACAGCATCCGTGCTCCAGCCGTCGCCCACATAGATGGTTTGCAGATTGTTACTACTCCAAAACATCTTATACATATTGGTAACCTGGGACGTGTTGAAGGTGCCCAGGTCAAGGCTCGTCAAACTGCTGCAACCATTGAACATCTGATTCATATCGGGTACGTTGGACGTGTCGAAGTTGCTCAGGTCAAGGCTCGTCAAACTGCTGCAACCATTGAACATCAAGTCCATATCGGTGACGTTGGACGTGTTGAAGCTGCCCAGGTTGAGGCTCGTCAAACTGCTGCAGCCGTTGAACATGCTCTTCATATCGGTTACATTGGACGTGTCCCAGTTGCTCAGGTCAAGGCTCGTCAAGCCGCTGCACCCTTTGAACATAGACCACATATCGGTCACCTTGGATGTGTCGAAATTGCTCAGGTCAAGGCTCGTCAAGCCGCTGCAGCCGTAGAACATATAACTCATTTCTGTCACCTGAGACGTGTCGAAGTTGCTCAGGTCAAGGCTCGTCAGGCCGCTGCAGCCGTCGAACATACTACCCATATCGGTCACCTTGGACGTATCAAAGTTGCTCAGGTCGAGGCTCGTCAGGGCGCTGCAGCCTTCGAACATCCTGTGCATATCGGTCACGTTGGACGTGTTCCAGTTGCTCACGTTAAGGCTCGTCAAACTGCTGCAACCCTTGAACATATTCCACATATTGATTACATTGGACGTGTCCCAGCCACTCACATCGAGGCTCGTCAAACTGCTGCAACCATTGAACATAGACCACATACTGGTTACATTGGACGGATTCCAGCCACTCACATCGAGGCTCGTCAAACTGCTGCAATCACTGAACATCTCTCTCATAGTGGTCACGTTGGACGTGTTCCAGCCACTTACATCAAGGCTCGTCAAGCCGCTGCAACCGTAGAACATCCTGTACATATCGGTCACTTGGGATGTGTTCCAGCCACTCAGATCAAGGCTCGTCAGCGCAGAGCAACCAGAGAACATATCTTCCATGCTGGTCACTTTAGACGGGTTGAAGTTGCTGCCTAATTTGAGAGTCGTCAATTTGCTACAGTTTATGAACATCAATTCCATACTGGTGACGTTGGACGTGTTGAAGCTGCTCACGTCAAGACTAGTCAAGCTACTGCAGGCGTTGAACATGCTCCTCATATTGGTCACGTTGGACGTGTCCCAGTTGCTCAGGTCGAGGCTCTTCAAACTGCTACAGCCATCGAATAAATCGAACATGTCGGTAATAGCACTCGTGTTCAGGTTACTGATGCCCGTGATGGATACAAGGTTTTTCATGTCGCTGAACCATCCGTGGATGCCCGTCGGTCGGAAGACGGCGAATGAGGGATCAAAGGCCATCGTAGTCACCTCTTCCCGGATGTCGGACCAATTGCAGTTAAAGGGGCTATAGTTTTCCGCGATGTAGGTCGTACCCGTGCGGCTGAAACGCTGATTGTCGTAATAGAACGTCAGCGTCGTGTTCGACGGGGTATAACAAGCATAGGCATGAGTCCCATTGACGTCGGTGAGGTAGCCTGGGTTGCTCGTGCCGCCATCAATCTTGGCATAGGCCTTGTCAACGCAGTTGGCATTGTAAGTCGTGCCCTGACCGCCCGTCAGGTTGAGGCAGTTAAAGAACATTCTGGCAGAGCTCGTCACTGCCGCAGTGCTCCAGCCATTGCCCACAAAGATGGTCCGCAAATCTTTGCATCCATAGAACATGTATTCCATATTTGTTACCTTGGACGTGTTGAAGTGACTCAAGTCAAGGTTCTGCAATCTCTCGCAATTTTGAAACATTTTTGACATATCGGTCACCTCACTGGTGTTCAGGTAGTTAAGACCTGAAATAGTCAACAATATTCTACCTGCGAACCATCGAGATGTGGACGTAGGGCGTGCGTTGGCAAACGACGGATCAAAGACCATCACATTGAGGTATAACTCATCTGCCCACCCTGGGGCTTCACCTGCTGCGGGAATATCGTAGATTGTGCCACTGCGAGAGCTGCGCTGGTTGTCGTAGTAGAACGTCAGCGTCTTGTTCGACGAAGTATAGCAGGCGTATGCCTCCTGTGCCGATGCCCGGGCGGAGCAGAGCAGGAGGGCCAGCAGCATCAGCAGATGTCTGAAAATGGTTTTCTTGTTCATAATATACTAGGTTTAGTGGTTATTAGGTTTATTAAAACTCTTGTTTTCGACTGCAAATTTAGTAATCATTCCCGAGATTGCCAAATTTTCGGAACAAAAATAATGAAGTATCTACCATTTACCACCTTTCATGTCTCATTGACTATTGTTCATCTTCGCGTTTTTCCCACGTAATCAAAAAAAAACACCCGTTTTCGTCAACCTTAACGTTATATTTCCTATCTTTGCAGCGAAATAAAGATTTATCACCATGGCTAATGAGAATAATCAACTGTTAGACAGGCTGGAAGGCCTCGTCTTGAGGTACGAGGAGGTGGGCACGCTCATCACTGACCCGGCCGTCATCGCCGACCAGCGCCGCTACGTCAAGCTGACAAAGGAATACAAGGACCTGGGCGCCATCGTCAAGAAGCGCGCCGAATACGTTCAGACGCTTACGACCATCGACGAGGCTAAGGAGATGCTCGCCGCCGAGGACGATGCCGAGATGCGCGAGATGGCTCGCGAAGAACTCGCTGCCGCACAGGAGCACATTCCCGAGCTCGAAGAGGAAATCAAACTGCTGCTCATCCCCGCCGACCCCGAGGACGACAAGAACGTCATCATGGAAATTCGTGGCGGCACGGGCGGCGACGAGGCAGCGCTCTTCGCCGGCGACCTCTTCCGCATGTACTCCAAGTACTGCGAGACGAAAGGTTGGAAGATTGCTGTATCGAGCTTCACCGAAGGTGCTGCCGGAGGCTACAAGGAGATCATCTTCTCGGTCACGGGCGAGAAGGTCTATGGCACGCTGAAATACGAGAGCGGCGTTCACCGCGTGCAGCGCGTGCCAGTCACCGAGACGCAGGGCCGCGTCCACACCTCCGCCGCCACCGTCGCCGTACTGCCCGAGGCTGAGGAGTTCGACGTCGAGATCAACGAAGGCGCCATCAAGTGGGACACCTTCCGCAGTCAGGGCGCTGGCGGACAGAACGTGAATAAAGTGGAATCGGGCGTACGCGCACGCTATATGTGGACCAACCCCAACACGGGCGAGACCGAGGAGATCCTCATCGAATGCACCGAGACGCGCGACCAGCCCAAGAATAAGGAACGCGCCCTCGCACGCCTCCGCACGTTCATCTACGACAAGGAGCACCAGAAATACATCGACGACATAGCCGCCCGCCGCAAGACGATGGTCTCCACCGGCGACCGTTCAGCCAAAATCCGCACTTACAACTACCCGCAAGGACGCATCACCGACCACCGCATCGGCTACACCATCTACAACCTCGCCGCCTTCATGGACGGCGACATCCAGGAGTGCATCGACCGCCTCACGGTAGCCGAGAACGCCGAACGCCTGAAGGAAAGCGCGCTTTAGAAAGTTGAAAATGGATAATGGACAATGGATAATGGATAATGGATAATGGACAATGGACAATGAAGATTGACGTCGATTGACGTCGAATAAAATATCTCATCACCTGAGATTTAGACGTCAATCCGCGTCAATCTGATCGTCAATCTTCGAAAATAAAATATTATCGCCTATTGGCGTCAACTTATTCACGTCTGCCTTATGGATTTAACTGGTATCATTTCCCGTGCAGCACGCTCCTGCTTCCAGCGTTTCCCCGCCCCAGCGGCTTTTGCGACAGCGCTCGCGGCGTATGGCATCTTCGTCATTCTATCCGAACCTAAGACCGACCAACTCGTAGGCGCCATCGTCTACTTCCTCTCGGTGGGCTTTGCGCTCTCGTTGTCATTGAAGCTATGGAGCGAGGAGCATCAGTGGTCGCGCAAAGATTTGTGGATTCACATCACTGCCTACCTCATCCTCCTCGTTGATGCCATCTACCTCTACCACATCAACTTCGGACAGGGAGGTCGCGGCTACGAGACGTTCCTGATGCACGCCTCTGCCGTCCTGGCGCTGACACTGACCGTCTTCTTCTTGTCGTTTAACCGCGAACGCAACGACATACCATCGTGGAACTTTGCGTTGCGCGTCATCGCAAGCGGAGTCATCTGCGTAGCTATCGGGCTGATACTCTGGGGCGGACTGAGCTTACTGCTGACATCATTGAACTGGCTGTTCAGCATCAATCTGGGGTGGAAATGGTATAGCATCACAGGTGTGCTCGTCGCAGGCTACCTGCCGGCATTGCTTTTCTTGGGACGCATCCCAGGCGGCGAGGAGAAACATGACCGCGAACCGTTGCGCTCTGGTTTCCTCGCTGGCGTGTTCCGCTATCTCTTCCTGCCGCTGGAGCTGCTGTATATCATCGTGCTTTTCAACTACGCCATAAAGATTCTCGTGAGCTGGGAATTGCCGAACGGTCAGGTGTCGTGGCTCGTCATCGCCTCGATGGTGGGACTCATCGCCATCGAGTTCGGTCTCTACCCCACCCGCCATGCCGACGACCGCCCCTCCGACCACAGCGTAGCACGTTGGCTGCCGCTCATCCTGACACCTCTGCTGCTGCTCATGACCGTAGGCATCGTCCGCCGTTTCTCCGACTACGGCATCACCATCGCCCGCCTCTACCTCGCCACACTGAACGCCTGGTTCTACATCGTCTGCCTCGGCCTCTTCTTCACTCGCGCCCGCCGCATCCACTGGATTCCCATCTCCTTTGCAGCCCTCTTTCTGCTGACGTCAGCGCTGCCGCTGAACTACACAAGCCTCACGCGACGCACGCTCCTGAAAGAAGTGGAACGCGCGCTTACACAGGCTGGCGCTACGACACTGCCAGTCGACGCCGCACGCTTCGATGCCATCATGAAATCGCTGCCCGCGCAAGAGGCTTCACGTATCAGCTCTAAGCTGAAGTATCTCGAGCAGACTTTCAGCAGCGCAACCATCGAACCACTGACTACACAGAAGGCTGCGCCAATTCCCTTCAAACAGTATATTGACGGCATCAAAACCAGAGATATAGCAACCCCGGATTACAATGGATTTGTGCAGATCAAGCACATTCAGATTCCTGAGGGCTATACAGAGCTGCACCTTGGCGTGGAATGTCAGAACTATCCTATCGACCTCCAACAAGACACCATCGAAGTGCCAGTCACGAATGATGAGGTCTCGGACACCATCATCGTCAGCCTCCGCGCACTGAGAGCGCTGGACAAGCAGATGGACGACCTGGTGGCTCTGCCCACAAAATCCTCCGACAACCGTTTCTTACTCCAGCGATTCTTCCTCTATGAAGGCAAGACAAGCGACGAAGGCGGCCGCATCCCATCAGCCGAGTTAAACCTCAGCGGTTACCTGATAACGAGAGGAGCAACAGAATAATAATAGAACACACCTAAACACATATAATCAGCCACTGGAGCGTACGTTAAGACGAGCCTATGACACGCTTCGCCAATGCTCTTCTGCTCATTCTCTTGGCTCTGGTCTGTGCCGTAGACGCCTTTGCACAACAAACTTACACCGCACGCGTCGTAGATGCCGCGACCAATGAGCCTCTGCCCTTCGCCCAAGTCTATGTGGGTGAAGGACGGGGTGCGGTGACTAACTACCAGGGCACTTTCAGCATCAATGCGTCCCCCGACGAGACGTTCAAGATCAGCTATATCGGCTATACCTCCGCGTATATTATGGCTGCCGATTTGCCACAGACCGTTCGCCTCAAGGCGACGGAACACCAGTTGCGCGAAGTGACGGTGACGCCGATTCAGCCGCTTCTGGTGCGTGCTTCCAAAAAACTCTATGCAGAATATAAGAAGCACAGGACAGCCTCTTCCACGTTCTTCTTGCGCATTCGTAACGACTTCTTTTCGGACTCGGCCACATGGGCAGGGCACAAAGCACAGATGACAGAGGCTTTCATCCAGGGTCAATCTGCCGTCAACCTGCGCCAACCCGTCGCGCTGACAGGCTATCGCAGCGGCTGGGTTCCGGCAAATCTCTACGGGTCTGGCTACCAATGGTTTCAGTTGGGCGTCATGATGCACGGCGACGAGATAAAGTTGCTCAGCAGCAACAACTTCATCACCCCCCTGCACAGACGTGCTTCGAAGAAATACTATGAGAAATACTATCACATCACCTACACCACCGTAAATGACGAGAGCGGTCGCCATCTCAGACGCATCACCTTCCGTCGATGGGACGATGTCAAGGAACCCATCATCACAGGAACACTGCTATTGGATGTCAATACGTTAGAGCCAATCTCCTTCGATGGTATCATCAACAACATCAGATTCCTTCTTAACGTTGACCAATATCGTGCTCTGGAAACAATCCAACCCCGATTCCACATAGACTACCACCATGATCATGGATTCACCGAAGTAGCACATTTATTCGCCCGCAACAGGATGAGCAAGCTGGATGAGCGCTACACGATGGTCAATGTAGGCGCTGTCGACCTGCCAGATGGAGTGCAAATAGATAGGGACAACTTCTGGGCTGCCCTCGACAGTGCGGGATTCAACCAAGACTTCTGGCAAGAGCATGAGACGGTGATGCGTACTGCTGATGAGGATGCACTCTTCAGCCTCAAGCAGCAAGGTAAGGCAGATTTTTATGATTCCTCTATACCTGATGTAGAAGCTGAGAAACACTTGGCAGCAGAACAAAGAGCAAAACGAGAACAACGTCGCAGGGACAGCATCGCCCTCAGCCGCATCAGTGGCATCCTAATCTATGATTCCGTCGCCCGCAAGCCCATTCCTTTTGCCAGAGTGACAGCCTTGAGCAACAACCGGCACACCATGAGCAACCTCCAGGGATTCTTCTACATGAAAATGGGAGTGACGGACACCTTACGCTTCCACGCCTACGGCTACGAGGAAAGGCGACTGCCCGTAGCCCACCTAAGCCGCATTGTGTACCTTAGCCCGTTGAAGAAGGACCTGATGCCATTCGATATCACCATCAGCACACTTTTGGCGCGATTGAGCGAAAAGCTCATGGCGGAACGACAAGCCCATGAACACGAACGCGCCCCCTTCTTTTTCAGGCGTCTGCGTAAGATAGAGCATGACACAATCATGACGGAAGCCATTCTCAATGTCTCCTCGGCCCTGCAGATCACACAACCGACGGTCGTGCATGGACATCACTTCGTAGCGCTTCACAACGACACAATATCTGATGAAGCCCTCATGCAATATGCCCCGGAAAAGACGGATTCCATGTTGATGGACATCCTGAACCCGAATCACATCAACAGTGAAACAGCAAGAAAACTGCGGGAACAAATACGCGAGACAACCATGAAGAGCTACGACAAGATGACGAAAAAGAAAGGGGATTTCAGAAAGCCGTTCGTTCCCTTACTTGGTACGGGTCGCGAACAGCACTACAAACGTCACTACGACCTTAGCCTGGTTCCATTACGCGATCGTCAGGGTCGCCATTACGTCCGCATCATCTTCGACCGCAAACCCAATTGGCGTTATCCCGTCATCACAGGCGAGATGCTCATTGACCTCGACAGCCTCCGGCTGCTCAGCTTCGACGGGATCCTTGATGGTAAATATGCCGTATTCAGTCGAACGAGAAAGGACTACAACATGATTAGCTTACGCCCCTACATCAGCATACATTACGACTTCAGCCACGAGCGAGGATTCACGGAGGTCATGCACGCCGCCTTTCACACGTCGGTCGGACTGATGGACTTTAGCACCTTCACAGAGGAGTGGTACGTCATGATGAACTGCCACGACATGACCATTCCAGCAGAGAGTGAGTTAGGGAATACCGTCGTGCGGATGTATGACGAGGAGCGCGTCACACGCCATCCCCGCCTACCCCTGACCAAGCTGCTGCCCGAACTGATTACTTTCGACATTTTCAGCGAGAAAGCAGACTGGCGACTACTCATGTAACACCCCCTTTCAACGATTATAACTTTTTTTGTGAACTTTATTTTGGCAAAACGAAGAATACGCGCTATCTTTGTGGCGGCAAAAGCATTACCACGAAGATATGTTCGAACAGGAAATCACACAATACGAGGAGGTGCGACACGAATATGAGTCGCACATCAAGGCCAAAATGGCGCCGGAGGACTACATGGACTGGCATGAGATCCTTTTCTCCTGCCATTCGTGCGCCATTGAGGGCAATTCGTTTACCGTCGACGACACCCGCATCCTGAAAGAACAGGGACTGGCGATGGTGCCGGTGGGACATTCGCTGCTGGAGTGCGCCGAGATGGCAGACCACTTCCGCGCCTTCCGCTACGTGGTGTCGCATCTGAACGCCCCTTTCGACGAGACCTTGTTGCGCGAGACGAACCGCCTTGTGACAGAGAACACCCTCGCTTTCCGTGCGCCGGGAGCCGTCGCTGGCGCCTACACCACAGAGGATATGGCTGCCGGTGACACCATCTTCGGCGACCACGAGACGCTGGTGGCGCGTGTGCCGTCGCTGCTGACATCCACTGCCGAAGCTTTACAGCGCGACATCCATCCCATGATTGTGGCAGCTCGCTTTCACGGCTTCTTCGAGTACCTTCACCCTTTCCGCGACGGCAATGGCCGCACAGGCCGCCTCCTTTCCAACTGGATTCTCATGCACGCCGGACACCCGATGGTCATCATCGACATCAAAGAGCGGGATGCTTACATCGACGCTCTCCGACAGATCCGCGGCGAAGGCACCGACGAATACCTCATCTCGTTCTTCTTCCGCGTTGCCGTGGAACGTATGCAGAACGAGCTGACGCAGAAGAAACGCAACACGAACTTAGGACTATTCCTATTCTAACTTGATTCAACTTTCAACCATTCAACGTTTCAACCCTCAACAGTACAAACTTTCAACGTTTCAACATTTCAACCTTCAAGACCACAGACCCTTTCCGTTCAGCTCGAAGAGACGCTTGACCCTTCAGGAGGAAGATGGACTGTCTTGCTCATGGCCATCCTTTCTTGAAAGGTGACCATCCTCCCCCTTGAGGGGGAGCGGAGAGGGGGTCTTCAACTTTTCAACATTATATGACACGCGAACAACTTTTCGACAACATCTGTCGCAAGCAGAGCTTCCTCTGCGTAGGACTCGACACAGATCTGAAGAAGGTGCCTCAGCACCTCATTGAGCGGGCAGCCCAAGATAAGGACTTCGACCCTATCTTCGAGTTCAATAGTGCCATCATCGACGCCACGGCACCCTACTGCATCGCCTACAAGCCCAACCTCGCCTTCTACGAGGCACACGGCGTGAAGGGGTGGATGGCGTTCGAACGCACGGTGGAGTACATCCGCAACCATTACCCCGACCAGTTCATCATCGCCGATGCCAAGCGCGGCGATATCGGTAACACATCCAAGCTCTACGCGCGTACCTTCTTTGAGGAGATGGACGTCGACGCCGTCACCGTGGCACCTTATATGGGCGAGGATTCGGTGACGCCCTTCCTCGGCTACGATGGCAAGTGGGTGATTCTCTTGGCATTGACAAGCAATAAGGGTAGTCAGGATTTCCAGAAGACCACCATACAGCCCCAGACCCCTTCCCTGCTCCCCCTCAAGGGGGAGAGTGGTCACCGACCAGAAACAGGTAAGCCAAAGCAGCTCTATGAAAGAGTGATTCTACGCAGTCAGGAGTGGGTTAAAAACCTCCTGGCGTCTCAGGATAAGGGAACACCCACTCAAATACAAACCACTCTCCCCCTTGAGGGGGAGCGGGGAGGGGGGCCGAGCAAGGACTGCCTGATGTACGTCGTCGGCGCCACCCAAGGCTCAGCCTTCGCTGACATCCGTCGCCTCGCCCCCGATCATTTCCTCCTCGTTCCCGGCATCGGTGCCCAGGGCGGCAGCCTCGAGGAGGTCTGCAAGTACGGATGGAACGACCAATGCGGCCTCATCGTCAACTCCTCCCGTGCCATCATCTACGCCGACAGCTCCGAGCGCTATGCCGACGTAGCTGCCGAAAAAGCCCACGAAGTGCAGCAGCAGATGGCTGAAATACTTCGACAGCACGCATGATGATCGCAATGGACTATCTCCGCAAGGGAAGCTGAGTCAACAACTCGACAGTCGTGCCCATTCATATGGCTCGAAATGGTGGTTGATGCGCAAGCTTCGACCTTGGAAGATAACGATCTGCACACAACAACAAGCGGACGAAGGCTTTCACATCTGCCTTCGCCCGCTTTTTTTGTAACTTTCTTATTTTTTTCATCACTAACGGGAACATTATTCCTTTTTCTGCGTCTTAATAATAGAGCAACGATATAATGGAGAAAGAAGAGTTCTGCACATTAGCACGTCAGCTGAGGGGCGACATCCTGTCCCTCAGTCGTCGCTTTCTTAGGGAAGAGAGCGAGGCAGAAGACAATGTGCAGGACACGCTGCTCAGACTTTGGACCATCAGAGAACAGCTCGACAAAGTCCGCTCTGTTCAAGCGCTGAGCTACGCAATCTGCAAGAATCTCTGCGTCTCCAAGCTTCGCAAAAGGAGAATTGTTCCAGTGGAGTTGAACGACGAGATACGTCTCATCAGCACACACGACTCACAGTGGATGCTCGAGGAAAAGGAGAATGCCGAGTGGCTCGAGGACAACATCGCAGGACTTCCTACTGCACAGATGCAGATTCTAAGGATGAGCCAGCAAGACGGACTCGAGAACAACGAGATAGCAGAGGTGCTTGGCATCAGCGAAGTAACCGTTCGAACCGCACTCTGCAAGGCAAGAAAGAACCTCTTGAAAAAACTTATAAAGCGAAATCAATAATGTACAAGGAGACAAACATACGCAAACTGCTTCACCGCTATATGGAGGGTGAGAGCACGCAGACAGAGATGAAACAGCTCAAGGAATACTTTGACAGTGAGCAAAATCTGCCTGCCGACTTGATTCCTTATGCTCAGATGTTTGCCATCATAGAGGAGAAGACACCTACACCAAGCACAGAGGCATTGGACAAGTTCTCTGAAGAACAAGTACTGAAAACACAGCGTCGTCTTCCACTTTGGCCTTTCATAGCTGCTGCCTGCATTGCCGCCTTTGCCGTCATTCTGCTGGCACCACCTCAGCAGGAAGAAGAAAACATGGCAATCGCATACGTCGAAGGTAAGATGCTAAACGACAAACAAGTAGCCATGCAAATGGGAGAGAATGCCTTGCAAGAGATATTCAGTAACGGGAACCAAGAAGAACAACTTAGCGAATTATTCAACGAACGATGAAACATCTAATCATAACACTTGCGCTCATCACTGCCACCCTACCCCTCTCGGCACAGAAGGGCCTCCGCATTAACGAGGTCTTCGAGGGAAACATTATTAACGAACTGGCCTTGCAAGAAAGTCTCGTCAAGGGAGAAAGCCTCGAACCATTCAAACTGAAGGTGCTCCATACAGTCAAGTTCACTACTGGCAACCCGGCTCGAGACAAGGTGGAAGCGCTTTTCAAGGAAGATATGAAAGGACGTCTCTCTGACGACAACGACAATCTTGAACTTGAGTATCGCGACGGACACCTCTATTACGCCATCGTTCAGATTGCCGACACGAATAAAGGTCTGCACCGATACATCTGCTATCAATGCCGACAGGTAACGGGCGGCAACAGCATCACCCTCGTCTATTTGGAAGGCAAAGCCAGCCTTGCAGACCTCAGGAAGACGTTCAAGAAGAAGTAAAACACATAATATAATAATGTATAAGACAATGAAAAAGGTTCTATCAGCCATCTTGATGGCAACATTAAGCTTAACAAATGTAACTGCAGCAACCATTGACTTCGATGATGACGAGAACCCGGGCGGTTGGAACTTCGAGTTGCCTGGCGTCAAAGTCAACAAATCTGGCTCATCCACAGAGGTGACGTTCTCGTTGAGCAGCAGTTTCTCCTTCGGCTTCATCGGTGGCATCAACCAAGCTGAAGGCGTCAGCATCGACATGGGGCAGTCCTACGAAATAGAATGGGGCGACGTCATCAGCTGCGAGGTTCGTGTCGGCAAGAAAGACTTCATGCGTATCGGAATGGGACTCGACTGGAGAAACTATCGCGTGACTGACTTCAAGATGTTCTCCAAAAACGAACGCGACATCATCTCCATGCAAGACTATCCTGAAGGAACAGAGCCCAAGTTCAGCCGCATTCATACGTTCAGCCTTTCTTTTCCCCTCAAATACTACCACTACTTAAACAAGAATGTGTATTTCGCCGTAGGTCCTGAGCTCTACTTCACACCCTGGGGCTCGCTCAAGACGCGTTATTACGAGGATGGCGAAAAAAAGAAGATCACATCTGAGAACGTTCACCAGAGCCGCTTCTCTGTTGGAGTGGGGGCTGAAGTCATCATTCACCACGTCGGCATCTACTACAAATACAACCCCTTCAACGTCCTTCGAACCAGTTATGGGCCGAAGTTCAGCACAATGACGGTAGGCTTGAAAGTGGCTTTCTAATCTGATGCTTTAAAACGTGGCACGTGAACAACTTTACGAGAATATCCTGCTTAAGCAGAGCTTCCTTTGCGTAGGACTCAACACGAATCTGAAGAAAGTGCCGCAGTTCCTCATTGAGCGGGCTTCGAAGGAAGAGGGATTCGACCCCATCTTCGAGTTCAACCGCGCCATCATCTACGCCGACTCAACTGAACGCTATGCCGAAGTGGCTGGTGAGAAAGCTCGCGAGGTTCAGCAGCAGATGGCAGACATCCTACGCCAACACGCATAAACTTCTGCGAGAAGTGTTCTCGCTCCTAACCGAGCTTCAAGACCTGAAAAAAGACGTTCCCACGCTTTCTCGCTACCGCGGGGAGGGTGGGAACATTTTCTTTATGAACACCTTACAGGAACACTTTCAGATACCGACAACCGTGTGCGGGGATTGTGCAGTTGAGTTCGCTGGCTGACAGGTCTTGCTGGCGCCAGAGATCGCGGATGGTCTTGGTTGTCTCGGCAGGGATAAGCGATTTCATATCAACCTGCTGATTCTTGTCGCCTACGTTGAAGATACCTACAGCGATGGCTCCGTCGGCGAGCGGACGGCTCCATACCTCGATGTCACCTTCCTTTGAAACACGGTCAGCCTGCTTGCCGAGGACATCCTGATTAACGGCGTTCACCTCGTTGTTGCAGAGCAGGTTCAGTGTGAAATCATCCATTTGTGCAATGTCGCAACCGATGAGCATATTGGAAGCCAGAAGGGTCCACAGCGTGATGTGAGTGTACTGCTCATCAGGCGTCAGACGCGTCTCGCGCAGGTCACTGCCCCACCCGACCTTGCCAACCACCAACATATCAGGGTCGTTCCAGTGACCGACGGAGGAATATTGGGCCTTGCCCGCCTGCTGGCGGAATCCGACATCGAGGATTGAGGCCCAAGTGTCGTTGATGTCTTGTGCGGTGCGCCAGCTGTTGCCATCACAGTAAAGCCCCCACAGATACACCTGCGTGCCGCCCAACGGGCCGAGACTGTAGAAGATGTCGCGCGGCTGTTCACGCACGAACTCCTGCATCAGCAGATAGGGACGCATGCAGCTGGCAAAGCCCCAGTCGTTATCCTGCTCACGAACGCGCTCGTAGCTGCACCAGTCGTATTTCAGATAATCCACGCCCCATTTGTTCCACACCTCGGCATCCTGCTTCTCGTGACCGAGGCTGCCCAGATAGCCGCCGCAGGTGGTCTCGCCTGGCGAGCTGTAGATACCGAACTTCAGACCGCGCTCATGCAGCCAGTCGATCATTCCTTTCATCGAGGGGAACTTCGTGTTGGCTTCGATAGTGCCGTCGGGGTTACGTTCTTCAGCCTCCCAACCGTCGTCAATGTTGATGTAGCCATAGCCATAGTCGGCCAAGCCCTTGTCAATAAGCGCCTGCGTAGACGACATCACCTTCTCCTGCGAGATGCTCAGCCCCCAACAGTTCCACGAATTCCACCCCATGGGCGGCGTGAGACCAATCATGTGTTCGCCCACCTTCAGCGTGAACACCTGCGAGGCCTTGCCGCGTGCATTTTCGGCTGTTACGGTAAAAGTCAGTTCGCACGGCTTGTCGATTCGTCCGCTCAGCGCACCGTCGCTCTCCGAGAGTTGGAGACCTTCGGGCAGATTGTCTGAGGTGAACTTCATAGGTTTCTCACCCGAGACAGGAAAACGGTAGATGATGGGGGAACCTGGACGCACACCATACAACGGCGCATTGTTGAAGCGCGGCGTAGCAGGCGCTGCAGGCGTCAGGATGTATTTCAGATTTTTGCTGTCGCTCAGCACCTTTCCCGTCTTGGCATCGGTATAGGTGGCCGTCAGCAGGCACATCCGATGCTTATCATAAGGTACGGACACGCGCGTAGGCTTGCCTCGCTTGATGGAAAGCTTTTTGGTCAGTGTACTGATCTTGGTTCCGGTCTCACGATCTGTCAGCGTGGCAGTAAACACTCCGCTGGCCGACGATGCATAGGCGCTGCGGAGTTCGACATCGCAATGAGACTTACCATTGTTCTCCTCAATAAGGCTCATGGCGAGTCCGTCGGCAGCCCTAGGACTGTATATCGTCAAAGGCCGTGAGAACAAGCCGCCCGAACCGCCTCGATTATAGACGCGTACAGCTATCACGTTCTCGGCATCCCAGCGGATGCCGCCTTTCTTGATATCTACAGGATAGTCGCGAACGATATCAACACCGCAGAAATAGCCTGCTGGATCTGTCGGCATACGACCCGTAGCGCCTATCAGTTTGCCGTTCAGGTAGCACTCGTCGACGTCATCAGCCTTGGGCAGGCTGAAGAGTATGACATTCTGCTGGTCAGCACCGCTGAGCAGACTTTTGGGGATATTCACGTGAATGCGATACCAGCCGTATGCATGGTTGTTTCTCGGGAAACCTTGTTTGTCCCACTGCTTCGTAATGTCGATTTCGCTCCATGAGGCATCGTCCACGTCGTGTTTCGTCCAATTCATGTCGTCGCCTTGACGGAAAAGCGCCTTGCTGACACTAACATTCTGTGCATTAGCCTGCAACTCGGCCAGGGCCATCAGAGCCACTAAAAAAAGATATTTCATAGTTTTATCAGTGTTTTTGAAGGATAAACCATGCGTTTTTACGCTGCAAATATAGCGTTTATAATTCTAAGTATACTTTTTTGTTAGAGAAAATTACTGTAAAAACACGAAAATATAGCTGAAACCATAGTTCATACCCACGAAGGAGTGAAGCCCGATCATCAAATAATCGTTCAGCTGTGACATGACAAGCCGCACTGCCCTATTCTTTCGTTTGCTTCCACAACGATATAGAGTGGCGTCATACATTAGGACACACCCGCCTTTACGTCCGTATCTTAAGGTCTGAACGAGCGGTCGTTAAGGCCTTCACGTCCATACGTGCAGGCATGAAGATAGGTATATTCTTTCGGATGGGTCTGGAGTTGGAAATCGGGGAGTCAAAAAGGTGAACCACTCAGAGGACATAGGTGAAAACGGACATCAACCTAGGTCAATCGGCTCACGAACATAGGTCAATCGGCTCACGAACATAGGTTCATCGGCTTACGAACATAGGTTCATCGGCTTACGAACATAGGTTTATCGGCTTACGAATATAGGTTCATCGGCTTACGAACATAGGTTCACCAAAAGTACAATAGATAAAAAGATTAAAAATAATATCAATATATCTACATAATTTGATTAGTTAATTGATTATCAAAAGGAAGTTTAGGTAGATGAATATTGAAAAAGAATATAAAAAGTAGAGCTATAATAAAAAATAAGCACAAAAATTGAAAGAAATCTCAAAATAATTGCCAAAATATTTGCATGAATCAAAAAGATTGTCTACCTTTGCAACGTCAAACGAGATGTTTGGCACTCAATTAACACTTCTCGAAGGCCAAAAAGCAGCATGTTGCAGGCTGCGGAGACAAAAATCAAAGCAGCCTGCAAACAGCAAAGCAGAAAAGCAGAGCGCATACAGCGCCGAAAAGAGGACTGCCAAACAACAGAGAAGTGGCAAAAGCGAAATAAGTTGCAAAGCACAGAAATATGCAAAGCACCATATACATAAAGACGATAAGGAGTAATAGAATTAGGACCAGCATCTTGGAACTGGAAGAATTAATCAACGGCTTCCAGACTGATGAAAAGAGGAGACGAACGGTGGAAGCCTTCAGGCATGAACTGAAAGACCTTCCACCGTTCTTGCATCCAAAGCTGAAAGACCAGCTCCCACTCATCTGCCCCGGACAACTCGTGCGGAGGCGGCGCAACGGCACGCAGAGCATCGCTTACACAGGAGTCGTCCTCCTGGAAGTCAGCAATCTCTCAAGTACGGAGGAAGCCGAGGAATTGAGGGCGAAGGCTGCCGCCTGGCCTACTACCCTACTGGCTGCCGTTGGGGCGAGCGGTCGTTCGCTGAAGATCCTCGTCCGCGGCTCCTTTGACGACGGTTCGCTCCCCACCGAGAATGCAGCCATCATTAGATTCCACCAGCAGCTCTACAGCACCTGTTCAGCCGTCTACGCCAGCGTCTTAGGGACAACCCTGAAGGCTAAGAGCGCACAGCCAACCGACACCTTCCGTTGGAGCGCAGATGCTACAGCCCACTTCGACAGTCATGCTGCCACGGTGAAGGTCAGCCGCAGCCTTGTAGGCAATGCGGGAAGTACCACCGACGTAGATGCCAAGGAATATGGTCCACAAAGTAGTCAACCATCGGTCGAGAACAACAGCCTCTGGCGACGTCGCTTTGCCCTCGCTTTCGCAACGGCATGCGAACAAGGAGAATCACATCCGGCAAGCCAGAAGCTTGACAATGAGGCACTAAGTGCCGATCTCGAGGCTGTCGCAATCGAGGCCATACGCTTAGGTATACCTCAGGAAGATTGTGTCCGTCAAGCCCGTCTGCACCCCCGCTGGCGCGAGTTGGACAACGAGCTGCAACGCGCCATCATCGAGAGCGCCTACCTCGAAAACAGTCAGCAAGCGGGGCGCAATCGCAGCCATCTGATGCAAGAACTGTCATTCCGCCTGCAAGACTTCATCGCCTCGCGTTACGACCTGCGTTTCAACGTGTTGACGAATGGCGTCGAATGGCGTCGCAACGATGCAGGATCGTTTGTCTTTCAACCCCTCGATACCCGTATGATGAACACGATGATTCAGGAGTGTCACGAGAGCGGGCTCGACGTCTTCGACCGCGACATGAAACGCTACCTGGGCTCAACGCGCATACGCGAATATAATGTGGCTCGCGCCTACCTCAGGAGCGTCAAAGGAGAATGGGACGGGCATACCGATTACATCGGGGCGCTTGCCGACCGCGTGCCGTGCCGCAACCCGCATTGGCGCGACTGGTTCCACACGTGGTTTCTCGGGATGGTCGCCCAATGGGACGGATGGGACACCGTACACGGCAACTCCGTCGTACCCCTGCTGATCGGCCAGCAAGGCTGTGGCAAAAGCACCTTCGGGCAACTCATCCTGCCGCCCGAATTACGCGAAGCCGGCTATCGCGAACTCGTAGACTTCACCAGCAAGCAAGACGCCGAGCGAATGTTGTCAAATTCACTGCTCATCTGTCTCGACGAGTTTAATCAGATTAGCGAAAAAATACAACAAGGATTCCTCAAAAACCTTATTCAGAAGAGCAGTGTCAAAGGCCGTCGCCCCTACAGCAGCGTTACCCAGAACCTGCCTCGCTATGCCTCGTTCATCGCCACGACAAATATGGCTGACGTGCTGAGCGATCCCTCTGGTTCTCGTCGTTTCGTCGTAGCCGATATCCGCGACGGTTCACTTATCAATACGCAACCGCCTTATTACTACTCGCAAATCTACGCACAGGCGATGGCTGAGATTGAGCAGGGGCGTCGTCACTATTTCACAGCAGAAGAGGTTCGCGAGATCGAGACATACAACGCCTCCTACAACGCGATGCGCCCAGAGGTAAGCCGATTCCTCGACATCTTCGAACTGGCGACAGACAACGAGGCAGGAAATATAAAGCTGAAACTTTCTGACATCACCAAGACCATAAAGAAACAAACGGGCTACGACTACAGCGACAAAGCCTTCAACTACCTCGGGCGCTGGCTCACCAGCGAGGCTCGGGCCGGACGCGTACGCCGCACAATGGCCAACGGCTCGCCCCACTACTGCCTGAAAGCGCTCTACTGACTGCCCGCCCGAAATGAGAAGATATCCTAAATCGTACTTTTATTCGTTAAAATAACGGATGCGCGCGCAAAAAGAGCGCCACAGGTTAGGAGATGTCAAGGATTTGCGCTACCTTTGCACCCGCTAAAAAAAGACATCAACAGAAACAATGGAATTTACCGCCCAACAAATCGCACAATACATTGGCGGCGTCATAGAAGGCAAAGCTGACGCAAGCGTTCACACCTTCGCCAAAATCGAAGAAGGCGTGGAAGGCGCACTCTCGTTCTACTACGACCCCAAGTTTGAACCATACGTCTACCAGACTCGCTCGACCATCATCCTTGTGCCATCGACATTTCAACCCGCACAGCCCGTGAAGGCCACACTCGTCCGCGTCGACGATCCGCGCATGGCCATCGGCCGTCTGCTCAGTCTCTATGAGAGCATGAAGCCCAAGCGTACGGGCATTGATCCGCTGGCTTATGTGTCCCCGACGGCCAAGATCGGCAAGGACGTCTACCTGGCTCCTTTCGCAGCCGTAGGCGACGGGGCCGAGATTGGAGACGGCACGGCCCTGCATCCTCACGCCACAGTGGGTGCTGGCGCGAAAGTGGGCAAGGACTGCATCCTCTATGCTAACGCTACTGTCTACCATGACTGTCGAGTAGGCGACCGTTGCATCCTGCATGCAGGGAGCGTTGTGGGAGCCGATGGTTTCGGATTTGCGCCCAGCGCAGATGGTTATGAGAAGATTCCTCAGATTGGCATCGCCGTACTCGAGGACGACGTGGAATTGGGCGCTAACGCCTGCGTGGATCGTGCCACGATGGGCGCCACCATCATTCACAACGACGTGAAGATCGACAACCTCGTTCAGGTTGGTCACAATGTCGAGGTGAAGAGTCACACTGTGCTCTGCGCACAAGTGGGCATTGCCGGCTCGACGACCGTCGGCGAGTGGTGCACGTTCACAGGGCAAGTGGGCGTGGCAGGTCACATCAGCATTGCCGACCGCACCACCCTTGGCGCCCAAAGCGGAGTACCGGGCAATATCCGCAAGCCAGGACAGACGCTCATGGGCTACCCCGCCATCGACCCGAAGGTGTTTGCCCGCTCATCGGCTGTTTTCAAGACGTTGCCCGATATGGCCATCCAGCTACGACAGCTCCAAAAAGAAGTAGAGGCGCTCAAATCCCAAATCGCAAATAGTAATTCGTAAATTCCCCCACAAAAAAAGTAAATCCTCGTGATGCTAAAACAAAATACCTTAGGCGGCAGTTTCACGCTGCATGGCAAAGGACTGCACACAGGTCTTAGCCTTGTCGTGACCTTCAACCCCGCCCCCGAGAACTACGGCTACAAAATCCAACGCATCGACCTGCCCGGCGAACCGATTATCGATGCCGTGGCCGAGAATGTCGTGGAGACCACCCGCGGCACCGTGTTGGCTAAAGGCGATGCTCGCTGCTCTACGGTCGAGCATGCCCTGGCAGCCCTCTACGCGCTCGGCGTCGACAACTGCCTCATACAGGTCAACGGTCCCGAAGTGCCCATCCTCGACGGCTCTGCTGAGATTTATGTCGAGAACATACGTCGCGTAGGCGTCACCGAGCAGAACGCGCCCAAGGACTATTACGTCGTTCACAAGAAAATCGAAGTGCGCGACGACAAGACAGGCAGCATCATCACCATCCTGCCCGATGAGCAGTTCAGCATCACGGCTATGATTGCCTTCCAGTCGAAGGTCCTCAGCTCTCAGTTTGCTACGCTCGACGACATGAGCCACTTCGAGAAAGAGATAGCTCCGGCACGTACGTTCTGCTTTGTCCGCGAGATCGAGATGATGCTGGCGGCTGGCCTCATCAAGGGTGGCGACCTCGACAACGCCATCGTCATCTACGAGCAGCCCAAGACGCAGGACGAACTCGACCAGTTGGCCGACCGTATCGGAGCGCCCCATCACGACGCCACCGAGCTGGGGTTCCTGCAGCCCAAGCCCCTCGTATGGGAGAACGAACCTGCACGCCACAAGCTTCTCGACATCATAGGTGACATGGCTCTCATCGGCAAGCCCATCAAGGGACGCATCATCGCGACCCGCCCCGGCCACACCGTCAACAACAAGTTCGCACGTCTGATGCGCAAGGAGATCCGCGCCCACAAGGTGCAAGCACCTTTCTACGACCCCAACAAGGCTCCCGTCATGGACATCAACCGCATCCGCCAGTTGCTGCCCCATCGCTACCCGATGCTTTTCGTGGACAAGGTCATCGAGATGGATGCCAACAGCATCGTAGGCGTGAAGAACGTCACAGGCAACGAGCCGTTCTTCCAGGGACATTTCCCCGCAGAGCCAGTCATGCCTGGCGTTGTGCTGGTGGAAGCTCTTGCACAGACGGGCGGTCTGCTCGTGCTGAGCAATCTGGAAGAGCCCGAGAAGCACAGCACCTATTTCCTGCGTATCGACAACGCCAAGTTCACGCAGAAAGTGGTGCCGGGCGACACGTTGCTCTTCAAGGCCGCCTTCACAGCCCCCTTCCGCCACAACATCGCACAGATGCACGGCTATGTCTTCGTAGGCGAGAACGTCGTCGCCGAAGCACAGCTCGTGGCCCAGGTGATCAAGAACCAATAGGACCAAGACCCATGACGGCCCTATAATTTGCAAATCGCAAATCGTCAAATAAAAAGAATGTAAATCGAAAATCGTCAAATTGTAAATGATTAGTCCCCTCGCATACATCCACCCCGAAGCCAAGATTGGCGAGAACGTAGAAATCGGTCCCTTCTGCTATATCGACCGCGGTGTCGAGATTGGCGACAACAATACGCTGATGAACAGCGTCACCGTTCTCTATGGTGCTCGCATCGGCTCGGGCAACGTCATCTTCCCGGGCGCCGTCATCAGCGCCGTGCCGCAGGACCTCAAGTTCCGTGGCGAAGACACGCTCGCCATCATAGGCGACAACAACAAGATCCGTGAGAACGTGACCATCAACCGCGGCACAGCAGCCAAAGGCCAGACTGTAGTAGGATCGGGCAACCTGCTCATGGAAGGTTGTCATATCGCTCACGACGACATCGTGGGCAACGACGTCATCATCGGCAACTGCTCCAAGCTGGCTGGTGAAGTGACCGTCGACGACCATGCCATCCTCTCGGCCTGCGTGCTCGTCCACCAGTTCTGCCGCATCGGCAGCTACACAATGGTGGGCGGTGGCACACGCTCCTCACAGAGCATCGTGCCCTACAGCATCTGCGCCCGCGAGCCGGCCAGCTACTGCGGTCTGAACATCGTAGGCCTGCGTCGCCGTGGCTTTGAGCGCGACGTCATCAACACGATCCACGAGGCTTACCGCATCATCTTCCAGGGAGGACTCTCACTGGCCGATGCCCTCGCTACGATCCAACGCGAACTGCCGCAAACCGATGAGATCCGCTACATCCTGGACTTCATCGAGGATACCAAGAAACGTGGATTTGTCCACTAAGCTCCTAAACAAGAAACGTCAACCATCTAACTACGGGAAACACCTGTGACCTATGCTATACACCATCACTGCCGTAAGCCCTGAAGTGGAGGATTTCATCATCGAGTTACTCATCGAGTCCGATGCTACCTTTGCCGACCTCCACAAACTGATTCGCGACACTTGTGAGTGGGGGCCGTTCAAGCCCTCCACCTTCTACATCTGCGACCACCGCTGGCACCGTGAGCGCTCCATCCCCGAGAAGAGTTACGAGGAGGAGACCATGGACGAAGTGGAGCTGGGCGACCTGCTGGACGACGAGGGACAGCGCCTGCAGTACGTCTTTGATGCCGCAGCGTCACGCGGACTGCTCCTTGAGGTTTCACACATCAGCTACGGCAAGCACATCGACGAGCCCCACTGCCACCGCAGCCATGGCACGCCGCCGCCACTACAGCTTGAAAGTCCAGAGCCAGTCAAGGCTCCTACCAATGCCGACCTGCTGGCACAGCTCAACGCTGCAGCCCTGGCGTCCGATGACGACATTGAACCCACTGACGACGATCTCTTTGACATCGAGGAGATTGACCTCGAAGGTTTCGACTTCACAGAAGGATGAAAACGCTCGTCGTACTACTCGGCCCCACAGCGGTAGGCAAGACCGAACTGGCCTTGGAGTTGGCCGAACATCTCGGATGCCCCATCATCAATGCCGATAGCCGACAGCTCTACAAAGACCTGAAAATAGGCACCGCAGCACCTACCGAGCAACAGCTCAGACGAGTGCGCCACTATTTTGTAGGAATCCTCGACACTAACGAGTACTACAGTGCCGCACGCTATGAGGCCGAAGTATTAAACTTGACAGAAGAGCTGTTTCGCGACCACGACACACTACTGCTCACGGGAGGCTCCATGCTCTACATCGATGCTGTCTGCAAAGGCATCGACGACATACCGACCATCCATGAGGAGACGCGCACCCTCCTGCGCCAGCGATTAGAGACCGAAGGCCTCGACACCCTTGCCCGCGAACTGCGACTCCTCGACCCTGAATACTACGCGACCGTAGACCTCAAGAACACAAAACGCATCGTCCATGCCCTCGAGGTCTGCTACCAGACAGGACGCACCTTCACCAGCTTCCGCACCGCAACGACGAAGCAGCGTCCTTTCCGCATCCTGAAGATTGGCCTCAACCGACCGCGAGCTGAACTCTTCGAGCGCATCAATCAGCGCGTAGAACAGATGCTCAAAGAAGGCCTGCTCGACGAAACGCGCGCGCTCCTGCCCTACCGCGACGAGAATGCGCTCAACACCGTAGGCTACAAGGAGATGTTCCAGGTCCTCGACGGCACTTGGGACCTCGATTTCGCCAAAGAACGAATGAAGAAGAACACGCGCGTATACGCAAAGAAACAACTAACGTGGTTCGCCCACGACAAAGACATACAATGGTTCCACCCCGACGACAACACGGCCATCCGCGACTACGTGGATAGTGCCATCCGTCAGTCGGCCAGTAACATCTCCAACTAACTGCCTGCACAATGAATTTCAAACAAACCATCCGTCAGATATACTCGGGTCCGTGGTACAAGCGCATCATCGTGTGGTTCTGCACGCTCGTGATCGCCTTCTTACTACTTCTCGTGGCCGTGGATGTCAATTTCCTATGGCTCTTTGGCAAGTCGCCAGGCTTCAAGCAAATCGAGAACCCTGTCACCAGCGAAGCCAGCGAGATTTATAGCGCTGACAGCGTGATGATGGGCCGCTATTTCAATGAGAATCGTAGCCCTGTAAAGTACGAGGACATCAGTCCAATCCTCATCCGTACCCTCATCGCCACGGAGGACGAGCGTTTCTACCAACATCGAGGCGTTGACATCCCCGGACTTTTCGCAGCAGCGAAAGACATTGCTGAAGGTCATGGACGAGGAGCCAGCACCATAACTCAGCAACTGGCCAAGAACCTCTTCCGCACGCGCACACAATATTCCACGGGACTGCTCGGACGCATCCCAGGCGTGAAGATACTTGTGCAGAAGGCCAAGGAATGGATTGTTGCCACCAAACTCGAGATTGCATTTACGAAAGAGGATATCCTAACGATGTACTTAAACACCGTCGACTTCGGTTCCAATAGCTTCGGCATCAAGACGGCCTCACGCAAGTACTTCGGGACGACGCCTCACGACCTGACCTATGAGCAAGCTGCCACCCTCGTGGGACTGCTCAAGGCAACGAGCACCTACAACCCGCGACGCCATCCCCAACAGTCGGCCGAGCGGCGCAACGTCGTCCTGCAGAACCTCTACGACCACGGAGGTATCATCCTGCAAGGCGAGTTGGCCACGCAGGAACAGCTCGACAGCCTGCAAGCCATTCCGATGGGCGTCATCAAGAACTTCGAGGAGAGTTCCTTCGACGGCATTGCGCCTTACATGCGCACTGACCTGCAGGAGTACATCGATCAGCTCTGCGAGGACGGTAAGGTCATGGGCTACGAGAACGAACATCTCGACCTCTACTCTGATGGTTTGAAAATCTACACGACCATTGACTCGCGCATGCAACGCTATGCCGAGCAGGCTGCCATGAAGCAGATGAAAGTGCTCCAGCAGCGCTTCGACGAGCACTGGCGCGGACAGAATCCCTGGCAGGATTCACAGCACCGAGAGATCAAAGGCTTCATCGAGAACTTGGCCAGGAAGACCGACCGCTTCAAGCAGCTCCAGAAGGAGTTCCCCGACGCACCCGACAGCGTGGACTATTATATGAACCTGCCCCATCGCGTGAAACTCTTCAGCTACGGCGGCCCCATCTTCCGCGAGATCTCCACCATGGATTCCATCCGCTATATGGTTCGCTTCCTCCACTGTGGTTTCATCGCCATCGAGCCCGACACGCGCCATGTCAAAGCGTGGGTGGGCGACGTCGACTTCAACTTCTGGAAATATGACAAGGTTACGTCGCGCCGTCAACCCGGTTCGACCTTCAAGCTTTTCGTCTACACCGAAGCCATGAACAAAGGCCTCAAGCCCGTCGACCGACGTACCGACAGCTACGTGGCCTACAAACAGAGCATCTACGGCAAAGTCGGCCGCTGGGCGCCTCACAATGCCAACGGTCGTTTCTCGGGGTCCAATATGATGCTCAAGACCGCTTTTGCACTTAGTGTCAACAGCATCGCCGTCAAACTGGCTTACGAAGTAGGCATCCATGACGTCGCCACTACGGCACACGCTATGGGCATACGCTCCAAGCTCGACGAGGTGCCGGCCCTGAGCCTTGGCGCCAGCGATGTCTCGCTCTACGAGATGGTCAACTCCTACTGCACCGTCGCCAACGACGGCAAATACAGCGCGCCTTGCCTCGTCACACAAATCGTAGACCGCGACGGCAAGGTGATTTATAACGCCCGCCATGAAGAACGTCAGGCAATCCCCTACCGTTCGGCCTTCTTCATGCAGCAGTTGCTCAAGGGTGGTCTCACCACACGAGGAGGTACCTCTCAGGCGTTGTGGCAATACATCAACCCCGTCAAGGAGAAAGTGGACTTCGGCGGCAAGACAGGTACGTCCAACAACCACTCCGACGCCTGGTACATCGGCATCACACCTAAGTTGGTGGCCGGTGGATGGGTCGGCGGCGAGTACCGCAGCATCCACTTCCGTTCTGGAGCCCTCGGACAAGGCAGCCGCACGGCGCTCCCCATCTTCGGTAACTTCATGGTAAGCGTCTTGAAGGACCCGCGTTTCAGCAAGTACCTTGCAAAATTCCCGCCACCACGCGAAGAAGAGGAAATCGATCCGAAGGACTACGAAGGTTGGGGCTACACTACCACCAAGCGCACCTTCAACATCGACAGCGTCAGCAACCTCGGCCCGATGGAGGGCATCGGATTCTCCAGCGTGAATGGCGATAAGGAACTGCCGCCACCTGCACCCGTCGACGAGAATGTCAACGCAGCCCCACAAGGCGCCACACACAATGAAACGGCTGAATAGCAGCTATGCCGACATCCCAGATTGACACCAGCACGCCCGAGTTTCAGGCGGCACTCAACATGATTCGCTTTACCCATCACTCGCTTTTCCTCACGGGAAAGGCGGGCACGGGCAAGAGTACGTTCCTTCGTTATGTCAAGGAGAACACCAAGAAGAAATGTGTCGTGCTCGCACCAACGGGAATAGCTGCCATCAACGCTGGAGGTGTCACCTTGCACAGCTTCTTCAAACTGCCTTTCCATCCGCTGGCACCAGATGATGCGCGCTACGCTGGAAGACGCATACGCGAGTTCCTCAAATACAACAAAGAACATATTCAGCTCCTTCAGAATCTGGAGCTCATCATCATCGATGAGATTTCCATGGTGAGAGCTGACATGATCGACTTTATCGACCGAATCCTGCGCACCTACACCAAGAACCACCGCATGCCATTCGGTGGCAAGCAGATGCTTCTCATCGGAGACATCTACCAATTGGAGCCTGTCGTGAAGGCTGACGAACGCGACATCCTCAGTCGGTTCTATCCTTCGCCCTTCTTCTTCTCGGCGCATGTGTTCAAGCAGATGGAGCTCGTCAGCATCGAACTCACCAAGGTCTATCGCCAGCAGGATCAGCGTTTCATCTCCGTGCTCGACCGCATCCGCACCAATGTCTTCACCCCAGCCGACCTCTCTCTTCTCAACACCCGCGTCAATGCCGCTCCGGGAACGACAGCGCTCGGCAATCAGGGTGCCGAGCCCTCGTCTAAATCCCCTTCCCCCTCCCTTTCCGCCCCCTCATCCGACTCCCCTTCTGCCCCTCCCATCCTCGCCTCTCACCTCGGCATCACGCTCTGCACCCGTCGTGATGACGTAGACTTCATCAATAACACCGAGCTGGCGCGACTCGATGGCGACACCCTCACCCTCCACGGCTGCATTCGTGGTGACTTCCCACAGTCCTCCCTCCCCACCCTACTCGACCTGGACATCAAGCTCGGCGCTCAGATCATCTTCGTCAAGAACGACCAGAACAAGCAATGGGTCAACGGCACCCTCGGCACCATCATAGGGTTCAGTGAAGAGCCTTACGGCCTCATCATCGTCACCGACACGGGCAAGGAAGTGCTCGTGGAAGAAGCTCAATGGGCCAACGTACGCTATACCTATAACGAGCGGGAAAAGAAGATCGAGGAGGAACAGCTTGGCACCTTCACCCAATTCCCTATCCGCTTAGCCTGGGCTATCACCATCCACAAGAGCCAAGGCCTCACCTTCGACCGCGTCAACATCGATTTCGGCAACGGAACATTCACGGGTGGGCAAGCGTATGTGGCGCTCAGTCGTTGCCGCTCACTTGAAGGCATCACCCTTAAACGCCCGCTCAACCACTCTGATGTTTTCATTCGCCAAGAGGTTGTTAATTTTGCGAAATATTTCAACAATCCGCAAGCTTTCGAGCGTGCTCTTCAGGCAGCAAAAGCCGATATCGAATACAGCGAGACAGCCCGTGCGTTCGACGATGAGCGCTGGGACGATTTCATCCAGCATTTCTTCACCGCCATTCACGCACGCTATGATATAGAATCCCCTGTGGCCAAGCGACTCATCCGTCGCAAGCTCAGAGTCATCACCAACCTTCGTGCCGAAAACGAGAAGTTGCGCAAACAGCTCACTAAGCGCAACAAATCGCTGCAACAGTTTGCCAAGGAATACTATCTCATGGGCAACGACTGCATCAGCGAGGCTGGGAGTTATGGTGCAGCACGACGCAACTACGAGAAAGCAATCGCACTTTGGCCTGATTTCGAGGCTGCCCACAAACGGCTTGGCGACTGTTTCGACCACGACGGCCTTCACGAAGAGGCCGAGGAACAGTGGCAGATCGCAGAGAAATTACGCAAGAAGAAAAAGAAGAGATAAGTGGGATAAGGCGCTAACCCCTAAGTCCACTTTATCAGGAGGACTTCTCTTCCCCTAACTACTGAAGCGTTAATTTTTCTAAATTAAAGTGCTCTCTTTTCCGCTGACATCAGATTATTTGTATCTTTGTTGCAAGAATTACTAACTAAATCCCGTCAACAATGAAATTACAAAGAATGCTCTGGCTCGCAATTGCCTTTGCCTCAGCCGCTTCACTTAGCGCGAAAAAGAAGACTACCGCCTATCTCTTCACCTACTTCACGGGCAATGCCCCCGAGCAGGAACAGATCTGCTACGCCATCTCCGAAGACGGCTGGAACTATACGCCCCTGAACAATGGCAAACCCATCATCGCCTCCGCTGACATCGCCCGCACGGGCTGCGTGCGCGATCCTCATATCTTGCGCGGTAAAGGGGGATGGTTCTACATGGTCGTCACCGACATGAAGTCGAGCTTAGGCTGGAGCAGCAACCGCGGCATGGTGCTTATGCGTTCCAAGGATATGGTCCACTGGCAGCATCACGCTATCCACTTCCCCGACCGCTACCGCGGCACGATGTTCGAACACGTGACCCGCGTCTGGGCCCCGCAGACCATCTATGATGATAGGACCGGTAAGTACATCGTCTACTTCTCCATCCTCACGGACGATGGATCATGTCCCTACGACCGCGTCTACTGGGCCTACGCCAACAAGGACTTCAGCGACCTCGAGGGCGAGCCGAAAGTGCTCTTCGACATGAAGAATGCCAGCATCGACACAGACATCGTCAAGGACGACGACGGCCTCTTCCACATCTTCTTCAAGACCGAGGGACAAAGACAGAAAGGCATCAAACAATTTATTGCGAAGGATTTTTACAATGGCAACACCTGGGAGCTACAGCCCGGATGGTGTCAGGACACGAATAAGCAAGTAGAAGGCTCTGGCGTGTTCCGTCTCCATGATGGCACTTGGGTGCTGATGTACGATTGCTACACAAGCGGTCACTACCAGTTCTGCAAGAGCGCTGACCTGCGCACCTTCAAGCAAGTGCAAGACACTGAGACGAAAGGTGCTTTCACGCCCCGCCACGGCACCGTCATCGCCATCACAGCCAAAGAGGAAGCACGCCTGAAGAAAGCCTTCCCCAATGATTGAATGATTGAATGTGCCATCGTCGACTGATGCCGTCATCATGCAGGCGCTATGCAGCCGTTATGCTGACGCCCTGCCGTCATAAGGCAGACGCCTTGTCGTCGCTATGATGACACGCTATTTGCGAAGTTTTGTGCCAGAGATCCTCCCCTTATCGAGTTTTTCCCTAAAAAATCTATCACTCCGTCACTCCCTATTGAAAATCATTCAATTAGGAGTGACGGATTCGGTGATTGATGGGTGATTTAGTGATACATTTTACTTTTTTTAACGCGTTCATCCAATTTTCATCTGGATAAAGATGATAGCATCCCCTCGCCATTGAATGTCTTCGACAGGTTCAAAGTTTATCCTTCTCTTGTCCGTGCCTATTTCACAGCATACTGTTCCCTATAGACCTGGGGTTACACGACGACAGCTTATCGGTTTTGCCACCAATGACGAAGGCGATTTCGTCTGATGCTTTTCAGTTTTCCATGCAGTTGGAAAACCGGTTTTATATAGAACTTTTCAGTTTTCCAAGCAGCTGGAAAACTGATTTCATGCAGAGGTTAGCGGTTTTACGGCCAGTTGCAAGACCCAATTCGTACCGTGAGCTACTAGCTGCGATTTCTTAGACGGCTCGACCTGCTCGCACCAAGCAGCTGTTTGGCAGAGCGCGCACCATTTGAAAGGTAATTATATCGGCGTTTGAAAAGGGGTGAATTTTGTGTCAACCCCCATTTTTGAGGCTATATCTATCACTAAATCACCCATCAATCACTTGATCTATCACTCCTAACAGATTGGTTCTCAGTAGTGAGTGAAGGAGTGATAGATTTTTTCGGGAAAAAAGAATAAGAGAGGGAATTTTCAGCAACCGAATTGAAGAATGGATTGGCAGCAAACGAATTGAAAAAAGAATTGATCACAAACGAATTGGAGAAAGAATAGTCACAATAGCTTCGTCGTACCTCAAGGGGGATACTCTCACTGGATTCACCAAGCATAAAAAGGCAACATCTTCGCCAAGGATGAACTCGACGGTGGTGCTCTCACTGGATTCACCTGGCATTCCGTTTGCGAGCGTTTACTTCAAGAAACGAACGAGTCCGAACGCTGTATCATTTTGTGCCAACTGTTATACCACGACCTTTAAGACTGCCGTGGCGGAACCAGCGTCCAAGATAATCCGACTGAACGAAGATATGACTTTTAACAGTTATCCGTTAAAAAACTTTAAAGAATAAAGATTTTTTTACTAACGTGCGCGCAGAAACACAAAAATACTTTAATTTTGACCCATTGTAAAGCAAAATTAACACCATTTTAGCCCTTTTTAGAGCTGAAATCAACGACTAAATCAAAATTCTAAATAAACATTAACAAACTCAAATTCAATGTGTATGAAAAACCGTTTTAGCACATTCGGTAAGCAGGCGGCGCTTGCGCTTAGCCTGTTGGCTGCTTGTGGACTAACGTGGTCATGCAAGGACGAATACCGATGGGACGACGAAAAGCCCGATTGGTTGAACGCCAGCATCTACGAGAGTCTGCAAAATGGCATGAAGGATGACGATGGTGTCACCCACACATTCAGCAACTACCTACGGTTGCTCGAGGATCCAGCTGTGAACCCGGCTGGTGTTCGCAATCTCAAGGACGTTCTGAGCAAGACGGGTTCCAAGACCGTGTTCGTCGCCGACGACAACGCTTGGGCCGCCTTCTTCAAAGGCAACGCTTCGCTGCCCGAGACCAATCCTTGGCACAATGCCACCAGCTACGAGCGTCTGAGCTCCGCACAGAAGAAGCTGCTCATCCACTGCAGCATGCTCAACAACGCCATCGTTATGGAGAACCTGGCCAGCGCTGACGGCGACGGTACCAACCCACCCGAACGTGGCGCTTACATGCGTCGCTACACTGACGTCGACCTCGTGGACTCCATCACCTATCTGCCCGCCAATGAAGTGCCCTACACCTACAACACCGACGACATCGAGGCTGGGCGCTACTACTGGGGTGACTTCCGTCCAGAGAAGGGCGACAAGGGTATTTACCTCGTCATGGACTCCACACTCAGCATGATGCTCCACTTCACTCAGGAGCACATGGCCAAGCAGCTCATCACCAACGATGACTTCGCCAGATTCATGGGTCGTCCCCGCCAGACACGTGACGTTCATATTTACGACGCCCTTCTGGAACAGCAAGACCTGGTGGCCCAGAATGGTTATGTCAACATGACGGAGAAGGTCATCAAGCCGCTCCCCAATATGGCTGAGCTCATCCGCACCAACGGCCGGACAAAGATCTTCAGCCACATGCTCGACCGCTTCTCATTCCCCTACCCCAACGCTGCCGTCACCGAGGACTACAAGAAACTGCACCCCGAATTCAACGGTACCATCTACACGAAGAAATACTTCGCCCTGCGCGGTGCTGGCGGTCGCTCGCAGAAGGTTGGCCCCGACGGCAAGACCTTCAGCGACGGTTCCGACATCAACCTGCAGTACGACCCAGGATGGAACGAGTTCTTCTTTGAAGAGGATGGTCGCGTAGATATGGCTGCCATGTTCGTGCCTAATGACGATGCCCTGATGGAATACTTCTCTGAGGGCGGTGCCGGTTGGCAGCTTGTGCAGACCTACGCTCCCGATCCTTGGGCTGAGGTTCCTGCCGGCGACTTCGACGCGCTCTACAGGAAGATCGACTGGATTCCTCTTTCCACGCTGGATAAGCTCTTGAACGTGATTATGTTCTCCTCGTTCAACAGCTCCGTGCCCAGCAAGATCACCGACCTGCGCGACTACCAGTCGCAGGAAGAGATGTTCTCGCCCGACGACCTCAACGAAATCGACACCTGCATGCTCGCATGTAACGGCGCGGTCTACGTGATGGATAAGGTCTACGGTCCGGCTGCCTACATCTCCGTCGCAGCTCCGGCCAACATCAGTAAGACCAACCTCATCATGAAGTGGGCCATCAACAACGGTGAGGATCCTAATAAAGATAAGGTACACATGAACTACTACGCCTACCTCATGGCTATGCGTTCGCAGTTCACCTTCTTCCTCCCCAGCGACGAAGCACTCCAACGCTATTACGACCCGGTGAGCTTCTCCAGCCAGAAACCTCGTGTCATCCAGATGGCCATGAAGAGCAACGCCCAGACCACCGACGCTATGCCGTTGGTCACAGGCCGTATCCTCTATCGTTACGATCAGTCAAACGCCACCATCGGAACCATCTACAACCTCGACCAGTTGGATGAGCGCGAGCTCGTCAACCGTCTGCGTGACATCCTCGAGAGCCACACGATCGTGCACGATGGCACCAACCCCATCAACAACGAGGACGAGTATTACATCGCCAAGAATGGTGCTGCCCTCAAGGTCACGAAGGATGCTGACAACAATATCATCAAGGTACAGGGTGGCTTCCAACTCGAGAACGAGCGCGCCGGCTTGCTCACGGGCGACCGTGGTACGCTGAGTGTAGATGTTCCCGCTGCCAACACCAACCACATGGCCAACGGTGACACCTACGTCATCGACGACGCACCCATCATCCCCACCAGTAAGAGCATCTATAGCATCGTTCACAACGAGTTCGGCGAAAGCTGTTCAGCATTCTACGACCTCACCGACATGAACTCCAACGAAGATATCATCAAGGCTTGCGGCCTCGACCTCAGCAAGTTAGTCGTTTGGCAGGATGCCAAGTCTTCGGGTGGTGTCGACTACAACGTCAAGTTCTGGAGCAACTACAACTACACGCTCCTCGTGCCCACCAACGAGGCTATCCTGGCAGCAGCCGAGCAGGGCCTGCCCACTTGGGACGACATCCGTGCCGACTACGAGAGCCTGCCCGTTGATCCCGAGGACGAAGAGGTACATATCCTGAATGGTGAGGACTCGCTCCGCTTGCAGACGAAGATTACCTACCTGAGCAACTTCATCCGCGGCCACTTCGTCGACAACAGTTTCTTTGCCGACAAGAGCGAGCGTGCCGACGACGAGTTTGTCACCTCGAGCTACGATGTCGAGAACGGCGTCTTCATCAAGGTGCACTTCTCACGCACCAAGGAAGGCGGCGAAACAAAATTGTACGTGCGCGACGACAATGGCGGCCCCACCCTCAACACGGTAGGTGACCTCAAGAACGTCATGGCACGCGACATGGTCTGCCTCTATGACCCCAGCGGTAACTACAGCGGTGCCAAGACATCGCCCACAGGTCGTTCGACCATGAACAACATCGTGCTGCAGAGCTCCAGCTTTGCCGTCATCCACCAGATCAATGGTGTACTCAACCACGTGCCTCTCGTCAACGGACGATACGACAGCACTTGGGCCACGCCCAACGCCTGCAAGAGATACCTCCACAGGTTCGCTGTCCCGAAGACTGAGACTATCCTCCAGGAAAAAGAACTTCTCCACAAGAAATAAGATTACAGTATGAATAAGTTCATCAAAATAATACTGCTTTGGATGGTCTGCCTGATGGCAGCCCCTGCCAGTGCCCAGCAACGACGCATTTCCGGTACCGTATCGGACGAATACGACGTCGTACCCGGCGCCAACGTGGTTGAAAAGGACAAGAACAACCGTATCGTCAGCGCTACCGTTACCGATATGAACGGTAACTTTACCCTGAACATCAAAGACCCCAACAACACGCTGAATGTCTCCTTCATCGGTCTGAAGCCCTGGTCCTCAAAGATTGGCACGCGCAACGTCTTCAAGATCACGCTTGCCGACAACGCCAAGACCATGACTGAGGTGGTCAAGTATGGTAAGAAGAAGCAGCAGTCGGGCGGTCTGAGCATCCCGACGCGTGAGTTGGCTCAAGCTTCACAGACCTTCAACATGGACGAAATGGAAGGTATGGCCTTCGAGTCTGTCGACCAGGCCCTGCAGGGTCAGATCGCAGGTCTCGACATCGTGGCCAACTCCGGTAACCTCGGTTCCGGTACCACCATGCGTCTGCGCGGTACCTCTACCATTAACGGTAATGCACAGCCGCTGATCGTCGTGAACGACCACATCTTCGAGCTCCCCGAGGACGCACAGACGATTAACTTCGAGGACATGGACAACGAAGAGCAGTTCTCTACCCTGCTGAACGTCAACCCCGAAGACATCGAGAGCATCGAGGTCCTGAAGGACGCTTCGACGGCTAAGTGGGGTTCACGTGGTGCCAATGGTGTCATCGAGATCAAGCTGCGCCGTGGTCACCGTGGTCCCACCAACGTGACTTTCTCCTACAAGTTCAACGGCACTTGGCAGCCCGATGGCTACAAGATGCTCGACGGCGATGGCTACACCATGATGCTGAAGGAGGCCTACTACAATCCCCGTCAGATTGCGACTTCCATCCCCGAACTTGACTACAACAACAACCTCACCGACATCTACGGCCACTACAGCAACAACACCGACTGGATCAACGAAGTGAAGCAGTTCGGTAAGGAGCACAAGTGGTACGTCACCCTCTCGGGTGGTGGCGAGAAGGCCACCTTCCGCGTCAGTGCCGGTTACGACAAGTCAACGGGTTCTATCATCGCACAGAAGCTCAACCGCTTCACCACGCAGACAGCCCTCGACTACTGGGTCAGTGATCGTATCAAGTTCACGTCAAACATCAGCTTGACCTTCACGACCAACTACAAGAACAACCCGAACGACATCCTCGGCCGCGCCTACACCGCCATGCCTAACATGAGCGTCGACGAGCTGATGGCACAGAATGTCGACGGCAAACTCACTTACCTGCCTACTGGTCGCTACTTCAACATGCTGCCCCTCGACCTCACGGGTAACAACGATGGCCATCACACCAGCTACCAGCTGCGCGACATGTTCATGAACGGCAACCCCGTGGCCTACGCTTATGGCGGTTGGAACAAGGAGAACCAATACAACCTGACTCCTCAGTTCGCCGTCGAATACAAGCTTCTGGGCAAGGACGACGACCACTGGCAGCTCAACTACAAGGGCGACGTCCAGCTGAACATCTACAACACGTCCTCCGACAAGTACCTGCCCGCAGAACTCCGCACCATGGACTGGATCTATGGTGGCGACAACGGTCAGAGATGGGACAACACCCCGCACAATAACAACCGCAACACGGTAGGTAACTACGAGTACAAGAGCCTTGAGTTCACTACCCGTCACGACTTAGCCCTCTATCCCAAGTTCAAGAATGAGGACTGGTCCCTTCCCATCCTCGCCCGCTGGGAGATGAAGAGCGGACAGTCCAGCAACCAGAACATGGACCTCTGGAACGTCCCGACCGGTATCACCGACCCGACCGTCAATGCCCTGATGCAAGCAGCCAGCGCCAGCAACAACGAATGGCGCGAGACCAGCTTCTTCGTGCAGGCGCACGCGTCATATAAGAGTAAGTATAGCCTCGATGCCAGTGTCCGTTGGGACGGTTCTACCGCCATGGGTGCGGGCAGCAAGTTCGGCGCTTTCCCCTACGTGGGTGCCCGCTGGAACATCATCGACGAAGGTTTCATGAAATGGTCGCGCAAAGTCATCAGCATGTTGGCCGTACGTCCCACTTGGGGTATCACCGGTAACACCGGTGGCGGTGGCTTCAATCAGTACAACAAGTACGGACAGGCTGGCTACTACAACGGCCACACCGTCATCGTCCCGGAGAATCTCTCCCTGCGTTCCATCCGCTGGGAGAAGACCCGCAAGCTCAACCTCGGTTTCAACCTCGGTCTGTTTGACGACCTGCTCAACTTCGAGCTCGACATCTACGACCACAGGACAACCGACCTGATCATGCACAACCAGCGCATCGCATCGGCCAACGGTTTCAGCTCACTGGCTAAAATCAACAGCGGTGTCATGCGCAACAAGGGTTGGGACCTCAACGCTTCGACAGGTTGGTTTGCCAAGGTCGGCAAGTTCCAGCTCAAGCTCCGCGCCAACGTAGCACAGAACTTCAACGAAGTCGAAGAGATGGATCCCCTCATCCTCGACGCCCTCAACCCCTCCGACACCTATCAGCCTGCCAACCTCAAGTACGACGAGCTCCGTCGCATCCAGGTCGGCAATGCCCTCGGTTCCATCTATGGCCTGAAGTACAAGGGTGTCTACAAGTATGACTACGACCACAGCGGCTACACGCAGGCTTCCTGGTATGCTTACGGCCAGTATGAAGTTGATGCTAACGGCAACACCTTCTCCAACTACGAAGATGCCGTCGCTCACGGCACCGGCTACGACGCCAACGGCTATCCCATCAACACGGCATCCGCTGCCCTGCACCGTGGCGATATCGCTACTTGCCCGATCGCTTACGATGTCAATGGCAATATGCTCACCGACCAGAAGGGCGAACCCCTGCCCCTCTACTATTGCTACAATGAGAGTAGTGCCAAGGCCTTCCAGGGTGGTGATGCCATCTACGAGGATATCAACCACGACGGTCAGATTGACCGCTACGATATCGTCTACCTCGGCAACTCCAATCCTTCGTGCAACGGTGGTTTCGGCTTCACAGCCAAGTGGGACCGCCTGCAGATCAACACGGGCTTCAACTTCCGTATGGGTTACCAGATCGTGAACCTCGCCCGTGCCAATGCCGAGAGCATGCTCAGCAACGCCAACCAGAGCTTCGCCACCACATGGCGCTGGCGCAAGAACGGCGATGAGACCGTCATCCCACGCGCGCTGAACTCCTCTGGCTTTGCCAGCTACAACTCGCTGCCCTCCGACCGCTATGTCGAGAATGGCGACTACCTGCGTCTCCAGTACATACAGATCAGCTACGACATCGATCCCAAGATCCTCAAGAAGTGGGGCATCCGCAACCTGAAGCTCTACGCGTCGGCCAACAACCTGTTCGTATGGAGCAAGTACACCGGCACCGATCCTGAGGTCAGCCCCTCTGGCTTCAGCATCGCCGTCGACAACAACCGCACTCCGCGTGCTCGCTCATTCACCGCAAGTATCAACCTCGGCTTCTAACACAAGAACGATATGAAACGATTCAAATATCTATCCAACTTCGCACTCCTGGGCCTCATGGCCCTCGGTGCCGCTTCCTGCGAAGATTTCCTGACGATCTATCCGCAAGACCGAGTCGTCGAGGAGAACTTCTGGGAAGACAAGAACGACCTTGAAGGCGTACGCTACGGAGCCTATCAGCACATGGCGGGAACCATCGAAAACCTCATCATCTGGGGTGACATCCGTTCGGATGCCTATCAGGTCAATCCCGTCTACGACAGCGAACAAAAAAACTATTTCACTTACAAGAAGATTTGTGAAGGACAGATTGACTCCACGCTGACACAGTATGACTGGGGCTCGGTCTACACGACCATCAACTACTGCAACAAAGTGCTCTCCCACGGCGAGGAGGTGCTGGCACGCGACGCTCAGTTCACCCGCACGGAATGGGAACAGATGAAGGCAGAGATGACGGCCCTGCGCGCCCTCAACTATTTCTTCCTCATCAGAGCCTTCAAGGACATTCCTTATACCGAGGTCGTGATCAACTCCGACGAGGAGGTGCAGGCCTACTCCGCAACGCCCCAGATGGAAGTCCTCGACAAGCTGATTGGCCAGGTACGCCAAGTGGCTGGCAAAGGCCGTAACCGCAACGCTAAGCTCAACGACACGCGTGGTCTGATGACCAACACCAGTATCTACGCCCTCTTGGCCGAGATGTACCTCTGGCGCAGTGCCCTGCGCGAAGGTCGCGGCTTCTCGGAGGACAGCATCCGCTCGGATGCCGACAGCGTTGTCTTCTTCGGTCAGCGCTCGCTCGATGCACTTGCCCTACAGAACGAGCAGCTCACCAACAGCGAGTTTGACCGTTCACGCGACAAGACCGACGACTTCGGCAGTGGCCTCAATAATGCCATGCTCATCAAGAACGAGGACATGGAGAACAGCTACAATGCCCAGCAGTCTGTACAGATTCCCAGCTACACCGCCATCTTCAATAATGGCAATAGCGACGAGAGCATCTTCGAGATTCAATTCTCAAATTCCGACCAGCGTGAGAACAACTTCGTCAACTCCTTCTGGGGACATGAAAACAGTACGCACTTCTCTTCCAGTGAGCAGGCGATGAAGAACATCTATGGCGGTTCTGACGACCTGATGAACAAGGACACCCGCATGTGGTACAGTTGTATGAAGAAGACCTACGACAGCGGCAACGAGCCCCTACAGGAAGGCTACGTGCTGAAATGGACCAATACCCGTTTCGGCTTCATCAGCGGTGAATTCAAAGCCACGTTCGAACCTTCACGCTTCCATAACTGGATCTTCTACCGCATGACCGATGTCATGCTGATGATGGCCGAGGCTCACGCCGTATTAGGAAACTTCCAGCAATGCCGCAACATCGTCGATGCCGTACACAAGCGCGCACAGCTCGACCAGAAGACCGTTCTCTCGGCCAACAGCGACAACACGAAGCAGAAGTGCATCGACCTCGTCATGAAGGAGCGCCTCATTGAGTTCATCGGCGAGGGCAAGCGCTGGTTCGACCTCGTCCGCTATGCTGAGCGCATCGGCGGCGGCCACAATCCCGACCCACGCGAGCCCCAATACACCGATGGCGCCGAAGGCGTAGCGCAGATGGTAACGAACTTCCTGGGCAAAGGCGCCTATAGCCGTCGTGCTCAGAACCTGAAGAACCGTATCAAGAACCGCTACGGACTCTACAGCCCCATCTACTACAAGGAACTGCGTGCCAACAAGTACCTCATTACCCAAAATCCCGTCTGGGATCGCAGGAAAGGTCTGTATGACAACGAGGAAACAGAAGAATAACACGTCATCCCCAAGCTAAATCATACGACTATGAAACATATCGCAAAAATTCATCAACTCAAGCTGGCACTGGCGGCGTTCTTCATCGGAGCCCTCGCCATCGGATGTACCGAGGATATCGACACATCAGCCCGCTTTACCCTGACGGAGTACACCGTCCTCTCCTACCTGGAGAGCGACTCCAACTACTCTGAGTACGTCAAGTTGATCAACCAAGTGCCTATCAGCAGACGCTCCGAGTCCACTGTGGCTCAGCTGCTCTCAGCACGTGGCAAATTCACCTGCTTTGCTCCCAACAACAAGGCCATCCAGGATTATCTCGATACCCTGTACACCAGAGGCATCTTCAACCAGCCCACTTGGGAAGGTGCTCCCAACGAGGAGACCTTGGACTCTGTACGTAAGGTAATCGTCCTGAACAGCGTCATCGACGGTAGCCGCAATGATGATGTCTACGAAGTAGGCGACATTGCAGCCAAGGACGATAACGATGAGTTCCAGACGGCTAATATGAACGACCGCAAGCTCTACAAGACGTCCATTGAGCAGACCGACTCCATCTTCATCAATGGTGTGGCGCTCATCGACCTCAACAACCGTGACATTGAGACCATCAACGGCCGTGTCCACGAGGTGCATGCTGTCATCGCCCCGAGCAACGATACGATGGCTGATATCTTCCGCCAGTGGGTAGCTGAGAAGAAACGCGGCTACCTCGTCATGTCCAAACTCATCCTGGCCTGCGGTCTGGAAGATACCCTTAGCAAGACGCGCGACGACGTCTGGGAAGACCTCTTCCTGACGCAACAGGTGAAAGACCTGCGTGTCCACCCGACAGAGCAGACCGGTACGATTCCCGAACACCGCAAATACGGATTCACCATCTTTGCTGAACCCGATGAACTCTGGGAGGCTGAGATCGGCAAGGCGGCCGAAGATATTACCGCTGAGGATGTCAAGGAATACCTGATCGCCAAGGGTGCCTATCCCAACGGCACGACCGATAACGATTTCAAGAACGAGAAAAACATCGTCAACCTGTTCGTCACGTATCACATCCTGCCTGAGAAGCTCAGCCGCGACCGCCTCGTCATCCACTACAACGAGCGTGGTTACTACTGGAAGACTTCTGGTACGAATTACACGATCCCCGTCTACGAGTACTTCACGACAATGGGCAAGCGCCGTCTGCTGAAGATCTTCGAGAGCGCCGAGTCTGATGGCATCTACCTCAACCGCTTCCCCATCCTGCGTAACGGACGTGGCGAGTTCGGTCCTGAAGGCCTCAACATCGAGGACTACCATGAGAGCGGCAAGTTCCGCGACGTAGGTAATGCTTTTGCCATGTACCCCGACGAGAACGTAGGTAACAAGATCCTTTACGAGACAGACGGTGGCGCAGAACACCTGAACCTCCTCAACGGTTGCATCTACCCCATCGAGCGTATGCTGGTCTACACCGACAACGTGGCCAAGCGCCTCGGCGGTGAACGTATCCGCATCGACATGGCAGCCATGTTCCCCGAGATGATGAACAATGACCTCCGTCGCCCGCTTAGCAACTACTCCTACGGCGCCAGCCAGACCCGCGGATTCCCACAGAACTACCCCTACCTGGCCGACGTCCAGATGCAGGAAGGCACTGAGTTCTACTACTTCACAGGTCACGACCGTGGATGGAGTAACTATCAAATGGACGAGTACAACATCATCGGTAAGTATGAATTCACGATGAAGCTGCCTCCCGTTCCCACAAGAGGACACTACGAGATTCGCTTCGGCGTCAGCGCCGGCTCCAGCGTCCGCAGTATGTGTCAGGTCTACTTCGCCGACAACACCAAGTATATGCCTGCTGCAGGTATTCCTATGGACCTCCGCATCGGTTTCGTACGCCATCGCTTCCAGAATGGCAACCAGACCTCAACCTTCGGTTATGCTACTGATGCCGACTATTCGTCTGAAGTCAACCTTCCCATCGACGAACAAGACGAGATTACGAAGTCGCTCCGCGCTCGCGGATTCATGAAGGGCCCGAAGTACTTCCACATCGGTAACGGTGCCGGAGCCAACATCGGTATTCAGGGCGAACACGTCACACGACGTATCATGGTCAGTGCCGACCTCGACCCCGACAAGACCTACTACATCCGCTTCAAGAACGTGCTCAACAACAAGGACCTCCAGTTCTTCATGGACTACTTCGAGTTCGTCTCTAAGGAGGTTTACGACAATCCTGTCGAACCTGAGGACTATTGGTAATTAATAAAATGACTTTCAAACTATGATACAAGGAAAAATCACACGATGCATCCAGGCAGGAATCCTCGGAGTAGCCTTAGCGCTACTCCCCTCCTGCGCTGATGACCACTTTGATGTCCAAGACGGAGGCGGTGTCGGCGAGAATGCGACCCTCACCTTGTGGGAGCAGATCAAAGCGAATCCCGATCTGAGCAACTTCGCCAAGATTGCCGAGAAGACCCCCGCCTTCAAGGACGAAAGACATCCGATTGCGAACTACACCTTCAAGGACGTTCTCAACAGCAACCAGATGCTGACCGTCTTCGCACCTACCAACGATGCGCTGACCGACGCCGACACCCACTACTACGACTCGCTCGTACAAGTGCGCCCCTACGACGTATTCCTCCGCCTGGTCGGTAACCACATCGCTCGTAACCGCTACGTGGCAACAGGTCAGAACCTGGCTTCAGGCCCCGAGAAGATCATCATGGTCAACAACAAGAAAGGCTACTTCGACCGTCTCGGTTATTTCGACCGCTCCGAGCAGCCCACGACCAAGACTCCGCTCAAGGCTGCCAACATTCCCGCCACGAACGGTGTGCTCCACAAGTTGGGCGTCGTCTCACCGTTTGCTTACAATGTCTACGAGTACATCCGCGCCAATGACCACCTCTATCGCCATCTGAACAGCTGGCTGGAGCAGCACGATACGCTCTACTTCAACTCCAACCTCAGCGCAGAGGCCGGCTCCAACCCCGAGACGGGCGAACCTATCTATGTCGATAGTGTCTACACACGCTATAATTCCCTCTACTCTTACGAGTATAGCCCACAATCCGTGGAATGGGTGATGCCTCACAAGGGCGTCGGTGCCAACCTCGAAGCCGAGGATAGTATCTGGGCCATGGTGCTCCCGACCGACGCTGCTTGGGAAGAAGCCTACAAGAAGGTCGAATCATGGTACACCTATGCCAACACCTACTTCGACAAGACCAAAGAGGACGCCCTCGTCAAGGACGACAACACGGCCAAGCGCGGCATGACGCTCACCGTCACCGACTCCCTGAAGGACGTCGCCATCAATATGGATATGGTGTCACCTCTGGTGTTCAACGTACGTGGGCAGAAGCGTATTCCCGAACAGCCTAACTTCTGGACCGTGGAGACCTTCCTCCAGCACCAGATTGTGAAGCTCTTCAACACGCGTTCCGATACCTTTACCATCGACGAGAAGGCCACCCAGGACGTGAAGCCCCTCATCTTCGACGGACAGCAACCCGTCACGGTAAGTAATGGTATCGTCTTCCCCGTTGAGCATTGGAACTATCCCGAATCTTATGGGTACACCGACGTTGAGGTGAAGGTACAACCGATGAGCGTCTTCCAGAACGTACGCTACAACCTGACTAATCAGGAGCAGAAAGAACGCACCTACAATGCCGACTACATCAACTACAGCTTCAACAGCGAGACCAGTGCTCTGGCCAACGACAGCGCACTCGGCAAGGTCAGCAAGAACACCTTCATGACCTTCTCGCGTAGCAATGGCGCTCCGACAGCTGAATTCATCCTCCGTGACACTGAGGCTGACCGTCAGATTCGCAGCAATATCCCCTATGACATCTACGTAGTCATGGTTCCCGATTTCTATCGTGTCAACCCCGACTCTATCGTTGCCTTCACTCCCGGCGAAACGCCTTTCAAGAAGAACAAGCTGCAGCTGCAGCTCACCTACTTGAGCGACGACGGCAAGGAAACCACGACGGGTTCTGCCGACATGCGTTTCGACTATGATGGCATGAAAGTTGACACCATCTACGCGGGCACCTTCACGTTCCCTTACTCCTACCGTAACCTCAGGAAGTCCTACCCCACTGCCATCATCAAGTCGCAGACCATCGGTAGCAACCTCCAGAAAGAAGGCTACCAACGTACCTTCTCGCTGGATCGCATCATCCTGAAAGCTCGGAAAGACAATTAATGTGTACCCTAAACAAATCTGAAATCATGAGTATGAGATTCTATCAATCCAACCTCAATAAAGCTTTCCGCCTCGCACTCTGTCTGATGCTCACTTTCGGAGTCAGCATTGCTCCAGCGTGGGCACAGGATGAGGTTGACGAGGAAGCAATCGCCGAGGCCGACAGCATCGCGTTGGTCAAGCGTCGCATTGCCAAGAAGCCTGAGAAGCAATATGAGATGAAATCGGTGGCTGGTGTGATCACGGACGCTGCCACTGGTGCTCCCATGGGCGGCGTACGCGTCCAGGCGCTGCAACTCCCGAAGTATTCCACGCTGACCGAAGAGGACGGTACCTACAAGTTCAAGGTTCCCGTGTTCTGTCACGCCGTCGTTATCGACGCCCCTGGCTACAACCTCTTGCAAATGGCCATCAAAGGCGAAACCGGACAAGACGCCAAGTTGCTGAGCAACCAGTTCAGGACTTACTACACAGATGGCACTAACATCACGTCATCGCGCAAAGTAATGCTCGATCAGACCAGTTCCATCAACATCGAGAGCGACATGCAGAACCTCCTGGAAGGTGACCTCCACTCCTCCAGCCGCAGCGCTCTGCTCGGCCAAGGTGCTTACTTCACCCTGCGAGGCATCAACTCGCTGAACGCAACGGCACAACCCCTGTTCATCATCGATGGCAACATGATTGACACGCAAGAGGAGCGCACTAGCCTCCATCAGGGCTTCTACAACAACATCCTCGCAGGTTTAGACCCCGAGAATGTGGAAAGCATCGAAGTCATCAAGAATGGAACGGCTCTCTATGGCGCAAAAGGTGCCAACGGCGTCGTCATCATCAAGACCAAGCGCGGTCACAGCATGGCCACGAAGATCAACGTGCGCATCTATGGCGGCGTGGAGCTGGCGCCCAACCGCGTCAAGATGATGGATGGTAGCGCCTATCGCAACTACCTGAGTGAACTGGCCGGTACGGTGAAAGACGTACGCGAGTCCACCAATGGTAACCTCAGTCAGTATGCCTTCCTCAACGAGGCTCCCGAGAGCAGCAACTACTACCGCAGCGTGTTCCACAACAACACCGACTGGCAGAAGGACATGTATCACACAGCGTTCACGCAGAACTATAAGGTGAGCGTCGAAGGTGGTGATGACATCGGTATGTACGACCTCTCGCTCGGCTACACCAAAGGCGACGCTACCCTCAAGGGCAACGACTTCAGCCGTCTGAACCTCCGCTTCAACACCGATATCAAGGTGTTCGAGAAGGTACACGCCGGCCTCGACATCGCCTACAACCAGACCAGCTACAATGTTCTCGACAACGGATGGAGCGAGAGCTACGATATGCAGAACATCGGTTCGACCAACGTACTCGGCATCCTGCAGGCACCGTTCATCTCGCCCTATGCCTACTATCACGACGAGAACACGGGACGCCTCGAGCTCTCTCACGAGTATGCCGGTAAGTATGCCTCGACCAGCAGCGTAGGCCAGTGGGTCAAGAACCCATTCTCCTTCCCTCATGCCCTCGACTACGACATCAACGAGTGTCTGCGCAACCCCTACTGGATTATCCAGAATGGTAAGGGCAAGAACAAGAACTATGCTGAGCTCACGCAAATCAGCCTCAACTTCTCACCGAAGTATCAGATCACCAAGCAGCTCGCCATCAGCGACCGCTTCGGCTATCGCCTCGACCGTAACAACGAGAAGTACTTCCTGCCCATCAACGGTACGACACCTTACTTCCTCACCGACCTTGGCGAGATCTCATCCGTGCTGAAATCGCAGTTCACCAAGGAGACCACCATCAACAACGATCTCCGCGTTGAGTGGGGCAACAACTACGGAGCCCACACCATCAACGTATTCGGCGGCTGGCGCTACAACAACTACAGCTACAGCTACAGCTACATGCGTGGTTACAACAACGAGAACGACAAACTGCCCAACATCTCCAAGAACATGCAGTATGTCAACTATGGTGGTACCAAGGACAACTGGATCGACATGTCCTACTACCTCAATGCCGACTACAACTACCAGAATAAGTATTTCGCACAGTTCATCGTCTCCAGCCAGGCCAGCAGCCGCTTCGGCCACGACACGAAGGACGGCTTACACCTCGGCGGCGTAAGCTGGGGCATCTTCCCCAGCCTGCAGCTCGGTTGGGTCATCAGCAACGAGAATTGGTTCAAGACGTTCCGTGGCATCAACTACTTGAAGCTCACTGCAGGCGTAGACCAGAGTGGTAACGATGGTATCGACTACTACGCTGCCCGCACCTACTGGGAGAGCCAGCAGCACAGCGAGAACACCGTCGGTCTCGTACTGAAGAACATCGAGAACACCAGCATCCAATGGGAGACCACGACGCGCTACAACGTCGGTCTCGAAGGTTCGTTCCTCAACAACCGCCTCAATGCCGGCATCGAGCTCTTCTGGGGCAAGACCGACAACCTGCTCACCATGAAGGATCTCGACTTCCTCTCAGGTCTGGGCAAGTACTGGACCAACGACGGCCAGTTGAAGAACCGCGGCTTTGAGTTCCACACCGCTGCCGCCCTTGTCAACCAGAAGGATTGGAAGTGGGAAATCGGTGCCAGCATCGGTCACTACAACAACAAGATCACCAAGCTGCCTGAGAGCGACCAGATCATACTCCGCAACACCGCAACGGGTGCCATCGACAAGGTCATCAACGGCCACACCGTCGGCATTTATGGTCGCGACAACATCCTCACCGCTGTCGGTTACGCAGCAGGTACTTTCTATGGTTGGCAGACGAACGGCGTCCTCGCTGACGATGCCGAAGCCCGCGCAGCTGGCAACAATGACTACCTGAAGTACCCCACCGGACTGAAGGAGCGCCCCTACAGCAACTTCCAGGCTGGCGACGTTCGCTTCATCGACCAGAACGGTGATGGCATCATCGACGATAACGACAAGGTAGCCATTGGCAACCCCAATCCCGACATCTACGGCAACATCTTCACCAACCTCACTTGGAAGAACCTGCGCCTCGACGTGAACTTCAAGTACTCGCTCGGCAACGATGTCTACAACTACCAGCGCTCCATCATCGAAGGTTGCAACACTACCTACAACCAGACAACGGCTGTACAGAATCGCTGGACCTACGAAGGCCAGCGCACCGACATCCCCAAGGTCTGCTACATCGACAACGAGGACTGGCGCAACAACGAGCGCATGTCCGACCGTTGGATCGAGGACGGCAGCTACCTCAAGCTCAAGAATGTTCGCCTCACCTATGTCGTTCCCGTGCACTCCGACTGGCTGCAGGGACTCCGCGTCTGGGGTGAAGCCAACAATGTGTTCATCATCACCCGCTACCTCGGCATCGATCCCGAGACCAGCGCTCGCAACAGCGCCCTCTATCAGGGCATCGACACGGGTCTGCTCTCCACGGGCCGCAACTTCAACCTGGGTGTTTCCATCAATCTCTAATACGATATCATGATGAAAAAGAATATCATTGCATCTATTTTCCTTGCATTGGCCCTCAGCATGGGGTTCTCCTCATGCGAGGACATGCTCACAGGTGATATGGATCGCCACATCGAAATCGACGAGCTGGCTCAAGATACCCTCTACAGCTACTGGGGCATCCTGCGCAGCCTGCAACACGTCGCTGAGCGCTACGTCCTGCTGGGCGAGTGCCGCGGTGATATGGTCGAGGGCACCGAGTACGTGAGCGACTCCATCAGCGCCATTCTTGATTTCGGCTTGTCGGGCGATGCTTCCGATGGTTCCAACCGCTTCCTCAAAGCTACCGACTTCTACCACATCATCAACTCTTGCAACGCCTACATCCTGCGTTGTGATACGGCGAAGGTGTCGGGCCTGAACCGCTCGCTCATGCTGAGTGAGTACTCGCAGGTCGTCAGCATCCGTGCTTGGGCCTATCTGCAACTGGTGCTCACCTACGGGCGCGTACCTTATTTTGAGAAGCCTATGCTCTCCACCGCCGACATGGAAGAGTTCCGCAAGGCAGAGAGCTATGTTGATGCGAATTCACTTGCTACAAGTGGCGTAGCACAGAAGGTAGAAGAGGTGCGCTACATCCCCAGCCTCTATGCTGGCGACAGCATCCGCGTCATCCCCTACCCCGATTACTATAGCTATGGCTACACCCGCACCATTGCCTCCGCTTCACAGTGCATCTTCCCGCAGGACCTCGTCCTCGGTGACATGTACCTGCTTCGCGCACAGGGCGAAGGCTCTGAGGCCGACTACCGTATGGCTGCTCAGTACTATTACAACTTCCTCAACTCCAACAAGGGTGGTCCACTGCTCCCGAACACCCTCTATGGAGTGATGTTGAAATCGAGAATGACTGAGCAATACAGTGGTCTAAATTTGAGTTGGGGAAATATGTTCTCTAACAACACTACTGCTACCGGTCTGGATGCTGAACTCGTTACCATTATCCCCAGCAATACCAACAAGCTGTGGGGCGAGGTGCTGCGCGGCGTAAACGAGATGTTTGGTTTCGATGCCACAATCCGCGTCAACACGTCTGCTGCCGATAGCGTGACGACGGCTTCGGTCAGCCTCAAGACCAATTTCGAGCATCAGCTGGATGCATCCAAAGCCTACACCAATCTCAATAAGGCTCAGAACTACGAGGCCTACATCGGCCCCGATGGTAGCGAACTCTGCACGGTCTTCACAGGCGCCGGCGACGCCCGCTTCTGGATGGCCACCGACACCTACACTGACTACGAGAAAGGTGCTCAGGACGAGGTACGCTTCGTTGTCAAGCAGAATCCTGGTGGCGGTTTCTCCACCACCTATCCTGTCATCTACCGCAAGGCCAGCATCTGGTTGCGCTTCGCAGAGGCCCTTAACGGCGCTGGTTTCCCTGGCTATGCCTTCGCCATCCTCCGTCACGGCCTCATCGGAACAGGAGCCTGGGTGCCCACGGAAGAGGCTGACTATCCCTTCGACACCTTCAAGTACTACGACCCAACCCTTGTTGAGGATGTTGAGGACGCCGACACAACGTTCTATGACAACTACGACACCTTCCTGGCAAGCCTGTCTGCTGGTCTTGACACCTTGGAGACCGACGAAGAGAAAAATGCCTTCATCAACGCACACACTGCACGTGTTGGTCTCACACGTTCGCAACAGACCGCTGGCGGTCTCGTCGTATGCGACTATATCGCTCGTCGTGAGATGGAGAAAGCCAAGAATACTGGCTTCCTCAACTTCGCTACTTACTACCTCCGTGGTAACACCAACCGCACATCGCTCAGCCTGTTCAGAGGTATAACGGAGTACAACATCAGCAACGATCTCCAAGAGATCAACCCCAATGGCCCGGTCACGATGGGTATTCACGCTCGAGGTTGTGGACAGCTGCGTCTTAACGAGCCGATGACCACCTACAACTACGTCGACCAGATCAACAAGATGCTCGCCCTCTACGAGGGACAGGAGACGCCGCTCACCGAGGCCGAGATCTACGATCCCGCCAACCTGCGCACCGTCCAGAAGGCCATCGCAGCGTTGATTCTCGAAGAACAAGGTCTTGAGACCGCCTTCGAGGGTAACCGCTTCTTCGACCTCCTCTGCTACAGTCGCTTCATTGGGGGCACCGAAGGTGTCGAACAATTTGCCAAGCGTGTATCAGAGCGTAGCGGACAGCGCAACGCAGCTCTCTACTCGCATCTGCTCAACCAGAGCAACTGGTATTTCAAGCTTCCTTGATACCCTTGTTCACCATCAAGAACGGTTAATATTCAAGTGCTGTCTGACACACGTCAGGCAGCACTTTTCGTTTTATCTTGACTTTTTCGTCCTAAAGTTTGGTGCGAAAAACATTTTTCTGTATCTTCGCACTCAAAACAGACTAACTAAACCAAAAAGAAGATAATGAAAAGACTATTCATCGTCCTGTTTGTTGTGACTATGTCGCAACTCTCATCCCACGCCCAAACCCAGAAAGAGGCTTGGCTGAATCCCAACATCACGCGCGTCAACACCGAAGCACCACGCGCATCATTCTTTGCCTACGAGACCGCCGACAAAGCTGCAAGAGGCAACAAGAGCGCCAGCGAACGCTATCTCTCTCTTGAGGGCAAATGGCGTTTCCATTTCGCACTCAACCACAATGAGGCACCTGCCAACTTCTTCACCACGACGTTCGACGACTCCAAGTGGGTCGACTTCCCCGTTCCCGGCCTCTTTGAGTTCAACGGCTATGGCGACAAGATCTACAAGAACGTAGGCTACTCATGGGACACTCAGTTTGACTCCAACCCACCCTACGTCGAGGAGCGCAACAACTACACGGGTTCCTATCGCCGCCAAGTGGCCATCCCGGCTAACTGGAAAGGACAGAACATTTACCTACACGTCGGTTCTGCCACTTCTAACCTCGAGGTCTGGGTCAACGGCAAGCACGTAGGCTACAGCGAGGACTCCAAGATGGAAGCTGAATTCGACCTCACTAAATACCTCACGCCCGGCCGCGAGAACCTCATTGCCATGCGCGTCATGCGCTGGTGCGACGGCAGCTACCTCGAGGACCAGGACTTCTGGCGCTTCACCGGTATCGCCCGCGAAGTCTACCTCTATGCCCGCCCGAAGGCTCACATCCAGGACATCTTCGTCCACCAGAACCTCGTCAACAACTACCGCGACGGTCAACTCGATGTCGACATCAAGGCTCCTACTGCCAAGGGCTACACCGTCGAAGCCACCCTCACCTCTCCCTCTGGCCAGCCCGCCGGCAGCACCTCGCTTAGCGTAGGCGGTGGCAGTGCCACCGCATCCCTCACCGTTCCAGCCGTCAAAGCATGGAGCGCTGAGCTCCCCAACCTCTACACCCTCACCCTCACCCTGAAGGATAAGAAGGGCAACACCATCGAGTCCATCCGTCAGCGCGTTGGTTTCCGCAGCATTGAGATCAAGAATGCACAGGTCCTCGTCAACGGCCAGCCCGTACTCTTCAAGGGTGCCGACCGCCACGAACTCGACCCCGATGGCGGCTATCTCGTCAGCGTAGAGCGTATGATTGAGGATATCAAGGTGATGAAGCAGCTCAATATGAACGCCGTACGCACCTGCCACTACAGCGATGACCCACGCTGGTACGACCTCTGCGATGAATACGGTCTCTATGTCGTTGCCGAGACAAATATCGAGAGCCACGGAATGGGCTATGGCGACCGCACTTTGGCCAAGAACCCCATCTACCATAAAGCTCACGTCGAGCGCAACCAGCACAATGTTCACGTGCAGAAGAACCACCCCAGCATCATCTTCTGGAGCCTCGGCAACGAAGCCGGCTACGGCAAGAACTTTGAGGACGCTTACGATGCAGTGAAGGCCATCGACACCTCACGCCCCGTGCAGTACGAGCAGGCTCACCAGAACGGCAAGACCGATATCTTCTGCCCCATGTACTACGACTACAACAACTGCGAGCGCTACTGCCAAGGCGACAACCCACGCCCCCTCATACAGTGCGAATATGCCCACGCTATGGGCAACTCCATGGGCGGCTTCGCCAAGTACTGGGAACTCGTGCGTAAGTATCCTAAGTATCAAGGCGGCTTCATCTGGGACTTCGTCGATCAGGGCATGCGCGCCACGAGCCGCGTGACGGGCAAGGAGATCATGGCCTACGGAGGCGACTTCGGTCGCTATCCCGCCACCGACCACAACTTCAACTGCAACGGTGTTATCTCAGCTGACCGCATACCTCATCCGCACGCTTACGAGGTACAATATTACTATCAGGACCTCTGGGTCACCGTGCCCGAGGGCAAGACGTTGCTCGATGGCGAGGCGGATGTCTACAACGAATATTTCTTCCGCGGCACCGATGACATTGAGGTCGTTGCCACAATACAAGCATGGGACGGAACACTGAAAGAAGAGTCCTACACTCTGCCTATACCCCTCAAGCTCGCTCCGCAGCAGCGCATGCATTTCAATATTCCGGCCGATATGCTCTCAGAGCTGAAGAGCTACATCGCTGGTAGCCAGTGGGCAGCCGTCAACGTCGAATTCCGCCTCAAAGCCGACCGTGGTCTGCTCAAGCGCGGCCACGTCATCGCCAAATCGCAGTTCGAGCTCAAGCCTTACTCCTATCCCGACGTTGCCAAGGTCTTGGCTGATGCTGCTCCCACACCGACTACAGCTAAATCCAAGTCCGCTAAGGGTTCAGTGGCTGGCGTTTCGTCCGCCAGCGTCACTAAGGACGATGCCAAAGCATGGCTCACCCTCTCCGCAGCCGGCACCTCTGTCACTTGGAACAAGTGGACAGGCAACATCGACTATTTCGACATCGATGGCAAGCCCGTTCTTGAAGACCGCAAGAGCGTAGAGCCCAGCTTCTGGCGCGCACCTACCGACAACGACTACGGCGCACAGTTCCAGAACAAGTTCGGCGCGTGGAAATACGCCCGCTGGGACAAGAAGTCTATGGACTGCACCGACCTCGACAACCAGAGCAAATCTGTCATCGTCAAGTACCACAGTGATGCCGTCGATGCTGACCTCACGATGACCTACGTCCTCACCCCGAAGGGCGAACTCATCGTCACCGAAAAACTCGACGTCAATGAAGAGGCTGCTCAGAAACCGCAGATGATGGCTATGGGCATGACATGGCGCTTGGCCAAAGCTTACGACACAGCCAAATACCTGGGCCGTGGCCCCGTCGAGAACTACTGCGACCGCAAGGACAACGCCTTCGTGGGCTACTACACAGCCAACGTGGCCGACGAGTATTGGGATAAATACGTTCGCCCGCAAGAAAGCGGCAATCACTGCGACGTAATCTCATGGACAATGAAAGCTGCTGGCCATCCGGCAGTAACATTCCTGGCATGCGGTCCCATGGAAGTGTCCGCACTCCCCTACGAGATCGAGGACCTCGACGACGGCCCGCGCAAGGATGCTCACCAGAGCCATAGCGGCGACCTCGTGGCACGCGACTACACCATCCTTCAGCTCCGTGCTTTCCAGATGGGCGTCGGCTGCGTCAACAGTTGGGGCGCATGGCCGCAAGACCAGTTCGTGCCCAAGTATGCCGACCACACCTTTACCTACATCGTCCACCCTGCGAAGTAACTACTCATTGAAGCTCTGCCCACCCCTGCCCGATAAGGCTGGGGTGGGCAACCATTATTCAATACAACCACAACCTCTGAGAGAAATAAGTTGCAGGATTTATCCTGATGAATTCGTATTTTTATCTTGATAAATTTGTGCTTTTATCCTGATAAATTCACGTTTTTATCCTGATAAATTCAGCTTTTATATCCCGAATAGCATCATAGCAATGAAAGGAAAAGAGAACAAGAAAGCACCACAGTCTTCAACGCCCTCCTCTTCATCGGTTGGCAAATGGCTGAACAATAGTGCCCTATATGCCCTGATTGTACTTGGCCTGCTCGTCTTCGCAGGCTTCAAATTGGTACAGGAAGAAAGCGAGATGTTGCTGCGAGCCCAGGAGCTTAACCTGTGGCTACCCACTACCCTGTATTGGAAGACGCTCATGCAGTACCCTGGCGGTGCGGCCTCATGGTTGGCCACCTACCTCACTCAGTATTTCTACTATCCTGGGCTGGGCGTCAGCATCCTCTGTGGGCTATGGCTCATCATCTGTCTCTTGCTTGCTTGGACTTATCGTTTGCGCGGTCCATGGCTCTTGCTGACAGCGCTTCTTCCCCTCGCCCTCTTGGCCTGCATCACTCAGACAGGCTACTGGCTCTTCTACCAGAAGCTGCAAGGCCACCTTTTCGTGCCTACGGTAGGCGTTCTCTTCGCCACGCTGTGCTTGGTCCTACAGCGGTTGTTCGACAAGAGTCTTCCGCCCAAAGTCGCACGCTGGATGCGCCTACTCTGGATAACTCTCGTCTGCATCCTGGGCTATCCTTTCTTCGGAGCATGGGCGCTCGGCGCTACAGGACTGCTGGCCATCCTGCCATCAGTTCAAGCAAGCGAGGCTAACGCCCACGACGAGAGCGACAAGAGCATACGTTCACGCTTTTACTTCTTGGGAGACGGGTTAGGAGTGAGGTTGCTTCTTGCCATCCTCCTCATTGCTGTCGTCCCGCAGATCTACTACCAATGGTGCTTCGAGATGACCGAACGGACATTTGTCTACGTTGCCGCCCTGCCTTCCATGCGCTACAGCAAGGAGTCCTTCGAGATTTACCGCATCCCCTACTACGCCATCATCCTCTCATTCGCCATCCTCACGTTGTTCAGTGCAGGCGAAGGCTCAGCCTTCGCCAAAAAGCTGAAGCCCAGCCTGAAAGTCCTCATAACGCTTACCCTCCTCGTCCTTGCCATCTTCGGCGTACGCGCCGTCTGGTATCACGACATCAATTTCCAGAAGGAACTCGCCATGAACCGTGCTATCGAGGAACTCGACTGGGAGCGTGTGCTCACCATCGCACGCGATGGCAGCAGCGACATCAAGCCTACTCGACAGATCGTGATGTACAAGAACCTGGCACTCTTCCGCCTCGGACGTGCTGGCAACGAGATGTTCTTCTACCCTGAAGGAGCCGTTCAGCAGAACGCTCCTTGGAAAGTACGCATGACACAGATTGGCGGCAAACTCATCTACTACCACTACGGCAAGGAAAACTTCTGCTATCGCTGGTGTATGGAGGATGGTGTTGAGTTCGGTTGGAAAGCCGAGACCTTGAAGTTCATGGCACGCACCAGCATCCTCAATCGCGAGTGGACAGTCGCCCGCAAGTACCTCGATCTGCTGAAGAAGACAACCTTCCACCGCGCCTGGGCTGAACGCTATGAGAAGTATCTCGCCACGCCCGATGCCTTCGACCTCGAGAAGCTCGAAGCCTCTGCCAAAGCTGGACATCCGCTCCTCGACGAACAAGGTATGAAGGAGTTCGCGCCCATCCTCCACATGATGACCTACCCCGACCGCCTTGACGGCGACAACACGCTCGTCGAGATGTATCTGCTCCAGACCTTTGCCAAAGGCAATGGCGACGATCCACTCTTCCAGGAAATGACGCTCATCTGCGCGCTCATCATGAAGGACATCGACCTCTTCTGGCCACGCTTCATGCGCTATGCCACCTTGAACCCCGACGTCCACATGCCCCTCCACTACCAGGAGGCCGCATACCTCTACGGACACCTTGAGAACAAAGTGGACATCTCCCACATGCCATTCGACCAGAACGTACGCGACACTTACGAACGCTTCATGAAGTTCAACCAGCAATGTGGCCCCATGAGCGAAGAGCAGAAAGCCGTAGCCTTCTATCCACAGTTCGGCAACACCTTCTACTACTTCTATTTCCTCGTGCGTAATCAGAAGACCAACTAATGAACGTCAACATGACCAGTATGGCCTCACCCTATTTAAGCCCGTCCTCCACATCACCCCACATCCACTTCACCACCACAATGTCCACCCTTAGATTCCACCTGCTCCCATCTTTCCACGCCCTGCGCGCCGTCTTTCTTGTTGCGATGCTATCGCAACTCCTTTTCTCCTCATGCACTACCGACGTGCCTTCAACCTATGTCGAGGTGAAAGATCTGCCCTCTGTCTACCCCGACTACATTGGCGTCACCGTGCCCGTCAACATCGCACCCCTCCACTTCCACATCGACCACGACAGCACTGCGACGGACTTCGTCACCCGACTCTCAGCGGGCAACGAGGCATACGCCATCGCTGGTGACAACGTACGTCCCGGATTAAAGAAATGGCGTAAACTGCTCACCGCAGCACTTGCTGCCGAGGGCAAAATCAGCGCAGAAGTATTCATCAAGAAAAACGACAAATGGCAGCGCCATCAGCCCTTCACCATTACCGTCAGCAAGGACAGCATCGACCCCTATATTTCCTACCGACTCATCTCGCCGTCCTATGTCACGTATGAAGACCTCACCCTTAATCAGCGCTGCCTTGAAAACTTCGACGAGAGCCTCATCTATGGCAACATGATCAACTCCGACGAGGCCAACGGACAATGCATCAACTGCCACCACGCACAGTGGTACAACCCCAACCGCATCCAGTTTCATGTCCGTCAGTACCTGGGCGGTACCGTCATCGCCTATGATGGAAAGGTTCAGAAAGTGGATCTCAAGACCGACTCAACCATCTCCGCAGGTGTCTATCCCACTTGGCATCCCCGCAAGCCCTGGATAGTCTATTCCACCAACAATACGGGACAGAGCTTCCATACACGTGACGTACAGAAGATCGAGGTGCAGGACACCAAGAGCAACCTCATCTTCTACGACCTTGAGCACAACACCGTGACGCCCATCACACGCGACACCACCGATTTCGACTGCTTCCCATTCTGGAGCCCTGACGGGAAATATGTTTACTACGTAAGCGCCCATTGGGAGCGCCGCGACAGCGTTCAAATGGATTTCGAGCTCATCAAGAACTACAAGCAAGTCCAGTACAATCTCTACCGCATTCCTTTCAACGAGCAGACCCTTTCATTCGGCCCTCGTGAACTCATCTACGATGCAGTCGCCCGAAACCGCAGCGTAACCTTACCTCGGGTCTCGCCCGATGGACGTTGGCTGATGTTCACTGAAGGTAAGTTTGGCGTCTTCCACATCTGGCACAACGATGCCGACCTCTTCCTCTTGGACCTCGCACAAGCAGAGCCTGTTGAACCCACGCCCGTCGTATTCTATAGCTCCCACAACCTACCTGCAAGTGTTCACCCCGAGAATGCCAACAATGTACGTCGCGAAGAGCTGGCCGACAGCCTGCTCGAAGCACAAGGCCTGCGCACACCCCTTCCCGCCCATATCCGCAACATCACTGAGTTGAATTCCCATGATGTCGAGAGCTATCACTCATGGTCGAGCAATGGTTGCTGGGTCATCTTCTCTTCGCGCCGCGACGATGGCAATTTCACTCGTCCGTTCATTGCTCACCACGATGGCAACGGGCACTTCTCACGTCCCTTTGAACTGCCGCAGGACAATCCCCTATACCATCGTCAGTTCATGCGCAGCTACAATATCCCTGAATTCCTCTCAGGCCCCGTCACCATTCGCCCGCAGGAATTCGCAGCCGTAATCAAAAAAGACGCTAATAAAGCTCAACTCAAAATTAAATAACGCCATTTCATCACGTCTAAAATGAATAGATTCTCCCTCGTCGTGTTTTTTGCTGCATTACAGCAATTCACCATCCTCTCCCCCCTCCATGCCCAAGGCACTCTCAACGACTACAATCGCGCCTACTCACTCTCGCGCACATTCACGAACAGCAAAATCAAGAACCATGTCGACGATGCCCGTTGGCTCCCCGACGGTCGCTTCCAATACCACCTCACCGATGGAGCTCGTGGTGCATGGCATTTCGGACAAGTGAATCCCGACGGCACCGTTACCCTCGCCGACACCACATCTTTGCGCCCCATCGAAGCACCTTCTAATAATGGTGCACGGCAATTTGGTCGTCGCGACAACCAGCGAGCCCGCTTCATCGCCAACCCCTCCAAGCGCCCACAGCAACGCCATTGGATGGAAACCGACGACGAGCGCTCTGCCGACCCGATTCTCTCGCCCGACTCCTCCCTCGTCGCTTTCATCCGCAACGACAATGTCTACGTGGCACGCCCCGATGGCAGCCAGGCACGCGCACTGAGCACCGAAGGCACCCTCAGCCACTATTTCAGTAGCTACATCCAATGGAGTCCGGACAGTCGCTACGTCGCCGTCAACCGCATCCGCCCCGTGGACAAGCGCTACGTCTACTACGTCGAGTCCTCACCTGCCGACCAACTGCAGCCCATCCTTCACAAGCAGGAATATGCCAAACCCGGCGACGAGCTGCCTCAGAAAACACCATACATCTTCGAAGTCGCAACAGGCCGTGCCATCACGCCTTCTCCAGAACTCATCGCCAACCAATATTCCCTCGATGGCCCCCGATGGTGCGATGATAGCCACGCCATTCGTTTCGAATACAACCAGCGTGGTCACCACCTCTACCGCGTCTATGAGATGGCGGTCCCCGCCGCCCAAAGCTCCACAGCCAAGGCTTCCCCCCACAACTCTTCCACCAAGCATAGCACTCCCTTGCTCAGCGTAGGTGGTGGCAGTGCCGCCACAGTCCACACCGTCCCCCTCCGCACCCTCATCGAAGAGCGTGCCGATACCTACGTCCGCTACTCCAACAACTACCGTCGCGACCTCCATGGCGACAGCCTTATCCTCTGGCTCTCCGAGCGAGACGGCTACCCTCACCTCTACCTCTTCGACACCACACTCCCCACGTCTAAAAAGAAATCATCCCAGCAGAGAGCACGCAGCGGTTCCCTCGCCTCGGCGTCCGAGTGCCCCTCCCGCCAACTCACTTCCGGCTCTTGGTGTGTACGCCGCGTCATCCATATCGATGAAGAGCGCGGTCTCCTCTATTTCACCGCCAATGGCCGCAATCCAGGCGAGGACCCCTACCATATTCATTATTACCGCATCGGGCTTGATGGAAAAGGCCTCACCGACCTCACCCCTGAACAGGGCAACCACAGCGCTCGCTTCAACAGCGACTATTCTGCCCTCATCGACACCTATTCCACACAAGACACTCCTCCTGTCACCAAAGTTAGGACGCTTGGTCAATCTGATGCCGAGAGAACTCTTGCTACAGCCGACATCTCCGACCTTCTCGCGTCTGGTTGGGTCACTCCTGAGATCTTCGTAGCTCCAGGCCGCGATGGCGTTACACCGATGTGGGGCATCATCCAACGACCGACTCATTTCGACCCGACAAAGAAATATCCCATCATCGAATACATCTACTCCGGCCCTGGTGACAGCTATGTTCCCAAGTCCTTCCAGGCTTTCAACTACTACACCACCGCCCTCGCCGAACTCGGTTTCATCGTTGTCCAACTCGATGCCATGGGCACCAGCAACCGCGGAAAGAAGTTCGAGGAAGTATGCTACAAGAATCTCAAAGATGCAGGGTTCCCCGACCGCATTGCTTGGATCAAAGCCGCTGCTGCCAAATATCCGTATATGGACGCCGATCGAGTCGGCATCTACGGTTGCTCGGCAGGCGGTCAGGAGAGCACTGCAGCCGTTCTTTTCCATGGCGATTTCTACAAAGCAGCCTACAGCGCTTGCGGCTGTCACGACAACCGCATGGACAAAATCTGGTGGAACGAACAATGGATGTCCTATCCCATCGACTCATCCTACGTCGAATGTTCCAACGTCGAGAATGCCTATCGCCTCCAGCGCCCCCTCATGCTCGTCGTCGGCGAGCTCGACGATAATGTGGACCCTGCCAGCACCATGCAAGTTGCCAACGCCCTCATCAAGGCCAACAAGCCCTTCGAGCTCGTCGTCATCCCTGGCGCCCACCACACAGTTGGCGAAGCCTATGGTGAACATAAGCGTTACGACTTCTTCGTCAAGAACCTCCTCGGCGTAGAGCCCCCAGCCTGGTCAGACGTCAAGACCCATTAATACCCCCCTCACCTTCCTTTGAGCGAGGGAGTAGTCACCTACAATAAATAATGGAATCCAGCTCAATAATGGATAATATACAAGTCGCAAAAGTATCCACTCTCCCCCTAAAGGGGACGCGGGGAGGGGGTCTTCTAACCACGGACCAAATCACCCTCTGGCACGATCTCCTCGCTGCCGCCCATCACATCGTCATTACCTGCCATCGTGGTCCCGACGGCGATGCCATCGGCTCCACTACGGCGCTTGCATCGTGGATCCGTCGTCATTATCCAGCTGCCGACATCCACATCGTAGCGCCCAATATCTTCCCAGACTTCCTGAAGTGGGTTCCGGGGGCCGATGACATCCTCATCTACGAAGGCCACGAGGCTGAGGTAAGTCCTATCGTACAAGCTGCCGACCTCATCATCATGTGCGACCATGGAGAGCTCCGTCGTATGTTCACCCTCGGCGATGTCATCCGGCCACTCCTTCCCATTGGTGGAGGAGAGGAAGGCTCCGTTCGCTGCATCATGATCGACCATCACCTCGATCCAGAGCCTGGCATCGCCGACCTCACAATCTCCCACCCTGACCTCTCTTCCACCTGCGAAGTTCTCCTTCGCATCATCCTAGAATTAGAAAACGCTTCTCCATTCACCGCTGTAGCCACCGCGCCCGAGGGATTACCCTCGGGAATCCCCCTCCTCACCCACGACGAAGCCGTCTCCCTCTACACGGGAATGATGACCGACACAGGAGCCTTCACCTACGCAAGCACCCGTCCCGAGATCTACGAGCTCATCAGCATCCTCCTCCAATTCGATATCGACAAGGACAAAATCTACCGCAACGTATTCTTCACCTACAGCCCCAACCGCATGAAGCTCATGGGCTATATGCTCTATGTCAAGCTCGATGTCTGGAAGAAAGCCCACACCGCCATCATGACCCTCACCAACGCCGAGCGCCGCCGCTTCGGCATCCTCAATGGTGACACCGAAGGCCTCGTCAACCTGCCGCTCCAGATTCTCGGCATGAAGCTCTCAGTATTCCTCCGCGAAGACACCGAGCGCCCATGCATCCGCGTCTCGCTTCGCTCTGTCGACGATTTCCCTTGCAACGAGATGTCTGCCGAATTTTTCGGTGGTGGCGGTCACAAGAATGCTGCCGGCGGAGAGATATGGGGCACCATGGATGAAGCCATTGCCCTCGTCAAGAAAGCCGTACAAAAATACATGCCCCTTCTGAAAGCATAACATAAAAAACTGAAAATCCTACGATAATGAAGCACCTTCTCTCTCTCCTTTTCGTGTACGTTGCGACTTTGTTGCAACCCCTTCCCCTCCACGCCGCCACCCCTTACCTCGATGGCGTCCCCTACACCGAAGCTACCCAGCACTCAGCCCGCGTTCTTGACCAGATCATCAAGGTCAACAACTACTGGCAGGCCCACAACACGCCCTACGTCCGCTCCTTCTGGGATCATGCCGCCTACCACACCGGCAATATGGAGGCCTACCGCCTCACGGGCCGTGCCGACTGGTACGCCTACACCGACAAATGGTGCCGCCACAACGAGTGGAAAGGCGCGAAATCCGACGACCGTGCTAATTGGAAGTACAAGACCTACGGCGAAGGTCAGGACTTTGTCCTCTTCGGCGACTGGCAAATCTGCTTCCAGACCTATATTGATATGTACAACCTCGTCCCCGCCCCCTACAAGGTAGCACGTGCCATCGAGGTCATGAGCCACGAGTGCAGCATGACCGACACCCACTTCTGGTGGTGGGCCGACGCGCTTTACATGGTTATGCCTGTCATGACGAAGATGTACAAGCTGACTGGCGAAATCAAATATCTCGACAAACTCTATGAGAATTTCCTTTGGAGCGATAGCCTCATGTACGATAAAGATGAGCAACTCTATTACCGCGACGCCAAATACATCTATCCGAAGGTGAAGACTGCTTGCAACGGTGGAAAGAGCTTCTGGGCACGCGGTGACGGATGGGTCCTCGCAGGCCTCGCCAAAGTCCTGGCCGACATGCCCCACGACTACAAGAACCGCCCCATCTTCGTACAGCGCTTTCGTGAGCTGGCCGAAGGCGTAGCCCGTGTCCAGCGCCCCGACGGATATTGGAGCCGCAGTATGCTCTGCGAAGACGATGCCCCAGGTCCCGAAACCTCCGGTACAGCCTTTTTCACTTATGGTATGCTCTGGGGTGTCAACAACGGATATCTCGACCGTGAGCGCTTCAACCCCGTCATCATGAAAGCTTGGAAATACCTCTCCGAGACAGCCCTCCAGCCCGATGGCAGCATCGGCTTCGTACAACCCATCGGCGAGAAGCCCGACCCCACCAAGACCGTCGATGCCCATTCCCAAGCTCCCTTCGGCACCGGTGCCTGGCTCCTTGCAGCCTGCGAGATGGTCCGCTACATCAACGCCGACCCCTATGCTCCTTCCCCCAACTCTCAACTCTCCACTCTCAATTCAATCTACCACCACACCCCCACCACTCCCACCGCAAATGTGGGCAGCAGTGTCCCCACCGCCTCTCTCACCGGTCGCCCTACTGCTTTCGATCCGATGCTCCGCTACCGCGGCCATGAGTCCTTCGGTTCTTACGAGATTGCCAATCCCACCGACGAGAACATCGCACAGGTCATAGAGATTACCAACATGGAAGTGCTGAAGAAGTCGAACTGCGCCGTTGCTCGAGAGTTCTTCTTCCTCGATTCCGACCGCAACGAAGTGCCCTACCAGATTACCCACGACGGCCGCATCATCGTCTTCGCTACCGTCCGTCCCCACAACAGCATCACCCTGACCATGTACAAAGGACAGCCCCTCGACTACGAACTCACCTGCAACGGACGCATCTACCCCAACCGCTGGGACGACCTCGTCTGGGAGAACGACCGCTGCGCCTGGCGCTTCTACGGCCCCGATGCCCATAAGCACATGAAGAACACGGCCTACGGTTTCGACACCTTCGTCAAGAACACCCCGCATCCCATCCAAGACCAGCTCTACCACAACGAGCTCACCTCCTACACTGTCAACAGCCGCATGCAACGTGCCAAGAGCCCCCTCAACTGGAACGAGGTACACCGCGGCTACACCTACCATCGCAACCACGGAGCCGGCATGGATGCCTACACCGTAGGCGCCACCCTTGGTGCTGGTGCCGCAGCACTTATGAATGGCAAGAGCCTCCTTTATCCCCTTTACTATGAGAAAGCCGAAATCCTCGACAACGGCCCACTCCGCTTCACCGTCCGCATGACCATGCCTGAGCAAACCCTCCCCTCCCTTACGGGAGGGGCTGGGGGTGGGTCGTTCCGCGAGATTCGCCTCATCACTCAAGACTGCGGCAGCCATTTCGCCCGCGTCGAGATCACCTATGAAGGTATCACCCAGCCCACTCCCGTATGCGCCGGCATCGTCGTTCATGAGTCCGCGCCCAACGCCTATGTCCTCAACCAAAAGGAAGGTTTTGTCACCTATGCCGAAGCTCTCGACCACCCCGAAACCATGAATGGCGAACACTATCTCGGCATCTTTATTCCCCAAGCACAAAGCCCACAGTCCAAAGTTCATAATTCTTCTCTCAAAGATTCCAAGAAAAAGAAGGGCAATACTAAGTCATCACAAAGTGAACTTTCAACTCTAAGCTCTAAACTCTCAACTAAATTCCTCCCCCTCCCCGAGAAGCGTGCCGGCGGCATAGGTCACGCCATCATCCAGACCACCTACACCCCAGGCCAACCCTTTGTCTACTACACCGGCAGCGCCTGGAGCCACTATGACGTGCCCACCCACGCCATCTGGCAGCAGACCCTCCGCCACGAGAAAGCCATCCTCACCAATGGTCTCCAACTCGTTGAGCACTAAGCCCCTTTTATTCATAATGGACAATGGAGAATGGACAATGGAAAATGAATAGAGAAGAATAGTTCTCTCATAAGAGCCGCTTTTAAGGCGAAAAAAACATTATCAATTGTCCATTATCCATTTTCCATTATCCATTGTCCATTATCCATTGTCCATTATCCATTGTCCATTACCAATCCCCCCCATGCCCCAAGATCTCGCATCAGACCTTCTACGTAGCACCATCGAAGAAACCGTCGGCCGCAAACTCCGAACGCCTAAGGACTTCGGCTTTCTGGCCGACCTCATCTTCGAGAAGCTCCATGAACACATAAGCCCCACCACCCTCAAGCGCTTTTGGGGCTACCTCCACGATGCCTCCTCCACACCTCGACAATCCACCCTCGACCTCCTCGCCCAATTCATCGACTACCCCTCCTTTGCCACCTTCGCTGAAGCCAACACCGCAACAGCGGAAGAAGCCTCGGTCACGACAGCAGATTCCCCGACCGCAGCGACAACAGATACCTTGTCCGCACAATCCCCCACCGCCCCTCTGACTGCGGTCGACGATTCTATCTCCGACACCTCATCCCCCACCTCAACGGCCGGAGGCCCCTCACCCGGCATAGCCCCACACCCCACACCGGCCGAAGCCCCTTCACTACGCGCAGCCACTCCCCTCCCTCACGGGAGGGGTTGGGGGTGGGTCTTTTGGGTCCTTCTTCTCGCCATCGCCGTTCCCTTCGCCATCCACCACTTCCGTGCTCCCAAGCCCTACATCCTACATCTCGGCACCAAGTTCACCAGCTACGAAGACTACCTCCACCCCTTCGGCCTCGAGCCCGATAAGTTCCTCCCCTACTACACACAACACCCTGACTATCCCCACATCTACTTCTGGGGACCTGAATACCACCACCCCGTATGGCACAACGACGGCGATTCAGCAGCCATGATGCCCACCATCACCACCTACTACCACCCAGACGACTACCCTACCGACTCTGCCTCCCTCGCTCAGTTGGCCGTCCGCAACAAGGAACGTTACCTCGATTTTATGGCCAACTCCCCAGTCCTCATCACCTTCATGAAGAACCTCGTCGACACCTCCTACGTCTTCCTCGGCGTCTACGTCCTCTCCTCACGATCCGACACCACCTATCAAGTCTGGGAACGCATAGCCGATGACATCGACATCAACCACCTCGAACGCCTCGAACGCTACCACTACTAATCATCGCACTGATATTTCATTTATCTCGCACCGAAGCTGACATCAATTATGTCTCACAGATTTCACACTTTAACTTTGCAGCCGAATACTAAGAGTATTAAGAACTCTTAAATATAAAACGTTAAATAAAACGATTAAAAGTGATAAGAATAACAGTTTTTGCTTACCTTTGTTGTAGAAAGGAAGGATTAACTGCCAGAGGCCAC